>NZ_JADDIX010000048.1 GCF_015070855.1 Pseudomonas lopnurensis
ACCTTCGGGTTATGAGCCCGACGAGCTACCAGACTGCTCCATCCCGCGACGCGCATTCTACAGCTTTCGTTGCCGCTGTCACGATTTAAATTCAGAAAGAAGACGATCAGATGCTCAGGTATGCCGAAACCCTGTGGCTACCGGCGTGCGTATGGCGGCGCATGGGACGTTGCACGGCTGGGCGAGGCGGATGATGACGGCGCGCGATACGCAGCATGCCCCAGAGCATGGCGAGCGCCACGGATATCCAGCCCAGGACCATCATCGCGAGTATCAGTGCAGGTGTCATGGCATGGCTTCCTTCTCTGCAGTCTGAACAGTCGTCCTTGATGATGGGACCCTGGCCGCCGAAGACGGTTCCGGCAAAACCATCGGTCGTTGGCGAGCCTGGGGAAACCGCACTCCATCGCCAACCCGTTGCCTATAACACTGACAGACGAGGTAGAGGTGGCGGCCATGCGTTTTCTTGTAGCGGTCTTTGCGTCGATGTTCATCGCCGTGGGCGTCGGCGCGCAGGAGGTCCCGTTTTCCGATCTGCCCCTGGCGCAAAACACCGGCGCTGTCGATCGTGGCGCCGCCGGAAGTGGTTCCATGGGCGTCGGGGAAGGCATCGAGTACCTGGACGACGATGAGGTGGATGAGCGCGATGATTCGGCGCAGCGTCAGCCTGCATCGACACAGTCGGGGAAAGCCACGGGTGAGCCCGGGCACGGTGGCAACGAAACGGACATGGAACATCACCCTCGGCCGAAACTGGAACGGCGTAGCGATCGGTAGATGGCCGGTCATACCTTGGGCACCGGTAACACCGGCAACACCGGCAACACCGGTATCTCGTGAGGCACCGGCGCCACGACCGGGATCGATACCGTCGAGGAGTGATGCCCTGCCGGGAGCCATGTCGCGGTGGGTCGAGAACGTGCGATTCATAAATTCGCCGGGCCTCCGTACAATGCCGTCCCTTTTTCGGCAGATGAACTCCGGTATGCAGATCGCCTTGGCACCCATGGAAGGGCTCGTCGACGAGATTCTCCGTGATGTCCTGACCCGCGTCGGCGGAGTCGACTGGTGCGTGACCGAGTTCATTCGGGTGTCCGACCGCGTGCTGCCGCAGAGCAGCTTCCGCAAGCTCGCGCCGGAACTGGACAGCGGCGCCGTTACCCGTGCCGGCACGCCACTGCGCGTGCAGTTGCTGGGCTCCGATCCGGCGTGCCTGGCGGACAATGCCGCCTATGCCTGCACGCTGGGCGCGCCGGCCATCGACCTGAACTTCGGCTGCCCCGCCAAGACGGTGAACAAGTCACGCGGCGGCGCAGTGCTACTCAAGGAACCGGAGCTGCTGCATACCATCCTCCGCGAGGTGCGCCGGACCGTTCCTGCACATATTCCGGTGACTGCCAAGATGCGCCTGGGTTTCGACAGCCCGGACGGCGCGCTCGATTGCGCGCGCGCCTTGACGGCCGGCGGCGCGCAGCAGTTGGTGGTGCATGCACGCACCAAGCTGGATGGCTACAAGCCGCCGGCCCACTGGGAGTGGGTGGCCAGGGTGCGGGATGTCGTGGACGTGCCGGTATACGCCAACGGTGATATCTGGTCGCTGGCCGATTGGCGCCGCTGCCGGGAGGTCAGCGGTGTCGACGACATCATGCTGGGTCGCGGGCTGGTTTCACGTCCGGACCTGGCCCGACAGATCGGCGCGGCTCGGTCTGGGCGAGCGGTGCCCGAGATGGGCTGGGATGAGTTCAGGCCCCTGCTGGTGGATTTCTGGCAGCAGGCGCGGGGCAAGATCGCGCCGCGCTACGCGCCCGGCAGGCTCAAGCAGTGGCTGGCGCTGCTGATGCGCAACTATCCCGAGGCGGCCGCGCTGTTCGCCGAGCTGCGCAGGGAAAACGACTGCGCCCGTATCGACGCGCTCCTGGGTGTCGATACCACCGCCATCCGGCTGGTTGCGCTGGGCTAGCTCTGGCTCAGGGTTCTGCCATGCGGTGCACGTAGCGCATCCGAAATCCCCGTGCCGTCGTTAAGTCGGTGTCAGGCATCGCTTCGGTGGAAGTTGGGCTTCGCTGCGCTCAACCCAACGGGCGATCTGCAATCAGCGACCGCCGCTGACGTCCAGCAATGCACCGCTGGTGTAGCTGGCCTGCTCGCTGGCGAGCCAGAGGATCGCCTCGGCGATTTCTTCGGCCTGGCCGCCGCGGCCCATGGGAACGCTTGTCTTGACCCGTTCGACCCGATCCGGTTCGCCGCCGCTGGCATGGATCTCGGTATGGACGACGCCGGGGCGCACGGCGTTGACGCGTATGCCTTCGCCGCCCAGTTCCTTGGCCAAGCCCAGCGTCATGCTGTCGATGGCGCCCTTGGCCGCCGCGTAGTCGATGTATTCGCCCGGGGCGCCGAGGCGCGCGGCCACCGAGGACAGGTTGACGATCGCGCCGCCCTGTCCGCCATGGCGGGTCGACATGCGCTTGATCGCCTCGCGCGCGCAAAGAAAACTGCCGATCACGTTGGCGCCGAGCACGCGCGTCCAGCGCGCCGCATCCATTTCTTCCAGGCGCATCTGCCGCTCGAGCATGCCGGCGTTGTTGACCAGCACGTCCAGGCGTCCGAACTCCCGGTCGACCGTCGCGAACAGTTCAAGCACCTGCTGTTCCTCTGCGACGTCGGCCTTCACCGCGATGGCAGGGGCGCCGAGCATTCGGATTTCCTCGAGCAGTTGCAGCGCGGCGTCTTCGCGTTGGCGATAGTTCAGGCACAGGGCGTAACCCTGGCTGGCCGCCAGGCGGGCGGTGGCGGCGCCGATACCACGGCTGGCGCCGGTGATGAGCATGACCTTGGACATGAGGGATTTCCTGATCAGAACGTGTACGAAGTGACCCTTGAAATCTTGCACGGGGTTCCTATCTAGGCAATGCGGAATGCCGAAATCGGATTCCGCCTGACTTTGCTGGAATTTCAGGAGGTTTACATCATGACTTCTTTTTCCATGGCTCCGTTGTTCCGTCAATCCGTGGGTTTCGACCGCTTCAACGACCTGTTCGAGTCGGCCCTGCGCAACGATTCCGGCAGCTCCTATCCGCCGTACAACATCGAGAAGCACGGCGACGACCAGTACCGCATCGTGATCGCCGCCGCGGGTTTCCAGGAATCGGACCTCGACCTGCAGGTCGAGCGCAGCATGCTGACCATCAGCGGCGGCCGCCGCGAGAACGAGGTGGAGAACGTCACCTATCTGCATCAGGGCATCGCGCAGCGCGCTTTCAAGCTGTCGTTCCGCCTGGCCGACCATATCGAGGTGAAGGGGGCCGCGCTCAATAACGGCCTGCTGAACATCGATCTGGTGCGTGTCGTGCCGGAAGAGGCCAAGCCCAAGCGTATCCCGATCAATGCCGAGCAGCGGCCGGCGCTGGAGGGCTGATCCGCAGAGAATGGGAAGGGTGCCGCAAGGCACCCTTTTTCGATTGCCGGCCGGCTTCTTCCAGCAGCGCCGTTGGGTCGGGGCGCGTAGCCTGAGGAGCGAAGCGACGAAGCCCAGCGCGTTGTGCCATTGCCTGTTGGGCTTCGCTGCGCTCAGCGCCAACCTACCCGGGAGCGTACGTCGTGCTGACCGCCGTTAGTGGGCTGCAGCCCACCCTACGGGGAATTTGCGCCTTAACGCAGGCGGCTTGCTTCCAGCAGTTGGCGGAAGCTGGCGACGGGTAGCGGACGGCTGAACAGATAGCCCTGGTAGAGGTGGCATCCCTGGCGCTGCAGCAGGTCCAGTTGGGCCTGCTGTTCGACGCCTTCGGCGATGACCGCCAGGCCCAGGCTCGAGGCCATGGCGACGATGGCGCGGATGATCTCCGCATCGTTGCCTTCGGCTATCGCGTCGCGCACGAAGGACTGGTCGATCTTCAACAGGTCCACCGGCAGCCGCTTGAGGTAGGTGAGCGACGAATAGCCGGTGCCGAAATCGTCCATGGCGAAGCTGACGCCGAGCTTTCGCAGGCGGCGCATCTTGGCGATGGTGTCGTCCAGGTGCTGGATGACGATGCTTTCGGTGATTTCCAGCTTCATCATCCGGCGCGGCAGCCTGCTTTTCTCCAGCGCCAGGACGACGCGTTCGACGAAGTCGTTCTGGCGGAACTGCCGCGGGCTGATGTTGATGCAGAGGCTGAAGACGGCGGGGTCGACCAGGCCATCGGCGGTCAGGTCCGCGCCGATGCGGCAGGCCTCGTCGATGACCCAACTGCCCACCTCGGGCAGCAGGGCGCCTTCCTCCAGCACCTGAATGAACGCTGCGGGCGTTTGCAGGCCCAGCCGCGGATGCTGCCAGCGCAGCAGGGCCTCGGCGCCGATGATCTGCCCGTTGCGGGCATCCACCTGCGGCTGCAGATGCAGTTCGAACTCGTTGCGCAGCAGTGCCTGGCGCAGTTCGTTTTCCAGTTGCAGGCGCGCGCTGGCGGCCTCCTGCATGGTACTGCGAAACAGCTGGATGGCGTTGCGCCCGGCGTCCTTGGCCCGGTAGAGGGCGATGTCGGCGCGCTTGAGCAGGTCGGCCGGCGTCGCCCCGTGATCGGGGATCAGGGCGATGCCGATGCTCGGCGTGACTTGCAGCCGATGGCCCTCGAACTGCATCGGCTCGGCGAGCAGCTTGCGCAGTTTTTCCGCCACCTGGCGTACGTGGCGGGTGACTTCCGAACGTCTGCCCGTGAGGCCGGTGAGCAGCACGACGAATTCGTCGCCGCCGAGCCGCGCCACGGTGTCCTCCTGGCGCACGCTGGCTTCCAGCCGCGCGGTGACCATTTTCAGCACGGCATCGCCGACCGGGTGGCCGAGCGAGTCGTTGATGTGCTTGAAATGGTCGAGGTCGAGGAACAGCAGGGCGCCGCGTAGGTCGTGACGTTTGTGCAGCGCGCTGTGCTGGGTCAGGCGGTCCATCAGCAATGCGCGGTTGGGCAGGTTGGTCAGCGGGTCGTGGTAGGCCATGTGATGGACCTGCGCCTGCGCCGCCTTCAGCTCGCCGATGTCGCGGGCGGTGAGTAGCAGGCAGTCCATGCCGTCGAGTTCGATGGGTTCGACCGAAACCTCGATGTGCTTGATCTGCCCGTTGCGATCCTGGCCGCGCATTTCTCGGTTGCTCAGGCGCCCCTCGCGGGCGATCGCCTCGATGATTTCCTGGCGCTGGGACTCGGGCCAGACGCGCAGTTCGTGCGCGGTGCGGCCGATCACCTCGTCCATGCGATAGCCGGACAACCGGCAGAAGCCTTCGTTGACCTCGATGAAACGGCCGCTGGCGCGTTCGGTGATGGTGATGGCGTCCGGGCTGGCACGAAACGCCTTGGCGAACTTCGCTTCGCTCGCGCGCAGCGCCGCTTCGGCCTGCTTGCGTTTGGTGATGTCGCGAAAGGTGGTGATGATGCACAGCCTGCGCTCGACACGGATGAAGCGGCTGGACACCACGCAGATGATCGCTTCGCCATTGCGTGAAAGGAATTCGGCCTCGGCGTTCTCCAGCGATCGTTCTGCGTTCAGTCGCGCGTACAGCGCCTGGCGCCTGCGCTCGTCGCGCCAGAAGCCGATTTCCGGGGCCGTGCGACCGACGATCTCGGCCGGCTGCCAGCCGAAGGTGGTGCTGAAGCTGGGGTTGATTTCCAGGAAACTGCCGTCGCGGATGCGTGAAACGCAGATGGGGTCGGGGCTGCCCTGGAACAGCGTGGCGAACTTTTCCTCCGAGGCGTTCAGGCGCTGTTCGCGCAGCAGGCGCTCGGTGATGTCCATGATGATGCCGGCCATGCGCAGCGGGCGGCCATCCGCGTCGCGGTAGAGCTTGGCGGTGCTTTCCAGGTGGCGGGTGCCGCCGCTTGCCGGCTGGGCGCGGTAGATGACCTGGTATTGATCGATGTGGCCGGTTACCAGGTCGCTGTAGGCGCGCCGCATCTTCTGCCGATCTTCGGATGGCACATGGGCGAAGAACTCGCGAAAGGAGCCGTGATAGGGGCCTTCAACGGTGCCTTGCAGATCCGAGGCGCGGGCCGATGCGTAGAGCATGTCGCTGGGAATGTGCCAATCCCAGGTGCCCAGCTGGACGGATTCGAGGGCCAGTTGCAGTCGCTCCTGGCTCTGCTGCAATGCCTCGGCCTGCAGGTGCTGTTCGGTATTGTCGCGGATCACGCCGATCAGCATCGGTTGGTCGGCCGTTTCGGCGCAGTGACGCTGCCCGGTGATTTCCAGCCAGTGCAGGCTGCCGTCCGGCCAGCGGACCCGGTGTTCCAGGCGCAGGTGTTGCTCGTCGTTGCGCAGCACCGACTCGAAGAAGCGCGCGACGGCTTCGCGATCCTCTTCGGCCACCAGTTCCAGGTAGTCGATGCCGGAAGCGAATGCCGGGCCGCGGTCGAGCCCGAACAGCGCCTGGCAGCGGGGTGACCAGAACACCTTGCCGGTTTTCAGTTCCCAGGCCCAGACGCCGAAGCTCGCGTCGCTGAGCACCGCCAGCAGATGGACGGCGTCATGCCAGGGCTGCTCGTGCGGCGTGGCGAGGTCGGAAAGGCGGACGCGGGGGTGGGGCGAGGCGCTGTGGTCGTGATGTTCCCGGTGTTGCGGGGCAGCTGAAGACGGGGTGTCGGCGATGTGCGATCGATCGGTCATATGGCCGTTCCGCTTATTGTTATTGGCGCGACGTTATCTGCTGCCCGGGGCTCAGCGCAAGCGCTCCTTGCCGCTGTCCAGCAGGGCCATGAAGGCCTTGGCGGCATTGGACAGCGTGCGCTCGGTGTGCAGGATATAGCCCAGTTGTCGCGACAGCTGAATGCCCGGCAGCGGCAGGCGCACCACCTGCTCGTCGAGCATGCTGCGCGGCAGCACGCTCCAGGCGATACCGATGGCGACCATCATCTTGATCGTCTCCATATAGTTGGTGCTCATGGTGATGTGGGGCGTCAGACCCTCGCGCTCGAACAGGCGCTGGGCGATGTGGTGGGTGAAGGTATTGCCACCGGGGAATACCGCCGGATGGCTGGCGACGTCGGCCAGGGTGATATCGGCTTTCTGCGCCAGCGGGTGCTCGGGGGCGACGACGAAATCCAGGGGGTCGTCCCAGACCTTCACCGCCTCGATGGGCGCCGCCGTTTGCGGCGCAAGGGTGATGACCGCGAGTTCGGCGCGGCCATGCAGCACTTCCTCGTAGGCCACTTCCGAATCCAGGAAGCGGATGTCCAGGCTCACCTGTGGGTGGGCGCGGGTGAAGGCGCGCAGCAGCGGCGGCAGGCGGTGCAGGCCGATGTGATGACTGGTCGCCAGGCTCAGCCGCCCGCCAATGTCGCCGTTGAGGTTGGTCAAGGCGCGGCGGGTGTCGTCCAGTACATTCAGAATCTGATAGGCCCGCGGCAGCAGCGCTCTCCCTGCCTCGGTCAGGCCGATCTCGCGGCCGAGCCGGTCGAACAGGCGCACATCCAGCTGCGATTCCAATGCGGCGATGCGTTTGCTGACCGCCGGCTGAGTCAGGTGTAGCCGTTCGGCGGCCAGGGAAAAGCTGTGGGTTTCCGCGACAGCGATGAAGGCGTTGAGGTTGGCCAGATCCATAGAAGCAGCTCCAGGCGGCAAGCCACAAGCTGCAAGCCGAGCCGCCGTGCTTGCACTTGCGGCTTGAAGCTTGACGCTTGCAGCCTCATAGAATTCCTGTGTGGAATCCTATGGATGAAAAATATGAATTTGAGTTATTCGTCCCGCGATCATAGCATCGTCCCCATAAGCGCAAGGGCTATTCGCCCCGCATAGAAAGCAGATGAGGAAAAGTCCGATGGCCGGCAAGACGCTCTACGACAAGCTCTGGGAAATGCACGAGGTGAAACGTCGCGACGATGGTTCGTCGCTGATCTACATCGACCGCCACATCCTGCATGAAGTGACCTCGCCCCAAGCGTTCGAGGGTCTGCGGCTGGCCAAGCGCAAGCCGTGGCGCATCGACGCCAACATCGCCACCCCGGACCACAACGTGCCGACCACCAGGGGCGAGCGCCAGGGCGGCCTGGAGGCCATCGCCGACGAGGTCTCGCGCATCCAGGTGCAGACGCTGGACGAGAACTGCGACGATTTCGGCATCCTCGAATTCAAGATGAACGACGTGCGCCAGGGCATCGTCCACGTCATCGGTCCGGAGCAGGGCGCGACCCTGCCGGGCATGACCGTGGTTTGCGGTGATTCGCATACCTCCACCCATGGTGCCTTCGGCGCGCTGGCGCATGGCATCGGCACCTCCGAGGTCGAGCACGTGCTCGCCACCCAGTGCCTGGTGGCCAAGAAGATGAAGAACATGCAGGTGCGCGTCGAGGGCAAGCTGCCGTTCGGCGTCACCGCCAAGGACATCGTGCTCGCGGTGATCGGCAAGATCGGCACCGCCGGCGGCAACGGGCATGCCCTGGAGTTCGCCGGCAGCGCGATCCGCGAGCTGTCCATGGAGGGCCGCATGACCATCTGCAACATGTCCATCGAGGCCGGTGCGCGCGTGGGCATGGTGGCGGTGGACGAGAAGACCATCGCTTACGTGGAAGGCCGCCCCTACGCGCCGAAGGGCACCGACTGGGACAAGGCGGTCGAGCTCTGGAAGGATCTGGTTTCCGACGACGATGCCGTGTTCGATACCGTCATCGAGCTGAAGGCCGAAGAAATCAAGCCGCAGGTCAGCTGGGGCACTTCGCCGGAAATGGTGCTGGCCGTCGACCAGAACGTGCCGGACCCTGCCGTCGAGGCCGATCCGGTCAAGCGCGACTCCATCGTCCGCGCGCTGAAGTACATGGGCCTGTCGGCCAACCAGCCGATCACCGAGATCAGGCTGGACCGCGTGTTCATCGGCTCCTGCACCAATTCGCGGATCGAGGACCTGCGTGCCGCGGCCGAGGTCGCCAAGGGCCGCAAGGTCGCGGCCAACGTCAAACAGGCGATGGTGGTGCCGGGCTCCGGCCTGGTCAAGCAGCAGGCCGAGGCCGAAGGGCTGGACAGGATCTTCCTCGAGGCGGGCTTCGAATGGCGCGAGCCGGGCTGCTCCATGTGCCTGGCGATGAACCCGGACAAGCTGGGCAGCGGCGAGCATTGCGCCTCCACCTCCAACCGCAACTTCGAAGGCCGCCAGGGCGCCGGTGGGCGTACCCATCTGGTCAGCCCGGCCATGGCTGCCGCCGCGGCGGTGACCGGTCACTTCATCGATGTACGCGAACTGGTCCAGGCCTGAGGAGAAACGGATGAAAGCCTTTACCCAACACACCGGTCTGGTCTGCCCGCTCGATCGCGCCAATGTCGACACCGACCAGATCATTCCCAAGCAGTTCCTCAAGTCGATCAAGCGCACCGGGTTCGGTCCGAACCTGTTCGATGAGTGGCGCTATCTGGACGTCGGCCAGCCGAACCAGGATTGTTCGCAGCGTCCGGTCAACCAGGAATTCGTACTGAACTTCCCGCGCTACCAGGGCGCCAGCGTGCTGCTGGCCCGCGAGAACTTCGGCTGCGGCTCGTCCCGCGAGCATGCGCCCTGGGCGCTGGACGAGTACGGTTTCCGCACCATCATCGCGCCGAGCTTCGCCGACATCTTCTACAACAACAGCTTCAAGAACGGCCTGCTGCCGATCGTGCTGAAGGAAGAGGAGGTCGACGAGCTGTTCCAGCAGGCCGAAGCCACCGAGGGCTACCGGCTCACCGTGGATCTGGCGGCGCAGACGGTCACTCGCCCGGATGGCAAGCAATACGGCTTCGAGGTCGACGCCTTCCGCAAGCACTGTCTGCTCAACGGCCTGGACGACATCGGCCTGACGCTGCAGGATGCCGAGGCCATCAAGGCGTTCGAAACCAGGCATCAGCAGAGCCAGCCCTGGCTGTTCGGCGCGATCAAATAACAGGAGCTGCAAGCCGCAAGCTTCAAGCTGCAAGTAGGCGCGGCTTTTACTTGTGGCTTGCAGCTTGAAGCTTGTAGCTATTTCCGAAGGAAATTCCCATGTCCAAACAGATTCTGGTTCTCCCCGGCGATGGTATCGGCCCGGAAATCATGGCCGAGGCGGTCAAGGTGCTGCAACTGGCCAACGACAAGTTCCAGCTGGGTTTCGAACTGAGCTATGACGAGCTGGGTGGCGCGGCCATCGACAAGTACGGCGTGCCGCTGGCCGACGAGACCCTGGAACGTGCGCGTGCCGCCGATGCCATCCTGCTCGGCGCCGTCGGTGGGCCGAAGTGGGACAGCATCGACCCGGCCATCCGCCCCGAGCGCGGGTTGCTGAAGATTCGCTCGCAGCTGGGCCTGTTCGGCAACCTGCGCCCGGCGCTGCTCTATCCGCAGCTGGCCGACGCCTCGTCGCTCAAGCCGGAAATCGTCGCCGGGCTGGATATCCTCATCGTCCGTGAGCTGACCGGCGGCATCTATTTCGGCCAGCCGCGTGAGAGCAAGGTGCTGGAAAACGGCGAGCGCATGGCCTATGACACGCTGCCGTACAGCGAGAGCGAAATCCGTCGCATCGCCAAGGTCGGCTTCGACATGGCCATGGTGCGCAACCGGAAGCTCTGCTCGGTGGACAAGGCCAACGTGCTGGCGTCCAGCCAGTTGTGGCGCGCGGTGGTCGAGGAAGTCGCCAAGGACTACCCCGAGGTCGAGCTGTCGCACATGTACGTCGACAACGCCGCCATGCAGCTGGTCCGTGCGCCCAAGCAGTTCGACGTGATCGTCACCGACAACATGTTCGGCGACATCCTGTCGGACGAAGCTTCCATGTTGACCGGTTCCATCGGCATGCTGCCGTCCGCTTCGCTGGATGCCGACAGCAAGGGCATGTACGAGCCCTGCCATGGTTCGGCGCCGGACATCGCCGGCAAGGGCATCGCCAATCCGCTGGCGACGATTCTCTCCGTGTCGATGATGCTGCGCTACAGCTTCAACCAGGTCGCGGCGGCCGATGCCATCGAGCGGGCGGTCAGCGACGTGCTCGACCAGGGCCTGCGCACCGGCGACATCTGGTCCGAAGGTTGTAACAAAGTCGGCACCCGGGAGATGGGTGATGCAGTAGTCGCGGCGCTCGCGAAGTTGTAATCTCTTGGCCCGCCTTCGATGGGTGGGCCACTTAATCTATAGGTGTAGTTGCGATGAAACGTGTAGGTCTGATCGGTTGGCGCGGTATGGTCGGTTCCGTGCTCATGCAGCGGATGCTGGAAGAGCGGGACTTCGACCTGATCGAGCCGGTGTTCTTCACCACTTCCAATGTCGGTGGCCAAGGGCCTGCCATTGGCAAGGAAACCGCTGCGCTGAAGGACGCCTACAACATCGACGAACTGAAAAGTCTCGACGTGATCCTGACCTGCCAGGGCGGCGACTATACCAACGAAGTCTTCCCCAAACTGCGTGAAGCCGGCTGGCAGGGCTACTGGATCGACGCCGCCTCCGCGCTGCGCATGCAGGACGATGCGGTGATTGTGCTCGATCCGGTGAACCGCAAGGTCATCGACCAGCAGCTCGATGCCGGTACCAAGAACTACATCGGCGGCAACTGCACCGTCAGCCTCGCGCTGATGGGGCTGGGTGGTCTGTTCGACGCGGGGCTGGTGGAGTGGATGAGTGCCATGACCTATCAGGCCGCCTCCGGTGCCGGCGCGCAGAACATGCGCGAGCTGATCAAGCAGATGGGCGCCATCAACGCGGCGGTGGCCGATGATCTGGCCAACCCTGCCAGCGCCATTCTCGACATCGACCGCAAGGTCGCCGAGACCCAGCGCAGCGAAGCCTTCCCGGTGGATAATTTCGGCGTGCCGCTGGCCGGCAGCCTGATTCCCTACATCGACAAGGAATTGCCCAACGGGCAGAGCCGCGAGGAGTGGAAGGCGCAGGCCGAAACCAACAAGATCCTCGGGCGTTTCAAGAACCCGATCCCGGTGGACGGCATCTGCGTGCGCGTCGGCGCCATGCGTTGCCACAGTCAGGCGCTGACCATCAAGCTGAACAAGGATGTACCGATTTCGGACATCGAGGGCCTGATCAGTCAGCACAACCCCTGGGTCAAGCTGGTGCCGAACCGTCGCGAAGCCAGCATGCAGGACCTGAGTCCGGCTGCCGTCACCGGCACCCTGAGCGTGCCGGTTGGCCGCCTGCGCAAACTCAACATGGGCTCGCACTACCTGGGCGCCTTCACCGTGGGCGACCAACTGCTGTGGGGCGCCGCGGAGCCGTTGCGGCGCATGTTGCGGATCCTGCTGGAGCGTTGATCGCCTGTCCGATGGATGAAAACGCCGCGACTCGATCGCGGCGTTTTGTTTTTGGCGATGTTCTCGAGCGATAGGACACGCTCCGGTAGGTTGGTGCTGAGCGCAGCGAAGCCCAACGGGCATCAGTGAAGCGTGTTGGACTTCGTTGCCTCGCCCCTCAGGCTATGCGCCCCGACCCAATCTACGGCGTATCGCCTATGCGTACGCAATTGGAATAGCCTTCTTGTTCGTGCTGCTGTGGTTGTGCCGCTCGGCGGTGCCGCTTGCAGTGCGCCGTCATTTCGCTACAGTGCCGGTCCTTGATGCTTGGAGGTGGTGATGCCCTCGCTTGTTGATGTTGCCGTGGTCGGTGCCGCCAGTCTGATCGGCGAGGCGCTGGTGGAAGTGCTCGAAGAGCGTGGCTTCCCGATCGCGGAGCTGTATCTGCTGGATGCTTCCGATTCCGTCGGGCAGGCGCAGGCCTTCAAGGGGCGCAACCTGCGGGTGCGCGATGTCGCCGAGTTCGATTTCGCCCGGGCGAAGCTGGTGTTTTTCGCCTGCGACGCGGATCTCGCCGCCAGCCATTGGGAAAAGGCCGCCGTTGCGGGCTGCCTGAGGATCGACCTGAGTGGCGCTCGCCCGGTGGATGATCTGCCGTGCCTGGTGCCCGAGGTGAATGGCAAGCTGCTCGGCGCGTTGGGCGATTGTCGCGCCGTCGCCAGTCCGCTTCCCGAGTCCGTGGCGCTGGCCATCGCGCTGGCGCCCATCCAGCGGCAGCTGGGCTTGCTGCGCGTCTCGGTCACGGCCTGCCTGCCCGTTTCAAGCCGTGGTCGCGCCGGCGTGAACGAGCTGGCCCGGCAGACCACCGAGCTGTTGAACGCGCGCGCCCTGGAGCCGCGGGTGTTTGGTCGGCAAGTCGCATTCAACATGCTGGCGCAGACGGAGGAGGTCGACGGTCAGGGGCATGCGCGGCAGGAGCGACGCCTGGTCGGCGAACTCCGGCAACTACTGGAACTCCCCGATCTGGCGGTGGCTGTCACCTTCGTTCAGGCACCGATCTTCTTTGGCGAGAGTCTTGTCGTGGCCCTGCAGGGCAGGAATGCTGCGGATGTCGGTGCATTGTCGGCGGCGCTGGGCGTCGCGCCGGGCATCGAACTGGTGGAGACTGGCGATTACCCGACGGCGGTCGGTGACGCGGTTGGGCAGGACGTCATCCATGTGGGCAGGGTGCGCCGGGGAATGGATGATCCATGCGAACTCAATTTGTGGATTGTGTCTGATAACGTGCGAAAAGGCGCAGCCCTGAATGCCGCGCAGTCTGGTGAGTTGTTGATAAAACACTACCTGTAAAAGATACTTACCGGAAACTCGAAGAATAATTCTAGCCGACGCGCTGAGCGGCTTATCGCTGATGGGGAGTCACCACGAGGTGGCGCGGGCAGTGACATAAGACCCTCTCGAAGTTCGAGAAAAAGATAAACAAGGGATTAAATAATGGTTCGGGTTCGCAATCTGGTGCTGGCAATCGCGGCTGCTACCGCGCTGACTACAGAAATGGCCCATGCGCTTGGGCTGGGTGAGGTCACGCTTCAGTCGTCATTGAATCAACCGCTGGTCGCGGAAATCGAGCTGCTGGATGTCAATAACCTGGCACCGGGCGAAGTGATTCCGGTGCTCGCCTCGCTCGAGGAGTTCAACCGGGCGGGCATCGATCGCCAGTATTTCCTGACGGACCTGAAGTTCACCCCCGTGCTGCGCCCGAATGGCAAGAGCGTCATCCAGGTTTCCTCCAGCAAGCCGGTGCGCGAGCCCTATCTCAACTTTCTCGTAGAGGTACTCTGGCCCAGCGGTCGCCTGCTTCGCGAATACACCCTGCTGCTCGATCCGCCGCTGTACTCCCCCGAAACCGCTGCCGCCGTTGCGCCGCAGCTGCCGATCGCCGCCCCGGTCCAGCAGGCCGCCCCGGCTCGTCCTGCACCAGCCCGCCAGCCGGCTGCCGCGCCCGCAGCGGCCAGCGCTTCCACGCTGGCCGCCCCGCAGGGCAGCGGCGAGTACCGCACATCGGCCCGCGATACGCTCTGGGAAATCGCCGAGCAGAACCGCCGCGGTGGAAGCGTCCACCAGACCATGCTGGCCATCCAGGACCTGAATCCGAACGCGTTCATCGATGGCAACATCAATCGCATGAAAGCTGGGCAGGTGCTTCGTCTACCCGATGCCGAACAGATTTCCAGCCGCTCCCAGGCCGAGGCCATCAGCCAGGTCGCGCAACAGAATGCGGCGTGGCGCCAGGGCCGGAGCGGGGCCGTGGCGGGCACGCGCCAGCTGGATGCGACGCGGCGCAGCGAAGCGGGTGCTGCGCCATCGCGTAGCGAAGCCGGTGACAGCCTGCGTCTGGTTGCCGCCGATGCGGGGCAGTCGACGGCGGGGACCGATACCGGCTCCGGCGACAGTGGCAAGGCTCTGCGGGACAAGCTTGCCGTCACCCAGGAAAGCCTCGACTCCAGCCGCCGCGAAAATGATGAGCTGAAGGACCGGTTGAACGATCTGCAGGGGCAACTGGAAAAACTCCAACGCCTGATGCAGCTCAAGGATGATCAGCTCGCCAAGCTCCAGGCGCAACTGGCGACCGATGGCGCGGCACCGAGCGCTGCCGATTCGGCTGGCCAGCCCGGTACCGAAGCTGGCGAGCCGGCGGCGGGGCTTCAGGATACCGAGGCCGCCACCAGNAACAACCGGCCGGGCAGGGCGCAGCGCCGGCCGCCGCGGAGCCCCAGGCCGCGGCCAAGCCGGCGCCCAAGCCCGCCCCTGCCAAACCCGCGGCTCCGGTCAGCGAGCCGGGGCCGAAAGGGTTCATCGACGATCTTCTCTCCAATACGCTATTGCTCGGGATTCTCGGTGGTAGCGCGCTGCTGTTGCTGCTGGTTGGCCTGATGGCCTTGTCGCGCCGTAACGCCATGAAAGAGGCCGAGCTGCAGGAAAGCCTGTTGGCCGAGAGCGTCATGGACAACCTGGATGTCGGAACGCCGGCATACGTCGACGTCGGTCAGGATCACCGCGAACCGGCTCCGTTTTCCGGCTTCGCCGAGCCTGCGCAAGCCACCGACGAGCTCGCTCCGGCAACTGGCGATGCACTGGCCGAAGCGGATATCTATATCGCCTACGGTCGCTTCAACCAGGCGGCCGAGCTGTTGCAGAACGCGCTCAACGACGAGCCTCAGCGCAGTGACCTGCGGCTCAAGCTCATGGAAGTCTATGCGGAGTTGGGTAACCGCGCTGGTTTCGCCCGCGAGGAAGCCGAGTTGCGCGAAATCGGCGGTGCCTCCAGCCAGGTCGAGCAATTGAAGCAGAAGTATCCGGCGATGGCCGTGGCCGGTGGCGCAGCCGCCGCAGCGGCTGCTGCGAGCCCGCTGGATATGGACAGCCTCAACCTCGATGACCTGCAGCTCGACGAGCCGGCTACGCCGGTTGCCGGACAGGATCTGGATGATGCGTTCGACCTGAGTCTGGACGATCTGGATATCGATCTGAACGATGAGCGCCCGGCTGCCGAGCCTTTTGCCGAGCAAGGCGATGATCTGTCCCTGGATGACTCGCTGAGCCTCGACGATCTGGACGAAGGCCTGCCGGCGGCATCCGTTTCGCAGGACGTGGCGAGCGATTTCTCCTTCGATCTGGAGGATGAGGCCAAGCCGAGCGAGGCTCGGCACGATGATCTGGCGGACTTTTCCCTCGATCTGGAAAGCGACGACAACGCCGCCGCCGCCGAGGATTTTTCGCTGAGCCTGGACGGTGAGCCGGCAAACGCCTCGGCCGCGCGCAATGGCGACGAGCTCGACTTCGAGCTGGCCGATAGCGATGCTGGCGCAACCGAGCTGCCTGACGATTTCGATCTTTCCCTGGGAGAGACGGAGCCCGAGGCTCGCCCCGAAAACTTCGCCGAACAGCTGGACGAAGTGGAAGCCGAACTGGAAAGCCTGTCCCACGATCTGGATGAGCCGGCTCAGCCCACGGCATCGCCGGCGGTCACCGCCGGAGCCGTCGACGATCTGGACGAGGACTTCGACTTTTTCTCCGATACCGACGAAACCACCACCAAGCTGGACCTCGCCAGAGCCTATATCGATATGGGCGATGCCGAAGGTGCGCGCGACATCCTCGATGAAGTCATCACCGAGGGCAGCGATGCACAGCAGCAAGAGGCGCGAGATATGCTCGCCAAACTGGCCTGACCATGACCCAGGCAGTACCCGAAGCGGCAGCCGACAAGGCTGCCGTCGGCATTTCCAGAATCGCCCTTGGTGTCGAATACAAGGGTTCCCGCTATCGCGGGTTCCAGCGCCAGCGTGCGGGCGTACCCTCGATCCAGGAATCACTCGAAACCGCGTTGAGCAAGGTGGCCGGCGGGCATCCTGTCGTGCTCAGTTGTGCCGGGCGGACCGATGCCCTGGTCCATGCGAGTGGCCAGGTCGTGCATTTCGACACGCCCGTACAGCGCAGCATGCATGCCTGGACGATGGGGGCGAACATGAACCTGCCGCCGGACATCAGCGTCACCTGGGCCCAGGAGATGCCGAGCCACTTCGATGCACGCTTCAGTGCCATGGCCCGCCGCTATCGCTACGTGATCTACAACGACCAGATTCGCCCGGCACACATGGCCGAAGAGGTGACCTGGAATCATCGTCCGTTGGACATCGAGCGGATGCGCGCCGCGGCCAGGGCCTTCGTGGGTACCCATGATTTCAGTGCCTTTCGCGCGAGGCAGTGCCAGGCCAAGTCGCCGATCAAGACCATTCATCACCTCGAGCTGCTCGAATACGGTCGAATGATCATCATGGACGTACGCGCCAATGCCTTCCTGCACCACATGGTGCGCAACTTCGCCGGCGTGCTGATGACCATAGGCGCCGGCGAGCGGCCGGTGGAATGGGCCAGGGAGGTCCTGGAATCGCGCATCCGTCGAACCGGAGGCGTCACGGCGCATCCTTATGGTCTCTACCTAGTGGAAGTGGAATACCCCGAGGAGTTCATCCTGCCGAAACGCTATCTCGGCCCGCATTTTCTCTCCGGCTTGCCGGACTGCGCGCAGAGATGATTTCCCGTGGGGTGCCTATTCGCTTGCAGGTCGTGGGTCTTTTGTTACCATCCGGTTTCTTTTCCAGCAGGTAAGCTCCGTTGTCGATCGTTCGCAGCAAGATTTGCGGAATCACCCGAATCGAGGATGCGTTGGCGGCCGCCGAGGCGGGAGCCGATGCCATTGGTCTGGTGTTCTACGCCAAGAGCCCTCGTGCGGTGAGCGTCCAGCAGGCCCGCGCGATCATCGCTGCCCTGCCGCCATTCATCACGACCGTGGGGCTGTTCGTCAATGCCAGTCGCTGCGAGATCAATGAGCTGCTCGAGGCGGTGCCGCTGGATCTGCTGCAGTTTCACGGCGATGAGTCACCCGCCGATTGCGAAGGCTATCACCGCCCATGGTTCAAGGCGTTGCGGGTCGGCAATGGCGAGGATATCGCCGCGCAGATCGCACGTTATCCGAACGCCAGCGCCATCCTGCTCGACACCTTCGTTGCAGGCGTGCCGGGTGGGACGGGCGAGCGTTTCGACTGGTCGCTGATTACACCCACCTTGCCCAAACCGCTGATTCTCGCGGGGGGGCTGACGGCGGACAACGTCCAGCAGGCCATCGCCCAGGTCAGGCCCTACGCGGTGGATGTCAGCGGCGGTGTGGAAGCGAGCAAGGGCATCAAGGACGCCGGCAAGGTCGCGGCCTTCGTCCAGCGTGTGCGCTCGGCCATGTGACGCCTGGACGGCCATGGCCGTCCAGTAACGAGTCGCTGGTGATCCAGCACCGAGTTTGGCGATTCCCGCCGCCTGGCGGGGGTCGGATTTTCGCGAGTGCGCCATCCGGCGTACCGCTCACGCGACCGGGAAGGGCTTGCATGCCTCCGATCGCAACGATGAATCTGCCTGCGGCGCGACTGCGCTCGGGACTGGAAGCTTTGGAGAACAAGAGCATGAGCAACTGGCTGGTAGACAAACTGATCCCTTCGATCATGCGCTCGGAGACGCAGAAGAGCTCGGTGCCCGAAGGTCTGTGGCACAAGTGCCCCTCCTGCGAGGCGGTGCTGTATCGCCCCGAACTGGAGAAGACCCTCGATGTATGCCCGAAGTGCCAGCACCACATGCGCATCGATGCCCGCACCCGCCTCGATATCTTCCTCGATGCCGAAGGGCGCGAGGAAATTGCGGCCGAGCTGGAGCCCGTCGATCGCCTCAAGTTCCGCGACAGCAAGAAATACAAGGATCGCCTCTCCGCCGCGCAGAAGCAGACCGGCGAGAAGGATGCCCTGGTCGCCATGAGCGGCAAGGTCGTCAACGTTCCGGTCGTCGCCTGTGCCTTCGAGTTTTCCTTCATGGGGGGGTCGATGGGCGCGATCGTCGGTGAGCGCTTCGTCCGTGCCGCCAACGTGGCGCTGGAAAAGCGCTGCCCGCTGGTGTGCTTCTCCGCTTCGGGCGGCGCCCGGATGCAGGAGGCGCTGATCTCCCTGATGCAGATGGCCAAGACCTCTGCGGTGCTGGCGCGCATGCGCGAAGAGGGCCTGCCGTTCATCTCCGTGCTGACCGACCCGGTCTACGGCGGCGTTTCCGCCAGCCTGGCCATGCTTGGCGACGTGATCGTGGCCGAGCCGAAGGCGCTGATCGGTTTCGCCGGTCCGCGCGTCATCGAGCAGACCGTGCGCGAGAAACTCCCGGAAGGCTTCCAGCGCAGCGAGTTCCTGCTGGATCACGGTGCCATCGACCTGATCATCCCACGCTCCGAACTGCGCTCGCGCCTGTCCCGCCTGCTGGCGCAGATGCAGAAGTTGCCGTCCCCGGCCGAGCCTGCACAGGTAACGGCCTCTGCATGACCGCCCGGAGTCTGGCCGACTGGCTCGCTTATCTCGAGCAACTGCATCCCACAGCCATCGACATGGGCCTGGAACGGGCCCGTGAGGTCGCTTCGCGGCTTGGTTTGACGCGGCCGGCTCCGAAGGTGGTTACCGTTACTGGCACCAACGGCAAGGGCTCCACCTGCGCGTTTATTGCGTCACTTCTGAGTCGTCAGGGGCTCAGGGTAGGCATCTACAGTTCGCCACACCTGCTGCGCTACAACGAGCGCGTCCAGCTCGCCGGACGCGAGGTCGACGATAGCCGGCTTTGCGAGGCGTTCGCGGCGGTCGAAGAGGCGCGCGGCGAGGTTTCGCTGACCTATTTCGAAATGGGTACGCTCGCGGCGTTCTGGCTGTTCGAGCGGGCCAGGCTGGATGCCGTGGTGCTGGAGGTCGGCCTCGGCGGTCGTCTCGATGCGGTCAATCTGGTCGATGCCGATCTGGCCGTGGTCACCAACATCGGCCTGGATCATGCCGACTGGCTGGGCGACAGCCGCGAAAGCGTCGCCTACGAAAAGGCCGGCATCCTGCGCGCCGACAAGCCGGCGCTGTGTGGCGACCTGGATGTTCCGGCGCCACTGCTGGAGCAGGCCGATGCGCTGAAAGCGCCGCTGCTGTTGCGCGGGCGGGATTTTGACCTGGCGATCGATCCCGAGGCATGGCACTGGCGGGGCGTCGGTCCGGCGGGTGAACCCCTGGAGCTGCACGGGCTGCCGTTGCTCTCCCTGCCCATGGAAAACGCGGCGCTCGCCTTGCAGGCCTATGCCTTGCTCGGCCTGCCCTGGGATTTCGCAGCCATGGCCGAGGCGCTGGCGCGGACGCGCGTGGCAGGCCGGCTCGATCGCCGGCGCTTGACCTGGCAGGGTCGCGACGTCTCGCTGCTGCTGGATGTCGGGCACAATCCGCATGCTGCCGGGTATCTCGCGCAGCGTCTGCAGCAGCGACCGCTGGCAGGTCGGCGGCTCGCGGTGTTCGGCCTGCTGGCGGACAAGGACCTGGACGGTGTCGTCGCTGCGTTGCAGCCCAGCATCGATGATTGGGCCGTGGCGCCGCTGCCGACACCGCGTACGCGATCGTCCGCCCAGTTGTCCGCTACGCTGCTTGAGCGTGGTGCTGTGGTCGGCGAGTATGCGAGCGTCGCGCAGGCGCTGGCGGCACAATGCGCCAAGGCCGGTGACGCTGACGAAGTGCTGGTCTTCGGCTCTTTCTACTGCGTGGCCGAGGCATTGGCGTGGCTGCAAGAGCGGACTGAGGAGGAGGGGCATGGCAGTGCTGGATAAAGGATTGCTGCAACGCATGGTCGGGGCGCTGGTGCTGATCGCGCTGGCCGTGATCTTCGTACCGATGCTGTTCAACCGGCAGGACGACCTGCGCCACGTTACCGTCGATGCGCCGGCGATGCCGCCAGCTCCCGGCGTCGCGACCATCGAGATGCAGTCCGCCGAGGTGCCCGAGCCGCAGTCCGTACCCGAGGGTTTCGAGATCGTCGAGGACGAGGCCGCGCAGGACTCGGCGCCGGCTGCGGCTGGCGAAGTGTCCGAACCTGCGAAGCCTATCGAGCCTGTGGAGCCCATCGCGCCCGCGGAACCCGTCGCACCGGCGGAACCGCTCGAGCCTGCTGCGGCCGAGCCGCGTCTGGACAGCAACAACCTGCCGGTGAGCTGGTCGGTCCAGTTGGCCAGCCTGTCCAATCGCGCCAGCGCCGAGAACCTGCAGAAGACCCTCCGCTCGCAGGGTTACAATGCCTATATCCGTACCGCGGATGGCATGAACCGCGTCTTCGTCGGACCGCTGGTGGAACGCAACGAGGCCAATCGCCTGCGCGACCAGTTGCAGCGCCAGCAGAAGCTGGACGGCTTCGTCGTTCGCTTCAAGCCCGAAGAAAGCTGAAAACTGGCCGCGCAGGCCACTCGCGGCCTGATGCCGACGCCGAGTGGCGCGTAAGCACGAACCCCCGGGTCTGGCTCACGGCTGTTGCGATGCTTACCCCGGCCCCCGCGCTCTGCTAAAATACGCCGCCTTTCCCCCTTTGCAGAAGACGCCGTGGCTTTCACCTGGGTCGATTGGGTCATCATCGCTGTTATCACCCTATCCAGTCTGATCAGTTTGAAGCGTGGCTTCGTGAAGGAAGCGCTTTCGCTGCTCACCTGGATCGTTGCCGGCGTGGTCGCCTGGATGTTCGGTGGTGCACTGTCCCATCATCTCGCCGAATACATCGGTACGCCTTCGGCGCAGGTCATTGCGGCGTGCGCGATACTCTTCGTGGCCACCCTGTTGGTGGGGGCCCTGGTGAATTTCCTGATCGGCGAGCTGATCAGGGTCACCGGACTGTCGGGCACCGATCGTTTTCTCGGCATGGTGTTTGGTGCCGCGCGCGGCGGGCTGCTGATCGTGGTGCTGGCCGGGCTGCTGAGCCTGGCGCCGGTGCAGCAGGACCTGTGGTGGCGCGAGTCGGCCCTGTTGCCGCATTTTCTATTGATCGCCGACTGGTCGAAGAACCTCATTCTCGGGTTCAGCGGCCAATGGTTCGCCGGTTCGCTCGACGTTCCCCGTTGAGCCCTTATTCCACGGAGGCTCGGCGTGCCGCGGCTTCCGGATCAGCCTGTAACAACTGAGAGGTTCCTTGCATGTGTGGCATTGTCGGCATCGTCGGTAAGTCGAACGTCAATCAGGCGCTGTATGACGCGCTTACCGTACTGCAGCACCGCGGCCAGGACGCAGCCGGTATCGTGACCAGCCATGACGGTCGCCTGTTCCTGCGCAAGGACAACGGGCTGGTTCGCGATGTGTTCCAGCAGCGCCACATGCAGCGCCTGGTCGGCAACATGGGCATCGGCCATATCCGTTATCCCACCGCCGGCAGCTCCAGCTCCGCCGAGGCCCAGCCGTTCTACGTCAACTCGCCGTACGGCATCACCCTGGCGCACAACGGCAACCTGACCAACGTCGACCAGCTGACCAAGGAAATCTACGAGTCGGACCTGCGTCACGTGAACACCAACTCCGATTCGGAAGTGCTGCTCAACGTGTTCGCCCATGAGCTGGCGGTGCGTGGCAAGCTGCAGCCGACCGAGGAAGACGTGTTCGCCGCCGTGAGCAAGGTCCATGAGCGTTGCCGCGGAGGCTATGCGGTGGTGGCGATGGTGACCGGCTACGGCATCGTCGGCTTCCGCGATCCCAACGCGATCCGTCCGATCGTCTTCGGCCAGCGCCATACCGATGAGGGCGTGGAATACATGATCGCCTCGGAAAGCGTGTCGCTCGATGTGCTGGGCTTCACCCTGATCCGTGATCTGGCTCCCGGCGAAGCGGTGTACATCACCACCGATGGCAAGCTGTTCACCCGCCAGTGCGCGGATGCGCCGAAGCTCGCACCGTGCATCTTCGAATACGTCTACCTGGCGCGCTCCGACTCCCTGATGGACGGCGTCTCGGTGTACAAGGCGCGCCTGCGCATGGGCGAGAAGCTGGCCGACAAGATCCTGCGTGAGCGCCCCGAGCACGATATCGACGTGGTCATCCCGATTCCCGACACCAGCCGCACCGCCGCGCTGGAGCTGGCCAATCGCCTGGGCGTGAAGTTCCGCGAAGGTTTCGTCAAGAACCGCTACATCGGGCGGACCTTCATCATGCCGGGCCAGGCCGCGCGCAAGAAGTCGGTACGCCAGAAGCTGAACGCCATCGATCTCGAGTTCCGCGGCAAGAACGTGATGCTGGTGGACGACTCCATCGTGCGCGGCACCACCTGCAAGCAGATCATCCAGATGGCCCGTGAAGCGGGTGCGAAGAACGTCTATTTCTGCTCGGCGGCGCCGGCGGTGCGTTACCCGAACGTGTATGGCATCGACATGCCCAGCGCCCACGAACTGATCGCGCACAATCGCACCACCGAAGAAGTCGCCGAGCTGATCGGCGCCGACTGGCTGGTCTACCAGGACCTGGAAGACCTCATCGATGCGGTGGGCGGCGGCAAGGTCAAGATCGAGAATTTCGACTGCGCGGTATTCGATGGCAAGTACATCACCGGCGACATCGACGAAGCCTATCTGCACAAGATCGAACAGGCACGCAATGACCTGAGCAAGGCCAAGACCAACGCCGTCAGTGCGATCATCGATCTGTACAACAACTGATTTGGGAGCGACGGCATGACGGATCAATGGGATGCCGGGCGGCTGGACAGCGACCTCGAGGGTGTCGGCTTCGACACCCTGGCGGTGCGCGCCGGTCAGAACCGTACACCGGAGGCCGAGCACAGCGAAGCGCTGTTCCTGACTTCCAGCTATGTCTTCCGCACGGCCGCCGATGCGGCCGCGCGCTTTGCCGGCGAGGCGCCGGGCAACGTCTACTCGCGCTACACCAACCCCTCCGTGCGCGCCTTCGAGGAGCGCCTGGCGGCGATGGAGGGCGCCGAGCAGGCCGTGGGCACCTCCACCGGCATGGCTGCGATCCTCGCCGTGGTCATGTCGCTGTGCAGCGCCGGCGACCATGTGCTGGTGTCGCAGAGCGTATTCGGCTCGACCATCAGTCTGTTCGAGAAGTACTTCAAGCGCTTCGGTGTGCAGGTGGACTACGTACCGCTGGCCGATCTCGCCGGCTGGGAAAAGGCCATCAAGGCCAACACCAAGCTGCTGATCGTCGAGTCGCCTTCCAACCCGCTGGCGGAACTGGTGGACATCGCCGCGCTGGCCGAGATCGCCCACGCCCGTGGCGTCATGCTGGTGGTGGACAACTGCTTCAGCACGCCGGCGCTGCAGCAGCCGCTCAAGCTCGGCGCTGACATCGTGTTCCATTCGGCAACCAAGTTCATCGACGGCCAGGGTCGTTGCATGGGGGGAGTGGTGGCCGGGCGCAGCGAGCAGATGAAAGAAGTGGTGGGCTTCCTGCGTACCGCCGGCCCGACCCTCAGCCCGTTCAATGCCTGGGTCTTCACCAAGGGCCTGGAAACCCTCAAGCTGCGCATGCGTGCGCACTGCGAAAGCGCCCAGACGCTCGCCGAATGGCTGGAACAGCAGGAAGGCGTGGAGAAGGTCCACTACGTCGGCCTGCCGAGCCACCCGCAGCACGAACTGGCCAAGCGCCAGATGAGTGGCTTCGGTGCGGTGGTGAGCTTCGAGGTCAAGGGCGGCAAGGAGGGCGCCTGGCGCTTCATCGACGCCACCCGGATGATCTCCATCACCACCAACCTGGGCGACAGCAAGACCACCATCGCCCACCCGGCCAGCACCTCACACGGTCGCCTGACTCCGCAGGAACGCGAGGCGGCGGGCATCCGCGACAGCCTGATCCGCGTCGCGGTGGGCCTGGAAGACGTCGCTGACATCCAGGCCGACCTGGTCCGGGGCCTGGTGGCGCTCTGACCGCTCCACTGCGCTGCCGGCCTGCGTAGGGTGGGCAACGGCGAAGCCTTGTCCACGCGTCTGGTGGGCATAAACGCGGATTACCCTTCTTGCCCCCTGTGGGAGCCCGCTTGCGGGCGAACCGCGGCGACGCATGACTGCGATCGCCAGCAAGCTGGCTCCTTACACGAAGTATTCTGCCGCTGACTTGCCCACGCGCCTGATGGGCATAAACGCGGATTACCCTTTTGCCCCCTGTAGGGGCCCGCTTGCGGGCGAACCGCGGCGACGCATGACTCCGACGCCAGCAAGCTGGCTCCCTACACGAAGTATTCTGCCGCTGACCTTGCCCACGCGTCTGGTGGGCATAAACAGGGTTTCACTTGCACGGCGTGCGATAGGCCTGTTCCCGGTGTATGCGGTGCGCGGAGGTGCACCCTGCGGGTAGCGCAAGTGCTGTCCGCTTCACGGCGGCGTTGGGCCTGGCTGAATCTCGACAGTCGCTGGATGTCCGCCTTCTCACTGCCGCAGGTCGATCGCCGGTGCCGGTTCGCCCTGTCCGTCGAAAAGCTGGGTCGGATTGGCCGGCAGGATCGTCGGGCTCGCCGAGTCGGTCTCGATCACCCGGATGTCGCTGTACTTCTTCCCGGACAGGGCGGCCAGGCCGGCACGGTCGCGGATTACCGTCGGGCGCAGGAAGACCATCAGGTTGCGCTTGATGTGGGTTTCCTGGGTCGAGCGGAACAGTGCGCCGAGCAGCGGGATGTCGCCCAGCAGCGGCACCTTCGCATTGGTGCGGGTGACATCGTCCTGAATCAGACCGCCGAGCACGATCACCTGGCCATCCTCGGCGAGGATGGTGCTCTTGATCGCGCGCTTGTTGGTCACCAGGTCCACCGCCTGGGCGGTCAGGCTGGCACTGGGCGCGATCGAGGAAATTTCCTGCTCGATCTGCAGGCGCAGCGTGGCGCCTTCGTTGATATGCGGCGTGACCTTGAGCGTGACGCCGATGTCCTGGCGCTCGATGGTGGTGAAGGGGTTGTTGGCGCCCGAGGCGTCGGTGGTATAGGAGCCGGTCTGGAAGGGTACGTTCTGGCCGACGAGTATCTCCGCCTCCTGGTTGTCCAGGGTCAGCAGGCTCGGGGTCGACAGCAGGTTGCTCTTGCTGTTGGCCGACAGTGCGGTGACCAGTGCGCCGAAGCTGCGGGTACCGATGCCGATGATCGCGCCGTCGGGCAGGTTGTTCGGAATTTCGTTCTCGCTGATGGCGTTCAGTACGCTGCCCACCGAAATGCCCGTATTGCCGAAGCTCACGCCGCCGGCACCACCGGTGCTGCCGCGTGCGTCGATGGCCCATTGCACGCCTAGGGCGTCGGTGATGTCGCCGGAAACCTCGACGATGGCGGCTTCCACCATGACCTGCGCGCGCGGCACGTCCAACTGGCGGACGATGCTCTCCAAGGTGCCGATCAGCTCCGGATCGGCCAGCAGCACCAGGGCATTGAGGCTCTCGTCGGCACGGATCAGGATGTTCTGTGGCCTGCCTGTCGCGGCTTCGCCGCCGTCGGGATTGGTCAGGCCCTCGGAGATGTCGCCGAGGGTTTCGGCCAGCGATCCGGCATCGTTGTGGCGCAGGCGAATCACGCGGGTGTTGGCTGAGCGTGTCGTCGGCGTATCCAGGCTCTGGGCCAGCGCGGAAAGCTTGCCACGTGCGTCGCGGGGGCCGATGAAGATCAGCCGGTTGGTGCGCGAGTCGGCGATGATCTGCACGCCGGACGGGCTTTTCGCTTCGCCGCGGATCAGCGCGTTTCTCAGCACTTCGGCAATGTCCACCGCCCAGCCGTGCTGGAGGTTGAGCACGCCGTAGTCGTCGGTTTCGGCCTGGTCGAGCTGGCGCACCAGGTCCTGGATGCGGGCGATGTTGGCGCTGCGGTCGCTGATGATCAGCGCATTCGCCGAGGAGACCGCGGCAAGGTGGCCGTACTGCGGAACCAGCGGGCGGATCAGTGGAATCAGGTCGACGGCGGACGTGTGTTGCACCTGGATAAGCCGCGTTTCCAGCTGATCGCCGCCGCTGGGGCCGCCGCCGGCTTCGGCTCGGGCTTCGGCGTTGGGTACGATACGCGCGACCTCGCCCTGCGTGAGCACGCTGAAGCCGTGCGTCGCCATTACCGAGAGGAACAGCTGGTAGACCTCGCTCAGCGACAGGGTCGCGTTCGAGACCACGCTGACCTGGCCCTTGACCCGCGGGTCGACGATGAAGGTCTGCCCGCTGAGCTGGCTGATCTGGTCGATGAAGGCGCGGATGTCGGCATCCTTGAGGTTTATGGTCCAGCCTTCCTGCTGGCCAGTGCTGGGCTCGATGCCCGGCTCGGCAGCGCTCAGGGGCAGGGAAGCGGCCAGCAGGCCGGTGACGAGCAGGGCGAGCAGCGATCGCGAGAGGGGCTTGGGCATCGGTCAATCGTCTTCCATGGGCTGGTCGTTGGAGGGCACGGTGTCCGTCGGGTTCACGGCTTCTTCGAGTTGCTGGCGCAGGGCATCCATCTGTTGTTGCATCGCCTGCGTGTCCTGGTCCTGTGGCTCGGCATAGGGTTGTTCGTCCAGGTAGGCCGGCTCGGCCGGGATGTAGTCCAGCGAGCGGACCTGTGGGAAATACAGGGTCTCGACACGGCCATTGCGCAGGATTTCCACCCGGTCCGGATAAACGCCATGCAGGCTGACGCCGCTGTCCAGCGCCTCACCCTGCCAGTAAAGGCGCGGAGGCTGGCCTTCGAGCTGGATGATGGCGCTGGAGCGCTGCGGTTCGGCATGCACGAAGCTGCCCCGCAGCATAAGACCGGTATCGGCGGCTGTGGGTGCGTAGCTTGCATCCGTCGTGGCCGCGCCGAAGAGCGTTTCCAGTCGTTGCAGGTCGGGTTGGGCGAGATTGCCGACCGCTTGCTCGTCGCCTCCTGTCGGGGTCGGGGCGCGGACCAGGCGCAGCCATTGTTCGATCTGCGTGGCCAGGTAGAAGGCGAACGCGCACAGCAGCAGGGCGCTGACGATCAAAGGGATACGGTGCCGGTAGTTGTGCAGCTTTCCTGGCAATGACAAGCGAAATACTCCGTGACGCCTTGTTGTTGGTTCCCTTCATTCGCGGCCAGTCTCGCTTCGGGCGCTACGGACTTTCGAGAACACCTTTGGCGTTGGCGCAGCGAATCCTCAGGACAATGACATCCCGGTTGGCTCTTGGTGCCCCGTGGAGGTTGCAAAGCTGTGCGGCAATGGTAGTCGACCATGTTTTTATGAAAAAAATCCAATGCCGTTGTTGACTTAGCTCCGGGGGGTGAGTAAATTGCGCGCCTCGCAAGGCGATCGGCTGATTAGCTCAGCTGGGAGAGCACCTGCATCACACGCAGGGGGTCGGCGGTTCGATCCCGTCATCAGCCACCAACCTTTGCGAGATTTACGGACGAAAGTCCGGCCGACGCGCAGCGGTAGTTCAGTCGGTTAGAATACCGGCCTGTCACGCCGGGGGTCGCGGGTTCGAGTCCCGTCCGCTGCGCCATATTCGCTCGAGAGCTTGCTGAACGGCTCCGGGCTACGAAAAGCTCCTTCGCAGGCTGTGTGAAACCAGCAGTTTGCGCAGTGGTTCAAGACAATGCCCCGTATCTCCGGAGATACGGGGCATTTTCGTTAGGCTATGTCTGAGCTGGCTGTTGCGGATAGACGTACCCCTGTAGGGAGCGGGCCGTGCCCGCGAATATTCCGGCGCGCAAAGCTTCGCGGGCACGGCCCGCTCCTACGGACGCTCAGAACACCTCGACAATTCGAGCAATACGCAATTGGGACAGAGCCTTTCGTTATGCCTGCTTCAGGGTGATCTCACGGGGCGTTCCCTGAATCGCTTGAAGACCTGGCTTCCGAGAACCGCCTGGTTCGCGTGATCGATGCCTATGTGGCGCGACTGGATCTCTGGGCGCTTGGCTTCGGCAAGGCGATTCCGAAAGAAGTCGGCGGTCAGCCTATGGGTCGGCGGATTTTGCTCAGGTTTTACCTGTACGGCTACTTTCAGTGCATCCGCTCTTCCCGGCGCCTGGAGGTCGAGTGTCAGCAATATCGAGGTTATCCGGGGCTCAATGCAATGCCCTGCCGATAAGCGACTCACGTGCCTTTCATTTGGCGCGCACTTGAAATGCAAACGCCCCGAACGAGTCGGGGCGTTTGTTGACACTGCAGGCCGGGAGTTACATACAGCCTGCGTAGGGGTCTTTCGTTTTACATGTTGGGGTAATTCGGCCCGCCGGTGCCTTCCGGTGCCACCCAGGTGATGTTCTGCGCCGGGTCCTTGATATCGCAGGTCTTGCAGTGCACGCAGTTCTGCGCATTGATCTGGAAGCGCTTGCTGCCGTCGTCGTTGTCGACCACTTCGTACACGCCTGCCGGGCAGTAGCGCTGTGCGGGCTCGTCGTACAGCGGAAGGTTCTTGTCGATCGGGATGTTCGGATCGGTCAGCTTCAGGTGAACCGGCTGGTCCTCTTCGTGGTTGGTGTTGGAGAGGAACACCGAGCTGAGCTTGTCGAAGCTGAGCTTGCCGTCCGGCTTCGGGTAATCGATCTTCTTCGCCTCGGCGGCCGGCTTCAGGCAGGCATGGTCCGGCTTGGTGTCGTGCAGCGTGAAGGGGATCTTGCCGCCGAAGATGTTCTGATCGATGAAGTTGAACGCACCACCCTTGATCGCGCCCCACTTGTGGATCGCCGCGCCGAAGTTGCGGCTCTTGTACAGCTCGTCGTACAGCCAGCTGTTCTTGAAACCCTCTTCGTAGCCGCTCAGTTCGTCGCCGCCCTCGCGACCGGCGAACAGTGCATCGGCCACCGCTTCGGCCGCCAGCATGCCGGACTTCATGGCCGTGTGGCTGCCCTTGATCTTGGCGAAGTTCAGCGTGCCGGCATCGCAGCCGATCAGTGCGCCACCCTTGAAGACCATCTTCGGCAGGGAGTTGATGCCGCCCTTGGCGATGGCGCGGGCCCCATAGGAAACGCGCTTGCCGCCTTCGAGATACTGCCTGATCACTGGGTGATGCTTGTAGCGCTGGAACTCATCGAACGGCGACAGGTGCGGGTTGCTGTAGGAAAGATCGACGATCAGCCCCACCACCACCTGGTTGTTCTCCAGGTGATAGAGGAAGGAGCCACCGGTGTTTTCGTCGTCCAGCGGCCAGCCCGCGGTATGCACCACCAGGCCCTGCTCGTGCTTGGCCGGGTCGATGTCCCAGAGCTCCTTGATGCCGATGCCGTAGTGCTGCGGATCGACATTGGCGTTGAGCTGGAAACGGTTGATCAGTTGTTTGCCGATGTGCCCGCGGCAGCCTTCGGCGAACAGGGTGTACTTGGCCCGCAGTTCCATGCCCGGGGTGAACATGCCTTCCTTCGGGTTGCCTTCGCGATCGACGCCGAGATCGCCGGTGACGATGCCGCGCACCACGCCATTGTCGTCGATCAGCGCTTCCTGGGCGGCGAAGCCGGGGTAGATCTCGACGCCGAGGTTCTCGGCCTGCTGGGCCAGCCAGCGGCACAGGTTGCCGAGGGAAATGATGTAGTTGCCTTCGTTGTGCATGGTCTTGGGGACCAGTGCGGCGGGCAACTTGCTGGCAGTATCGGCGCTCTTGAGCAGGTAGATGTCGTCACGCTTGACCGGGGCGTTCAGCGGCGCGCCGAGTTCCTTCCAGTCCGGGAAGAGTTCGCTCAGTGCGCGCGGCTCGAAGACGGCGCCGGAAAGGATATGGGCGCCTACTTCGGAGCCCTTTTCGACGACGCATACGCTGATTTCCTGGCCGGCATCGGCGGCTTTCTGCTTCAGGCGGCAGGCTGCGGATAGGCCTGCGGGGCCGGCGCCGACGATAACGACGTCGAATTCCATGTATTCGCGTTCCATAGGCTTTCTCCTACTCAGGGCTTGGTTGTTATATAAGATGGAGGGCTATGGTCATTCCCTGACCGAGCCGGGCCGGCGCATTATATATAGACGCTCGGGTCGGTCCAATACAAACGTTTGTTTGAATTTTCCGGAAGCCTGCTAGAATCGCGCAACTGCCGCTTATGACGGGCCATATGCGTTGTTGACCCCGTCCGCAGGGTGCAGTCAAGATACGGACAGTTCGCGCTCGCCGAACAGGGCAACGGCTAATGTACCAAGCCACGAGCAAGGCTCGGTTCGCCTCGGCGAAATTCTATTCACCGGAGAGTAACGAGGAATCCATGAAGGTTCTTGTAGCTGTCAAACGAGTGGTCGACTACAACGTCAAGGTTCGCGTCAAGGCGGACGAGTCCGGCGTCGATCTCGCCAACGTCAAGATGTCGATGAACCCCTTCTGCGAAATCGCCGTGGAAGAAGCCGTGCGCCTGAAAGAGAAGGGCGTGGCGAGCGAAATCGTTGTCGTCTCCATCGGTCCGACCGCTGCCCAGGAGCAACTGCGCACCGCGCTGGCACTGGGCGCCGACCGCGCCGTGCTGGTCGAGTCCAGCGAGGAACTGAATTCCCTGGCCGTGGCCAAGTTGCTCAAGGCGGTGGTCGACAAGGAGCAGCCGCAACTGGTCATCCTCGGCAAGCAGGCGATCGACAGCGACAACAACCAGACCGGGCAGATGCTCGGCGCACTGACCGGTTACGCCCAGGGCACCTTCGCCTCGAAGGTGGAAGTGGCGGGCGACAAGGTCAACGTCACTCGCGAAATCGACGGCGGCCTGCAGACCGTTGCGCTGAACCTGCCGGCGATCGTCACCACCGACCTGCGCCTGAACGAGCCGCGCTACGCCTCGCTGCCGAACATCATGAAGGCCAAGAAGAAGCCGCTGGAAGTGCTGACCCCCGATGCGCTGGGCGTCACCACCACTTCCACCGTGAAGACCCTGAAAGTCGAAGCGCCGGCCGGCCGCAGCGCCGGCATCAAGGTCAAGTCCGTGGCTGAACTGGTCGAGAAATTGAAGAACGAGGCGAAGGTAATCTAAATGGCTATCCTGGTTATCGCTGAACACAACAATGCCGTCCTCGCGGCCGCTACTCTGAACACCGTCGCTGCCGCTGCCAAGATCGGCGGAGACATCCACGTGCTGGTGGCCGGTAGCGGCTGCGGCGCCATCGGCGAGGCGGCCGCGCAGATCGAAGGCGTGGCCAAGGTGCTGGTCGCCGACGATGCCGCCTACGCCAACCAACTGCCGGAAAACGTCGCGCCGCTGATCGCCGGCCTGGCATCCAATTACAGCCACGTGCTGGCGGCTGCCACCACCAACGGCAAGAACTTCCTGCCGCGCGTCGCCGCCCAGCTGGACGTCGACCAGATTTCCGAAATCATTTCGGTGGAAAGCCCGGACACCTTCAAGCGCCCGATCTACGCGGGTAACGCCATCGCGACCGTGCAGTCCAGCGCCGCGATCAAGGTCATCACCGTGCGTGCCACCGGCTTCGATGCCGTGAATGCCACCGGTGGTTCGGCTGTGGTCGAGCAGATCGCCGGCACTGGTGACGCCGGCAAGTCCGCCTTCGTCGGCGAAGAGCTGGCCAAGTCCGACCGTCCCGAACTGACCGCTGCCAAGATCGTCGTTTCCGGTGGTCGCGGCATGCAGAACGGCGAGAACTTCAAGCACCTGTACTCGCTGGCCGACAAGCTCGGCGCGGCAGTCGGCGCCTCGCGTGCCGCGGTCGATGCCGGTTTCGTGCCGAACGACATGCAGGTCGGCCAGACCGGCAAGATCGTCGCGCCGCAGCTGTACATCGC
>NZ_JADDIX010000049.1 GCF_015070855.1 Pseudomonas lopnurensis
GTTGGGCTTCGCTGCGCTCAACCCAACCTACAACCCTGGCGGCCTTGGGCAAATATCGCGCATACCCTACGTTGCAACCGTGCCGGATATCGAAAGGATTACATCGCCTCCAGCCTCGCCATCAGGTCGCTCAGCCGCTCCGCTTTCTGCTCGCTGACCGCATCGCCCTCCAGCGACTCGATATAGCCGGCCAGCTCGCCGACGGTGGCGCACTCGAACATCGCCCGCAGCGGCACGTTGCGCTGCAGCGCTTGCTGCACCCGCGAGGCGATGCGGGTGGCCAGCAGCGAGTGCCCACCCAGCTCGAAGAAGTTGTCGTGCACCCCGACCCGCTCGACCTTGAGCACCTCGGCCCAGATCGTCGCCAGGGTTCGCTCCAGCTCGCTGCGCGGCGCCAGGTAGACCTGCGCGCACGCCTGGCCGAGCTCGGGCGCCGGCAATGCGCGGCGGTCGAGCTTGCCGTTGGCGTTGCGCGGCAGGTTCTCCAGCAACAGCCAGTGCGCCGGCACCATGTAGTCCGGCAGCTCGGCGCGCAGGCGCTGCTTGACGCGCTCGAACAGCTCGCCGTGCAGCAGCGGCGCGGTGGCGGGGGAAAGCTCCGCCAGCTCCATGTCATCGGCCACCAGGTAGCCGACCAGGTACTTGCCGTTGGCGCCCTCGTGCACCGCCACGGCGGCCTCGCGGACTTCGTCATGCTCGTGCAGGCGCGCCTCGATCTCGCCCAGTTCGATACGGAAGCCGCGGATCTTCACCTGATGGTCGACCCGCCCGACGAACGCCAGCAGGCCGTCGGGGCGCCGCCGGGCCAGGTCGCCGCTGCGGTACAGGCGCCCGCCGGGGTGCACGGCGAAAGGATCGGGCAGGAAGGCCTGGGCCGTGCGCGCCGGGTCGCCCAGGTAGCCACGGCCGACGCCGGTGCCGGCGACGTAGAGTTCGCCCTCCGCCCCCGCCGCTACCGGTTGCAGGTCGTCGCCCAGCAGGTACAGGCGGTTGTTGTCGGTGGGGCCGCCGATCGGCAGGTAGCTGCCCTCGGTGGAAGCCGGGTCGACGCGGAAGAAGGCCACGTCGTCCGAGCACTCGGCCGGACCGTAGGCGTTGACCAGCCCCACCGCCGGATGCCGGAGCAGCCACTGGCGCGCCAGCTCCGGCGGCATCGCCTCGCCGGTGGGCAGCAGCCAGCGCAGCGCGCCGGTATCGCCCAGCCCTTCGGCGAGCATGCCCTGGATCAGCGCCGGGACGCTCTCCAGCACGCTGACGCCGTGCTCGCGCACCCAGCCCAACAGCGCCTGCGGGTCATGGGCGAGGATGTTCGGCGCGATCTCCACCCGGCCGCCGAACAGCGGCGCGGCGAGGAACTGCCAGACCGAGATGTCGAAGCACTGGGAGGCGGTCTGGGCGATCGCGTCTTCCTCGCCCAGTTCCAGATAGGGCACCTTGGACAGCTGGTTATTGAGCATGCCGGCCTGTTCGACCATCACGCCCTTGGGCAGGCCGGTGGACCCGGAGGTATAGATCACGTAGGCCAGGCTGTGCGGCCCGCCATGAATACCGGGATTGCGCGTCGACCCATCGGCTGCCTGCACCTCGTCCCAGACCAGCAGTTTGGGACGGCACTGGCAGCAGAGCTCGTCCAGCAGCGCGCCGGCCTGCGCCTCGCATTCGGCGCTGCACACCAGCACCTGTGCCCGGCTCGCCGCCAGGATATGGCGCTGGCGCTCCAGCGGGTGCGCCGGATCCAGCGGCAGGTAGCCGGTGCCGGCCTTGAAGCTGCCGATCATCATGCCGAGCAGCGCCAGGCCGCGCTCGGCGAACAGCGCCACCGGCCGCTCCGCCTTCACCCCGGCGGCGAGCAGCGCATGGCCCAGGCGGTTGGCGCGCGCATTCAGCTCCGCGTAGGACCACTGCGCGTCCAGGCAGCGCGCGGCGATACGCTCGGGATGCTCCGCCACCCGCGCCTCGAACAGCCGCACGTAGCCCTGTTCCAGCGGGTAGTCGCGGGCACTGCGGTTGCAGTCCTGGATAAGGAATTCGCGTTCACCGGCAGCCAGCAGCGGCAGCTCGTCGAGCATGCCGTGGAAGCCGTCCACCAGCGCCAGCAGCAGCCGCTTGAAGTCGCCGAGCAGGCGCTCCACCGTGGCCTCGTCGAAGTAGCGCCGATCGAAGGACAGGTGCAGGCCCAGTTCGTCACCCGGGTAGCAGACCACCGTCAGCGGGTAGTTGGTGTGCGTGCGGCCCGACTCGGAACGCGCCCGCAATCCCTGGGCGCGGGCCAGCACGGCGCTATCCACCGGCGCGTTCTCGAACACGAACAGGCTGTCGAACAGCGGCTGGCCCTTGGGCAATTCGCTGCATTCCTGGATGTCCACCAGCGGCAGGTACTCGTGGTCGCGCAGCGCCAGGTTGCGCGGCAGCAGCTCGGCCAGCCACTCGCGCACCGGGCGCCGCTGACCGACGTCGGGCAACCCCAGGCGCAGCGGAATGCTGTTGATGAACAGGCCGACGGTGCTCTGCAACTGCGGCATGTCCAGCGGACGGCCGGCCACGGTGACGCCGAAGGCCAGGTCGCGCTCGCCGCTGTAGCGGTGCAGCACCAGGGCCCAGGCGGCCTGGGCGAAGGTGTTGACGGTCAACTGGTGACGCTGGGCCAGCTCGCGCAGGCGCGCGCCCTCGGCGGCGTCGAGGCACGCGTGCAGGTCGCCGACGCGCATGCCGCCGGTGTGCTCGCGCAGCAGGGGACGGTCGCTGGGGATAGAGGTCGGGCGCTCGAAACCGCGCAGGTTGTCGCGCCACCAGGCACGCGCGGCATCCAGGTCCTGGCGCTGCAGCCAGGCGATGTAGTCGCGGTAGCGCGGCGCGCTCGGCAGTTGCGGCTCGCGACCTTCGCCGAGGGCCGCGTAGAGATCCATGAAGTCGCCCATCAGCAGCCCGCGGCACCAAGCATCGATGAGGATATGGTGGTTGCTCATCATGAACCAGTAGCGCGCCGCCCCCAGGCGGATCAGGCGCAGGTGGAACGGCGGCTCGCGCAACAGATCGAAGCCCGCCTCGCGCTCCTCGCGGTGCAACGCCTGCAGGCGCTCCTCGTGGCCATCCTCGGGCAGCGCGCTCCAGTCCAGGTGGTCGATGCGCAGCGCGCCCGGCTTGTGCACGATCTGCAGCATGCGCTCGCCGGCGTTCCAGCAGAACGATGCGCGCAGCGCCTCGTGGCGCGCCACCACCGCCTGCCAGGCGCGGTCGAAACGCTGCGGGTCGAGTTCGCTGTCGATCCGGTAGCGGTCCTGCATGTAGTAGATGCCGGTCCCCGGTTCCAGCAGGGTGTGCAACAGCAGGCCCTCCTGCATCGGGCTCAGCGGGTAGACGTCGTCGATGCGCGCGGCCGCTACCGGCAGCGCATCGAGCTGGGCCTGGCTCAGGCCGGCCAAGGGGAAGTCCGATGGCGTCGCGCCGCCCGCGCCCTCGCTCAGGCAGTGCGCCACCAGCTGGCGCAGCTCCTCGACCAGCGCCTCGGCCAGCGTGCGCACCGTGGCCTCGTCGTAGCGCCCGGCGCCGTAGGTCCAGCGCATGCCCAGTTCGCCGCCGTAGACCTGGGCGTCCAGCGACAGCCAGTTGGGCAGCGGCGCATCCTCGGCGTGGGCCGCGCCGGTCGCCGCATCGAGCGGCTGGAACAGCGCCTCCTCGCTGAACTGCTGGTCGAACTGGCCCAGGTAGTTGAAGGTGATCCGCGCCTGCGGCAGCGCCTGCATCGCGGCGCGGCTGGCGGCATCGCCCAGATGGCGCAGCACGCCGTGGCCGAGGCCCTTGTGCGGCACGCCGCGCAACTGCTCCTTGATCGCCTTGATGGCCTGCCCCGGCTCGGCCGCCGGGCGCAGGCGCAGCGGATAGGCGCTGGTGAACCAGCCCACCGTGCGGGTCAGATCAAGGTCGTCGAACAGCGGTTCGCGGCCATGTCCTTCCAGCTGCACCAGCACCGAATCGCGTCCGCTCCAGCGGCACAGCACCCGCGACAGCGCGGTCAGCAGCAGTTCGTCGACCCGCGTGCGATAGGCCGCCGGGGCCTGCTGCAGCAACTGGCGGGTGGTTTCGGCGTCGAGCCGCACGGCGACGCTGCGGGCATCGCAGTAGCGGTCGTCGGTCCCCGGACGGTCGCAGGGCAGCTCGTCGTCCGCGCCCTCGAGCTGCAGCTGCCACCAGCCCAGCTCCTCGCGCAGCGAGGAGCTGGCGGCGTATTGCTGCAGGCGCGCGGCCCAGTCGCGCAGGCCGTGGGTGCGCGCCGGCAGCGCCGGAGCCTCTCCGGCGCCCAGTTGCCGATAGAGGTTCTGCAGGTCCTCCAGCAGCACCCGCCAGGACACCCCGTCCACCGCCAGGTGGTGGATGGCCAGCAACAGTTGCTGGCTGCCCACCTCGCCTTCGACCAGCACGCCGCGCAGCAACGGCCCGCGGACCAGGTCGAGGCTGCGCTGGGCCTCCTCGAAACGGGATGCGGCATCCGCCACTCTGGATTGCCAGAGCAGCAACTCGTCGTCGGCGCCCGCAGCCCGGTATTCGGCCTGCCAGGCCCCGTCGACCTGATGGAACGCCAGGCGCAGGGCATCGTGATGCTCGACCAGCAGATGCAGCGCACGCGCCAGCAACCCGGCGTCCAGCGCTTCGCGTGGCGCCAGCAGCAGCGACTGGTTCCACTGCCGCGGATCGGCCAGGCGCTGCTCGAAGAACCAGTGCTGGATCGGGGTCAGCGGCGTGGCGCCGACCAGCGGGCCCTGCTCGGTGCGGGTTTGCACCACGCTGCCCGCCGCCGCGGCCAGGGCGCGCACGCTCTGGTGCTGGAACAGGTCGCGTGGAGTGAAATGAATGCCCGCCTGGCGGGCGCGGCTGACCACCTGGATCGACAGGATCGAGTCGCCGCCCAGTTCGAAGAAGTTGTCGTCCAGACCGACCTGCTCGACGTTCAGCACGTCGCTCCAGATCGCCGCCAGCCGCTGCTCGCGTTCGTCGCGCGGCGCCTGGTAGGCCTGTCGTTGCTGCGTGGTGTCGGGCGCCGGCAGCGCGCGACGATCGAGTTTGCCGTTGGGGGTCAGCGGCAGGCGCTCGAGCAGCAGCAGGTGCGCCGGCACCATGTAGTCGGGCAATTGCGCGCGCAGATGGGCCTTGATCGATTCGCGCAACTCCGCCTCGTCAAACCCCGTGGTGGCGGTCGCCAGGTAAGCGGCCAGTTGCTTGCCGGACGGCGTATCCAGTGCCAGCACCGCCGCGTCGGCCAGCGCCGGATGCTCGCGCAGGCGCGCCTCGATCTCGCCCAGTTCGATGCGGAAACCGCGCACCTTCACCTGCTGGTCGATACGGCCGAGGTATTCCACTCGGGCGTCGCTACGCTGCCCGTCATCGTCCAAACGCACCCGGTCGCCGCTGCGGTACAGCCGCGCCCCGACGGGGCCGAATGGGTCGGGCACGAAGCGCTCGGCGGTCAATGCCGGGCGTCGGTGATAACCGCGCGCCAGCCCGGCCCCGCCCAGGTACAGCTCGCCGGCGGCGCCCTGCGGCAGCGGCGCCAGGTCGGCATCGAGGATGGCGCCGCGGCGGGCACCGACCAGGCTGCCGATCGGCACGCCGGCGGCAACCGCTTCCAGGCGCTCCGGCGCCAGGCTGGCCAGCGGCATGACCACCGTCTCGGTCGGCCCGTAGGCATTGAAGAAGCGTTCCGGCGCGAAGGCCGCACGAATCCGCTGCAGATGCTCGCCGGTCAGCGCCTCGCCACCGGTGATGCACAGGCGCACCGGCAGGCGTTCGCCGCGCATGGCCAGCCACTGCGCCAGCTGGCTGCCGTAGCTGGGGGTGAAGGCGAGGATCGTGACGCCCTGCTCGCGGATCAGCCCGCAGATCGACTCCGCGTCCCACTGCCCCTGGCCGCGCAGCACCACCCGCGCGCCGCACAGCAGCGGCGCGAACAGCCGCTCGCTGGCGGCGTCGAAGTTGATCGAATAGAAGTGCAGCTCGCAGTCGTCGGCACGCATGCCGAAGCGCTCGATCACCGCGCGGCAGTGCATGGCGATCTCGCCGTGGGACACCGCAACGCCCTTGGGCTTGCCGGTGGAGCCGGAGGTGTAGATCAGGTAGGCCAGGTTCTGTGGCGTGGCGCTCCTCGGCAGTGCACCGCTGGCATAGCCGTCGAGGGCGGCCAGATCATGCTCCAGGCACCAGCGGCCCACACCGGCCGGCAGCTCGCCGAGTGCCTCGAACAGCCCGGCGTGGCCCAGCAGCAGGGCGATGCCGCTGTCCTCGATCAAGTAGCGCAGGCGCTCCAGCGGGTATTCCGGGTCGAGCGGCACGTAGGCGCCGCCGGCCTTGAGGATCGCCAGGATGCCGACGACCAGTTCCGGCGAACGCTCCAGGGCGAGGCCGACCGGCACTTCCGGGCCGACGCCGCGCTCGCGCAGCACACGGGCCAGGCGGTTGGCCTGGGCATCCAGCTCGGCATAGCTCAGGGTCCGCTCGCCGAAGGTCAGTGCCGGCGCCCTGGGCGTCGCCTCCGCCTGGCGGGCGAACAGCTCGTGCAGGCAGGCATCCAGCGGGAATTCACCGGCCGGCTCGGCCAGGGTGGCGGGCTCGCTGTCGGCCAGCATCGGCAGTTCGGCGAGCCGCCGCGATGGCGCCTCGATCATGGCCGCCAGCAGGCGCGTCCAATGCTCGGCCATGCGCGCGATGCGCGGCTCGTCGAACAGGTCGCAGCTGTAGGTCAGGCAGCAGCCCAGGCGCTGGCCGAGGTCGGTCACCTCCAGGTAGAGATCGAACTTGGTCGCCCGCGCATCGTTGACCAGGTATTCGACGGTCATCCCGGCCAGTTGCCGGGTCTGCTGGAAGGCCCAGCGCTGCACGTTGCACATCACTTGGAACAGCGGGTGGTAGGCGGCGCTGCGCGGCGGCAGCAGGGACTCGACCAGTTCGTCGAACGGCAGGTCCTGGTGGGCCTGGGCCTCGATGGCGGTGTCGCGCACCTGGTCGAGCAGCTCGGCGACGCTCATCTGCCCGTCCAGCCGGCAGCGCAGTACCTGGGTATTGAGGAAGGCGCCGATCAGCCCTTCGCTCTCCGGACGGATGCGGTTGGCCACCGGCGCGCCGATGCGCAAATCGCCCTGCCCGGAATAGCGGAACAGCAGCAGCGCCAGGGCGGCGCTGGCGGTCATGAACAGCGTCAGGCCATGGGCGGCATTGTAGGCGCGCACCCGCTCGGCCAGCGCCGGATCGAGTTCGAAGCGGTACAACCCGCCGCGGTGGCTCTGCAGCGGCGGACGCGGGCGGTCGGCGGGCAGCTCCAGCAACGGATGCTCGTCGCCCAGCTGCGTACGCCAGTAGTCCAGCTGGCGCTGGCGCTCGCCGGCGTCCAGCCAGCGGCGCTGCCACTGGCTGTAGTCGAGATACTGCACCGGCAGCGGTTCCAGCGGCGACTCGCGCTCGTCGAGGAAGGCCTCGTAGAGCAGCCCCAGCTCGCGGGCGAACACGTCCATCGCCCAGCCTTCGGTGACGATATGGTGCAGGGTCACCACCAGATAGTGCTCGCGCTCGGCCGCCTTGACCAGGCACACCCGCAGCAGCGGCCCACGCTCCAGGTCGAACGGCTGATGCGCCTGTTCGTCGGCCAGCGCCTGCAAACGCGTCTGCCGTTCGTCCGCCGGTAGCGCGCAAAGGTCCAGCCACTGCATGCGCAAGTCGGATTGTTCGGCCACCCGCTGCCAGGGTTTGCCATCGTCGCTGGGGAAGGTGGTGCGCAGGGTCTCGTGGCGCTGCACCAGCGCCTGCAGGGCGGCCTCGAAGCGCTGCACGTCGAGCACCCCGCTCAGCCTGGCCATACCGCCGACGTTGTAGGCCGGGCTCTCCCGGTCGAGCTGCCAGAGGAACCACATGCGCTGCTGGGAGTGGGACAGCGGGATGCGCTGGCCACGCCCCGCCCGCTCGATCACGCCCCAGCCGTCGCGCGCGCCCGCGGCCTGGAGCCGGGCCACCTCGGCGGCGAAGCCGTCCAGGCGGCTGGCCTCGAACAGGCTGCGCAGCGGCAGGTCGACGTCGAACGCCTGGCGCACCCGCGAGACGATGCGGGTGGCCAGCAGCGAATGGCCGCCCAGTTCGAAGAAATCGTCCTCCAGGCCGACGCGCGGCAGGCCCAGCACTTCCTGCCAGATAGCGGCCAGGCGCTGCTCGCGCTCGTCGCGCGGAGCGACGTACAGGCGCATTTGCCAGTCCGGCTCCGGCAGCGCCTTGCGGTCCAGCTTGCCGCTCGGCGTCAGCGGCAGCGTGTCGAGGCGCACGAACCGGGCCGGCACCATGTAGTCGGGCAGGCTGGCGGACAGGGCTCGCTTCAGGCGCTCGGCCAGGGACGTGTCGTCTTCCGCGCCGCCGCAGGTCAGGTAGGCGACCAGTTGCGAACCGCCCGCGCCTTCGCGCAGCAGCACCGCGGCCTGGCGCACCGCCGGCTGTGCCAGCAGCTGCGCGCGGATTTCTTCCAGCTCGATACGGAAGCCGCGCAGCTTGACCTGCTCGTCGATGCGGCCGAGGAACTCCAGCGCACCGTCGTTGCGCCAGCGCGCCAGGTCGCCGCTGCGGTACAGCCGCGTGCCCTCCTCGCCCGGCACGAAGCGCTCGGCGGTCAGCGCCGGGCGCCCCAGGTAGCCGCGCGCCAGCCCAATGCCGCCGAGCAGCAGCTCCGCCACGGCACCGGCGGGCGCCAGCTCCAGTTCGGCGTCGCGCAGTTCGCAGAGCACATTGGCCAGCGGCCGGCCGATCGGCACCCGCACGCCCTCCTCGTCTGTGCAGCGCCAGTGGGTGACGTTGATCGCCGTCTCGGTCGGCCCGTAGCGGTTGTGCAGCGCCACCTGCGGCAGCCGCTCGCGCACGCGTAGGCACAGTTCGCCGGACAGTGCTTCGCCGCCGGCGAACAGGTGCTTCAGGCTGCGGCACTCGTCGACGCTGTCTTCCTCTATGAACAGTTGCAGCAGCGGCGGCACGAAATGCAGGCAGGTCACCCCGTGCGCCCGCACCAGCTCCGCCAGCCGGCGCGGATCGCGGTGCTCGCCATCGGCGGCCAGCACCAGGCGGCTGCCGGCGATCAGCGGCAGGAAGCATTCCCAGACCGAGACGTCGAAGCCGAGCGGCGCCTTCTGCAGCAGCACGTCCGAGGCATCCAGCGCGTATTCGCGGCGCATCCAGTGCAGCCGCTCGCTCAGCGCGCCGTGAGTGACGCCAACACCCTTGGGCCGGCCGGTGGAGCCGGAGGTGTAGATCACGTAGGCCAGGTTGTCGGCGTCCAGCGCCAAGGGCGGCGGCGTGTCCGGATAGCCGTCGGCGTCCAGCTCCTCCAGAGCAAGGCTCGCCAGCCCGGCCGGCAGTTCCAGCCCCTCCAGCACCCGCCGGTGGCCCAGCAGCAGGCGCATGCCGCTGTCCTCGATCATCCAGGCCAGGCGTTCGCGCGGGTAGTCGGCATCCATCGGCACGTAGGCGCCGCCGGCCTTGACCACCGCCAGCAGCGCCACCATCAGCTCCACGCCGCGCCCGACCAGCAGGCCGACCCGCACTTCCTGCCCGACGCCCAGCTCGCGCAGATGATGAGCCAGGCGGTTGGAACAGCGCTCCAGCGCGGCATAGTCCAGGCTCGTCTCGCCACTGATCAGGGCGACGGCATCCGCTGTCGCGCGAGCCTGGGCGCTCAGCAGTTCCGGCAGCAGGACGCTGGCCGGCTCGGCCGGCTGGCGGCCCCAGCCCTGCAGCTGCCGGCGCTCCTGGTCATCGAGCAAGGGCAGGTCGCCGATGGCGTGCTCGGGGCTCTCACCCACCTGCTCCAGCAGGCGCACGAAATGCATGGCGAGACGCTCGACGGTGGCGCGCTCGAACAGCTCGCTGGCGTAGTCGAAGGCCAGGCGGATGCGCCCCTGGCGATCCTCCTCGCTGTGCAGTTGCAGGTCGAACTTGGCCTCGCGGCTGTTCCAGGGCAGCTCCTCGGCGAGCAGGCCCGGCAGGCGGCGCAGCGCCTCCGGGTCGCGCTGCTGGTGGTTGAACATCACCTCGAACAGCGGATCGCCGCCGAGCGCCTCGACCACCCGTTCGAACGGCAGGTCCTGGTTGGCCTGCGCGCCCTCGACCGTGCGCCGGGCGGCCTCCAGCACGTCGACGAACGCCTGGCGCGAACCCAGGCGTCCGCGCAGCACCTGGGTGTTGATGAAGAAGCCGACCAGCCCCTGCAGTTCCCGGCGCCGGCGGTTGGCGTTGGGCACGCCCAGGCGTATGTCGGCCTGCCCGGTGTAGCGGTGCAGCAGGGTCTGGAAGGCCGCCAGCAGGACCACGAACAACGTGGTCCCTCGAGCCTTGGCCAGGTTTTGCAGGCGCTCGCCGAGGACTTTGTCCAGACGCAGGCCGAGGCGCTCGGCAGGTGAATCCTTGCCGCTGCGCGGCCGGTCCAGCGGCAACGCCAGGGGCTCGCGCTCGCCGTCCAGCTCGGCGCGCCAGTAGTCCAGTTGTGCCGCGTACCGGTCGCCGTCATCCCGCTGCCAGGCCGCGTAATCGGCGTACTGGATCGGCAGGGCCGCCAGCGCCGCCGTCTGCCCCTGGACATGAGCCGCGTAGAGCCGGGCGAACTCGTCGAGCAGCAGGCCCAGCGACCAGCCGTCGGCGACGATGTGGTGCAGGGTCAGCAGCAGCAGGTGCTCCTGCTCGTCCAGGCTCACCAGCCGCACGCGCAGCAGCGGGCCGTGCTCCAGGCCGAAGTGGACGTGTGCCTCTTCCTCGCGGATCGCCCGCGCCCGTTCCTCGCGCTGCGGTTCCGGCAGCGCGGAAAGATCGTCGCGCAGCAAGGTCCATTCGTCGGCCGTGCCGATGCGCTGGAAGCCGACGCCGTCCTCCGCGTAGAAGGTGGTGCGCAGCGACTCGTGGCGCTCGACCAGCGTCGCGAAGCTGCGTTGCAGCGCCTGATCGTCCAGCTCGCCGCGCAAGCGCAGGCCGCCGGGAATGTTGTAGGCGACGCTGTGCGGCTCCAGTTGCCAGAGGAACCACAGGCGATTCTGCGCCGCCGACTGCGGCAGGACGCGGTCGCGCGGCACGCGCGGGATGCCGGCGGCGGCCGCGCCGCCCCGGGCCAGCAGGCGTTCCACCGCCTCGGCGAAGCCCTGCAGGGTCGGCGCCTCGTACAGGGTGCGCAGCTCCAAGTCTATGCCGAGCGCATCGCGCAGCTCGGCGATCATCTGGATGGCCTGGATGGAGTTCCCACCCAGGGCGAAGAAGTGGCTGTCGGCCGTCGGCCGTTCGACCTTCAGGCTCTCGCGCCAGAGCCCGGCGATGCATTCGGCGAGAGATCGCGCGGCGGCCGGAGCCTGGCTGGCCGGAGCCTGCCCGTCATACTGCAGGGCCAGCGTCTCCAGCGCGCCGGACTCCAGTAGCGCGCGGCAGGCGGAACGCTGCAGCTTGCCGCTGGAGGTCTTCGGCAGGGTGCCGGGCGCCAGCAGTGCGACGAGGCCGGGTGCCTCGTTGTGGGCGATGGCCACCGCCTCGCGGATGCGCTGGATCAGCTCGTCGAGCGGCACCTGCCTGGCGGTCCGTCGGCCGATTTCGGCGGCGATGCCCAGCGCCTCGCGTCCCTCGTGCACCACCGGGAAGGCCGCCACCCGGCCGCTGCGCACGTCCTCGACCTGCTCCTCGACGGTGCGCTCGATGTCCTGGGGATAGAGGTTCTGACCACGGACGATCAGCATGTCCTTGAGCCGCCCGGTGACGAACAGTTCGCCCTGGTGACGAAAACCCAGGTCGCCGGTGCGCAGCCAGGTGCGGCCGTCGCGCTCGACGAAGGCTTTCGCGGTCGCCTGCGGGTTGCGCCAGTAGCCCTGGGCGATGCTCGGCCCGCTCGACCAGATCTCGCCGACCCGGCCGTCGGCAAGCGTCTCGCCGCCCTGCGAATCGACGATCAGCAGCGGATGGTCGGGCTGCTCCCAGCCGCAGCTCATCAGGGTCGAACCCTCGCCGGGCTCGGCGCGGTTCGCCGCCAGCGCGGCGGCGTCGACGTGCAGGGCGGGGATGCCCTGCCCCGGTCGACCGCCGGTGACGAACAGGGTCGCCTCGGCCAGGCCATAGCTGGCCAGGTAGGCCCCGGGCCTGAAACCGCAGGGCGCGAACCGCGCGGCGAAGGCTTCCAGGCTGTCCTGGCGGATCGGCTCGGAGCCGGAGAAGGCGACGCGCCAGCGGGACAGGTCCAGCCCGGCCAGCTTGCCCTCGGCGATGCGCTCATGGCAGAGGCGGTAGGCGAAGTCGGGGCCGCCGCTGATGGTGCCGTGGTAACGGCCGATCGCCTCCAGCCAGCGCAGCGGCCGCTCGAGGAAGTATTGCGGCGACATCAGCACCACCGGCACGCCGCTGTAGATGGCCTGCAGCAGCCCGCCGATCAGGCCCATGTCGTGGTACAGCGGCAACCAGCTGACGATCACGTCGCCATCGCCGATGCCGTAGCCCTGGCGGATCAGCCACTCGTTGGCTTCCAGGTTGGCATGGCTGACCTGCACGCCCTTCGGCATCGCCGTGGAACCGGAGGTGTACTGCAGGAAGGCGATGGCGTCGGCCGGGACCTGCGGCGCCTGCCACTCGTCGCCCGCGGCCGGGTCCAGTTCGTCCACCGGCAGCAGGGCGGGCAACGCGCCGCCGAAGGTTTGCCCCAGCCCGGCCAGCGATCCGGCCAGCCGACCGGTGGTGAGGATCAGCGCCGGCTCCGCGTCGGCGACGATCGACACCAGCCGCTTGAGGTGCTGCGCCTGGGTGGTTTCCGGCGGGTAGGCCGGCACCGCGATCACCCCGGCGTACAGGCAGGCGAAGAACGCCGCGACGTAGTCCGGCCCGCTGGGGAACAGCAGGACCGCTCGCGCGCCCGGCTCGACACGCTGCGCCAATGCCGCCGCGATGACCCGCGCCCGGCGATCCAGCTGCCGGTAGCTCAGCAGCTCTTCCCCATCGCTTCCCAGAAAGCGCAGCGCCAGCCGATCCGGCTGGGCCACAGCCCGGTTCATCAGGGCGGCGGCCATGGAAACCGGGCGTTCGAAGGTATCCGTCATCTCTGCACCTTTCTCGATTCATCTGCACGGGGGCGAGTCAGCGGGGCGCACGACGGCCCCGTTTCATAGGAACGATGACGGATCGAGCGGAGGGAAAATTAGGGGACGGCAGTGGTTTGCCGGCAACGGCGGCGACACCTCGCTCGAAAGCGCGGCAAGCGAGTAAATATCACCTGGAGGTAATCGTTCTGTCTTCACCGGAGCTGATGATCGAGCGGCGTCCACCCTGGGTTCAGAGTGGGCCGCAGCCGGAACTTCTGGCAGGCCTACGGCCTGCATCGCCGCGAGGGTGCGCCTCCCACAGGGTTTGGCGGGGCTTGCAGGTTTGCTGGGAGGCCCGACCTCGGGAGGGCATCTCTCACCGGTTCGGTGTATCTCGGTGCGTTTGCGCAAGGCCTGGCCTCAAGGCACTGCGCCGCCCTCATCTCTCGAGGTTACGGCTCCTTCAAATGATAATATAATCATTCGCATTTGACATAGATTCTTACAATGCCTACCGTAATTTGCGCCGTAAGGGACACACGAAATCTCGTCGCAACCTCTCGCCGCATAGGGTAGAACCATGCAGGAATTTGGATCCGCAGAGTGCACTGCCGAAAGAAACCCTTCGCTGCTACAGGCGTTGGTGGATAACCGCTCGACACTGGTCAAGACCGCCGCGCGCATCACCGGCTGCCACAGCCGGGCCGAGGATGTCGTCCAGGACGCTTTCTTCAGGCTGGCCGGCGTGCAGAAGCTCACCCTGCCGCTGAAAGCCCAGGTCAATTACGTCTTCAGGATCGTGCGCAACCTGGCCATCGACCATTACCGCAAGCAGGCGATGGAGCAGAAGTACGCCGGCAGCGAAGAGGAAGGGCTGAACACCGTCAACCACGGCGATACGCCGGAAACCACCAATCTGCACCAGGAGACCCTGGACATCATCGACGGCGCATTGAACCAGCTGCCGCCCCGAACCCGCTACGCCTTCGAGATGTATCGCCTGCATGGCGTGCAGCAGAAGGACATCGCCAGGGAGCTGGGCGTCTCTCCCACGCTGGTCAACTTCATGATCCGCGATGCGCTGGTGCATTGCCGCAAGACGATCGGCCCGACCCTCGACTAGGGTCAGGGTCGAGCCAGCCATGGAATATCGGAGCACTGTAGGAGCAGGCCATGCCCGCGATCGCGCGCATGGCGCGCTCCTACAGGAACCGATTCCTGATGCGAAGGATGATCTAGCACCGTGAAGTTCTGCGAACAGCCGATACTCGAAAAGGACATCTCGATTTCCGGCTGCGTGATCGTCGGGGCCCGCTTCGACCCGGGCTTGTTGAGCCCCGCCTGCATCGCCCGCAGCGGCATCGCCCTGCCCGCCGGCATCCAGCGCGCCAGGCCGGTGCGTCAGGCCGAGTTCATCGCGGGCCGGCTGTGCGCCGGAAAGGCCCTGGAAATGCTCGTCGGCCACGCCAGCGTGCCCCCCCAGGGCGCGGACCGCGCCCCGCAGTGGCCCGCCGCCGTCTGCGGCTCCATCACCCACAACCGCCACCGCGCCCTGGCCATGGTGGCGCGGCGCGAGGACTATCTCGCCGTGGGCATCGACATCGAAACCTGGCTCGACGACCGGCAGAGCGACGAACTGGCCGGGGAGATCCTGACCGGGAGCGAGCGCATGCGCCTGCAGCAATTGCCGGTGGAACAGCGCGCCCGGCTGCTGACCCTGACCTTCTCGCTCAAGGAAAGCCTGTACAAGGCGCTCTATCCCCTGACCGGCACCCCGTTCTATTTCGAGCATGCCGAGCTATCTGAGTGGAGAGCGAACGGCCAGGCCAGGCTGCGGCTGCTGTGCGACCTGTCCGAGGATTTCCCGGCGCACAGCGAGATCGCCGGACGCTTCCAGCCCATGGAAGACGACCTGCTCAGCTACGTGGCCATTCCCTGGCAGAAACCAGGAGCATGTGGTAGGAGCGGGCCATGCCCGCGATAACTCGCAGTGTCAGGGTTCGCGAGCATGGCTCGCTCCTACGGGGCGATGAACGTGGGAACGGATGCTACGAGGGACTCCAGCCCCCACCCAACGCCCGGTAGAGCACGACGCTGGCCTGCAGCCGGGCCTGGCGCAGTTGCACCTGCTGGTCCTGCGCCGCGTATAGGGCGCGCTGGGCATCCAGCAGGGTCAGCAGCGTCTCGGAGCCGGCGCGGTAGCGGACCTGCGCCAGTTCGAAGGCCTCGCGGGCCTGGCGCAGGCGCTCGTCCTGGGCGGCCATCTGGGCCTCCAGGCCACTGATTGCGCTGAGGCTGGTCTCCACATCGGCGAAGGCGGCGACGATGCTCTGGCGGAAGTACGCCAGTTGCTCCAGCCGCTGCGCTTCGGCCAGGTCGCGCTCCGCCCGCAGGCGCCCGCCATTGAAGATCGGCGCCACGGCCGCGCCGGCCAGGTTGTAAAGGGTGCTGTCGAACAGTTGCGATACCCGCTCGCCGGCGAAGCCCAGCCCTGCGCCAAGGTCGATGCTCGGCAACAGGGCGGCGCGGGCCGCGACGATATTGGCGTTGGCGGCCGCGAGGCGAGCCTCGGCCTGCGCCAGGTCGGGGCGGCGCAGCAGCAGTTCCGCCGGCAGCCCGGCGTCGATCGTCGGCCAGTCGAGCCCGGCCAGCGAGCCGGCGCGTATCGACAACTGCTGGACCGGAATGCCGAGCAAGGCCGCCAGGGCGACCTCGGCGTCCGCCACCTGCGCCCGCAGTGCCGCCGCCTCACGCCGTTGCTCGGCCACCAGGCCGCGTTGCTGGGCAAGCTCCAGGGCAAAGGCCGCGCCGGCGCGGTAACGCGACTCCACGGTGGCCAGGACCCGCTCGGCATTGTCCAGATTGAGGCGCGCGATAGACAGCCGCTGGCGCAACCCGACCACCTGCAGCCAGTTCGAGGCCACGCTTGCGGTCAGCGTCAGGCGCACCGTCGCCAGGTCGAAGCGAGACGCCTGCCATTCGGCCCGGGTGGCATCCCGCAAGGCCACGTTGCGCCCCCAGAAATCCAGCTCGTAGCGGGCCCGGAAACCCAGCGAGAAGAAGTCGCCGTCGACCCCGACGTCGCCGCCCAGGCGCCTTTCGCGGCTGGCGTCCAGGCCGATCTCGAGCTCCGGCGACAGCGCCGCGCCGGCCACCCGGGCCAGGGCCCGCGCCTGGGCCACCCGGGCCACGGCCGCCTGCAGGTCCAGGCTGCCCGTTTCCGCGCGGGCGATCAGGGCGTCCAGCTCGGCGCTGCCGAAGCGCCGCCACCAGTGCGCATCGACATCGCGCTGCTGCCGTGGATCGGTCGCCGGGTATCGCCACTGGGCGGGCGGCGCCAGGCCGGGATCGACCGATGCCCGCTCCAGCGTGCACCCCGGCGACAGCAGTGCCGCCAGCAGCAGCGCCCACGCCCGAGCACGATAGCCGGCGACGCGCCGACGCATGGCCTGCATGAAGTACATCCTCATCTACTCGCCTCCCAGGGCCACGACCGGATCGAGCCGCGCCGCCTGGCGCGCCGGCATGTAGCCGAACACCAGGCCGGTCACCAGGGCGCAGCCGAACGCGCCGAGGATGCCCGTCAGCGAGAACACCAACGGCACCTCGGAAAGGATCAGGGCGGCACCGACGAACAGCCCCACCGCGACGCCGGCCAGCCCGCCGACCAGCGACACCAGCACCGCTTCGCTGAGGAACTGGCGGAGGATGTCCGCCTGCCTGGCTCCCGTGGCCATGCGAATGCCGATCTCCCGCGTGCGCTCGCGCACGGTCATCAGCATCACGTTCATCACGCCGATGCCGCCCACCACCAGCGATACCGCGGCGATCAGGCTGAGCATTAGGGTCATGCTGTCCTGGGTGCGGGTCTGCGCGGCGATGCTGGCCGCCGCGTTGGCCATCGCGACGTCGCGCAGGCCGTGGCGCTCGAGCAGCAGCGCGTCGATGGCCGCCTGGGTGTCCTCGATGCGCGCCACATCCTCCACCGCCACCACCGTGTAGGTCGGCTCGCGCTGGCCGAACACCTGGACGCCGGCGATGCCGAAGGGCACGAAGATCAGGTTGTCGTCGTCCCGGTCGCCGCTCAGCGCGCCCTTCTCGCTCATCACGCCGATCACCAGGAACGGCGTGTTGCCGATCAGGATGCTCTGTCCCAGCGGGTCCCCGACGTCCGGCATCAGGCTGTCGACCACCTTCTGCCCGAGCACCGCGACCCTGGCCATCTCGCGCTCGTCCTGCGCGGTGAAGAAGCTGCCGAGCGCCACCGGCCAGGTCTGGATCCGTGGCAATTCGGCGCCGGTGCCGCGCACGTAGAGCTGGAGGTCGACGCTGCCGTGGCGCACCACCTTGTTGCCGGTGACGTTGGGCAGCACCAGGGCGATGTTGGGCAGTTGCGCGACGGCCTCGAGGTCCTCCAAGGTGATACTGCGGCCCGGGATGCGCGAACTCTCGCCGATCGACGAGACGAAGATCAGGTTGGTGCCGAACGCCCCCATCTGCGCCACCACCTGCTGGCGCGTGCCCAGGCCGATCGCCAGCATGACGATCACCGAAGCCACGCCGATGACGATGCCCAGCAACGTCAGCCCGGTACGGAAACCGTTCGCCCACATGACCCGCCAGGCGGCCCGCACCACCTCCGCCAGGCCGCTCAGCGGCACGTCCGACCTGCCCGGGTGCGGCCCGGCGGGCAATTCGGCCATGGGCGCGGCGAGGGACTGCCCGGCATGCCCGCTGTCGGCGACGATCCGGCCATCGTGAATCTCGATCACCCGCCGCGCCCGCGCGGCCACCTGGCGGTCGTGGGTGATCAGGATGATGGTGTGGCCGCGTCGGGAAAGCTCGTCGAACAGCGCCATCACCTCCTGCCCGCTGTGGCTGTCCAGCGCGCCGGTGGGCTCGTCGGCGAGGATGATACGGCCGCCGTTCATCAGCGCCCGGGCGATCGACACGCGCTGCTGCTGGCCGCCGGACAACTGGTTGGGCCGGTGCTCCAGGCGTTCGCCCAGGCCGAGCCGCGCCAGCAGTTCGGCGGAACGCTCGCGGCGCCGCGCGGGGGCCATGCCGGCATAGATCGCCGGCATCTCGACGTTCTCCCGGGCACTGTCGATGGCGATCAGATGGTAACCCTGGAACACGAACCCGAAGGCTTCGCGGCGCAACCAGGCGAGCTCGTCGGCCTGCATGGCCGCGACGTCCTGGCCGTTGAAGCGGTAGCGGCCGCTGGTCGGCTTGTCCAGGCAGCCGAGCAGATGCATCAGGGTCGACTTGCCCGACCCGGAGGCGCCGACGATGGCGACGAACTCGCCCGCCTCGATGCACAGCGACACGCAATGCAGCACCTCGACCTGCGGGCTGGCGCCCCCGCCATAGGACTTGCGGATGTCCTCCAGTTCGATCAGGGCAGCGGTCGGGCTCACCATTGGAACCTCGCCGGCCGCTCGTTCTCCGCCGTCTCGCCGGCAATCAGCCGCTCGCCCTCCCCCAGCCCCACCAGCACTTGCGCGCTCAGCCGGTTGCGCACACCCAGTTGCACCTCGCGCGGCTCGACCTCGCCCGCCGCGTTGAGCACGCGAACCTGGTAGTACCCTGGCCGGTCCGCGGGACCGCCGAGCGAGCGCAGCGGCACCAACAGGGCATCTTTGGCCGCGGCGACGACGAAGGACACCTGGGCCGTCATCTGGGCCATCAGTGCGCCGTCGGCGTTGTCCACGTCGAACAGCACGGTATAGAGGATCACCTTGCTGGTGGACGGCGCGAGCGCCGTACCGGCACTCTGTCCCTCCGGCTCGGCGGGCGCCGGCAACACCTGCCGCACCCTGCCCGGCCAGCGTCGGCCGTCGCCGCCCAGGGTGGAGAAGTACACCGGCATCCCGGCCTTGACCTTGACCACGTCGGCCTCGGAGACCTCGGCCCAGACCGTCATGGTCGACAGGTCGGCAATGCGCAGCAGCGCCGGGGTCTGGTACGTCGCATTGAGGGTCTGGCCCTCCTCCGCGTTCACCGACACCACGGTGCCCGCCATGGGCGCATAGATGCGCGTATAGTCGAGCTGCGCCTCGTCGCCGGTCAGTGTCGAGCGGGTCTGCTCGATCTGCGCTTTCAGCTGCTCGATACGCGCGGCGGCCATCCGGTGCTCGGCCATGGCCGTCTGCACGTCCTCCAGGCGCGTCGCACCGTCCCGGTGCATCTGCCGCTGACGCGCCTGTTGCTGGCCGGTCAGCTCGAAACGCGCCTGCGCCTCCATCAGTTGCGCCTGCAGGTTGGCCAACTGGGCCCGCCCTGCGTTGACCGTCGCCTGCGGAATGCGCGGGTCGATCTCCACCAGTAGCTGGCCCTTCTCGACCCAATCCCCGGCTTTCACGTGCAACCGGTCGATCTGCCCGGACACCCGGGCGCCGACCTCCACCTGGTGGCGCGGTTTCAATGTGCCGATGGCGCTGACCGTGGCCTCGATATCGCCGCGGGTTAGACGTACCAGCTCGTACGGCATGTGCCTATCAGGAAAGCCCCACTTCGCGCCCAGCAGAGCTAGAGCCACTAGCGCGACCATGGCCAGTGTCGCACCTCGCTTGCTCACAAACATCTTCCGCATCCGTTGTCATGGTTTTGATTCGCTACCGTGAGCGTTGATGGAACCACACAGTACTTTTGTCCATGTAAGAGCAACGAATTGGCGTCAGCTATTTTTACCTGTGAATTTCCATGTGGCCTGCCAGGGATAGTCAGAAGCAGTCTCGACCTCAGCGCCTCCTGATTTTTTGAAAGCGGTCGATAGGGAAAACTCCCCGATCATCCAGCTTCTCCAACCGTCACCTCGCAGCGGCCATTTCCTGCATTACAGACGCACCACGCCTGCGGCACCAGCGGATGCCGATGCGTCATCCAGGTATGCGCGGCGCACCGCCAAGCCGAAGAAGATGGCCTCGGCATCTTTCACCGAGAGCCCTCTCGCCTTCCCACCAGGCAAGGGGCGGGCTGTGGATCGAGAAGCCAAGTGTTACCATTAGCCACTTTCGCGCCGTGCTGGATGCCCGAGGCATCCGTGGACGCCGGCAAGACGACGCCCGACACACCTATGCAACCATGTGCCTGATGGCCGGCATGAACCCAGTGTTCATACGAGCCCGCTCGGGCATGGCGTGCAGATGTTGCTCTCACCCCATGCCAAACGGCTGAGCTCGGTCTCTGACAGGAGCGAGTTCGAAAAGCCGCCTGCCAGGATAGAAAGCGGTACGGAATTGGTATAGGGAACGAAGACAGGCGATTAATCACCCTCTGTAAACCCGCAGGACAAGCACTTTGATCTCCACCGCCAACATCACCATGCAGTTCGGTGCCAAACCGCTGTTCGAAAACGTTTCCGTCAAGTTCGGCGGTGGCAACCGCTACGGTCTGATTGGCGCCAATGGCTGCGGCAAGTCGACCTTCATGAAAATCCTCGGCGGCGAGCTGGAGCCGTCCGCCGGACAGGTCATGCTCGAACCCAACGTGCGCTTGGGCAAGCTGCGCCAGGATCAGTTCGCCTACGAAGAGTTCAGCGTGATCGACACGGTAATCATGGGCCATGTCGAGTTGTGGAAGGTGAAGGCCGAGCGCGACCGCATCTATTCCCTGCCGGAAATGAGCGAGGAAGACGGCATGGCCGTCGCCGAGCTGGAAGTGCAGTTCGCCGAGTACGACGGCTACACCGCCGAATCCCGTGCCGGTGAACTGCTGCTCGGCCTGGGCATCCCGCTCGAGCAGCACTTCGGCCCGATGAGCGCCGTCGCCCCAGGCTGGAAGCTGCGCGTACTGCTGGCCCAGGCGCTGTTTTCCGATCCGGAGGTGCTGCTGCTGGACGAACCGACCAACCACCTGGACATCAATACCATCCGCTGGCTGGAGTCGGTGCTCACGGCGCGCAACAGCACCATGATCATCATTTCCCACGACCGTCACTTCCTCAACAGCGTCTGCACGCACATGGCCGACCTGGATTACGGCGAGCTGCGCCTGTTCCCAGGCAACTACGACGAGTACATGACCGCCGCGACCCAGGCCCGCGAGCGCCTGCTGTCGGACAACGCCAAGAAGAAGGCGCAGATCGCCGAGCTGCAGACCTTCGTCAGCCGTTTCTCCGCCAACGCTTCCAAGGCCAAGCAGGCCACCAGCCGCGCGAAGCTGATCGACAAGATCCAGCTCGACGAGGTCAAGCCGTCCAGTCGCGTCAGCCCGTTCATCCGCTTCGAGCAGTACAAGAAGCTGCATCGCCAGGCCGTCACGCTGGATCGCGTCAGCCAGGGCTACGACGGCACTGCGCTGTTCCAGAACCTGAATCTGCAGGTCGAGGCCGGCGAACGCGTCGCCATCATCGGCCCCAACGGGATCGGCAAGACCACCCTGCTGCGCACCCTGGTCGGCGAGATGCCGGCGATGTCCGGTGAGGTGAAGTGGACCGAAAGCGCCGACGTCGGTTACTTCGCCCAGGATCATGCCGAGGACTTCGAAGACGACGTCACCCTCTTCGACTGGATGGGCCAGTGGACCCAGGGCGGCGAGCAGCTGGTGCGCGGCACCCTCGGCCGCATGCTGTTCTCCAACGACGAGATCAAGAAGTCGGTGAAAGTGATCTCCGGCGGCGAGCAGGGCCGCATGCTGTTCGGCAAGCTGATCCTGAAGAAGCCCAACGTGCTGGTGATGGACGAACCGACCAACCACCTGGACATGGAATCCATCGAGGCGCTCAACCTGGCGCTGGAGAACTACCCGGGCACGCTGATCTTCGTCAGCCACGACCGCGAGTTCGTCAGTTCGCTGGCCACTCGCATCATCGAGCTGTCGGAAAACGGTATCACCGACTTCAGCGGCAGCTACGACGACTACCTGCGCAGCCAGGGCGTGCTCGCCTGAGCGAAGCAATGAAAATGAAAAAGCCCCGCATCTGACGGGGCTTTTTCATACATGGCGGTGAACATCCGGCACGCCGGCATCAGCCTACCGCCGTGCTCCAGTCGATCAGCCCCAACTGCCAGGTGCCGAGGATCAGCAGCCCGAAGGCGATCCGGTACCAGGCGAAAGCGGCATAACTGTGGTTGCCGATGAACTTGAGCAACGCCCGTACCGCCAGCATCGCGAAGACGAAGGAGGTGACGAAACCGATGGCGAATACGGCGAAATCGCCCGGCTGGAACAGGTCGCGATACTTGTAGCCGGAGTAGACTGCCGCGCCGACCATGGTGGGCATCGCCAGGAAGAACGAGAACTCGGTCGCCGCCTTGCGCGACAGCCCGAACAGCAAGCCACCGATGATGGTCGAGCCCGAACGCGACGTGCCCGGCACCAGTGCCAGGCACTGGGCGAAGCCGACCTTCAGCGCCAGCGTCCAGGTCATGTCATCGACGCTCTCGGCGCGAATGGTATGGTCGCGCTTCTCGGCCCAGAGCATGACGATTCCGCCGATCACCAGCGCCATGGCCACGGTGATCGGGTTGAACAGGTATTCGTGAATCACGTCGGCAAAGGCGACGCCCAGCACCACGGCGGGCATGAACGCGACCAGCAGGTTGGCGGTGAATTTCTGTGCCTGGCGTTCGTTAGGCAGGCCGACCACCACATCGATGATCTTGCGCCGATATTCCCAGATCACCGCGAGAATCGCGCCAAGCTGAATGATGATGTTGAACGCCAACGCCCTTTCGCCACCGAACCCGATCAGATCCGCGACGATGATCTGGTGCCCGGTACTCGAAACCGGAAGAAACTCCGTCAACCCTTCGACCACACCCAGAATCAACGCCTGCACGGCAATCCAAAGATCCATCCACTCCCCATCAGCGATGCAGCCCATCGCGCCTGAAAATACAACCAAGGTATAGGCCAGATAACCATCTGGCCGCTGTTCTGACTCATTGCGCAGCAGTAAATTCCACCGCGAGCGAAGCGGCGCTCATTTTTAGCCACATGCGGCCGAAAAGCTATCAGGGGATAAGCGATGGCACTCGTTGCGGATGCGACAGGTTGCTTGCCTCCGGCAAATGCGAACTCGCCTACGACTAGAAGAAGAAACCCCAGGAGCTATAGCAATGAATCTGCTGCGTAACTTTCCCATCAGCAAACGCCTGTGGCTGATACCGGTGGTTGCCATAGCCATGCTGTTCATCCTCGGAGTGCTGATGATCCAGCAGGTCCGCACGGACCTTTATCGAGGCAAGCAGGAGATGACCCAGCATGTGGTGGAAACCGCGGCGGGCATCTTCGAACATTACCGACAGCTCGAAACCAGCGGAGCCATGAGCACCGCCGAGGCCCAGCGCGCCGCGATCGAGCAGATCCGGCTGCTGCGCTACGACGGCCAGGACTACTTCTGGATCAACGACCTCGCCCCGACGATGATCATGCATCCGATGCAGCCCAAGCTCGACGGCCAGGACCTGTCCCGCGCCAAGGACCCGGACGGCAAGGAGCTGTTCAACGAGATGGTCGCCGTCGCCAAGCGTGACGGCGCCGGCCCGGTCGCCTACATGTGGGCCAAGCCTGGTGAAGCCGACCCCGTACCGAAGATCTCCTACGTGCAGCTGTTCGAGCCCTGGGGCTGGATCATCGGCTCCGGCATCTATGTCGATGACGTGGAGCAGGAATTCAGGAACTATCTGGTGCGTTTTTCCATGATCGGCCTGTTCATTGCCGCCATCATGGCTGCCCTGGTCGCGATCCTGATCCGCAGCATCACCCAGCCACTGCACCACACGATGTCCGCGATGGCCAACATCGCCAGCGGCGAAGCCGACCTGACCCGCAGCCTGGACGTGTCCGGCAACGACGAACTGACCGCCCTCGGCCGCGATTTCAACAGCTTCACGCAGAAGCTGCGCGCCGTGGTCGGCCAATTGTTCGAGACGGCCGGCGCGCTGGACCAGTCCTCGCGCTCGCTCAGCCAGTTGTCCGGCCAGGCGCATGAACAGAGCCAGCAGCAGATGCTGCAAATGGAGCAAGTCGCCACCGCCGTCAACGAAGTTACCTACGCGGTACAGGAAGTCGCCAAGAACGCCGAGCACGCCTCGACCGAAGTAGGCACCGCCGAAGGCCAGGCCGGCCAGGGCCAGCGCAACATCGAGACCAGCCTGCAGCAGATCGACCAGCTCTCGGCCACGATCGGCCAAGCGGTCGAAGTGATTCAGTCCCTCGCCGACGAAACCACCAAGATCGGCTCGGTACTCGAAGTGATCGGCTCGATTGCCGACCAGACCAACCTCCTCGCCCTCAACGCCGCCATCGAGGCTGCACGGGCCGGCGAGCAGGGCCGAGGATTCGCCGTGGTGGCGGACGAGGTCCGTCTGCTGGCCCAGCGAACCCAGCAATCCACCGCTGAAATCCACGGCATGATCGAGCGCCTGCAGAAAAACTCCGGTGCGGCCGTGAATGTCATCCTGGAGAGCAATCGTGCCTCCCAGCTCACCGTGGAACAGGCGAGCCAGGCTGGTGAAAGCCTCGGCGAGATTGCCCAGGCGCTGCGCAAGCTGTCCGGTCTCAATGCGTCGATCGCCAGCGCAACGCTGCAGCAGTCCCACGTGGTCGAAGACATCAACCAAAACGTGACCCAGGCGGCGGGCCTCGCCCAGGACAGCACCTATGCCGCCGAGCAGTCCAGCGAAGCCGGCAAGCGCCTGGGCGAACTGGCCGACCAGCTCAATCGGCTGTTGAGCCAGTTCAAGGTCTGAATGGCCGCCCCGGTCCGACCGCCTCTCGCGGAGCGGACCGGGAACAGGCGAACCCTCCTTCCAGCGCCGTGGGTTGAGGAGCGTAGCGACGAAGCCCAACGCATTCGTGCCCGTTGGGCTTCGCCACGCTCAGCGCCAACCTACCCACGAGCGTCCGATCGCTCGAACATCGGCTGTTGCAGACACTTCCAGCAAGGCCCTGCCCCCCATAACGGGGACATAGGCATTTCTCCCGGCGATCGCGAGCTTGCGCGCTGTCGCTTCGCGAACCCCGTCACAATCCAACCTAAAAATAGTCGGCATGGATACTGCGGCAAGTTGCCGCGGAATCCGGACCGCCCGAGCCAGGTCCCGAGCGCCCTCTTTTGCTTATAAAAGCACGCTAAAACAATCGGTTAGTCGAGCCTGCCGGGCTACCGACGAGCCGGCACGCACCTTATACCTTTGGCTAATTGCAAAAAAAATCCAGGGTTTTCGAACTTCCAATGTGACTCCCAAGTCCTCTGCTTACATCAACTGCATGTAAGGCCAATGCCATAGCCTGGCTGCAGGCGAAACCGTATTTTTGGGTATCACACAGAGAGACATGCCCCATGCACACCCCGCTGCGTATCAACGAAGCCCTTTTGATCACCGACCGTGCGTTCAAGCCTTTTCAGTGCGTCGCCTGGACGCTGCCTGAAGGGAACGGTGAAGTCAGCATCACCGTCGTGGATCGCGCCGAAGCCCGCCTGCTGGGCCGCTGCAAGATGTCCAGCAGCGTCTTCACCGATCCCGTCAGACTCGGCGAAACCCTGGAGCAGACCCGCGAGCAGCTGAGCCGCGACGGTGCCCATTTCTCGCCGTGGCACATGCCCGAGTAAGCGACAGAACAGCAAAAGCCCGCAGTTGCGCTGCGGGCTTTTTCTTGGTCCCCGTAGGCTGGGCCGGGGCGCGTAGGTTGGGTTGAGGAGCGCAGCGACGAAGCCCAACAGGTTCGTGCCGATCCCCGTTGGGCTTCGCTGCGCTCAGCGCCAACCTACCCGTAGCCCCGCCTGGTCGTGCAGCCCCGATTCTTTTCTTCGGGACGCATCTTCGCCATGCCGATGGATTCGACTGATCCATTCACCTGTTCGATGGTCTGATCCAGAACAAGCGAAGCAGGAGAATCCCATGAAAGGCGCCGAAGCCTACGTCAACGATCAATGGCACAGCAGCGGCCTGGCCAACCTTCCGCAAGGGCCGGATGCGCACCATGTGAAACTTCACTTCATCGTCCCACGGCATGCCCAGTTCACCGCGCTGATCACCCATATATGCGAAGTGGCGCAACAGCACCTGTGCGAGTTCTACCCGGGCCGCAAAGTCACCCACAAGCCTGTCGTGGGTTCGGTGGTCGGCGACGGTACTGGCGACGGCCTCGAACTGGAATTCGATGTGGCCCCTGCCAATTAGGGGCTAGAACATTGACAGCTCGCCCGGCGAGCGCGCCGGGTTTACCTGAAAGGATGAGGCCGGGATGACGCCATTCGACCTGCAGCGCATGCTTCTGCACGACTTTCCACTGATGTTCGTTGCAGAAGTCGCGCTGCGCGCCCTGTTCGCCTTCGTTGCGGTCTTCGTTTTCCTCAAGGTCAGCGGTCGGCGCGGCATTCGCCAGCTGTCGGTGTTCGAGTTGGTGATCATCCTCACCCTCGGCTCGGCCGCCGGTGACGTGTCCTTCTACGAGGATGTGCCGTTGCTGCCGGTGGCGGTCGTTTTCGCGACGCTGCTGGCGCTGTATCGCCTGACGGTTTTCTTCATGAACCGCAGCACCCGGTTCGGCGCCTGGCTGGAGGGCAAGCCGGTCACCATCATCCGTGACGGCATCTATGAGCTGCGCAGCCTCGACAGCCTGAACATTTCCGCCGACGAGTTCTTCATGGAGCTGCGCCAACAGGGGGTCGAGCATCTCGGCCAGGTTCGACTGGGCATCCTGGAAAATGACGGGAACGTCAGCCTGTTCTTTCACGAACCCGAGGCGGTGCGTCCAGGGCTGTCCGTGCTGCCCCCGGAATATCGGCCGGTGTTTCGCGAGGTGCCGGCGAGCGGCATGTACGCCTGCAGTCACTGCGGCTTTCCCCAGGCCCTAGAGACTCATCAGCGACTGCACTGCCCGCGCTGCGACAACCAGTTCTGGTCGAAAGCCCTGGCGACCCAGCGTGCCCGCTGATACACGGTGCGAACCGCCGCATGCGTACCCGGTCAGTTAAAGAGGCGGCTACTCGGGCCAGAGCGCTCGAGGCAGCCTTACCTTTCATGGACAACATCAGGAGCACGCCATGCTCGGTGACTACTCATCGATTAACGACCACCTCGATACCGCCCGCAAACACGCCGACCAGGCCGAAACCGAAGCCAATCCCGCACTTTATCGCGAAGCCATCGACGAGTTGGTCGCAGCGATCCGGCTGTTGATGCGCAACAGTGGCGAGAAGGACAACTAAATGCGTGAGACCGCCTCGCCAGGCCAACTGGCGGGGCCGCGTCCGGGGCCGCGCAACGCATGCGCAGCGAAGCCATGAACGACCAACATCTACCGCTTGCCGAGGGCAAGCGTCCGGTCCCCCTCGATGAATCCGGCGATACCGGTACCCCGCTCTGCCCCGAACTGCCGCCGGACCTGCACTACGTCGACGATAGCCGGCCCGGCATAAGCCGCCGACGCCTGCGTGGCAAGTTCGCCTATTTCAGCCCGCAGCACGAGCGTATCCGCGATGCCGCTGAAATCCAGCGGATCAACAAGCTGGCGATTCCGCCAGCCTACCAGGACGTATGGATCTGTCCGGATCCACAGGGTCACCTGCAGGCCACGGGGCGCGATGCGCGCGGGCGCAAACAGTACCGTTATCACCCGCGCTGGCGCGAGATCCGCGACAGCAACAAATACGAACGCATGCTCGAATTCGGCGAGGCACTGCCGAAACTGCGCAGCGGCCTGGAAAAACATCTGGTGCTCTCCGGAATGCCGCGCGAGAAGGTCATGGCGCTGGTGGTGATGTTGCTGGAGTCGACGCTGATCCGCGTCGGCAACTCACGATATGCACGCAGCAACCGCTCCTACGGCCTGACCACGCTGCGCACCCGCCACGTCGATATCCGCGGCACGTCGATCCGTTTCCAGTTCCGCGGCAAGAGCGGCGTGGAACACAAGGTTACCCTGCGCGACCGACGCCTGGCCGGGCTCATGCGCCGCTGCATGGAGCTGCCGGGGCAGCAATTGTTCCAGTATCTGGACGAAGACGGCCAGCGCCGCGTCGTCAGTTCCAATGACGTGAACCTGTATCTGCGGGAAATGACCGGCCGCGATTTCACCGCCAAGGATTACCGCACCTGGGCCGGCAGCGCGCAGGCACTGGAGCGCTTGCGCAAGCTGGAGGCCGCGCCAGAGAGCACCGCGCGACAGAACCTGGTCGAAACCGTCAAGCAGGTCGCCAGCCAGCTGGGCAACACCCCTGCCGTCTGCCGCCAGTGCTACATCCATCCGGCAATCCTGCAAGCCTTCAACGCAGGCGCGCTGGCCAATCTGCGTGCCGCGCGCAAGCGCAAATGGCTGAGCAGCGAGGAGGTCGCGCTGCTCAGGTTTCTTCGGGAGGCCGCGCATTAGTGGACTGCCTTGGAAGTTCGTTTATCCATGTATTGCCCCGACTCGGGAGAAGCGCAAGAGCCTTTTGAGCGCAGGAGCCTGGGGAACGCCCACTCGTTGCTGGCGATCCCGACCACCATCGCTGATGATCGCCAGCAAGCTGGCTCCTACAACTTAATGCCCAGTGAGTTAACCAACTGACCGCGCAGGCCACTAGGCCGTTTCGTCGCGAGCCGCGTTGCAGCGTTGCAGCGTTGCAGCGTTGCAGCGTCAAGTGGCACCAGGTCGGGCGGCGTTCCGCAAGACGCGGGATGCAGGTAAGCTCTCCCCTGGCCCATGGCAAGATCCGTGGGATGCTTGTCATTGCCGCCATCACTGTCTGTCGCCACACTCGCCCCATTCCTTCAGCGAGACGCGCGATGTCCCTTCGAACCATAGCCACGCTGGTATTTCCCGAGGTGATGAGCCTCGATGTGACCGGCCCCATGCAGGTGTTCGCTTCCGCCAACGTGGAGCGTATGCGCCAGGGCCTTCCCGAATACTATCGGCTGCTGCTGCTTGGCCAGGAACTGGCTCCGCTGGCGACCTCATGCGGTATCCGCCTGTGCGTCGATGCCCGCTGGCAGGACATCCCGCCGGCGACCCTGGATACCCTGCTGGTGCCGGGCGGCGCGGGCGTCGAGACGCAGTGCCGGAATACCGCCCTGCTCGCCTGGCTGAAGGCGACGGAGCCGAAGATCCGGCGTCTCGGCTCGGTCTGTTCCGGCGCACTGATCCTGGCCGCCGCCGACCTGCTCGACGAGCGCACCGCCACCACCCACTGGGCCGACGTGGAGACGCTGCGTGAGCGCCATCCAGCCGTTCAGGTGGAGGCCGATCGGCTGCACACCTACGACCCGAAGGACAGCGACGCCGCGCACCTGTTCACCTCGGCAGGTGTGACCGCCGGCATCGATCTCGCCCTGGCGCTGGTCGAAGCCGACCTGGGCCGCGCCGTGGCGCTGACCGTGGCACGTCGCCTGGTCATGTTCCTGCGCCGCCCTGGTGGCCAGGCGCAGTTCAGCGCCCTGCTTCCTCCCACGAGCAGCGAAATTTCCCGACTTGGCACCTTGCTGGAGTGGATTCCCGCGCACCTGGCCGACGACCTCGGTATCGAGGCGCTCGCTCGCCAGGCGCACATGTCGCCGCGCACGCTGTGCCGTCTGTTCAAGCTCGAGCTGGGCATCGGGCCCGGGCGCTACGTCGAGCAGGTGCGCCTGGAAATGGCGCGAAGCCTGCTGTCGGGCGGCCAGACGTCCATCGCCACGGTCGCCAGCCTCACGGGCTACGGCCATCCGGAAAACATGCGGCGCACCTTCCAGAAACACCTGTCGGTCAGCCCCCAGGAGTATGCGGAACGATTCGCCTGAACCGCTCCGTGACCCACGCCATGAAGGAGACCACCATGCTGGAAATGCGTCCCTGCTGCGAGCGGTGCCGCCACGAACTGCCGGTCGATGCCGACGATGCGCTGATCTGTTCGTTCGAATGCACCTTCTGCAGCGCATGCGCCGCTCATCTCGACCAACGATGCCCGAACTGCGCCGGCGAACTCGTTCCTCGGCCACGCAGAGCGGTTGGAGAACGGCCATGATGCGGCTGTTCGGCAACCCGGTCGTCCTGCGCCTGTTCATGGCCCAGGCACTGTTCTGGACCTGCTCGATGACCGGCATCACCCTGACCGCGCTGATCGGTCTGCAGCTGGCGCCGGTCAACAGCCTCGCGACGCTTCCGGTTGCCCTGCTGGTGCTGGGCAATCTGCTCGCCGTACAGCCGCTGTCGCGCCGGATGCAACTGCGCGGGCGCCGTCATGGCTTCGTCCTCGGCGCGCTGGCGGGTGTGCTGGGCGGCCTGCTCGGCAGCGCGGGCGTCTGGCTCGGCGAGTTCCTCCTGCTATGCCTGGGCGCGCTGGCGCTGGGCGTCTATCAGGCGTCAGCGATGTTCTACCGCTTCGCTGCGCTGGAAACGGTGGTTGATGCCGAGAAAGGCCGCGCCACCGCTTGCGTGATCGCCGGCGGAGTCTGTGCGGCGCTGCTGGCGCCGAGCCTTGGCGCACTGGCGCGCGACGCATTACCCGTCCCCTTCGCCGGCGCCTACCTGCTCATGGCGGGGCTGGCCGCGGCAGGCCTGCTGGTGGTGGCCTCGCTGCCTGCCAGCACCCACTCGCCCATGCAATCGGCGCCAGCCACGGTTTCCGCGCGCGACCTGCTGCGCCGCCCCATCGTCCGCACGGCGATCACCACCACTGCGGTCGGCCATGGCCTGATGATTCTGGTGATGAACGCCACGCCCCTGGCGATGAGCTTCTGCAACCTGGGGCTGGATGACAGTGCGACAGTGATCCAGTGGCACCTGCTGGGCATGTTCCTGCCCGCGTTCGTCGCCGGCACATGGGTCGATCGCCTGGGTAGCGTGCGTGTCGCCCTGGGCGGGGCTGCGATCCTCGCGGCCAGCGCGGCGATCGCCATCGCCGGCGACGGCTTCCAGCACTTCCTGCTGAGCTCCTGCCTGCTGGGCGTGGGCTGGAACCTGATGCTGGTTTCCGGAACCACCCTGCTCGGTAGCGGCCACCGGCCCGAGGAGCGCCCCGCAGCGCAGGGCCTGATGGAACTCGGCAACGGTTGCGCGGCTGCCGCGATGTCGTTCGCCTGCGGCGTGCTGATCACCGGCATCGGCTGGTCGGCCGTCAATGCGGGCATGCTGGCCCTGGTTGCCATCGCCGCGCTGGTGCTCGGTGGGCGGCGAAACGCCGCCGAAGCCGCCGCGTGAGATATGGCGTCTAGTGCTGGTGCAGCGTGACGCGATTGCGGCCGGCGGCCTTGGACGCATAGAGCGCGGAGTCGGCCCATTCGATCAGCTGCGCATAGCCGCTGCTGGGTACGCTGAGGTCGGCAACGCCCAGGCTGATGGTGAAGCGGATTCGATGCTGCTCGTGCCGGACCTCGTGGGACTCGACCGTACGCCGCAGCCGCTCGGCGAACGTCAGCGCGCCCTGCTTGTCGGTATCCGGCAGCAACACGACGAATTCCTCACCGCCATAGCGCCCGGCGACGTCCGAGTCGCGCAGGTTCTCGCGAATCAGCTCGGCCACCTGCTGGATGACCGCGTCCCCGGCCTGGTGCCCGTAGTTGTCGTTGATCGCCTTGAAGTGATCGATGTCGAACATGACCAGCGCCGCCTGGCTGTCATAGCGGCGATGACGGGCATAGTCCAGGCGCAGCATCTCTTCCCAGTGCCCGCGATTGTAAAGCCCGGTCAGCCGGTCGGTACTCGACAGCCGCTGCAACTCGGCGTTCGCCGCCTGCAACTGGCGGCGATTGATGGCCACGTCGGTCACGTCGTAAATGATCAGGCAGACCTGGTCGATGCTGCCGTTGATGCCCTTGAGCGGCAGCAGCGTGGTGTTCTGGTACATGAAGTCTTCCAGCCCGGTGATCGGCTGGTAGTTCTTGAACCGCAGCAGGTAGGGCCGCTGCTCCCAGATGGTGAAGGACGGCGTGCCGAGCGTCATCACGCTTTCCACCTTGCGCCGGAACCAGTCCTCATCCACTTCCGGGAACAGCTTGAAGAACGAACGGTTGCGCACCTGATCCGGCTGCAGGCCGGAGCGGTTTTCCATGAACGTGTTCCAGACCTCGACGCGGTAGTCCCGGTCCAGGACCACGACGCCCACGTCGATGCTCTGGACGATGGCCAGCAACCAGTGGAGCTCGTTCAGCTCTGTCGTATAGCTCATGCTCAATCCATCAGGTAGGCGAGCTTGCGGCTGAGCAGCTCGACCGAATCTTCCGTGAACAGCAACAACAGATCGAAGTGGATGTCGTGACCTTCCAGGCTGTAGCTGAATTCCACGGCCAGGGTCTTCTTCCAGCGCGCACTGTTGAGCCGAATGAGTTCGTCGATGGAGGCGTGCTGCCCCAGCATCTGGGGATGGCCCTGGGAAAACACCACCTCGATCTGCTCGGCGATGCCACTGAGGCAGGCGCTGATCAGCAGGCTCGAGAGATCCAGGAGCATTTCCATCTCCAGATAGTCCTGCCGGCGCATCAGGCGCGCCATGTCGGCCACCTCGGAGTCATGGAACAACAACAGCGCTTCGCCAGCGATGCCGCCGCCGATATAGCCCTGGCAGACCGCGGTCAGCTTTTCGCCCCGCGCGGCATCGGCCAGGGCCATGTGCAGCTCGCCTACCTCGAGGATGTTGACGTTGGGAATCGGCAGCTGGATGAACACCCCGAGCACACGCGCCAGCAAGGCCGCCGCGCGCCCCATGGCGACGTTGACCACTTCGCGAAAGGCGTCGCGAAAGCCGATCGACTCGCCTGCGTCGCGGCCGACCAGTGCGGACAGGTCGTTCAGCAGCCCGAGGCTGGCCAGGGTCTGGTGCAGGTGGACGGGGTCGGCGGGCTTCTTGATGAAGGCCAGCGCGCCGAGTTCGAGCACGCGACGCACCGCCTCGTCCTGGACGTCGGCGGAGATCACGATGGTCTTGCAGTCCAGCTGCTCCTGGCGCAGCTGCGCGAGCACCTGATAGCCGTCCAACTCGGGCATGGTAAGGTCGAGCAGCAGCACGTCGACGCCACCCTGGCGGATGCATTCCAGCGCTTCCAGGCCGGTGGCCGCCTGGCTGACCTCCACCGGCCAGCCAGCCGGCAGGGCCTGCAGCAACTGCTTGCGCGCCAGGCTCGAATCGTCGCAGATCAATAGCGAAATGACAGACATCTGGTACGGAGCTCTCGTTGCCCGATCAACGAAGCAGCAGAGCTTAGCGCACACGACGCACGGCGTATGCACCGTGCAGGCAAAATAGTGGCACTTTGTCTAAAAAAATTATCAGGCGATGCGCGAGATTGCCCCGCGCCGCCCTGCATGAGTTCGCCGCCTGTCAGTAGTAGGCGTTTTCGCGGTTGGTGTGGTCGGTCACGTCACGCACGCCCTTGAGCTCGGGAATGCGCTCCAGCAGCGTCTTCTCGATGCCTTCCTTGAGCGTCACGTCCGCCTGTCCACAGCCCTGGCAACCGCCGCCGAACTGCAGCACCGCGATGCCCTCCTCGACCACGTCGATCAGCGAAACCTGGCCGCCGTGGCTGGCCAGGCCAGGGTTGATTTCGGTCTGCAGATAGTAGTTGATCCGCTCGTTCAGCGGGCTGTCTTCGTTGACCATCGGCACCTTGGCGTTCGGCGCCTTGATGGTCAGTTGGCCACCCATGCGGTCGGTCGCGTAATCGACCAGCGCATCTTCCAGGAAGGGCTCGCTGATGCCATCGATCCAGGCGGTGAAGCTCTTCAGCGCCAGGGCGATATCGTCCGGCTTCTCCTCGCCCGGCTTGCAGTAGGCGATGCAGGTTTCCGCGTAGGGAGTGCCCGGCTGGGTGATGAAGATACGGATGCCGATGCCAGTGGTGTTCTGCTTTTCGAGCAGGTCGGCCAAGTAATCGTGTGCAGCTTCGGTAATGGTGATCGCGCTCATGGGAACTCCTCGCAGACATGCGCGGCAGTGTACGCCAAACCAGTGCCGCGGTTAAGTCCTAGTATTTTGGTAGGAATACTCCATTCGAGCGCCATTCGCAACGCCACATCCGCTCTAGCCTCGTAGGGTGGGCTTCAGCCCACCAACGGCAGCCAGCGTGGGCTGAAGCGGGTCGGCGTCTGGTCCGTGGAATGCCGCTAGAGATTCTCGTAGCGATTCATATCCAGCACGCCGGCTTCCCGGGGTTCGGTTTCTTCCAGATAGCGCGTCAGGTCGTTGAAGTAATCCCAGAACCGCGGATGGCTGCGGCGCACGCCCCAACGCTCGACGATAGGTTCGACGTCCCCGCCCTCCTTCACCTGCTCCAGGGCCGCGACGAACGCGGGCACCTCGGCCGCCGGTAGGTCGAAGATGAAATTGGGGTAGCTGCTGAGAATGCCCGGATAGACCGTCAGCGTATCCAGGCGCGGCTGCCAGCGCAGCGATTCGCCGTACATGAACGCCACGTTGCTGTGGGCCCGGTTGCGCAGCAGGCTGTAGATCTGGCGCTGGCCGTCACCATGTTCGACACGCAGCAGCGTGGCCTCGGGCAGGCTGCGGATCGCCGGCAGCCCCGCCGCCAGGCGGTTGGTCAGGCGGCTGAGCGCCTGTTCGGCCCGCTGCAGCTCGGGCGGTTGATCGGCACGGTAGCAGTGGCTGCCCGGGCAGCGGTTGAGCGGGTCCGGCGCCGCGTTGATGTCCGCATGACGCGACAGCAACTGCCGGGCGAATGCCTGCTTGGGGTCGGCCCTGCCCAGTTCGAGCAGCGAGGGCGTCGCACTGTCGATCGCCGTGTAGGCGAGCAGCAGCTTCAACTGGCCGCTTTTCTCGTACCAGCCATCGAGAATGGCCTGGCGCGAAGCCGCCGGCAGCAGGCGCAGGAAGTTCAGCTCGGCGCCGTTGCGGATCAGGTCGAAGTACAGCCGCGTCTGCCCCTGGTGGGAGACGTTGCCGAACACGTCGAAATTGACCACCAGCTGGTAATAGGTGCGCTCGAGCAACGGGTAATCCATCCACCAGAGCGTCTGCGGGATTTCGCCGATCAGCCCCCGGCGCACCGACGCGCTGTCATGCTGGCGGAAGATCGTCAGCAAGGCGTTGTCGTTGCCCGCCCAGATATGCCGCCACTGCGCGGGTTCGGTGGCGTAGGCCTGCATGCGCAGTTGTTCGTACCGGTTGCGCTTGGTGCGGTAGATGTTCCAGAAGCCGAGCAGCTCGCCCAGATCATCGAGCTGCCCAGGCATTGCCAGCAGCGGCGTGGTCTGCTCGCGAAAGCGCTGGTCGGTGACGTACAGGTCGTGCTGCGGGTCCTGGAAGAACACCCAGAAGTTGTCGCGAATCACGTCGGTGGCGATCTGGCCGCGGCAAACCGGCCCGCGAATGAAGGTGCGCACGAAGTATTCGGCGTTATCCAGCATGAACTGGTAGCGCGCCGCGGCCGGAATTGCCTGGAAGGTCATGAATGGATTGGCCCGGTGGCCGGCGCCATAGCCCGGCACCGCATCGACCCGCCAGTCGCCACCGAAGAACAGCGCCTTGGTCCGTGCCAGCTTCGCGGGGCTGAGCGGGTAAGTGATGTGCGTCTTGTGCACGATCACATCGGGGATCGGCCGCAGCCGGTAATGGAAGCGGGTACCGGGATCGTCGTTCGGACGCCGCGTGGCGATCACATCGACCGGCTCGCCGCTGGGCGTACGGGACCGCACCAGTTGGTAGAAATGCCCGCCCGCGACGTCCTCGAAATAGAGATGCGCGATGAACAGATGCTCATACAGCCAGCGACCGACCAGCTTGCCGCGCGCGCCGGGCGTATTGAGCAATCGCTCCCATTCGGTGATCTGTGCCGCCTCGGCGACGGACGGCTGCAGCGCCTGGCGCTCGACCGGCGCGCCCTGCTCCAGCCAGCGCTGCAGCCGGGCATATTCCTCATCGCTGAGCCCGGTGACCGCGAAGGGCATGCCGGCATGGGCGTTCTTGCGGGCATAGCCGTCGAACTCATCCGGCCGCGGGCAGCTGTTTTCCCGGCCGATGCCGATGTCCAGCCCGGCCGGCAGCCTGGCGTTGGGCGTCAGCGGCTGGCTGCGACCCAGCTCCAGCATGCGTGCCATCAGCGCCGCCTGGCTGCCCTGGGCGTCGAGCACCGAATGAAATCCCTTGCGCCGCCAGGCGGCCTCGTCCTCGGCATCGAGAAAAAGCCGCGTGGGTTCCTGGGCCCTGGTCCGTGTGCCGTTGTAGACCGGCAGTTTGTGGCCGCCACGCAACGCCCCTTCGGCGCTACCGAGGTTGAGCTGGCATGGCGAGTCATAGCAGGCGTGGCAGGCGACGCACTTGGCGGTGAAGATCGGCTGGATGTCGCGCGGGTAGGAAAGCGGTTCCGCTCCCGCCACGGTGGTAAGAAAAAGCAGGCAGGCGAGCCAACAGCGAAGAGACATGACGAACGCACCTCGAGGGAAGCCGGCATTCTAGGGGCTGGCGAACCGCGAGCGAAGCGTCAACAGCCCCTGGCATCCCGCTACGGCGCGGCCAATCCCAGGCAACCTGAATAATATTCATGCAAAGACGCGACAGCTCAAAAAGCATGCAGCCTTGCTATCATTTGCGCCTTTTCGCAATTCCTTGCCAGGTAGTACCCATGACCGATCGCAACACCCGCCTTCAGGCCCTCCAGCAAGCTCTAGAGGAGCGCATCCTGATTCTCGACGGCGGCATGGGCACCATGATCCAGAGCTACAAACTGGAAGAGTCCGACTACCGCGGCGAGCGCTTCGCCGACTGGCCGAGCGACGTCAAGGGCAACAACGACCTGCTGCTGTTGAGCCGCCCGGACGTGATCCAGGCCATCGAAAAGGCCTATCTCGACGCCGGCGCCGACATTCTCGAGACCAACACCTTCAACGCCACCCGCGTGTCCCAGGCCGACTACGGCATGGAAGAGCTGGTGTACGAATTGAACGTCGAAGGTGCGCGCCTGGCCCGCGAAGTGGCCGACGCCAAGACCGCCGAGACGCCGGACCGCCCGCGCTTCGTCGCTGGCGTGCTCGGCCCGACCAGCCGTACCTGCTCGATCTCCCCGGACGTCAACAACCCGGGCTACCGCAACGTCACCTTCGACCTGCTGGTGGAAAACTATGTCGAGGCTACCCGCGGGCTGATCGAAGGCGGCGCCGACCTGATCCTGATCGAGACCATCTTCGATACATTGAACGCCAAGGCGGCGATCTTCGCCGTGCAGCAGGTGTTCGAGGAAGACGGCGTCGAGCTGCCGATCATGATCTCCGGCACCATCACCGATGCGTCCGGCCGCACCCTGTCCGGCCAGACCACCGAGGCGTTCTGGAACTCGGTAGCCCACGCCAAGCCGATCTCAGTGGGCCTGAACTGCGCCCTCGGCGCCAAGGACCTGCGGCCCTACCTGGAAGAACTGGCCAACAAGGCCGGGACCCATGTTTCCGCTCACCCCAACGCCGGCCTGCCCAACGCCTTCGGTGAATACGACGAAACCCCGGCGGAAATGGCCGTGGTGGTCGAAGAGTTCGCTGCCAGCGGCTTTCTCAACATCATCGGCGGCTGCTGCGGCACCACGCCGGCGCACATCCAGGCCATCGCCGAAGCCGTGGCCAAGTACCCGCCGCGCGCCATCCCGGACATTCCCAAGGCCTGCCGGCTGTCGGGCCTGGAGCCGTTCACCATCGACCGCAGCTCGCTGTTCGTCAACGTCGGTGAGCGCACCAACATTACCGGTTCCGCCAAGTTCGCCCGGCTGATCCGCGAGGAGAACTACACCGAGGCGCTGGAAGTCGCCCTGCAGCAGGTGGAAGCCGGCGCCCAGGTGATCGACATCAACATGGACGAGGGCATGCTGGATTCGAAGGCGGCCATGGTCACCTTCCTCAACCTGATCGCCGGCGAGCCGGACATCTCCCGCGTGCCGATCATGATCGACTCCTCCAAGTGGGAAGTGATCGAGGCGGGCCTCAAGTGCATCCAGGGCAAGGGCATCGTCAACTCGATCTCCATGAAGGAAGGCGTCGAGCAGTTCAAGCACCACGCCCACCTGTGCAAGCGCTACGGCGCCGCGGTGGTGGTGATGGCCTTCGACGAAGCCGGCCAGGCCGACACCGCCGCGCGCAAGCGCGAGATCTGCCAGCGCAGCTACGACATCCTGGTCAATGAAGTCGGCTTCCCGCCGGAAGACATCATCTTCGACCCGAACATCTTCGCCATCGCCACCGGCATCGAGGAACACAACAACTACGCGGTCGACTTCATCGACGCCTGCGCCTACATCCGCGACAACCTGCCCTACGCACTGACCTCGGGCGGCGTGTCCAACGTGTCGTTCTCCTTCCGCGGCAACAACCCGGTGCGCGAAGCGATCCACTCGGTGTTCCTGTTCCATGCGATCAAGGCGGGCCTGACCATGGGCATCGTCAACGCCGGTCAATTGGAAATCTACGACGAGATTCCGAAGGAGCTGCGCGACGCGGTCGAGGACGTGGTGCTCAATCGCAGCGCCAACGGCACCGAAGCGCTGCTGGAACTGGCCGACAAGTACAAGGGCGACGGCTCGGTCAAGGAAGCCGAAACCGAGGAATGGCGCAACCTGCCGGTGGACAAGCGACTGGAGCACGCGCTGGTCAAGGGCATCACCGCCTTTATCGTCGAAGACACCGAGGAATGCCGCCAGCAGTGCGCGCGCCCCATCGAGGTCATCGAAGGCCCGCTGATGAGCGGCATGAACGTGGTCGGCGACCTGTTCGGCGCCGGCAAGATGTTCCTGCCCCAGGTGGTGAAATCCGCCCGCGTGATGAAGCAGGCCGTGGCCCACCTGATCCCCTTCATCGAAGCGGAGAAAGGCGACAAGCCGGAAGCCAAGGGCAAGATCCTCATGGCCACGGTGAAGGGCGACGTGCACGACATCGGCAAGAACATCGTCGGCGTGGTGCTCGGCTGCAACGGCTACGACGTGGTCGACATGGGCGTGATGGTGCCGGCGGAGAAGATCCTGCAGACCGCCATCGCCGAGAAGTGCGACATCATCGGCCTGTCCGGCCTGATCACGCCGTCGCTGGATGAGATGGTCCACGTGGCCAAGGAAATGCAGCGCCAGGGTTTCAGCCTGCCACTGATGATCGGCGGCGCCACCACCTCCAAGGCGCACACCGCGGTGAAGATCGACCCGCAGTACCACAACGATGCGGTGGTCTACGTCACCGACGCCTCGCGCGCGGTGGGTGTCGCCACCACCCTGCTGTCCAAGGAGCTCAAGCCCGCCTTCGTCGAGAAGACCCGCGAAGAATACGCCGTGATCCGCCAGCGCACCGCCAACCGCAGTGCGCGCACCGAGCGGCTGAGCTATGCCCAGGCCGTCGCCAACAAGCCGCAGTTCGACTGGAGCGACTACACGCCGGTCAAGCCGAGCTTCACCGGCCGCCAGCTGCTGGAAGACATCGACCTGCGCACCCTGGCCGAGTACATCGACTGGACGCCCTTCTTCATCGCCTGGGATCTGGCCGGCAAGTACCCGCGCATCCTCGAGGATGAAGTGGTCGGCGAAGCGGCCACCTCGCTGTTCAACGACGCCCAGGCGATGCTGAACAAGCTGATCGACGAGAAGCTGATCCGCGCCCGCGCCGTGTTCGGCTTCTGGCCGGCCAACCAAGTGCAGGACGATGACCTGGAGGTCTATGGCGACAGCGGCGAGAAACTGGCCACCCTGCACCACCTGCGCCAGCAGATCATCAAGCCGGACGCCAAGCCGAACCTGTCCCTGGCCGATTTCGTCGCGCCGAAGGACAGCGGTATCACCGATTATGTCGGCGGCTTCATCTGCACCGCCGGCATCGGCACCGAGGAGCTGGCCAAGGCCTATCAGGACAAGGGCGACGACTACAACTCGATCATGGTCAAGGCGCTCGCCGACCGCCTCGCCGAGGCCTGCGCCGAATGGCTGCACGAACAGGTGCGCAAGCACTACTGGGGCTACGCCCAGGATGAGCAGCTGAGCAATGAGGAGCTGATCCGCGAACAGTACAAGGGCATCCGCCCTGCCCCCGGCTACCCGGCCTGCCCGGACCACACCGAAAAAGGCACGCTGTTCCAGCTGCTCGATGCCGACGGCATCAGCCAGGTCACGCTCACCGAGCACTACGCCATGCTGCCTACCGCGGCGGTCAGCGGCTGGTATTTCGCCCACCCGGAAGCGCAGTACTTCGCGGTCGGCAAGATCGATCGCGACCAGGTGGAGAGCTACACCACCCGCAAGGGCCAGGACATCAACGTCAGCGAACGCTGGCTCGCGCCCAACCTCGGCTACGACGCCTGACCCCACCCCCACCGGCCAAGCCCACCGCCTGGCCGGCCACCCCACTCGCTCCTGTAGGAGCGAGCTTGCTCGCGAACCAGCCAGCCCCCGTCACGCCTCGCCCCCTGCCGCACCGTAGGAGCGAGCCTGCTCGCGAACCAGCCAGCCTCCACCACACCTCGCCCCCTGCCGCACCGTAGGAGCGAGCTTGCTCGCGAACCAGCCAGCCCCCGTCACGCCTCGCCCCCTACCGCACCGTAGGAGCGAGCTTGCTCGCGAACCAGCCAGCCCCCGTCACGCCTCGCCCCCTGCCGCACCGTAGGAGCGAGCCTGCTCGCGAACCAGCCAGCCTCCACCACACCTCGTCTCCTGCCCGCACCGTAGGAGCGAGCTTGCTCGCGAAGAGGCCCCATAGCCCGGAAAGATGGCCATTGGCCTTCCCTTTGTCTCGCCCGCAGGATTAAGCTCCACCGAGTAACGGACAGACAACGGCGAGCAAGGACGTGCCTTCCCCTCTCTTCACCGCGCCCGGACAATCCCCATCAGCGATCCAGCGGACTGCGCACCCCGTAGCCCCCTCGATTGAGCACGTGCGTGTAGATCATCGTCGTCTTCACGTCCGCGTGCCCAAGCAACTCCTGCACCGTGCGAATGTCCTGGCCGCTCTCAAGAAGATGCGTGGCAAAACAGTGCCGCAGCGTATGCGGCGTGGCCGGCTTGTCGATCGCCGCCTCTGCCACCGCACGCTTGAACGCCCGCTGCACCCGCTTTTCATCCGGGTGATGACGTCGGCGGGCTCCGGAACGTGGGTCAATGGACAACCGTGCCGCCGGGAATACGTACTGCCACCCCCAATCCCGGGGCGCATTCGGGTACTTGCGAGCCAACGCAAAAGGCAAGTAGACGTCGCCATACCCTTGTGCGAGATCCGCTCGATGGCTGGCACGCACCAGTTCCAGATGCAATTGGAGACGTGGGACCAGGGCGTCGGGCAACAGAGTGACGCGATCCTTCATGCCCTTGCCGTCTCTGACCATGATTTCCCGACGTGCGAAGTCCACGTCCTTGACTCGCAAACGTACCGCCTCCATCAGCCGCAACCCGGAGCCGTAGAGCAGGTTAACGACCAGCCCGACCTCCCCGTCGAAGCAAACCAACAGCCGGCGCGTCTCCTCAACCGAAAGTACAACCGGCAGACGCTCCGGTTTCCTCGCTCGAACCACTTCATCGAGCCAGGGCAACGGCGTTGCCAATACGTGCTTGTACAGAAACAACAGTCCAGCCAGCGCCTGGTTCTGCGTCGACGCCGAGACATTGCGCGACACGGCCAAATGCGAAAGGAACTGCTCAACCTCCACAGCGCCCATCTCCTCGGGATGGCGCATACGGTGAAAACGAATGAAAGCCCGAACCCAGTAGACATAAGCGGTTTCGGTCCGAATGGAATAATGACGAAGACGGATCTGCTCACGAAGCCGATCCAGCAATTTGGGCTTGCCGTCCATGGTGCATAACGTTCCTTGTGCCAGAGAGAAGAACTTCCAGAGCGTAGCGAGACGTAGGCTTTCATGGAATAGGCAAGGGAAGATTACACACCATTTGGTGCGTTTGTTCACACCAATTGGGGTCGAATAGTAGTTAGACCAACACCCTAGAACTACCGAGTTTCAACAAGGAACGACTATGAAGCCCGAAAACCTAAACCCCAAGGCAAGAGAAGCCTTTGCAAAAACCTTGATTGAAGTTGGCGTATCAATTTTCAAAGCAATCATTCTCTTAGTCACAATTGCACCAATTAGCGTGATCTTTAAGAGCGCCTTCGACGGTGAGTCCTCAAATATATCTTTCCTTGAAATTGCAGCATCAATTTCTGGTGGAACCCAAATTATTTTACTCGTAATGCTGTCTGCAGCATTCATCTTGGGCCACCTCTTCCGAAGGGAAGGCCTTCGTCATTTACATGAACTCGAAAACCAATCCGAGCACAATGTCTAACAACTGGTTCAAACCGTTCGCTTCGCTCACTGGGACGGGCTAAAGCCCGCCCCTTAACCAAACGTTATGCGATTTCTAGCTCGGAGAATCATTCTTGAAATTCGAGAAAGCTTTTAACCCCATTGAGGGCTTTGACCTCCAAGTATTGAACGATCCAGACTTTAAGGAAGACTCGGTTCGTGAGGAAGTAATTACCCCGATACTTAAAGCTTTAGGGTATGGAGTTAAAAAGCCCCACAAAATAATACGAAGCAAAGGATTGGAACATCCCTTCGTTTCCGTTGGCAGCGCTAGAAAAAATATAACTTGCATACCTGATTATTTGATTGAGGTGGAAGATAGGTATGCTTGGGTGCTTGAAGCGAAGGGACCAAGCGAGAATATTTTATCTGGGAAACACGTTGAGCAGGCATATTCTTACGCCATACATAGCGAAATAAGAGTTCCTTTATTTGCCTTGTGCAACGGTAGAGAGCTTGTGCTTTTCCACATCAGCAAAGAGAAACCGTTGCTTCATTTTAAAATGGAATTACTACCATTTTACTTTGATAATCTTGCAAAATATCTCGCACCAAAAAACGCCCTAAATACTGAATTTAAACTGGCGAAAGATCTTGGCCTGCACCTCAAAAGACTGGGCTTCCAGGACTTTAACAGCATTATATTTCCCGACATACCTTTTGGATTCATTGCGCAACTTGATCCCGACATGTTTACGACGGCAACGGGAACAAAAATCGAAGGCGGTGACACCTACGCCATATCGCTTGATTTCGATGAAATAATACTTGACCAATTGTTCGGTAAGATCCCGCGCCAGGCAATTGAAATGCTAAAAATCAGGGATGAATCCGGACGGAAAGTTATTCACTTTCCAGACGGTAGCTATAAACTAACACTCGACTGCCGTGTTGGCGTTGATCTTCAAGAAAATGAGGATGAGATATTTTTACCGTTCATTGTTAATCGGGTGCTGTAGCCGCATAACAACTGGTTCAAATTGCTCGCTCCGCTCGCTGGGACGGGCTAAAGCCCGCCCCTTAACCAAACGTTAGAGCTAGAGCCCATGAAATCAAAAATACTGAAATTATTGCAATTACTTATAGGGATTACTGTAGCTGGAGCAATCGGATATGGCTCATGGGCGCTTATTAAAGAATTTTTAAACGCACTCACTGCCGCCAGCCCAGAGATAACAGCCGCCATAATTGGTGCCATGGCCACAATACTGGTTGGCATATCAGCAGTTCTAATAAGTCAAGCTCATGAACGCAAGCGCTCTGCCGATGAAGCCCATAGACTTAAAAAAGTCGAAATATATCAAGGCTTCATCGATATCATCAGCAGAATGATGGGGGCATCGAATAAAAACCTCTCACTAAAAGAGGTTGACCCGCAAGAACTGGTACATTTTGCATTCAAATTCAAATCAGACCTCTTGCTTTGGGGTTCGCCAAAGGTCATAAAAGCACAAATATATTTTGAAAGTGTTTCCGGCAGTGGCGACACAAAGAAACTATTTCGCGCAGTTAATTCACTCTACTCAGCCATACGAGAAGACATTGGTCTCAGTAACTCAGGGCTTAGCAGCCTAGAACTTGTAAAACTTTCCTTAAACCCTGAAGCACGAAAAGAAATAGAACAATAATTATGCCTGCGAACCGCTCTAACAACTGGTTCAAGTCGTTCGCTCCGCTCACTCGGGACCGGCTAAAGCCGGCCCCTTAACCAAACGTTAGGCAGCCTCCGGAAGTTTCTCTCCGGTTGGTTTACCCGCAACACCGCGTCGCCAATAAGCACCTTAGTTATTGGCATTATCAAAAGGAATTGGTTTATGCCGAGCAACGTCACAAATAACTTACCGCGCTCACCTTCCAGCTTGGCGGCGTCAGCCTTTTCTTTTCTGGATTTGTCGATCTAATCATTTCTTTGCGTCAAAAAATTGGTACTTTATAGTCCCGAAAAATCAAGGACGCGGGTGCATCCCGCACAGACAAGGACGCGCATGAAAAGACCTCAGAAATGGGTGCAGGGTCACGGCGGGGTCGGCAGCTATAGCTACTTTAAAGACATGACCGACGACGAAATCCGCGTACAGGATGCTGCTCGTCGCAAGTCAGATGAAGAGGCTGCTAGACGCCGTGATCTGGAAGACAAGCGGTACAGGGAGTACGAAGAGCGGCAGCGCAAACAGAATCAGCCACCGCCGCCCCGTACAGACTTCATCTTCGCTAAATCATGCAACATACCTGCTGGCCATACCTGCTACGCCGACAAGGCCCCTCTCGACCCGCTGAGTAGCTACGGCACGTTTGCGGTACTTGGAACCGGCGAGGCGATAGCTTCAGGTGGCACGTCCCTAAAACTGATTGGCAACTCTGCGTCGAGCCTAGCTGTTGCCTCAAGGCTAGGCCAGGGGGCGTTGTCGCTTGGCCTGGCTGAGCTGACGGTCGGCGCTGGGGTGGTTGCCGGTGGGATAGTTGGCACCGTGGCCATGCTGCTCCCAAATGCCACAGCTGGCGATGACCTGTTCTACACAGCTGAGCAGTACGCTGACCTGAGCACCGCCAATACCGGCGTGAGGATCAATGTCAAATATCTGCCCAATGGAGCCGTTAGCACCTATGGCTTCTACACGGGCAACAACCCTGCCTGGAAGGGCGTCCCGGTGATTGCCGCTATCGCACGTGGTGAGCAGTTTGTCGCAGACTTAGGAGAAGGGATTGAGCTGATCTGGACACCGGCAGCCGAGCCGAACAAGGTGCTGGGGATTCCAGCGCTGGAAGGCGTAGAACACAAACCGACCCACTTCGTTTTCCCTGAAGTCCGGCAAGCGAAACAGATCCTGGTCAACCCGGAGCCACCACCAGATTACCGGGACGCGATCATCTGGTTCCCGGTGGAGACCGGCATCCTGCCGATCTATCTTTCGCTGAGCGTACGCAATGGGCCGGGCGTGGTTAGTGGTGTTGGACAGGATGTAGTAGGCGTTTGGCTCGATCATGCCAGGTCAGGTCTGGGAGCACCGATCCCGACGAAGATTGCCGATAAGCTCAGGGGGCGTGAATTTTCGAGTTTCGATGCATTCAGAAAGGCATTTTGGATTGAGGTTGGGAACGATCCTGAGTTAAGCCGTCAATTCAATCAAGACAACCTGGAGCGCATACAGTCAGGCTACGCACCTGCTACTCGTGATAAAGATGCTGTAGGGAAAAGAGGTACATTCGAACTGCATCACGTTGAGCGAATTGCTGACGGTGGGGCTGTATATAATGTAGATAATCTTCGTGCAAACACCCCTCGAAATCACATAGATATTCACCGGAAATAGTCCATGAAAAAGAGAATTTCTGACTACACCGAAGCGCAGTTTATTCAATTTCTTCAAGAGATTCGTGCTGCGAACAAGAGCGCATCTGACGAAGTACTGGGCGAACTGCTTGAGCAATTCAGGCTGCTTACAGAGCACCCTGACGGCACTGACTTGATATATTATCCGGAAGCTGGTGCAGACAACTCAAACGAAGGCATCACTGAAACTGTAAAGAAATGGCGCGAAGCAAATGGTCTTCCAAGCTTCAAGCCTCGTTTCTAAGCAGTTGGAGGCATGCAAATTAAAAGGGCCGTCTTTGATGGGCCCTTTTAATTTGGTGATTTGGAAATTCTCCTGCGTTGCAGCGACTACCGTATTGGGCCAGACAGGCCTAACAACTGGCTCAAATCGTTCGCTTCGCTCACTCGGGACCGGCTAAAGCCGGCCCCTTAACCAAACATTATACATGCAGCCAGAAAGGTGTTGAATGCTTCTAAAGCCAGAACTAGCCTCTGAATTCTTGTTAAAGTACAAAGCCATACTGACGCACATAAATTCAGGGCAGCCTCCTAGCGACATTAAAGAGTATGTGGCTGCACGCTCAAAACTCTATGATGACAGAGCTTGCTTCAGCAGCGCCTTAACAAAAGCAGCAGAAATAGATTTTGCAGAATCACTAAAATCCGCGGTGTATGGTGAATTTATTTATCTTAAAAAATACAAGAGCGGTTATATCTTCAAAAAACTAGATACCGGAATTTTTTATCAAGCTACCGCCCTGACTTCGCCTCTGAAAAATCTGGTGCATGATTACAGCATTATCAAAACAGCGCTGCTACCCTTTCCCAATCAGCTTGTTTGCGATGGGCTTATTTCAGGAGCAAATACTTTGCTAGGAAGGAACCTCGCAAAAGAAGTCAGAGAAGCATACTGGGAAGCAAAGAAATCTGGCCAAGTTGTGTTGCATGTATAACAAATGGTTCAAATCGCTCGCTCCGCTCAGTGGGACGGGCTAAAGCCCGCCCCTTAACCAAACGTTAGGCTTAATAATGTTTGAGATTTTGCATCCCATACTGGACTGGCTCAGTACCAAACAAGGAAGCAGCCCCCGAAGTGGTTACGGCTGGCAGGTAATCGTCATGATTGCCGTTGGCATTGCTGGAATGCTTAAGGCAAGCGAGGTTCGCTCGAAAAAAATATCGCTCAAAGAAAAAGTTTGTCAGCAAATATCCAGATGTCCTTTAGCCGCAACAATTTGCACAGATGAAGTTGGAAGGCCCTTTGAAATTCACGCTAGGTTAGAAAAAACCAGCAATGGATACATGATCACAATTAACAATTCTGCCTCGGAAACCAAACAACAAGAGTTCGAGAGCATCGAAGAAATTGAGGCGTTCCTAGAAGAAAAGACAATTTTTAAATTGGCTGACTTTAAGCCATGTGCACAACAAGCCTAACAAGCGGTTCAAGTCTCTCGCCACGCTCACTGGGACGGGCTAAAGCCCGCCCCTTAACCAAACGTTAGCAACCACATGGAGTTTTCGTGATTCCTTCAAAATCAAAAATTGATAAGGCTGGCGTAGCTTTCGCAAAAGATCAATTCCAAACAATTGAAGATTTGATTGAGCTAGAGGATGTATTCGATCAGTACCGAAAGGCACATCTGCAACCGCTTTCAGAAACAACATTGGAATTGCAGAATTGGCTAACCGGATATAAGACAGACTACTACATAGCCCAGCGTTTAAAGAGAAAGCCACAAATAATACGAAAGCTGAACCGACTAAGCGTTCGCCTAACGCAACTCCAAGACATCGGAGGATGCCGGATAATTGTCGAAAAGAACTCAGATGTGGATCAGCTTCTGGCCTTCCTTGAGACCAAGGTTGAATCACAGAAAACCATTTCAATTGAAAGAGTTACTGACTATCGCCCAAAAGGCAGAGATGACACAGGATACAGAGCACTACATATATTGCTATCCAGATCCGGTTACAAACTAGAGCTACAAATAAGAAGTAGAATCCAGCACTACTGGGCAGAGAGCATAGAAAGAACATCTGTAATTTACGGCTACCACCTCAAAGAGGGCGAAGGCGATCCATCAGTAATTAAGTATTTCAAAAGTCTTTCTAATGCTTTTTACGAGATAGAGTCTGGACGCGAACCCTCCGCACAGCATCGCCTAGAAATAGATCGACTCAGAGAAGCGAGTGAGAAAATCATAGAGGCATCGGACAGGGGGCGAGTTTTTGATAGCTACGTAAATGAAGACATCATTAAAGTCCTCACCGAAAAGGAATCTAGAAATCCGGCCCCGATCAACAATTGGATAATTGTGTTTGACTGGAATACCGGTGCTTTCGTGTCGTGGGACATAGTTGGAAGAAGTCCTGACGAAGCAATTGCAGCATATGTCAAGTATGAGAAAAATTTCCCCGTTGAAAAAAGCTATGAAGTGGTTCTTATCGGGTCATCCAAGGTGGCCACAGTAAGAAAAACTCACAGCCATTACTTCGGAATAGATAGTTACGACAAAATTCTCGAAAATTTTGACGAATCAATTATCGGCTTCTCCAGCAAAATGGATATTGACGTCGGAGCCAGACAAATATTATTAAAGCTTCACACCAAGCATTTCTGGGGTAAAAAACCGGTTGCCCAGAGCACATTAAAAAACCATTTCTGTCAAAACGTATTGACCTTTGAGTCATCACTAGAGTCCTTGATAGCTAGAAAGTTTGTTATTCGGGAAACAGCAAACGGCCCTGTATCTCTCAACGTAAAAATGCGAAGTGAAATTGAACAGTACCTGTAGAGTGCCTGCTAACTAGTGGTTCAAATCGTTCGCCTCGCTCACTTGGACGGGCTAAAGCCCGCCCCTTAACCAAACGTTAGGCAAAGCAAACCAATCGAAAAACGCAGCCAAACACAGGAAATCTCATGATCTTTTCATTGCATTAATTCTAGGTCTTATCCCGGCCATAATTGCAGCGTTCAAAGGTCGCCGTTTCTTTATCTGGTGGATATACGGCACTCTTATTTTTATTATTTCCTTACCACACTCACTACTTGCATCAATACTGAAGCGCTGCCCACAGTGCAAAGAAAGCGCACAGCGCGACGCAAATATATGCCCGCACTGCAGAACACAATTTTTCCTTAACAAGTCAACAGCAAATACACAAAGCCAAACGAGAATCTCGCGTTATTCGTCTAACAATTGGCCAAAATAGTTCGCTTCGCTCGCTCGGAACTAGCTAAAACCGGCCCCCTTAGCAAACGTTAGGCAATGGCGCTAAAACAATGGAAGCAATACGTCCAGAGAAGCTCGTACGTCATTCAAATAACATGCAATTGAGTTTTCGACCCAATCTATCGCGCCGCCGGGAAAGCCGTTGCGGCCTGCATAAGTGTGCCTGCAGCATTCGCGCTCGGCTCAGTTTCTCGGCCTAACAATGCGCTCAAATCGCTCACTTCGTTCGCTGGCCCGCAAAAGCTACGACGCCTTTACTCGCCTGCTAGCTTAACCATTATACGTAAGGATGCTTGAATGAGCCTCTGGCTCCCCACAAAAAGAAAACTCAAGACAACGTTCTTTCTAATAGCGCTTTGGATTGTCTACACGACTCTTTCCAGCCTTACGACCAAGGCATAAAAGGAGTACTCATTCAAAACAATGGCCATTAGCAGTTACCGCAAAGATATTGAAGAGCCAACAAAGCAATACATGAAGGCAACGCAGGCAGCACGCCAAGGCATCACTATAGAAACAGTGCGAAAACTTGAAACAGCAGGCTACATTAATATTTCGGTTCAGCTATCGCTCGGCTTGCTGATTTCTTACTTCGGCTCTTGCTTTATTCACCGAAAAACCACTGGGAGCACGCGTGACATGCGTCCAACTGGCCTTGGGCCTTGACGCCGAAACGGACTATCGGGAAAGGACGCAAGATGGCTTTCGGGCCTCCGGCAGTAACAGGCTGCTCCCTGGCCATCAGCCTGTGGCACGTCGCAGCCCGGGTTCTGAGTCCGTCGCCGGCCTGAGCAGATCGTTTCCGGCCATTCGCCCGTCTCTCGACCTCTGCCCGTCCAGATCCGCACAATACCCGCCCTCCTCACCAACAGGCGATCCCCATGACTGACACACCCTACCTGCTGGACGAACTCGAAGCTGCCGACATGCTGATAATCGACGACCTGCACGCTTTCGAATTCAGGCTCGACGACGCCCTGCTCGACCGGGCCGATGCCGCTGCCGAAGCGGACGAGCCGTTCGAAAGCGACGAAATCGTCGTAACCCTGGAAGCACTCGATGGACGCGAGCGCAAACGCTGGCACTTCAGCTACAACAGCGTGATGGAGGCCGAATACCAGGCCGAAGACGACAGTTGGCAAATCGGCCCGCACCGCTTGAAATGCCTGGCGGCAACCCACGCCAGCAGCGCGGACGAATGAGTTATCGACTCATCCAGCCGTAGGGCGGGTGATACCCGCGAGGCATTGCACATAGCCGACGCCCAATGGCGGGTTGCAACCCTACGTGGTTCGAGAGGAACGTTATGCAAACGGTCTACCCATCGAAAATCGACTGGTGGCTTGCTGTCGCCCTCGTATGCTCGATGGCTGTCTGCGCCTGGGCGAGCGTCGATATCGTCGCGGCCGGCGCGCCTGCCGCGTGGTGGCTGGCTCTGCCGACCATGGGCCTCGGCACCGGTTTGCCCCTGTGGCTTCTGTTTGGCACCCGCTACATCCTCGAGGCCACGCATTTGCGTATCAAGAGCGGCCCATTCGCATGGCGAGTTCCACTCGCAGACATCACCAGCATCACCCCGACCGCCAATCCACTTTCCAGCCCGGCGCTGTCGCTCGACAGGTTGCGCATAGATTATGGTCGTGGCTCGACAGTCATGATCTCGCCGCGTGACAAGGAGCAGTTCATTCAAGAAATCGAGGCATTGCGTCGAGCTGTCGGCTGACAGCGAATCCGTTCTGGGGGTCAACTTACTCTAGAAGAGCAGGTCAGGCCTGCCGATCGAGCTCCTTTTTCCAGCAGCCCTGTGACCGAAAGTATGTCAACTGACTAGCAGTTCCCCATCGACAACCTCGAAAACGATGCCCTCCTCTGTTAAAGATCGTACGTTGTCCAGACATTCAAGGAGGATTCGTCATGCGTCTGATTCGTCGCGAGCATCGTAACGGCATCAGTTTGAGAAACATCGAAGCGCCGTTCTTCGCGGTGCCCAGGGTTGACAACGAACTGGCCTATCGGCACTACGAGATACCGGGCCTCAGTGAACTGAGCCGATCCTGCGGCGCAAACAGGCAGCTCATCCTCGCCGCCGTGGAGCGCGGCGACTGGCTGCTCGTCGTGGATAGCCCTTTCAGTCCGCTGAGCAATGACACCTTCGGCAAGTATGCACATATCACCGGCAAGGGCTGGGTGGACAGTTTCCACACGGAGCGCTCGCACCAGCCGAAATCTCCGCTACCTGAAGCCGAGCCCATCGCGAAGGCCCAGCCACAGGAGCCGGGCTTCTACATCGTGCCCAGGAGCACCACCCTCGAGAAACTGGAGGCGCAGTTATTCACTTCGCCCAGGCCCGCCGTCATCGAAAAATTCAAAGCCCTGAACCCGAACCTGAGCCAGGTGAAGGCCGGACAGATGATCGTGCTCAGCGACCCCGACAACCAGCAA
>NZ_JADDIX010000005.1:0-8049 GCF_015070855.1 Pseudomonas lopnurensis
GCGGTGACCATGGTCACCGCGCCAAAGCCGCCGGCGCAGTCGAGCTTGACGCCCTCGCCGACGAAACTCTTGCTCTGGCAGACGCCGCCGTCCGGCTTCGGATAGCGCAACTGCTCGGTGGAGAACACGCAGGGCACGCTGTAGCTGCGCCCCGGCGTGCGGGAGAAGTTGTAGTCGCGGCGCAGCGTCGAGCGCACCTTGGCTGCCAGCGGGTCGTTGTAGGTCTTGTTGAGATCCGCGACCTGGATCTGCGTCGGGTCGATCTGCCCGCCGGCACCGCCGGTGGCGATGATCTGGATCTTGCGGCGCTTGCACCAGGCGATCAGCGCGGCCTTGGCGGCGACGCTGTCGATGCAGTCGACCACGCAATCCAGCGCCTCGGTGATGTAGTCGGCCATGGTGTCACGGGTCACGAAATCGGGCACGGCGTGAACCCGGCAGGCCGGGTTGATGGCGCGGATACGCGCGGCCATTTCGTCCACCTTGGGCTTGCCCACCGCGCCCTCCAGCGCATGGATCTGCCGGTTGGTGTTGGTGATGCAGACATCGTCCAGGTCGAACAGGCTGATCTCGCCGACCCCACTGCGCGCCAGGGCCTCGGCCGCCCAGGAACCCACCCCGCCGATACCGACCACCGCCACGTGGGCAACCATCAGCCGCTCGAGGCCGAGCCGGCCATACAGGCGGGCTATGCCGCCGAAACGCTGATCATCGATAGTCATGCCTGCTCCCCGAAAAAACCTGGCGATTATAAGACCTCCTCGCATGACGACCACAGCAGCCGGCCGTCACCGGAGCCCTGCGCTTTGCTTTAATATGGCGCCCTTTCCCGCCGTACCGGAGCCGAGATGACCGCCCCCGCCCTCTCCCCTACGCTCGAACTCGCCTGCGAGCTGATCAATCGTCCATCGGTCACGCCGCTGGACGAAGGCTGCCAGCAGCTCATGAGCGAGCGTCTCGCCGCCTGCGGTTTCGCCGTCGAACCGATGCCTATCGAGGACGTGGAAAACTTCTGGGCAATCCGTGGCAGCGAAGGCCCGGTGCTGTGCTTCGCCGGGCATACCGACGTGGTCCCGACCGGCCCGTTGCAGGCCTGGCAGAACCCGCCGTTCTCCGCGCGCATCGACGAACAGGGCATGCTCCATGGCCGTGGTGCGGCGGACATGAAAGGCAGCCTCGCCGCCATGGTCGTCGCGGTGGAGCGCTTCACCGCCGATCACTCCGATCACAAGGGCCGGATCGCCTTTCTCATCACCAGCGACGAGGAAGGTCCGGCGCACCACGGCACCAAGGCCGTCGTCGAGCGCCTGCGCGAACGCGGCCAGCGCCTGGACTGGTGCATCGTCGGCGAGCCGTCGAGTACCACGCTGGTCGGCGACGTGGTGAAGAACGGTCGCCGCGGCTCGCTCGGCGGCACGCTCACGGTGCGCGGCCAGCAGGGCCACGTGGCCTATCCGCACCTGGCGAAGAACCCGATCCACCTCGCCGCGCCGGCATTGGCCGAACTCGCCGCCGAGCACTGGGACGACGGCAACGCCTTCTTCCCGCCGACCAGCTTCCAGATCTCCAACCTGAATGCCGGTACTGGTGCGACCAACGTGATTCCCGGCACGCTGGAGGCGGTGTTCAACTTCCGTTTCTCCACCGAATCCACCGTCGAGCAGTTGCAGCAGCGCACCGCGGCAATCCTCGACAGGCACGGTCTGGACTGGAGCGTCGACTGGGCGCTGTCCGGCCTGCCCTTCCTCACCGAGCCGGGCGCGCTGCTCGACGGCGTGGCCAAGGCGATCCGCAGCGTCACTGGCCGCGAAACCACGCCATCCACCAGTGGCGGCACCTCGGATGGCCGCTTCATCGCCACCCTCGGTACCCAGGTGGTGGAACTCGGCCCGGTCAACGCCACCATCCACCAGGTCGACGAGCACATCCTCGCCAGCGATCTCGACCTGCTGACCGACATCTACTACCAGACCCTGGTGAACCTGCTCGCATGTTGATCTGCCCGATCTGCCAGGCGCCGTTGAGCCCGGTCGAAAACGGTGTCGCCTGCCCGGCCAACCACCGTTTCGATCGTGCGCGCCAGGGCTATCTGAACCTGCTGCCGGTGCAGCACAAGAACAGCCGCGCCCCCGGCGACAACCAGGCCATGGTCGAGGCCCGCCGGCGCTTTCTCGATGGCGGCCACTATGCACCGCTGGCCAGGCGCCTGGCCGAGCTGGCCGCCGAACGCGCGCCGCAGCGCTGGCTGGACATCGGTTGCGGCGAGGGTTACTACACCGCGCAGCTCGCCCAGGCGCTGCCGGATGCCGAAGGCCATGCGCTGGACATCTCCCGCGAGGCGGTCAAGCGCGCCTGCAAACGTGCGCCGCAGCTGCAATGGCTGGTCGCGAGCATGGCTCGCGTACCCCTGGCCGATGCCAGCTGCAACCTGCTGGCCAGCGTGTTCAGCCCGTTGGACTGGCAGGAAGCCCGGCGCCTGCTCGCGCCCGGCGGTGGCCTGCTGCGCATGGGCCCGACCCGCGAGCACCTGTGGGAGCTGCGTGCGCGGCTCTACGACGAGGTACGCGATTACGACGACCAGAAACACCTGTCGCTGATCCCGGACGGCATGCGCCTCGCCCACAGCGAAACCCTCGGCTTCGAGCTGCAACTGGACGACGCCCAGGCCCGCGCCGACCTGCTGGCCATGACCCCGCATGGCTGGCGCGCCAGCGCCGAGCGCCGCGCCGCGGTGATCGACACGCCCCTCAGCGTGCGGGTTGCGATACGCTACGACTGGATTCAGCGCGACGCCTAGGTCGCCTTTGTAGGAACGGGCCGTGCCCGCGAATAGGTGGGTGCAAGCTTCGCACGCATGCCGTGCTCCACGAAGGAAGATGCATTTGATATCGAGGCCTCCCCAGCATCACGACACAGATGATGGGCGGTGAACGTGCAGGAGCCAGCTTGCTGGCGATACTTCCGTTCGGCTCCGGCCAAAATCCATTCGATCATTGACTCGTTACGGACCGGCAGGTCCCGACACACCACCAGAAGGCAGCCGCCCCATGCGTCAACCGGACATCGAGATCTACCTCAGGGACGCCAGCCAGCAGGCCGTTGGTGAATGGCTGGAACAGGCCCTCGGCCCTTGCTCCCCCTGGCAGCAGAAAGGTCAGACCTTCAAGTGCAACGCCGCCGGGATTCCGCTGACCTGGCTGCCGAAGGCAGTGGGCAAGTGGCATTGCCTGCTACTGGAGAGCGACGCCACGCCCTGGGAGGACGACCTCGCCTGCGCCCGCGCGGCCCACCAGGCGCTGGGCGTGGAGATCCGCTGCGCACCGGGCGGCTGGCAGGAAGAAGAAGCCGACGAAGAAGCCGACCGCTGGATTCGTATCAGCGAGGATGGCGAGCAGGAGATCGTCTGGCGGACGGGCTGAAGACTGGGAGCTGGAAGCTGGAAGCTGGAAGCTGGAAGCTGGAAGCTGGAAGCCAGTATGGGGCCGCCTCCAGTGGTTCGGCGTGCACAGGCCGCTTTTGTGGGAGGCCCGCCCCCGGGGCGATGCTTTTAGGCCGTCGGGGCTCGCCTGGCGCGGCAGCAAGAAAAAACCGCTACCCCTGCCAAAGGCCAAAAAAGAAACCGTGCGGGCAATCGCCGAGCGTTGAGACACAAGAGAAAGCCCGTCTCGAGGACGTAATGCTGCTCACTTAACTGCCAGTTGGGCACGTAAGTCCCCTCTCCCATCAAGGGAGAGGGGAGATGCCGTGTCCCGGCGCTCAATCGAACGGCATTAGGTCTCGAGGACGGGGCTTTGCCGTCTCGTCAGAGTCCCGAGACGTCTTCGGCCTGCAGGCCTTTCTGGCCCTGGATCACCGAAAACTCCACCTGCTGGCCCTCGGCCAGGGAGCGGTGCCCTTCGCCGCGAATCGCGCGGTAATGCACGAAGACGTCCGCACCGTTACCGCGCTGAATGAATCCATAGCCTTTAGCATCGTTGAACCACTTGACGGTTCCGGTCTCGCGTTCAGCCATTACCACTTCTCCAACTCGCTTTTTGTTATTCCTCGGAAAGAGGAGTTCGACGGTTTGGCCCCCGCGCCGTCCGCTGCCAGGCGGCGGGACGTTGCGGTTGGAACCGACCGTCGCCGGAGTATAAAACAACCAAAATCGCTGTCAGCCTCTTTTTCGTTAGCGCTTTGCCAACGGCTTCTCCCGCACCGAACGGCGCCGGCACGGGGTTCGCCCATCAGGCCACCTTGCGCCGCCGCCACAGCCACAGCGCCAGCACCGCCAGGGTCAGCAGCAACGGCACCAGGGCGATATTGGCGAACTTCAGCGTCCGCCCCAGCGCCTCGATGTCGGCATTGAGCTGGTAGCGCACCTCGCGCAGTTCCTTGCGGATGCGCACCTTCTCCTGCAGGAACTGCCGCAGCGCCTGCTCCTGCTCGGCGCTCAGCTCCAGCGCCTGCTCGGGGTCGGGGCCCTGCAGTTCGGCCAGCTGCTGCTCGGTATCGGCCAGGCGCTGCTGCAGCACCTCTTCCTTCTCGCGGAAGCGGTTCTCGGCCTGGCGCTGCAGCGCCTCGACCACCACGAACGGGCGGGTGAAGCGGCCACGCGAACGCACGCTGATCAGCGCATCCGTGCCCGAGAGGTTGTCCAGCGCGTTGATCACGAAGGCGCCGTTGTCCGCCCACGGCTGCGGAACGCGCTGGCCGAAGAAGTCCTGCACCTGTACCCACATGCGGTCGCTGAGCATGTCGCTATCGGCCACGGCGATCACGTTGATGTTCCGGCTTTCCTTGATGCCGTCCTCGCGGCCTTCGATGCCCTCCGGAAAGGCCGTCTGCGCCGCCCCCTGGATGCGCGCCGCCAGCACGTAGCGCTCGCCGGTGGGCTCCAGGCCGCGCAGCAGCGTCTCCGGGTCGTCCAGCGTGGCGAAACGCTGGGCATCGACCGGCATCGCATAGCCGGAGCTGCGCAGCAGCGGCGTGAAGCGCGTCGTGGCGTTCTCCAGCGGTTCGAGGATGCCGCCGCTGGCGATGGTGAGATTTTCCAGCGCCGCGGTGGTGACGTCGTCCCGGTCCATGGCCGCCTGCGGCAGGCTCAGCCAGCCGGCATGCCGCACCGGGCGGCGCTCGGCGCCCATTCCCACGGACATCGCGTAGGACGCATCGGCGATCACCTTCTCGGGCACCATGCGCACGCCCCAGGCCTTGAACAGCGGTTCGAGATCCGACGCGCGCGGCTCGTCGAACTCGCCCGGGCCGAAGCCCATGCCTGGATCGGCCTCGCTGAACGGGTCGAGGAACAGCAGCAGCTTGCCGCCGCGCAGGACGAACTGGTCGATGGCGTACAGCGTCTGCTCGGGCAGCTCCTTGGGATGGATCAGCAGCAGCACCGACACGTTGGTCGGGATCATGTCGACGTCGCGCCGGAGGCTCTCGATGTGGAACAGCTGGCGAACTTCCTCCAGCACCATCCATGGCGGCGTCGCCTGCTGGGTGCGCATGTCGAAACCACCCGCCAGCTGCAGCCCGGACAGCACGCCGACCACCGGCAGCTCGGCCGTCGCCAGGCTCTGTACCAGGCGGCTGATCTCGTATTCGAGGAACTCCTCCTGGTCCAGCGGGAAGAACGGGATCGTCTGCGTAGCGCCCTCGGCGTTGGTGCCGGCCAGGCCGAAGTAGACCTTGTCGCCGCTCTGGTTCAGCGGCACCGCCTGCAGGCCGAACTCGGCGGCGCGGTCCTCCTCCTCGGAGAACGGCTGCGGGTCGATGACATGCAACTTGAGCTTGCCGCCGGAGGCACGCTGGTAGGCCTTGAGCATCTCCTCGACGCGGCGCGCATAGTTGCGCAGCGCCACCAGCTCCTTGGCCGCCTCGTCGGAATAGAAGAAGTGCAGCTCCAGTGGCTCCTGCAGGCCGGCGAGGATGCGCTCGGTGCCTGCGGAAACCGTGTAGAGCTTCTGCTCGGTAAGGTCCAGCCGGGCGTTGGTGAACAGCAGGCTGGACGCCATGTTGAAGGCCAGGAACGCCAGCGCGATCAGCAGCAGCCCGGCCCCGGAATAGATGACTCGTTTCATGTCGTTCCCTCAGGCGGCTTTCTTCAGGTCGACGACCACGGCGGTGGCCGCCAGCCAGGCGACGATCAGCGTGACGAAATACAGCAGGTCGCGCAGGTCGATCACCCCCTTGCTGATGGAATCGAAACGGATCAGGAAGCTCAGCGAAGCCACCGCATCGATCAGCCACTGCGGCGCCCAGGCGAAGGCATCCAGCACCATCGGCAATCCGCTGACGATGAACAGGAAGCACACCGCGACCGAGAGGATGAAGGCGATCACCTGGTTCTTCGCCAGCGCCGACATGCACGAGCCGATCGCCAGGAAGGCCCCGGCCAGCAGCCAGCTGCCCAGATAGGCCGCGGCGATCACGCCGTTGTCCGGCTCGCCCAGGTAGTTGACGGTGACGACCATCGGGAAGGTCAGCAGCAGTGCGATACCGGCGAACACCCAGGCGGCGAGGAACTTGCCGGTTACCGCCTCGAAGCGGGTGATCGGCAGCGTCATCAACAGTTCGATGGACCCGGACTTGCGCTCCTCGGCCCACAGACGCATGGCGATCGCCGGGACCAGGAACAGGTAGAGCCAGGTATGGAAGCTGAAGAAGGGCGTGAGGTCGGCCTGGCCACGCTCGTAGAAGCCGCCCAGGTAGAAGGTGAACACCCCGGACAGCACCAGGAAGATCACGATGAAGACATAGGCGAGCGGCGTGGCGAAGTAGCTGGCCAGCTCACGCTTGAAGATCACCGGCAACTGGCTCATAGCGCCTCCCCGCGGGTCAGAGTACGGAACACTTCGTCCAGCCGGCCGCGCTCCACGTCCAGCTCCTTCACCGCCCAGCCCTGCTGGCCGATCAGCGCATTGACCTGCGGGAAGATCACCTGGCCCGGCTGCGCCAGCACGGTCAGGCTGTGCTCGCGCTCGTTGAGCTCGACGCCGGCCACGCCCGGCAGCGCAGCCAGGGCGATGTCGTCCAGCGGAGCGTCGCTGACCAGGGTGACGGCCTGGTGGTACTTCGAACGGCTCTCCAGCTCCAGCGGCGTGCCATCGGCCACCAGCCTGCCGCCGGCGATCACCACCGCGCGGGTGCATACGGCCGTGACTTCCTCGAGGATATGGGTGGAGATGATCACGATCTTGTCATGGGCCAGGCCCTGTATCAGCTGGCGCACCTGATGCTTCTGGTTCGGGTCGAGGCCGTCGGTGGGCTCGTCGAGGATCAGCACCTTGGGATCGTGCAGGATCGCCTGGGCCAGGCCGGCGCGCCGCTTGAAGCCCTTGGACAGCGTCTCGATGGACTGTCCGAGCACCTGCCCCAGCTCCACCTGCGCGACCGCGGCCTCCACCCGCTGACGCTTGTCCGTGCCGCGGAAACCACGCACCTCGGCGATGAACTCGAGAAAACCGCGCACCGTCATGTCGCCATAGCAGGGCGCCCCTTCGGGCAGATAGCCGATCTGCCGCTGGGCCTGCAGGGTCTGGGTCTGGATGTCATGGCCGAGGATGCTGGCGGTGCCGGAGGTCGGCGCGAGAAAGCCGGTCAGCATCTTCATGGTGGTGGACTTGCCCGCGCCGTTCGGGCCGAGAAAGCCCAGCACCTCACCCGGCTGGACGCTGAATGACAGCGCATCCACTGCCGTGTGCTGGGCGAATCGCTTGGTCAGACTTTTTAATTCGATCATTCGCTCTCACCAGTACGCTCGAGGCCTGGCACGCCGCCCGTACGCCACGAGCCAGGCCCTGCAAAAAATGCCGGCGGAACTATAAGAAGAGCCCCGTGACGAATGCAACTGCACGAGTATGGCGGAAGGATTGCGGGAGGTTGCGGGGAATCGGTGGGTTGGATCACGACCAGCCCCCCGCCAAAGCGATCGAATGCCAGAAAACGTAGGAGCCAAGGCCAAAGGAACCTAATGCCGGTCAGATAAGGCTCGTCCTCCTCTGTAGTTACGGACGCTTTTTGTAGGAGGCGCCTGCGCGTCTTCGTCGCAGCGCTGTCGCGCAGCAA
>NZ_JADDIX010000005.1:8099-13847 GCF_015070855.1 Pseudomonas lopnurensis
TGGGCAAGGCTTCGCCGTTGCCCACCCTACGAACTGGCGAATCTCTAAGATTTATCCAATAAAAACAAAGCGTTAAACAGGCTGGAGCGCCACCCCGGTCGGCAAGCATTACCGAATCCTCCCCAGCGCCCGCTATCAAGATTGCTGCAACACCCTCAACGCCGCATCGGCCAGGAAGCCTGAGCGGCTCTTCTGCTGCGGATGGGTCTGGACATACACATCGATCCGCGCCAACAGGTACTCCGGCAAGGTCGCATTGAAGCGCACCGCCTTGCCCAGAAAAGGCGTCACATCGAAATCCACCAACGCCCACACGCCGCCGGCGTAATCCGGATTCGTGGCATGAACATCCACTTCCTGCGGTTGCGGCAGCGGAGCGCCATCGGCAATCAATCCCTCGAAGTGAAGCGACAGGGATTCACGTACGTTCTCCAGCGCCTCGGACATGGTTTCTCCAGCCGAAAAGCAGCCCGGGACATCCGGCACCGTCACGCTGTAATCGCTATTGGAATCCTTGTGAAGAACAACGGGGAATTTCATATAGCCACCCTGCCCGAATGTGCCTGCCTCACTTGAGGCCAGCCGTTTTCATGATGTTATGGAGCGTACCCTTTGCCATTTCCGACTTGGGGTGCGGCACCGTGACTCGTCCCGGCTTTGTCGGGTGCTTGAATTGATGGTGACTGCCTTTAACGGCCACTTCATACCAGCCATCCGCCTCCAGCAGCTCTATTACGTCCCGACTTCGCATCCTTGCCTCCGTTCGTGCCGCTTGGGGCGTATTCTATGCGCCTCTCTCTATACACACAACACACACAATAATTCGAAAAGATGGCTTCGACTTATGGAGGGAGGTAGCGCGCTTCCTTCACTGTCCGCTGCCTGACGATTCGGTGGAAAACGCTTCGCGCGTTTTCCACCCTACGATACGAATCTGGGGCTTGGCTCCTCCGGTGCAGAGCGGACCAAGCATGTGCTGAAGCGAATTGACGACAAGCGATGCCGGTGCGTGAGCTCCCCCTTCCGCGAGACATTTTTGCCCGCCATCGCTGCTTGCGGCACACTTGCCGCCTTCTAGGGCCCCGCCCCTTCCACAGCCGAATCTGCCGTATGACCCGTTCCCCCATCCGCCGACTGATCTTTTCCCTGCTGCGCCGCGTGCTGTACTTCTGGGTGCGTTCGGAGACGATCAACCAGTCCGCCTTCACCCTCAAGCTGGATCGCAGCAAACCGGTGTTCTACGTGCTGCAGCAGCCGTCGCTGAGCGACCTCGCGGTACTCGACGCCGAGTGCAGCAAGGCCGGGTTGCCGCGGCCGGTCGCCGACGTGGCGGTAGGCGAGCATGTCGAGCCGGCGGCGTTCTTCTTCCTCAACCCGGCGGCGAGCTGGTTCGGCCGGCGCACGCGGCTGGTGGCACCGCAGGCACTGGTGCGGCTGGTCGGCGCGCTGGAGCACAACGCCGTGGAAAACGCGCAGATCGTCCCGGTCAGCGTGTTCTGGGGACAGTCGCCGAACCGCGAGACCAGCGCCTGGAAGCTGCTGTTCGCCGACAGCTGGGCGGTTACCGGACGGCTGCGCAAGCTGCTCAGCATCCTGGTGCTGGGGCGCAAGACTCGCGTGCAGTTCTCCGCGCCGATCCAGCTCAACGAGCTGGTGGCGATGAACAAGGGCCACGAGCGCACCCTGCGCATGGTTCACCGCATGCTGCGCGTACATTTCCGCAACCAGAAGACCGCGGTGATCGGCCCCGACCTGTCGCACCGGCGCAACCTGGTGAAGGGGCTGGTACACGCCCCGCAGGTGCGCCAGGCGATTCGCGACGAGGCCGAGCGCGAGAACATTTCCATCGAAAAGGCCGAGGCCAAGGCGCTGCGCTACGGCAACGAGATCGCCTCGGACTACGCCTACACCGCGGTGCGTTTTCTCGAGGTGGTGTTGTCCTGGTTCTGGAACAAGATCTACGACGGCATTCGCGTCAACCATATCGAGCCGCTGCAGGATGCCGTGCGCGGCTATGAAGTGATCTACGTGCCCTGCCACCGCAGCCATATCGACTATCTGCTGCTGTCCTACCTGCTGTTCCGCAACGGCCTGACGCCACCGCACATCGCCGCCGGCATCAACCTCAACATGCCGGTCATCGGCAGCCTGCTGCGCCGCGGCGGCGCCTTCTTCATGCGTCGCTCGTTCAAGGGCAACCCGCTGTATACGGCGGTGTTCAACGAATACCTGCACAACCTGTTCACCCGCGGCTTCCCGGTCGAGTACTTCGTCGAGGGCGGGCGTTCGCGTACCGGCCGCATGCTGCGGCCGAAAACCGGCATGCTGGCGCTGACCCTGCGCAGCTACCTGCGCTCCTCGCGCCTGCCGATCCTCTTCGTGCCGGTGTACATCGGCTATGAGCGCGTGCTGGAAGGCCGCACCTACCTGGGCGAGCTGCGCGGTGCGGCGAAGAAGAAGGAATCGATCTTCGACATCTTCAAGGTCATCGGCGCGCTCAAGCAGCGCTTCGGTCAGGTCTGGGTCAACTTCGGCGAGCCGCTCAAGCTCAACGAGTTCCTCGAACAGGAGCAACCCGGCTGGCGCCAGCAGACCTACGCGCCGGACTACCGCCCGCAATGGCTGAACGAGACCACCAACCGGCTGGCCGGGCGCATCGCCGAACGCCTCAATGAAGCCGCCGCGGTCAACCCGGTCAACCTGGTGGCGCTGGCAATGCTTTCCACCAGCCGCCAGGCCCTCGATCACGACGCGCTGGCGCGAATCCTCGACCTTTATCAGGCCCTGCTGCGCGCGGTGCCCTACTCGCCGCATACCACGCTACCGGAAGGCGACGGCGAGGCGCTGATCGCCTACGTGAAGAGCCTCGACCTACTCGCCGAACAGAAGGATGCGCTGGGCAACATCCTCTATCTGGATGAGCAGAACGCGGTGCTGATGACCTACTACCGCAACAACGTGATGCACATCTTCGCCTTGCCGGCGCTGCTGGCGAGCTTCTTCCAGAGCAGTTCGCGGATGAGCCGCGAGCAGATCCAGCGCTTCACCGAGGCGCTGTATCCGTACCTGCGCGCGGAGCTGTTCATCCGCTGGGAGGAGCACGAACTGAAGGCCGTGATCGACCAGTGGCTGGCCGCCTTCGCCGAACACGGCCTGCTCAGGCGGGACGGCGACAGCTACCTGCGCCCGGCGCCCAGCTCGCGGCAGTTCGTGCGGCTCACGCTGCTGGCGCGGGTGGTCATGCAGACTTTGCAGCGCTTCTACATGGCGACCTCGCTGCTGCTCAACAGCGGCCAGCACAGCCTGAGCGCCGAGGAGCTGGAGAACCTCTGCACGGTCATGGCCCAGCGCCTGTCGATCCTGCACGGGCTGAACGCGCCAGAGTTCTTCGACAAGAGCCTGTTCCGCCACTTCATCCAGAGCCTGCTGGAGCAGGGCGTGCTGAGCACGGATGCCAACGGCAGGCTCGGCTACCACGACGCGCTCGGCGAACTGGCCGAAGGCGTGGCCAAGCGCGTGCTGCCGGCGGAGATTCGCCTGTCGATCCGCCAGGTGGCGCTGGAGCGGCACGACGATGCATCACAAACGGATTTGAATTAATAGAGCCAGCCAGATTTTCCGATTGCAACCAGCAAGATCAAAGCGCTTAAAAGGCCCCACGCGCTCCACTGCAATACTACTAGATTGCTTTTAAGGCGGGATGGAAAATTTTCTAATTCTTTTATATTTATCGTTCCTTTTTTCAGATAAAAACCAGGGAAAGTGATAATTCCTGATATTCCTCCTACCAATAATATTTCCCCCCATGGGCCTCCATGCCTGAGAGGGGAGCGCGCCGTGACAGCAGTGGATCTTTTTAGGTGCTCCAAAATCGTATCCATCTGCTTATAAGCCATATGCAATGCAACGCCAATCCAGATTAGCAGAAAAAAAATCACCAAACCGCATAGATAGCCGATAACAAACTCAGCGGTACTCATTTAGAACTCTCATAGATCACATCCCCTGCCATTTCACCACCAGTTCCTCCAAGAGCGCCTATTACTAAAGAGCCCGTCCCGACCACCACCAAGCCACATACAAGAGTCCCTACTCCACCAGTAGGCACACCCAGTGCGGCACAGACACTGCCTACTGCTGGGGCCGTTAAAATGGCGGCACTCCCTGCGCCGCCCGCGACGCTGCCGGCAAAACTCCCAGTCTCGGTGTATTTAACTTTTTCACAAGCCTCGGCATTGCCAGCCATACACACATCTTGCACCGGCCTGCTGCTGCGCTAGGGCAAGTGGTAGCAGGTAGGCTGACAGCTATCTGCGGTCAAGTGTCATGGATCGATTGGTCACTTTCAAAGTCGGCAGGTGCTGAAGTCAGCTAGAAACTCATGAATACTTCATGACTATCCTTAGACCACAACACTCATACAAGCCGTGTAATTGCCTGCTGCGCACATCCTGCACCGGAATATGCTGGATTCGGCAGCCAACTTCCGTACGCCCGACTACACAAGATCAAGCTCAGCTACCGCCGCAATGACGAACATTAAAAGCAGAGCTCCACAGCTACCCCAGTACAAAATCGCCAATTTGCGCTTAAGGTGAATTGGAAGCCCCTTTAGATCCTCCGCGCTTAGCTCGCCTTTTTTCAGATAAAAGTTTGGAAGGGTAACGATCCCAGCAATTCCTCCGATGAGTAACAGCTTGCCCCATGGACCACCGTGCCTGAGAGGAGCACGAGCCGTTATGGCAGTACAGTTTTTTAAATACTCCAGCATCTCGTCTGTTTTGGTATAGGCCATATGCAGTGCAGTTCCAATCAAGAGGAACGCCAGCCCAAAGTCGATTAAACCTACACAGAGAAATATTTTCTCAGCTGTATTCAAACTCACTTAACTGCCTCGTAAATTATTTCTCCCATTGCTTCTCCTCCTCTGCCTCCGACGGCTCCTGCAGCCAAAGATCCCGCCCCAACTACCAAAAGACCACACGTCAACGTACCCACACCGCCAGTAGGGACCCCGAGAGCGGCACAAATAACACCTAATGTCGAGCCAGTTAAGGCCATACTGGCCAGCGCACCGCCAGCGACTCCCCCAGCAAAGCCTCCGCCCTCGGTAAATTTAACCTTTTCACAAGCTTCAGCATCACCAGCCATACACACATCCTGCACCTTCATATAAGAAGCCCCGCCACCAACGGCCGTACCGATCCAGCCGCCATATCTGATGTATTTCGCGGCCTTGGCCACACCGTCGATATGCGTGGCATAGCCGGGAATCTGCTCGGGAGCGCCGGCTTTCGTCCAGCGGTGTACGACGCTGCGACTGGAAATACCCAAGGCGCTCTTGAGGTTGGGATGATCGGGTATTCCCGTGCCTTTTCTGGTCAGCGAAGTGAGCTGCGCGTCCAACTGGCTGAACAGGCGCTTGCGCTCGGCAAAGAATTCCGGAGAGCGTAGGTGGCCGTGCCGCTGGAAGGTTCGCTGGTGCAAGGCCTCGATACTGCGTAGCGAGCTGTTTACGCCTTCCAGATGCTTGTAAAACACGGACGTGCCGACACCTACGGAGGTGGCGCCATAGGTGAGAAAGGATTCGATTTCATTCCGGTGCCGGACCATGAAATCGGCCTCTGCAGGTGACAGCGGCTCCAGAGCCGCATTGACCTTGGCCGCCGCGTCCATCAGCAGGGCTTCTTCGCGGGTGCATTGCTGGTTGTCGGGGTCGCTGAGCACGATCATCTGTCCGGCCTTCAC
>NZ_JADDIX010000050.1 GCF_015070855.1 Pseudomonas lopnurensis
ACCAAGCAGAAGTACCTGCCCAAGCTCGCCAGCGGCGAATGGATCGGCTGCTTCGGCCTGACCGAGCCGAACCATGGCTCCGATCCGGGCTCGATGGTCACCCGGGCGAAGAAGGTCGATGGCGGCTATCGCCTCAGTGGCAGCAAGATGTGGATCACCAACAGCCCGATCGCCGACGTCTTCGTGGTCTGGGCCAAGGACGACGAAGGGCAGATTCGCGGCTTCGTACTGGAGAAGGGCTGGCAAGGCCTGACCGCCCCGGCGATCCATGGCAAGGTCGGCCTGCGCGCGTCGATCACCGGCGAGATCGTGATGGACAACGTGTTCTGCCCCGAAGAGAACGCCTTCCCCGAGGTGCGCGGCTTGAAGGGGCCGTTCACCTGCCTGAACAGTGCGCGCTACGGCATCAGCTGGGGCGCGCTGGGCGCCGCCGAGTTCTGCTGGCATGCCGCCCGCCAGTACGTGCTCGACCGCCAGCAGTTCGGCCGTCCGCTGGCGGCCAACCAGCTGATCCAGAAGAAACTCGCCGACATGCAGACCGAAATCACCCTCGCCCTGCAGGGTTGCCTGCGCCTTGGGCGCATGAAGGACGAGGGCACGGCGGCGGTGGAGATCACCTCGATCATGAAGCGCAACAGTTGCGGCAAGGCGCTGGACGTGGCGCGCATGGCCCGCGACATGCTGGGCGGCAACGGCATCAGCGACGAGTTCGGCGTGGCCCGGCACCTGGTCAATCTGGAGGTGGTGAATACCTACGAGGGCACCCATGACGTGCATGCGCTGATCCTCGGTCGTGCGCAAACCGGGTTGCAGGCATTCTTTTGAGCGTGACGCCGGGGCGGCAGCGTTCTGCCCCGTTTTTTTTCAAGCACGGATATTTGGCACAGCTTGATTGGCAGATAACAACAATAGGGAAAATGCCATGCACGTTTTGCGCAACCTACTGATTCGTCGTCGCCTGTGGCTGATGCTATTGGCGGCCTTGTCGATGCTTTTGGCACTGTCCGCGCTCATGCTCGAGCGCAGTTACCGCGACCTTTACGGCGCCAGGGTCGAACAGACACGCAATGCGGTGGAAAACACCCAGGGAATCCTCGAGCACCTGTATCGTCTCGAGCAGGCCGGGGCGCTCAGCCGCGAGCAGGCCCAGCAGCAGGCGCTGGCCGTCGTTCGGGATCTGCGCTATGCGGGCGGAGAGTATTTCTTCATCCATGATCTGCGCCCGGTGATGCTCATGCATCCGCTCAGCGCCAAGCTGGAAGGGCAGGATGTCAGCGGGTTGAAGGACAGCAACGGCGTGCTGATCACCGTGGAGATGGCGCGCATAGGCCGTGAGCAGGGAGCCGGCATGCTCGCCTACTTCTGGCCCAAGCCCGGGCAGAGCGAGCCAGTCGAGAAGATCTCCTACGTTACCCTGTTCGAACCCTGGGGCTGGATTCTCGGCACCGGCATGTACCTCGACGATATCCAGGCACAGTTCCGTCAAACGCTGTTGCAGGTAGCCGGTGTATGCCTGCTGATCGTACTGCTGCTGGCGGCTGTGATCGGCCTGATTGGCCGCAGCATTTCCCAGCCGTTGCAGAACACTGTCGAGGCGATGTCTGCCATCGCCAGTGGCGAGGGTGATCTGACGCATCAGCTACAAGTGTTTGGTCGCGATGAGTTGAGCCAGCTTGCACGGGACTTCAATACCTTCACCGGCAAGGTACGTCAGGTGATCACTGAACTGCTCGGCTCTGCCCAGTCACTGGAGCAGGCGGCGGTGCACCTGCGTGACAACGCCGGGGCGGCGCAGCAGCACAGCAGTCAGCAGTCGCAACAGATGGAGCAGGTGGCCACGGCCATCAGTGAGGTGGCCTACAGCGTGCAGGATGTGGCCAAGAATGCCGAGCACTCTGCCAATGAGGTACGTAGCGCCGAACGCCAGGCCGAGCAGGGCTTGCAGAGTATCCAGGGCAGCCTGGTGCAGATCGATCAATTGTCGGCGACCATCTCCCATGCCGTGGAAGTCGTGCAGTCACTGGCCGAGGAAAGCACCCGGATCGGGGCTGTGCTGGAGGTGATCCGCTCGATTGCCGAACAGACCAATCTGCTGGCGCTCAATGCCGCCATCGAAGCCGCCCGGGCTGGGGAGCAGGGCCGTGGTTTTGCCGTCGTCGCCGACGAGGTGCGTTTGCTGGCCCAGCGCACGCAGAGTTCGACCGCAGAGATACAGACGATGATCGAGCGCTTGCAGAGCAACTCCGACGCCGCGGTAAAGGTGATCAACGACAGCAATGAAGCGTGCCGGTCGACCGTGGAGCAGGCCAGCCAGGCCGGGGTGAGTCTGGAGCAGATTGTCGAGGCCCTGCGCACGATCAGTGAGCTGGGGGCATCGATTGCCAGTGCGACCCTGCAGCAATCGCATGTGGTGGATGACATCAATCAGAATGTCGTGCGCACTTCCAGTCTGGCTCATGACAATGCCCTGGTGGCGGCCGAGTCCAATGCGGCCAGTCAGCGTCTGGATCAGATGGCCACGCAACTGAGCCGTCTATTGGCACAGTTCCGTGTCTGATCGACATATGGGCTGGTGATGGGGTTTCTGCATGGTACGCGGGCTTACCCACAGGATAAGCAGGCCAGTCGAGAGTGCGATTCGCGAGCAACAGGCTTATTACGAGGCATTGGCCATTTCTGACAAGGCAGCGGAGGCGACGCCTTTTGTCGAATTCATGCTGGCGGCCCCTGCGCCAGGCATTGCTTGAAGGTGTTGCAGGCGACCAAGTAACACGCTTGCTGCAAGCGCTACCGCCAGGTGAGGCCCTCAAAGCCAGTGGATTGATACAGCGCTTAGGGTTGGCGCTTCAGCAACAACTATTAACCCGGCAATCAAATACACCATATCATGCTGCGTAGGCGATACGTGGATGCCGGAAATAAGAACGGATT
>NZ_JADDIX010000051.1 GCF_015070855.1 Pseudomonas lopnurensis
CTACGGCCTGGTGGGCGATCTGTTCGAGATCGTGCCGGAGCTGGAAAAGCTCGTCTGAGTCTGACTGGCCGTCGAAGAAACCCGCTCATGCAGCGGGTTTTTTCGTGGCTGATCGGTTTGCATTCCGCTGGGCTGTAGGGTGGGCTTCAGCTCGCCAGATACCGCTCCATTGTGTCCTGGTGGGCTGAAGCGGAGTGCCGCCCGGCCCACCCTACGGGCCTTTGCGCCATCTCCAACACTTAACGCCGGCAGAGCCTTTTTCCTGAGCGATCACTCGTCTCGCCAGTGATAAGATCAGCGTGCCCGAGTCCGGCACCTCACCGTTGCGCAATAAGGGGACCTCCATGCGTTTTGCCTTCCCGCTGAAATCGGCCCTGATCGCCCTGGTGCTGGCGACGCCCATCACGGCAACGGCCGCGGGAAAGTGCGACCGCCTGGTGGCCACCGGTGCGGCGGACAACCCCCCGTTTCTCTGGCGCGACCCGCAGAATCCCACGCGGCTGATTGGTGCCAATGCCGACCTGCTCGGGCAGCTCGCCGATTCGCTCGGCCTCAAGCTGGATCTGCTCTACACCGGCGATGCGGCCAAGGCGCTCGACGAGGTGCGCAGCGGCCGCGTCGATGTACTGGCCGATGCCACCCTGACGCTGCAGCGGCTCGAGGAGATGGATTTCATTCATCCTGCCATCGTGCAGTTGCAGACGGTGGCCTGGGTGCGCAATGAGCCCGGCTTCTTCTATTCCAGCCGTGAGGACCTGCGCGGGCACGCCGGTAGCGTCGTTGCCGCGAGTCGCTTTGGCAGCGAATTCGATGCCTTCGCGAAGGCCAATCTGCAGCTGCAGCGGGTTGCCGACGTGAGTCAGGGCCTTCAGGCCCTCGTCGCGGGTGGGAGCGACTATCTGTTGCACGAGCGCTACAGCACCATCGCTGCGGCCGATACCCTGGGGCTGCTGAATAGAATTCAGCGTCTCGAGCCGCCGGTCATAAGCCGCGACATGCATCTGGCCATTTCCCATGATTCGGCCTGCAACGACCCCTGGTTGCGCGGACAACTGGCGCGAAAAATGACAGAATTGCGCGCCGCCGGCGTTGCGCGGCAACTGGTGGCGCACAACCTGACGGTCTGGAAAAACCAGCAGTCGGGGCCGACGGATACTTCGCAAAAGTAGGTCCAGCGTTTTGAAACGACTTCTTCCTGGCGCCCTGGTCGCCTTGTCGATGGTAGGCGGTTGCGCCCACGATCCCGCGCCCGTGGAACAGTTGCGGCTGACCGAGCAGGCGCTGGTTCAGGCGCGCGCCGTAGGTCCCGAAGCGTCTGCCGAGTTGCTGCAGGCCGAGGACAAGCTGCGCGCGGCGCGAACGGCGCTGACCGCTAAAGATCACCGTGAGGCACGCATGCTGGCCGAACAGGCGGAGCTGGACGCGCGACTGGCGGAGGTGCAGGCATTGAACGAGAGGCACCAGGCGCAGATCGACGATCTCACTCGGCGCATCGAACGACTGCGGCAACAGCTGGGAGAGGCCAGGTGAGAAGTCGATTCGTGATAGCCATGACCGCGCTGGTACTGGTTGGCTGCGCCACGCCGGAGACCGAGCGGGAGCTCGGTGCGGCGTCTGCCAGGCTGCAGCGCGCAGAGGCGGACGTCGCGGTCCAGCGCAGCGCGCCCAAGGACCTGCAGCGTGCCGCGGAAACCCTGCAGCGCGCTGAGCGTTTCGCCGACTATTGGGGCGGTGCGGCCGACGCCCGGCATTATGCCTACCTGAGCCAGCGCTACAGCGAGATAGCCCGTCAGCAGGGGCTGCTGCTGCAGCATCAGGAACGCATCGCGCGCCTGGAAATGGAACGCGACCGCCTGCGGCGCATGTTGCAGGACGCCAGGCTGATGACGGCCGAGCAGCAGGGACTGTGGCTGGAGGACCAGATGATGAGCCTGGCTGCCAGCGAAACCGACCGGGGTCTGGTGATGACCCTGGGCGATGTCCTGTTCCGGGCCGGCAGTGCCGAGCTGGGTAATACGGCCAACCGTACGCTGCTCAAGCTGGCGCGCTTTCTTCAGCTCAACCCGCAACGCAAGGTGCGCATCGAGGGCTACAGCGACAGTCGCGGCGATGCACAGGAAAACCTGATGCTCTCGCAGGCGCGCGCCCAGGCGGTGGCCGATCTGCTCGCGGAGCTGGGTATCGATCCGGTCCGTATCGAGGTGCGCGGCTATGGCGATCGCTTCCCCGTCGCGGAAAACGCCTCGGCACACGGTCGTGCGCAGAACCGCCGGGTCGAGATCCTGTTCTCCGATGCCGAAGGCGGCTTCGCTCCCGAGCGCTGATCGGGTCCGGTCGTAGCGCTGCCGAGGACTGTTTCGGCCAGACGTCGCATAACTGTATTGGTCGTGTCTCCCGCTCATGCGCTACTGTTACGGTTCAGTTGGCGGGAGACCGGCGCAATGACCAATCTGTTGCTCTATCAGCGTATCGCTCAGCAGCTCGCCGAGGATATCCGGCGCGGCGTGTATCGGCCCGGCGAGCGCGAGCCCTCGGTGCGCAAGATGAGCCGGCAACTGAGCGTCAGCCATGCCACGGTCTTGCAGGCCTACGCCAACCTCGAGGACCAGGGGATGATCCGCGCCCGCCCGCAGTCGGGCTTCTACGTGCACCAGACGCCGGTGCTCACCGCGCCGACGCCGGATATCGCCCGGGTCGAGCGGCCGACCCTGGTCACCCGCAGTAGCATCATCAACCAGGTGCTCAGCGAGTCCCGTCGCGAGGGCTTGATCCCGCTGGGTGCGGCGGTGCCCCACGTGGACTACCTGCCGGTGCGCGCGCTGCACCAGCAACTGGCCAAGGTCACGCGCTTCCACAGTCCGCGGGCCTTCAGCTACATGTTCAGTCCCGGCTACGAGCCGCTGCGTCGCCAGGTGGCGATCCGCATGCGCGATGCCGGGGTGGTGGTCGATCCTGCCGAAATCGTCATCACCCACGGCTGTGTCGATGCATTGCAGATGGCGCTACGGGTGCTGACCAAGCCGGGCGACCTGATCGCCGCCGAGTCGCCGACCTACTATGGCCTGCTGCAACTGGCCGACCTGCTGGGGCTGAAGGTGATCGAGATCCCCAGCGACCCGGACACCGGCATGAGCCTGGAAGCGCTGCAACTGGCCGCCAGCCAATGGCCGATAAAGGCCTTGGTGCTGACCGCGCGCCTGAGCAACCCGCTGGGCGTGAGCATGCCGGACCATCGGCAACGCCAGTTGCTCACCCTGGCGGCCAGGTTCGACATCCAGATCGTCGAGGACGATATCTACGGCGAGCTGATGTTCGAGCAGGGGCTGTACAAGGCGCTCAAGTCGAACGACCAGCAGGGGCGGGTGATCTACTGCTCGAGCTTCTCCAAGACCCTCTCGCCGGGCGTGCGTATCGGCTGGATCATCGCCGGGCGCCATCAGCCGGAGGTCGAGCGGCTGCAGACGTTCAGCACGCACTCGGCCTGTAGCGTGACGCAGATGGGCGTGGCCGCCTATCTGGAGAACGGCGGCTACGACCGCCATCTGCGCTACATCCGCCAGGAATACCGGAAGAACCTCAGTGCCTTTCAGCTGGCGGTGCAGCGCTATTTTCCGGAAGGCACACAGATGACCAGGCCCAAGGGCAATTTCATCCTGTGGGTCAGCCTGCCGGTGCGGGTCAACACCAAGGACCTGCAGGTGCGTGCGCTGGAGCAGGGCATCAGCATCGCGCCGGGGCTGATCTTCAGCAACACCGAACAGTTCAACCATTGCATCCGGATCAACTGCGGGCTGCCGTGGAATCACGAGACGGAGCGGGCATTGCGCACACTCGGACGGCTGGCCGCGGAGCTGTGCCGGGACGCGCAATAGCCCCGTCGCCGCGCAGTGGCGAGGGTGGCAACGGCTCTCAGCGGTCCCGCGAGTCCCGGGCGTCGGCCTCGGCATTGCGCTCGGCGATGCGCTTCTTCTGTTCTTCTGTGAGCGGTATCTTGCGGGCGGTCGAGCGCAGCATCAGCAGGCTGCCGACGATGGAGCCCAGCGCCACGACCAGGATGAGCCAGAAATACCAGGGCATGCTTTCCTCCAGGCGGTTGTGAGTGGTGGCCGCGTACTGCGGCTGCTGCCCACTTTACGTGTGCCCGGTCGCCAGGTCGATGACGGGCCGTCCTCCGAAATTTGAGCGGCCCGGCAAGCTTTCGTCGTCGGCTGTTTTTTCTGCGACAATGCGCGCCGAATTTTGCCGAGGACTCGCCATGACCTGCCAAACCCCGATCATCGTCGCGCTCGACTTTCCTTCCCGCGACGCCGCGCTGGCGCTGGCGCAGCGGCTCGATCCCGGGCTGTGCCGGGTCAAGGTCGGCAAGGAGCTGTTCACCCGTTGTGGTCCGGCGGTGGTGGAGGCCCTGCAGGGCATGGGCTTCGAGGTGTTTCTCGATCTCAAGTTTCACGACATTCCCAACACCACGGCGATGGCCGTGAAAGCGGCAGCCGAGCTGGGTGTATGGATGGTCAACGTACATTGTTCCGGTGGCCTGCGGATGATGGCGGCGTGCCGTGAGGCGCTGGAGAAGGCCGCCGGCCCTTCGCCGTTGCTGATCGGCGTCACCGTGCTGACCAGCATGGAGCAGGCCGACCTCGCCGGTATCGGCCTGGATGTCGCGCCGCAGGAACAGGTCCTGCGCCTGGCCGGGCTGGCGGCGCAGGCGGGCCTCGACGGACTGGTCTGCTCGGCGCAGGAAGCTGTCCCGCTGAAGGCGCAGTTCCCGCAACTGCAACTGGTAACGCCGGGTATCCGTCCGGCCGGCAGCGCCCAGGACGACCAGCGTCGCATTCTCACCCCGGCCCAGGCCATGGCCGCCGGTTCCGATTACCTGGTGATCGGCCGGCCGATCAGCCAGGCCGCCGATCCGGCGCAGGCGCTGGCGGCGGTGGTGGCCGAACTCGGCTGAGACGCCGAGCGCCGCGGCGCTCAGCTCACCTTGAGGATCAGCTTGCCGAAGTTGCCGCCGGTGAACAGTTTCATCAGCGTTTCGGGGAAGGTCTGCAGCCCCTCGATGATGTCCTCCTTGCTCTTGAGTTGGCCGCTGGAGAGCCATTCGGCCATGTCGCGCATCGCTTCGGGATAGCGCGACACGTAGTCGGTGACCACCATGCCCTCCATCCGCGCACGGTTGACCAGCAGCGACAGGTAGTTGGACGGACCCTTGACGGCGTCCTTGTTGTTGTACTGGCTGATGGCGCCGCAGATCACCACGCGCGCGCCGAGATTGATGCGCGGCAGCACGGTGTCGAGGATATCGCCGCCGACGTTGTCGAAGTAGACGTCGACGCCCTTCGGACATTCGCGCTTGAGGCCTGCCGCGAGGTCGTCGTTCTTGTAATCGATGACGCCATCGAAGCCCAGCTTTTCGGTCAGGAATCGGCACTTGTCGGCGCCGCCGGCGATGCCCACCACACGGCAGCCCTTGATCCTGGCGATCTGTCCAGCAATGCTGCCGACCGCCCCCGCCGCGCCGGAAATCACCACGGTCTCGCCGGCCTTCGGNCGGCCGGCCGACGGCGAGCAGGGCGAAATAGGCGGTCATGCCGGTCATGCCCAGCGCGGAGAGGTAGCGGGGCAGTGGCGCCTGTTGCGGGTCGACCTTGTAGAAGCCTTTCGGCTCGCCGAGAAAGTACGCCTGTACGCCCAGCGCACCGTTGACGTAGTCGCCCTCGGCGAAACCCGGATGCCGCGAGGCGATGACCTTGCCGACGCCCAGCGCGCGCATCACTTCGCCGATGCCGACCGGCGGGATATAGGACTTGGCATCGTTCATCCAGCCGCGCATGGCTGGGTCGATGGAGAGGTATTCGACCTTGACCAGGATCTGGTCGGGAGCGGGCTCGCCCACCGGCGTCTCGATGAAATCGAAGGTCTCCCGGGTCGGTGCGCCGGCCGGGCGGCGGGCGAGCAGGAATTGCTGGTTGAGCAGGGGCATGGAGAAAAATCCCGTCATTGCGAAAGTTTTGGTTTAGCCCGCTCGCGACCAGGCTGCAAGGTGCGTCGCTCGCTGGAATGCACAGGCATCCAGCCCGGTGATATGGCCACGCAAGGGCCATGCTTGCCGGTATAAATATGACCGGCACGCCCTGTATGGTCACTTCAAGACCTCTGGGTGGTTCTCAATTCTTCAGGAATACGAGCATGGGCATGAAATTCTCCGGCCAGGTCGCCCTGGTGACCGGCGCTGCGGCGGGTATCGGCCGCGCCACCGCACTGGCTTTTGCCGAGCAGGGGCTCAAGGTGGTGCTGGCGGATGTCGATGAGGCGGGTATCCAGCAGGGCGTCGAACTGATCCGGGCCGCCGGCGGGGATGCGATCTCCGTGCCTTGCGACGTCACCCGCGACGAGCAGGTCAGGGCACTGATCGAACGGACGCTTTCGCATTACGGCCGGCTCGACTACGCCTTCAACAATGCCGGCATCGAGATCGAGCAGGGCCGGCTGGCCGAGGGCAGCGAAGCGGAGTTCGACGCGATCATGGGCGTCAACGTCAAAGGCGTCTGGCTGTGCATGAAGCACCAGTTGCCGGTGATGCTGGCCCAGGGCGGCGGCGCCATCGTCAACACCGCCTCGGTCGCCGGCCTCGGGGCGGCGCCGAAGATGAGCATCTATTCGGCGTCCAAGCACGCGGTGATCGGGCTGACCAAATCCGCTGCCATCGAATATGCCAAGAAGCGGATCCGGGTGAATGCGGTCTGCCCGGCGGTGATCGACACCGACATGTTCCGCCGCGCCTACGAGGCGGACCCGCGCAAGGCCGAATTCGCCGCCGCGATGCATCCGGTCGGGCGGGTGGGCACGGTGGATGAGATCGCGGCAGCGGTGCTCTATCTGTGCAGCGACGGTGCGGGTTTCACCACCGGCCATGCGTTGGCGGTGGATGGTGGGGCAACGGCTATCTAGATTGCCGGTGTTCGGGCGGGCTTCTGGTTTCGCTCTGCTGCGCGAGTTTCTTCTCCGAAAAAGTTCCCTGCATGACGCCAGGAGTTGTTGAGAGTGTGATCTGTTCCCGGGGTTGAATCACATTCTCTTCAGCACTCGATTGTCTCGTGATGGCATAACGCCCACGATCGCGGGCCTGTACTTTTGGCCAGGGATGCTCGCGATGCGACAGCTGCTCGCCGCGCTGGGAAGCGCATTCTTTTTCATTTCGGCATTCGCTCAGGTGCCGACGCTGCCTGGCGAACGTGATCTGATCCGTGACCGCCAGGAACGCCTGCTCGAGGAGCAGCGCCGACGCCTGGAGGAACTCCAGCAATTGCCCGGGCGCGAGGTGCTGCCCGAGCAGCCGGCCCCCGCCGAGGACGAGCGCTGCTTCGAAATCCGCACGATTCGCCTGCAGGGTGCCGACCTCGTCTCGCCCGACGAGCAGCGCCGGCTGCTGCAGCCCTATGAAGGCCAATGCCTCGGCGTCAGCCAGCTCAACGCGCTGCTGAAGGCCATCACCCAGTTCTATATCGACCGAGGTTACGTCACGTCCCGCGCCTACCTGCCGGAACAGGACATGGCCGACGGCGAGCTGGAGGTGCTGGTGATCGAGGGCCGTCTCGAAGGCCTGGATCGGTCGGCCATCGCCAGTGATCGTGAGTTGGCCATGGCCTTTCCCGGGCGGGTCGGCGACATCGTCGACCTGCGCCAGCTGGAGCAACTGGTCGATCAGCTGAACCGCCTGCCTTCACGGCCGGCGCAGATGGAGCTGTTGCCCGGTGCCGAGGCCGGTGGCAGCCGCGTGCGCCTGCAGGGCGAGCCGCTCAGGCCCTGGCGGGTCAGCCTCAATCGCCACAACAACGGTGAAAGGAGCACCGGCGAGCAACAGTGGGGGCTGGGGCTCGACTGGGACAGCCCACTGGGCCTGGCCGACCAGCTCAGCCTGCGTGGCGGTGGCGATGCCGTCAGCGATCGGCATCGCCATTCGGCCAACCAGGGATTGTCCTACAGCCTGCCGTACGGCTGGTGGACGTTCAGCTATGGCTACAACCAGAGCTACTACCGGACCCGGGGGGAAGCGTCGGGCTTTCTCTTCGAAATGGACGGCGAAAGCAAGAGCCATCAGCTGGGCGCAGAGCGCGTGCTGCACCGCGATGCGGTCAGCAAGACCGCCGTCAGCTTCGGCGTGGCTCACCTGCGTACCCGCAACTATATCGAGAACAGCCTGCTCGACGTCTCCAGCCAGCGCCTGTCGGAAATGCAGCTCGGCCTCAACCATGGCCGTCGTATCGGCACCGCCTTCGTCAACCTCGACCTGGGCTGGCAGCATGGCACCGGCGCCTTCGACGCGCAGCGCCGCGGCGACCCGCGCTACGGCGAGCCGGACGCCCGCTACCACAAGTACAGCCTGACGCTGAGCGCGCTGCAGCCGTTCCGGCTATGGGACGAGTCGTTCAGCTTCGATTCATTGCTCAACGCCCAGAAGAGCGAAGACGTGCTCTACAGCCCGCAGCGCATCAGCATTGGTGGGCTGGCGTCGGTACGCGGATACAAGGAGCAATCGTTATCCGGCGACACCGGCGGCTATTGGCGCAACCAGCTGCGTTGGCGACGCCCCGTCGGCTGGGAGCCGTTGCGCCCGTTCCTGCAGGAATACGGCCTGGCCTACGCCTATGACGTCGGCGTCATTCATGGCGGGCGCTACAACCCCGACTTTCACGGCCGCCTATCCGGCCATGGCGTGGAATTGAGCGCGCGGGGCGAGCATCTCGCCGCCTCGCTGACCTTTGCCCGCTCGCTGGAGCGGCCGGACGTGATCGAAGCGCGGGAGCGGCCGCTGTACTTGCGCGTCGACCTGTTCTTCTGAATCGAACAAAGCTGGAGTCTTGTACATGGACGTGCGCAGCCCCTTCTTCCAGAACGTCGCCACCCTGCTGGTGGGCGTCATGTTCCTCAACCCCATCGTGGGCGCGGCCGCGGAACTGAGCGTCGCCGCCGGGAGCGGTGCGACGCTGGGGCAGGCCGGCAATGGCGTGCCGATCGTCAACATCGCCGCGCCCAACGGCAAGGGCCTGTCGCACAACCGGTTCAAGGACTACAACGTCGGCCAGCAGGGCCTGATCCTCAACAACGCCACCGAGCGTACCCAGAGCACGCAACTGGGCGGCATCATCCTCGGCAA
>NZ_JADDIX010000052.1 GCF_015070855.1 Pseudomonas lopnurensis
CGCCCTTTCACGGCGGTAACAGGGGTTCGAGTCCCCTAGGGGACGCCATTTTCATTGCCCGTCTTGGGCATCAAGGGGTCATCTCGCATGAGGTGGCCCTTTTTGTTTTTTATGTCCCAATCGCGGGTTGCGTAGGTTGGGTTGAGGAGCGAAGCGACGAAGCCCAACGCGCTATGCCCGTGCCTGTTGGGCTTCGCTGCGCTCAGCGCCAACCTACCCGCGTGCGTCCTATCGCCCTGTTGCACGCAAAAGCGAGAGAGAATACTTCCGGCAAATCCGATCGAAAGTCGGCCGTGACCCCGAGCTGCTGAATGCTCCGTCATGGCGCGCAACAACGGGCGTGACTCGGCGGGCCGTCTGCGGTCTCATAGAGCGTCGCAAGCAATCAGTCGGGGCATACGAGCAATGAGCTGGGATCAAGCGCAAGCGTTCATCATCGATCTTCAGGTGCAGCCCGAGCACATCGACGAGCTCGGTCACGCCAACAACGCGGTCTACGTGACCTGGCTGGAGCAGTGTGCCTGGCAGCATTCCCAGAGCCTGGGGCTTGGGATGGGCGATTATCATCGGCTGGATCGCGCCATGGCGGTGCTGCGGCACGAGATCGATTATCTCGCGGCGGCCTACGAAGGGGATCTGCTGCAGCTGGGGACCTGGATTTCCGAGTCCGACCGGCGTTTGAAGATGAAGCGCAATTTTCAGCTGATCAGGCCGGCGGATGGTGCGACCCTGCTGCGGGCGCAGACGACCTTCGTCTGCATCGAGCTTTCCAGTGGCAAGCCCAAGCGGATGCCGGCAGAGTTCATCGATGGTTACGGCAAGGCGCTGGTGCAGCCCTATCCCCTGGAGCTGTAGGTCGCGCTGTGCGTTGCGCCCTGTAGCAGGAGCGAGCCATGCTCGCGAACCAGCCTGCACGACATCGCGGGCATGGCTGCTCCTGCGAAGCTCTTGCGCACTCGGCTAGCTGCCGGACTGTTCGGGGCGTTTCATCTCGCTTTGCTTGCGCTGCTCGGCGTCCTTGCGCCACTGCTCCTCGTTTTGCATTTTCATGTGCTTGCGCTTGGCTTCTTCGCGGGCTTCGATGTGGGGGTTGCTGGCCTTGTCCTGCTGGGTCTGCATGCCCTGGGGCTGCGTATTCATCATGTCCTGATCCGCCGTGGCGGCGGTGCAGAAAAGTGCGGCAAGAACCAATGCTCCAATATTCAGGGATTTCATGTGAACCTCCGGTTGTTCTGCTTGCGGGCGAGTGGCTCGCTCGTCATCAGTATTGATGACTTCCGGCATTCGTGCTTCGTTCCTTGCGAGTCGGGGTGGTGAGCGAGCCGCGCCCGCGCAAGATCGTCCACATCGATTGCGACTGCTTCTACGCGGCGATCGAGATGCGCGACGATCCGAGCCTGGCTCGCCGTCCGATCGCGGTCGGCGGCGCTGCGGATCGCCGCGGGGTGATCGCCACCTGCAACTACGAGGCGCGCGCCTACGGGGTGCGCTCGGCCATGGCGTCGGCGCATGCGCTCAAGTTGTGTCCGGACCTGCTGATCCTGCGTCCGCGGATGGATGCCTATAAAGAGGCGTCGCGGGAGATTCACAACATCTTCCGTACCTATACCGAGCAGATCGAGCCGCTGTCGCTGGACGAGGCCTACCTCGACGTCTCCACCTGCGAGCATTTCGCCGGCAGTGCCACCCACATCGCCCAGGACATCCGTCGTCGGGTCTGGCAGCAGCTGCGCATCACGGTCTCGGCCGGCGTGGCGCCGAACAAATTTCTCGCCAAGATCGCCAGCGACTGGAACAAGCCGGACGGTCTGTTCGTCATCACGCCGGCGCAAGTGGAAGGCTTCGTCGAGGCGCTGGAAGTGAAGCGGCTGCATGGCGTGGGCCGGGTCACGGCCGAGAAGCTGGCGCGCCTGGGAATCCGCACCTGTGGCGACTTGCGCGAGTGGGGCAAGCTGGAGCTGGTTCGTGAGTTCGGGGCGTTCGGCGAGCGCCTCTGGGGGTTGGCGCGAGGTGTCGACGAGCGTCCGGTGCTGGTGGAAAGTCGGCGCCAGTCGGTCAGCGTCGAGCAGACCTACGACCGGGACCTGCCCGATCTGTCCGCCTGCCTGGAGCGCTTGCCGGAGCTTCTGCAGCAGCTCGGTGTTCGCATGGCGAGGCTGGACGGCGGCTATCGGCCCGGTAAGCCTTTCGTGAAGCTCAAGTTCCACGACTTCACCCAGACCACCCTCGAGCAGGCCGGCGCGGGCCTCGAGCTGGACGACTATGCCGAACTGCTCGGTAGCGCCTTCTCCCGCGGTTCGAGGCCGGTTCGACTGATCGGTGTGGGTGTGCGTCTGATCGACCTGCGCGGCGGCTTCGAGCAACTGAGCCTGTTCTGAGCGTTCCGGTTCTTTGTCGCGCTCCGCCCCGGGCGATGCTCTCTCTTGGGCTTTCCTGGTGCGCCTGGGGGCGCCTGGTCGTTGCTGGCGTCCCGACCACATTGCCGATGATCGCGAGCAAGCTGGTTCTCATCAAACATAAAATAACGCTTTGTTTTTATTGGACAAATTTATAGATTTCGCCAGTCCGTAGGGTGGGCAACGGCGAAGCCTTGCCCGCGCGTCTGCCGGGTATGAACGCGGATTATCCTTTTGCCCCACCTACGGGCGCGGTGTGCACATGCGGCTTTCTCGGGCTGCTCCCTGTTTGCTGCCCAGCAGTGCTGCATCGAAGACGCGCAGGCGCCTCCTGCAACATACGGCACGCTTGCGAAACATGGCGGCCCGTACCGCCGGGTGGAGCTTCTTTCCTTCTCCGGGAAAACCGTCCGGCCAATGTCACATTTTGTGAATTGTTCGAGCGACGAGCGGCAATCGGGCGCAGTAGCGCGGCTGACGCTTTTCCTTGAGAATCGGCACATCTGGCGATATTTGTTTGACGTTATTAGTTTGACGTTTTGCTGGCGCATTGATTGACTTTCGACAATATTTGGACACCAAAAAACAATATTGTTAGAGTCCTCCAATATATGGCTATTTGCTATCGGTTAGAAGCGATCATGGCAAATCCTGTTGCCTCAACTGAATGAACATTTTTGGCGAGGGAGCCAGTGGTGGGTCTGTTTTCCAGAGCCAAAAAATCCAGAACGGCCGGGGTGCTTGGAATCGAAGTCGATCCGCACGGTATCGCTTTGGCCCAGGCGTTGCGTTCGGCCGAACGCGAGCCGGCGCTGCTGTATTGCGAATACCTCGAGGCGCCGGCCGATGCGCATGCGCAACTGCTCGAAAGGGTAGTGGCCGAGCGCGGCTTGCAGGGCCTGCCGGCGAACGTGCTGCTGCACCCGTCCGAATATCAGATATTCCTGCTCGAAGCGCCCGATGTCCCGGCCCAGGAACTGCGCGATGCCATGCGCTGGCGCGTCAAGGATATGATCAGCCAGCCGCTCGAAGACGTGGTGATCGATTGCTTCGCGCTGCCTGAAGACGCCTACCGTGGACGTACGCGCATGGTCTACTGCGCAGTCCTCGAGAAAAGCCGAATGCAGCATTATGCGGGGCTCGTGGAGCATGCCGGCCTGCGCATGGCGAGCATCGACATTACCGAAATGGCGTTTCGCAACCTCGGCTTGCTCGCCGGAGCCGAGGGGGTGAACCTCGCGCTGCTGCGGCTACGCACCAGCGAAGGCTTGATCTGCATTCAGAACGGCGCCGACATCTATATGGCGCGGCATATCGAGCATGGCCTGGCCCGGGCGTCCCAGGATCTGACCAGCATGACCCTGGAAATCCAGCGCTCGCTCGACTACTTCGAGAGCCAGCTCGGCAAGGGCTATATCAACCGGTTGATGCTGCTGCCGATGAAGCAGGACGGTGAGCGGACCCACCAGGCCCTGGTCAGCGGCCTGGCGGTGAACCTGCAGCGGCTCGATCTGCGCGAGCTGTTCCCCGGCCAGCCCGCCGCCGATCTGCCCGAGGCACTCCAGGCCTTCTGTCTCGGCGCGGTCGGCGCGGCACTGCGCCAGGAAGCCAGCTGATGCAGAACATCAATCTCTATCAGCGTGAGCGCCGCCGCAAAGGCGGACCCCGGCCGTGGCAGATGTGGCTCGGTGTTTCGGCTTTGGCGCTGTTCATGCTGTCGCATGCCGGCGTGCAGGGTTGGCAGTTGCATTATGCGGGCGAGAGCCGGCAGCGGTCCGAGGAGCAGGCACAGGCGGCCGAAGCACGCTTGGCCGCCTTCAAAGCGGACTACCGCGAGCCGAAGCTGGATGCCCAATTGCCGATTCAACTGGCGGAGCGCGAAGCGGAGAACCGCCAGTTGCAGCGCCTCGCCAGTCATTTGCAGACACTCGACAGCCAGCTTCGCGACGGCTTCGTACCGGTGCTCACCGCGCTGTCCGACCGGCATCCGCCGAGCGGATTGTGGCTGACGCGCATCCGCCTGCAGGCCGGCGGCAGCGATCTTCTGCTGCGGGGTCTCAGCCAGAATCAGGAACTGCTTCCGCTCTATCTGGAAAGCCTGGGGCGCAGCGCGGCGTTGCGCGGGCGTGAATTCGCCAGCTTCGATCTGCAACGCGAAGACAATGGTCTGCTGCGTTTCCGGCTGTCGTCGCGTGCCGACAAGGAGGCTGCCGATGAGTAGCGCCGTCAACAGCCTGCGCCAGCGCTGGATGGCGCTGGCGCCCCGCGAGCAGTGGCTGAGTTACCTGGTGGGGCTGGCCTTGCTGGCCATGCTCTACATCCTGCTGGTCGCCGATCCGCTCGGGCAGCGCATCGCTGCCGAGCAAGACCGGCACCGCCGCGCGGAAGCCCGCCAGCTCGAAGCGAGCAATACGCTGCTCGATCTGCAGGCCAGGCTCGCCGCCGACCCCAACCGCAGCTACCGGGAGGCCCTGCAGGCCGCGCAGAACAACCGGGAACGGATCATCCGCCGTATCGATGAGGAAACCAGCACGCTGGTTTCGCCGGCGCGGATGAAAGCGTTGCTGCAGGACCTGCTGCGCAACCAGCCGCGCCTGCAACTGGTGGAACTGGAGAGCTTCAGTGTGCCGCTGGAGCTGCCGGCCGGCGAGGGGACCAAGGCGGAGCAGGCCGCGCCGGCGGTGCCGAGCTTCTATCGCCATGGGTTGCGTCTCACCCTGACGGGCGGCTACTTCGAGCTGCTCGGCTATCTGCAATCGGTCCAGAACAGTGGCTGGCGGCTGCATTGGGACAACCTCGACTATCGGATCGAGGAGGCCGGGCCGGACAGCGCACGGATCACCCTCGAGCTGCATACCCTGAGCCGTGAAGCGGGGTGGGTAGGTGTCTAGATTGCTTCATGCCGCCTGGCTCGCGTTTCTTCTGCCGACCACAGCCTTCGCCCTCGATCCGACCCGGCCGCCCGCGGCGTTCGCACCTGCGAGCGCCGAGCGCGAGGCGTCGGCTGTTCTGCGTCTGCAGGCCATCGTCCGCACCACGCAGGTCGCCCGTGCCGTCATCAACGGCGCGTCGCTGCGGGTCGGCGACCGCCTCGCCGATGCCCGGGTCGTGGCGATCAACCCGAATTCCGTCCTGATCGAGCGCGACGGGCAGCGACAGCTGTTGCGTCTGGCCGCACCGGTCATCACTCCGAGCCAAAGCACACCATGATGCCGATCCTTTTGCCACGCCTCGGCTTGCTGAGCCTGATCTGCCTGCTGGCCGCCTGCCAGACATTCGAGGATGGCGACAAGCGCCTCTACGAGCAGAGCAACCGCCTGTTCGAGGAAAGCCTCGAGCAGAGCCAGGCCAAGGTCGTCCCGCCGCCCTCGGTACAGGCGGCGCTGATCCCGCCGATGAGCCTCGATGCCATGCCGGGCGCCAGCGGGCCGCGCTTCGACGTGGCCGCCAGCGACATGCCGGCCCGCGAGTTCTTCCTCAGCCTGATGGACAGCGCCGGGCAGAACCTGCTGGTGCACCCAGGCGTGACCGGCAACATCACCTTCAGCCTGCGCAACGTGACGCTGGAGGAGGTGCTCGCGGCGGTGCGCGACAGCTATGGCTACGACTATCGCCGTACCAGCTATGGCTACCAGATCCAGCCGAACCTGGCGATCACCCGCACCTATGACCTGAATTACCTCAACGTCCAGCGCCAGGGCTCGACCGACACCCGGGTCAGTTCCGGCCAGGTCACCACCAGCGACAACACCGGCACCGCGGCGAGCGGCACCACCACCAGCACGACGTCGAGCACGGTCAACGCCAGCCAGTTGCTGACCAGCAGCAATGCGGACTTCTGGAGCGAAGTGCGCGACGTGGTGGCGATGATGATCGGCAACGAAGAGGGCAACAGCGTGGTGGTCAACCCGCAGGCCGGCCTGCTGGTGGTCCGCGCGTCGAGTGGCGACCAGCAGAGTGTCGAGCGCTTTTTGCAACAGGCCCAGCGCAATCTGCAACGCCAGGTCATCCTTGAAACCAAGATCCTCGAAGTGAACCTGTCCGATGGTTTTCAGGCCGGGATCAACTGGTCGCAGCTCGGCAGCATGGGCAATGCGGACTTCTCCCTGGGTGTGCAGGGCGACGCGCTGACCGGCGTGAACAACGTCGGCGGCGTGTTCAGTGCGGCGGTCAGCGTCGGCGACTTCAGCGGCATGCTCCAGCTTCTGGAAACCCAGGGCGACGTGCGCGTGCTCTCCAGTCCGCGGATTTCCACGCTGAACAACCAGAAGGCGGTGATCAAGGTCGGCACCGACGAATTCTTCGTCACCGACGTTTCCACCACCACCACTTCGCTGGCCGGCGGCACCACCGCGCCGGACCTGGACATCACCCTGACGCCGTTCTTCTCCGGCATCTCGCTGGACGTGACGCCGCAGATCGACGAGAACGACCAGGTCACCCTGCACGTGCGGCCCACCGTCAGCCGCGTGCAGGACCAGAACAAGAGCATCCAGCTGGGCGGCGCCGACAACGTCTTCAACCTGCCGCTGGCGCTGTCCACCACGCGCCAGTCGGACTCCATCGTGCGTGCGCGCAGCGGCCAGGTGGTGGTCATCGGCGGCCTGCTGGAGAACCGCAACACCAACAACGACGCCAACATCCCCTGGGCGTCCAAGCTGCCCATGGTCGGTGGCCTGTTCCAGCAGCAGCGCAAGGCGTTCCAGCAGACCGAACTGGTCATCCTGATGCGCCCGCAGGTGATCGACGACCAGGTCTGGCTCGACGAACTGCGCCGCAGCGCCGAGTCGTTCCGGCAGGTGAGGTAGGCAGGCGCATGTACGAGGCATTCTTCGGCCTGCGCGAGAAGCCTTTCGCGCTGACGCCCAATACCGAGTTCATGGTGCAGCTGGCGCCTTATCAGGCCTGCTTCAACCTGCTGCGCCTGGCGTTGGCCGAGGGTGAAGGCTTCATCAAGGTGACCGGCGAGGTGGGTACCGGCAAGACGCTGCTTTGCCGCGCCCTGCTCAGGCAGCTCGATGCCGAACACTACCAGCTCGCCTGGCTGCCGAATCCGGCGCTCGACCCGATGGCGCTGCACCAGGCGCTGGCTCATGAGTTGCACGTGCCCCATGTCGACAGGCTGGACAATCATGGCCTGCTCACGGTGCTGCATCGCCGTCTGATCGAACTGGCCGGCAAGGGCAGGAGCGCCGTGTTGCTGATCGACGAAGCACAGGCACTGCCACCCGCGACATTGGAAGCCTTGCGCCTGCTGACCAATCTCGAAACGGAACAGCGCAAGCTGCTGCAGGTGGTGCTGTTCGGCCAGCCGGAGCTGGACGCCACCCTGGCCCGTGAGGATTTTCGGCAGTTGCGCCAGCGCATCACCTTTTCCTATCGGCTGCGTCCACTGGATGTCAGCGATGCGAGCCGCTACCTGCAGGAGCGCCTGATGGTGGCCGGCTATCGCGGCGACCTGTTGTTCAAGCCGGCCGCGGTGCGTCTGCTGGTCAAGGGCAGCGGAGGCATCCCGCGGCTGCTCAACATCCTCGCCAATAAGTGTCTGATGGCTGCCTTCGGCGAGGGACGCCGGCGCATCGACCGGCGTCATGTGCGCCGGGCGCTGGCGGATACCGAGGGGGCGAAACCCTTCCTGCGCGCTTCCTCGCGGCTGCGCTGGGCCTTGCTGGCGGGCGCCGTGTCCCTGAGTCTGCTGTTGGGTGTCTGGCCTTGGCTTTCCCAGCTCTCCGGGGCTCTGCCATGAGCCTGGTCAACGACATGCTGCGCGATCTCGAGGCGCGCCGCGCCGCGCCAGCCGAGCGCGAGCAACTGGGTGGCATGTACGCCGTGGACGAGGCTGCGACCGCCCGCCGCGAGCGCTTCGAGCGCATGCGTCGTTGGGTCCTGGTGCTGACTGCGATGGCCTTGGTGGCGATTCCGTTGGGGCTGTTCATCGAGCGGCTGTTGGGCGCCCAGGCCACGGTGGCCGACGCGCCGGTCGCCGTTCCGACGGCAGCGGCTCCCGCTGCGACCCGGCTGCTGGACGTCTTGCCGCAAAAGGACGGTAACCGCTTCGTGCTGCAACTGGTGCTGGATCGCTCGGTCGGTTACCAGCGAACCGACGAAGGCGGCGCGGTCAGCCTGCGCCTGCCGGGCGTGGAGCTGGTCGGCGATGCGCGTAGCGGCCGCATCGAGAAGGATGGCCTGAGCCTGTCCTGGCGCGTTGAGCAGCAAGGCGACCAGGTGCAGGTGCTGCTGATCGGCATGATGGATCGCCTCGACATCGGCGATCGGCTCGAGTCGGCCGGTGGCCATTGGCAGCTGTGGCTGGAAACGAAGATGAACGCGGCGCCCACCGGCGAGGCCGTCGACCTGCAGGATCTGCCGCTCGCCGAGCCGGCGCTGGACGAGGCTGCCTTGCCCGAGTGGGTGACCCGCACGGCGCCCGATGAGCAGGCTCCAGCACCCTCGACCTTGCGCGAAACGGAGCGAGCGTCCGTGCAGGCTGTTCCGCAAACCGTGCAGCAGCCCGTTTCGGCCAGGCCGTTCATGCAGATCGGCAGCCACCGCCCGGATGCGTTGAGCGAGGCCCGGGAGGCGCTGCAACAGGCGAATTACCCACGCGCCATCGAATTGTTGCAGAGCCTGCACGCGGCGCAACCGGACAATTCCGAAGCGACCCGCTGGTTGGCCCGTGCCTATCTCGCCGCCGGCGATGGCGCGACGCTGCTCGATTGGTTGCCGGCCCAACTGCAACGGAAGCCCTTCGACGCCGAACTGCGCATGCTGCTGGCCCGTGGCCAGTTGCTGAATGGCGATAACCTTGGCGCGCTCGCCACCCTGAAACAGAACCCGCCCGCATTGGCGAGCGATCCGGCCTATCACGCATTGCTGGCCGCCCTGTACCAGCAGGTCGGCGACTGGGCGGGCAGTGCGGCGGTTTACCGGCAACTGGTCAACGCCCACGGGCAGCAGGCAGCCTGGCAACTGGGGCTGGCCATCGCTTTCGAACAGCTCGACCAGCCCGCCCAGGCGGCCCGGCATTATCGCCTGGCGCTGCAGGGGCAGGGGCTGGACGGCAACGCCCGGCGCTTCGCCGAAGAACGGGCCGGCGCCCTGGGAGGTAAACGATGACGCCGCAGGACATGCGCCAGCGCAAGATCCGTCTCGGCGATCTGCTGGTCCAGGCCGGGTTGATCAGCGAGGCCCAGTTGCAACTGGCGTTGCAGGATCAGAAGCGTACCGGCTCGAAACTTGGCCGCACGGTACTCGACCTCGGCTTCATCGACGAAGGGCGATTGCTGCGGGCATTGTCCGAGCAACTGCAGATCCCCTTCGTCGAGCTCAAGCACTACAAGTTCGACAACCAGCTGACCCAGAGCCTTCCCGAGGCCGTGGCCCGGCGCTTCCGGGTGATCGTGCTGTCGCGCCAGGGCGACGGTCTGCTGGTGGGCATGACCGACCCGCTCGACCTGTTCGCGCAGGACGAGATGGAGCGCCTGCTGGGCAGGCGCGTGCTCCCCGCGGTGGTGCGCGAGAGCGAACTGCTCGGCGCGCTCGACCAGCTCTACCGACGCACCAGCGAGATCGCCTCGCTGGCCGGCGAACTCGAGGGCGAGCTGCAGGACAGCGACTTCGACCTGTCGCGCCTGGGCGCCGACAGCAACACCGACGCGCCGGTGGTGCGCCTGCTGCAGACGCTGTTCGAAGACGCGGTGCAGATGAAGGCCTCGGACATCCACATCGAACCGGACGAAGGCCTGGTGCGCATCCGCCAGCGCATCGACGGCGTGCTCAACGAGCAGGTGATGAAGGAGCACCGGGTCGCCTCGGCGCTGGTCATGCGCCTGAAGATCATGTCCGGCCTGGACATCTCCGAGAAACGCCTGCCGCAGGACGGCCGCTTCAACATCCGGGTGAAGAACCGCAACCTCGACGTGCGGGTCTCGACCATGCCGGTGCAGTTCGGCGAATCGGTGGTGATGCGCCTGCTCGACCAGAGCGGGGCGATGTTCCAGCTCGACGGCACCGGCATGCCGCCGGCCATGCTCGAGCGCTTCCGCCGCCTGCTGCAGCGCCCGCACGGCATGGTGCTGGTCACCGGCCCCACCGGCTCGGGCAAGACCACCACGCTCTATGCCGGACTGTCCGAACTGAACAGCCCGGAGAAGAAAATCATCACCGTGGAAGACCCGGTGGAATACCGACTGCCGCGCGTCAACCAGGTGCAGGTCAACGCCAAGATCGAACTGACCTTCGCCCGCGTACTGCGCGCCGCCCTGCGACAGGACCCGGACATCGTCCTGGTGGGCGAGATCCGCGACCAGGAAACCGCCGAGATCGGCCTGCGCGCCGCGCTCACCGGCCACCTGGTGCTCTCGACCCTGCACACCAACGACGCCCTGACCTCGGCCATGCGCCTGATCGACATGGGCGTCGAACCCTTCCTGGTCGCCACCGCGCTCAACGCCGTGCTGGCCCAGCGCCTGGTGCGCCGGGTCTGCGAGAACTGCCTGGAAGAGCACCGGCCGGATCCGCGCCAACTGGCCTGGCTGGAAACGCTGCACGGCGGCTCGCTGGAAGGCCGCAGCTTCAAGCGCGGCAGCGGTTGCCACCACTGCCACAACACCGGCTATGCCGGCCGCGTCGGCGTCTACGAACTGCTGGAACTGGACGAACCGATGATCGCCGCGCTGCGCCGCGGCGACCCGCAGGGCTTCGCCGAAGCGGCGCGCCTGCAGCCGCACTACCGCCCGCTGGCGGCCTGCGCCCTGGACTACGCCATCGCCGGCATCACCAGCGTCGACGAAGTGCTGAAAGTCTGCGCCACCCTGGCCGACGACGAGGTGAGCGCATGAACGCCCAGCGCCGCACCGCTCCTGTAGGCGCCAGCTCGCTGGCGATCCGCGGCTACCCGATGCGCCCTTATCGCGAGCACGCTCGCTCCTACAGGTCAGAACCACGCACTGCTCCTGTAGGAGCCGGCTTGCTGGCGATCCGCAGCTACCCGACGCGCCCTTATCGCGAGCACGCTCGCTCCTACAGGTCAGAACCACGCACCGCTCCTGTAGGCGCCAGCTTGCTGGCGATCCGCGGCTACCCGACGCCCCCTTATCGCGAGCACGCTCGCTCCTACAGGTCAGAACCGTGCACCGCTCTTGTAGGAGCCAGCTTGCTGGCGATCATCCGCTCACCGACGGCTCGATCGACACATACAGGCCTGCGCCTAGCCACCCCCTCTCCCCTCGCGGGAGACGACTGCATGGATGCAGGAGGTAGGGCGACGCAGGATGCCAAAGCCGAGGGCGGGGGAGAGGGGGCGCTTTTCGCGCAAACCACCTCGACTCCTGCTCCACAGGAGGCCGGCCCCCATGCCTAGCTTCCGCTACAGCGGCCGCGATATGCGCGGCACCAAGGTTTCCGGCGCATTGGAAGGCATCAACGCCGACGCCGTGGCCAGCGAACTGCTGTCCCGCCAGATCACGCCGCTGACCATCGAAGCCGAAAAGCGCCAGGACGCGGGGGCCGATGCCTTCGCCTTGCTGCGCGAAAAACTGCGCCGCAAGCGCGTCGATCTGGACGAACTGATCATCTTCAGCCGGCAGATGTACAGCCTGAACAAGGCCGGCGTGCCGATCATCCGCGCCATCGGCGGCCTGGCCGAATCCAACCGCAACCTCTACTTCCGCGAAATCCTGCAGGACGTTCGCACCAGCCTGGAAAGCGGACAATCCATGGCCGTGGCGCTCAATGCGCACCCCAAGGTGTTCAACAACCTGTTCGTCAGCATGGTCAGCGTTGGCGAGAACACCGGCCAACTGGACCAGGCCTTCAAGCAGCTTTCCACCTACCTGGAACTGGAGCGCGAGACCCGCAAGCGCATCAAGCAGGCCACCCGCTACCCGATCTTCGTGCTCGTCGCCATGGCCGTCGCGCTGGGCGTGATCAACCTGCTGGTGATCCCGGCCTTCGCCAAGGTCTTCGCCCAGTTCCATGCCCAGCTACCCCTGGCCACGCGCATCCTGATCGGCACATCCAACTTCATGCGCGACTGGTGGTGGCTGTTGCTGCTGGGCATCGTCGGCGGCCTCTACGGCTTCTTCAAGTGGATCGAGACCGACACCGGCGCCCTGAAGTGGGACCGCATCAAACTGCGCCTGCCCATCGTCGGCGGCATCTTCGAGCGCATCGCCCTGGCGCGCTTCACCCGCACCTTCGCGATGATGTACCGCGCCGGGGTGCCGCTGCTGCAAACCCTCTCGATCAACAGCGCCAGCGTCGGCAACCGCCATATCGGCGAGGCGATCCTCTCTATCCGCGAAAGCGTCGAGCGCGGCGAGGCATTGACGCGCTCGGCCTACAACAGCGGCCTGTTCACCCCGCTGGTGCTGCAGATGATGGCCGTGGGCGAGGAAACCGGCGCGCTGGACGACCTCTTCGTCGAAGTCGCCGACTTCTACGAACAGGAAGTCGACTACGACCTCAAGCAACTGGCCGACGCCATCGAACCGATCCTCATCGTCGCCATGGGCGGCATGGTGCTGGTACTGGCATTGGGCGTGTTCCTGCCCATGTGGGAACTGTCCTCGGCGGCTTCGAGGACGGGCTGATGAACAGGGAAAAGGGTTTCACCCTGTTCGAGTTGACTGTCGTGATTGCTGTCTTCTCTGTCTTGCTAGCGTCTGGTTTGTATTATTTCCAGACGACCATCCAAAACTCCTATCGTCTTGCCCTGAAGTTCACCGCCAGCAGCCTGTCGCGAGCGGTGTTGATGGCTCATGAGCAACGGCAACTGCCGCAATATCTGGATTCACCCGATACGGCTGGCGCACAGATGCGTCTTGTTTTCAACGCGCAGGGGTGGCCCGTGGGAGTAGCGGGCAAGGCTGCGCTGGAAAGCGCCGATGACTGCATAGGCCTCTGGCGAGCGTTGCTGCATAGCCCCGTACCGACTATCGGTCTCGATGACAGCAAGGACTGGCGGGCGGAAATAACGAGCGCACAATGCATATATAAGTCGAATAGAACGGCCGGGCTTATTTATTTCAATAGCCAAACGGGTGAAGTAGACTATAAGTTCAGTGATGGCTAAGTGCCTTTACGGTAACGATTCTTATCGGGGCTACGATAGTTGCTCTGATAAAGGAGGAGTCTGTGCGTCATTTTTGTGGCGTACGGAATGATGGCAATTACCCAAGATAAAGGAATCTGTTTATGAAGAAGCAGCAAAGTGGTTTTACCCTGATCGAATTGATCATGGTTATCGTGATTCTCGGTATTTTGGCGGCGGTTGCGTTGCCGCGGCTCGGCAGCGTGGCTGCTGAAGCACGTGCTGCATCGATCAATGGTGCGCTTGGGTCTGCCAAATCGTCTCTGGCGATCGTACGTGCTTTGGCTTCGGCCAAGGGGCTGACAGGAGATACGGCAGAACTCCAACTTGAAGATGAAGAAATAGATCTCATCAACGGCTACCCAGCAACTGTTAATGATCTTTTGGTTGCTGCTGGCTTGGAGGCGGACTTTGTTGCAAGTGGTGCCAATATTTATCAGCGAGGCAATGACTCAAGCTATCCGAATTGTACTTTCACTTATACAGTTCCTGTGGCTGCCACCGGTGGGGGTACGGCAACTGCTGGGGCGATAACAACGGCTAATAGTAATGCGCCATTGACTGCTGATGACTGCTAAAGCTTATCTGATTTAGTCGTGTTTCGAGTTTTATAGCCCGGCTTGCCGGGCTATTTGTCTCGGATAGGAGAATAAACAGGATGTTCCATGGGCAATCTGGCTTTACCTTGATCGAACTGATCATGGTTATCGTGATCCTTGGCGTCCTGGCCGCAGTGGCTTTGCCGCGCCTGGGAGATTTGCAGGCCGATGCTCGTGCCGCGACGGCCAATGCTGCACTTGGCTCTGCGAGAACTGCAGCCAAGATGGTCAATGCCGTTGCCCAGATACGCGGTGAGGGGCTGGATTCAGATGGCAAGTTGATTGCTTTCGAGGGAGTCGACGTTCAGGTCGTGTTCGGCTATCCCGCCACGCGCTATGCGCTATTGAGAGCGGCAGGGCTGGAAACCGACTTCGATGGCCATGGCGACGAGGCGAGTGGTGGAATCGCTCTGAAAGATAGTCTGAATACCACCAATACCGGCTGTGGATTTAAGTACTTCCCACCAACCGTCGCGGGTCAAACGCCACGCTTCGAACCCTTGCGCTCGGGAGGCGGCTCTTTTCCCGTCACCACCGATGACTGCCGCAATCGTTGAGTGCATTACTACCATTCACTTATCGCATTGGTGGAAGTAGGCCCATGTCCAAAACCCAGCAGGCCTTCACAATCATCGAGTTGATCACCATTATCGTACTCCTTGGCATTCTCTCCGCCGTGGCTATTCCGCGTCTTTTCGACCGTCGGGATTTCGATGAGCGCCTCTACTACGACGAACTGATCACAGCAGTTCGCTATGCGCAAAAGCAGGCGCTGTCCAGCGGCTGCCAGATAAAAGTCGATATTGCTCCCTCTAGTTATTCTGTCAGTTACAACGGTACACCGGCTCCTTGCCCGGATCAGGACCAGGCGGTTGCCCACCCCGGAGGGGGCGACTACAGCGGTACGGCACCCACCGGCGTCATATCCTCGACGTTGACCCTGGCTTTCGCCTCCCTGGGACAGCGGGTCGAACCACCTGCCGGGAATGCCGTACTCACCATCGCCCGCAAGAACGGTGGCCAGGAGCTCAGCTTCACCGTCCATCCCAATGGATTTATCGCGCAGGGGCAGTAATGAGCAGATATATCCGGCCCCAGCGGGGCATGTCGCTGATCGAACTGGTGATCACCATCGTCGTCCTGGGCATCGTGCTGACCGCGCTCTACAGCGCCCAGGCCAGTATCGTCGGTCGTTCTGCCGATCCGCTGTTGACCCAGCAGAGCCTCTATATCGCCGATGGCGTGCTGGAAACTCTTCAGGCCTTGCCCGCCATTGCCGATATTCGCAGTGAGGCGCCCAAGTATTCGGACAACACGCAAAGTCTGCCTCTGCCTGTGAGTTTGGCCGATAGATACAAGGTGGAGGTCGGTACCGAGTCGGTCACGCTCAGCGACGAGACGCTGGAGAAAGTTACTGTCACCGTCACTCCCACTGCGCAGCCACGCGCAGCCGTGACTCTGATCGGCTACCGGGCGGATTACTGATGGCACGCATATCGCTCTATCCCCGGCCAACCTTTGTTGGCTTCATGGCCCAGAGGGCCATGCATGCATTTCATGGCAGCCCGACGGTCACCATGCTGGAGCGAAACCGGCAAGGGGGTTTTACCCTGGTCGAACTGATCATGGTCATCGCCTTGGCCGGCATCGTTGTCGTCCTGGTGGGCACAGCGCTCAATCGACCGATGAAAGCTTTCATGGACCAGCGCAGCCGTGCCGAACTCACCGACCAGGCTGCCATCGTTCTGGATCGCATCACCCGGGACATTCGTCTGGCAGTACCGAACTCGGTGCGAGTTCCCGATAGCAGGACTCTCGACCTGATCCCTATCGTCGCCGCCGGTCGCTACCGAGCCAATGTCACGGATGCAGGCACGACAGGGCGCTACGATCCACCCTACTGCGAAGCTGGCGAGATCTGCCGGATTCCCATGCTCGGACCGGTCGATACCGAAGGCAACGATACTCCCCACTACCTGATCATCTACAACACGGGCAGTGCCGGTAACGATGCCTGGCAGGCCAATACGGCACCTGTGCGGGCAAGCATTTCGCCCAAGGTATTTACCTGGCAGGTGGGGGGTTGGAGTGAAAACGGCACCCTGGTCGGCAATGGCGTATTGACCGGAGACTTCAGCGAAGAAGCGGCGTTTCGCTTCGCCTCCGCGTCACCGCAGCACCGTTTTTACCTAGCTAGCGAAGCGGTGCGCTATACGTGCAGCGGCACTGATAACAGTGTGGGGCAGTTGGTGCGGCGAAGTTACCCGCGGATACGCAGCAATCTGAGTGAGAATATTGATGATTTTACTCAGGGCCAATTGACACCCCATGTAATGACCCAATGCAGCTTCACCTACGACCCCGGCACCCTGACCCGTAACGGCTTGGTCAGCATTAGTCTGCAACTAACCCAGAATGACGAATCGGTCACCCTCTATCGTCAGGTACAGGTGAGCAATGCGCCCTGACAGATATCGTTCTCGCCCGCTATCCCATGCGCCATGCCAGAACGGCTTCGGCCTGGTTGCCGCCCTGTTCGTGATGATCGTGATTGGTGGCGCCATCGCCGCGATGATGCACCTCGCTAGCGTCCAGCACACCACCACCAATTTGTCCCTGCAACAGGCTCGCGCCTACCAGGCGGCGAAGGCGGGGGGGGAGTGGGGAATTTTGCATATGAGCGCATCCGAGTCTGCGTGTGCGGAGGTGAAGATCCTGTCCGTTGATGGTTTCAATGTCGAGGTGACTTGCTCGTTCATGCCATCCACCGAGTTGGTGGAAGAGACGAATTGCCAGACTGAGAGTGGTATCGCGACCTGCACGTCTTCCAGCCCGGTGTTCTATACGATTACCTCCAGGGCTGAGAATGGAAGCGCAAGAAATGGTGATTATGCATTCAGGGAGCTGAAGGCCGTGGTGGAGAGGAAGTAATGAGCGAGAATTGTCTGCCACTGCTTTACCGAAGGGCTCTGTGCGTCGTTCTTGCCCTGTGGGCGGTCTGTGTCCAATCTGCCGAGCAATGCACGGCTGTATTCCCTGGCGGCATCCAGAGCCACTCGCCCAGCGGTTTCATCCAGATGGGCTATATGTCTCGTGTCTATGGCAGTGGCCCCACGCTGAATGCTCCGACCGTCAACCATACCCATACATGGGCGGATCAGTACGGCCTGTGTGACGGTGTCATCTGTAGCGCAACCGGCAACCACACCAGTACGGTCAATGTGGACTTCCAGGCGGGCAGCGATGTGCCCACGACCTTCCAGCTTTCCACCAGTGACAACAACATCGCCAATGGCTATCAGTCCGGCACGCTGTCGCTATCCGCAGGCGACTACGGCACCGTCTCGGTCGGCCAAGCGTCGACGATCAGGTTCGCCACGGCCAACAGCATCTACAAGGTCAAGACCATCAGCACTGCCTACCAATCCACGGTCGAGTTCCAGCCGGGAACCTATTGGGTCAACGGCAACCTCGACTGGCAGGCTCAGGACACTCGCATACGTCGGCTGAGCGGCAACGACGGCATGGTGACGTTGTACGTCTCGGGCAACGTGAACATCGGCCAGGCCCAGATCGAAGGCTTCTCCGAAGGTCAGGTCAGGCTTTATGTGCAGGGCAACGTGACGGTTGGCAACAATTTCGTTTTTCCCGGGGAGATTCACGCACGTGGCCAGGTCAGCCTGGGCATGAACGCGGTCGTCACCGGCGGTATCTATTCGGGCAACTTCTCGACGGGGAACACGGCGACCATTCGCTATACCCGGGCGAACTACGACCACAAGATGGGCACGCTGAACCCGGCCTACAACTCCACCTTCGAGCTGAGCCCCGGAAACTACTGGATCGATGGTGGATTCACCGCGAATGTAGCTTCGAAATTTCGCAAGATCGGTGGAAATGGTGTCGTGCGGATATTTGTCCGGGGCGATATCAATGTCCAGCATGATGCCTCCTTCGAAGGTTTTTCCGGCGGCGACCTGGTCATGTATTCCACGGGCAATATCACCCTCACCAGCCAGACGGACCTGCCTGCCTTCGTCTACGCGGCAGGCGACGTGACCATCAACTTCAGCAACAACGCACGCTACAAGGGTGGCATCACCGGTCGTAACGTCTATATCGGCCAGGGCAGCATCGTCGAGTACCTCGACCCGGTGGATCTTGGCCCGCTCTGCGACGATGAGCCCAGCGTCATAGCCGTGGATCACTACTCACTGGACTACAGCGCGACGGCGTTGACCTGTGAGCCCGTACCCGTAAAGGTCTCCGCTTACGACTCGCAAGGCAACCTGTCTTCTGTTTCCGCCACTGTAACTCTGAGTCCGGCCGGAGCTTGGCAGGGTAGCGGGACATTGACCTTCGTCGGACAGGGTACGGCCTATATGAAGCGCCTTCCGGGCGTTTACACATTGGGAATAGCGTCGGCTGATCCGCAGGCCATCAACGCGACGCTATGCAGCACTGCCAACTGCCAGATCACGTTGAGAGACAGTGGTTTCATATTCAAGGATCTGTCTCCGATGATTGCGGGGAAGGAGCAGGCCGCCCATATACAGGCGGTCAGAAAGGATGAAACCACAGAAGCCTGTGTGCCTGGATTCGCCAGTGGGGGAGCCCGGCAGATTTCGTTTAGTGCCAGCTACGAAAATCCCACCAGCGGAACCATGGCGCCGGTAGTGGCGGGCACGACGTTGATTCCTGGGGAGCCTGCGCAAAGCATTTCCCTGACCTTTGGTAGCGATGCCTCTGCGTCATTGCCTGTGACCTATATGGATGCCGGAAGGATCAAACTGACCGCCCGTTACGAAGGCAGTGCTTCCAGCGAGGACGAGGGGTTGGTCATGACGGGAGAAGATTCGTTCGTTTCCCGTCCCTATGGCTTTTGTATCAAGCCGCCACAAGAGGCTCCCATTTCGATAGATGAAGAAATTATTGACTTTGATAGCCTTGTACGTTTCAAGGCGGGCGACTCCTTTTCAGTATCCGTCAGGGCAATCCGCTGGGACGGAAATGGAGAGGTCTACGGCTCAACCGACGAGCCGCTGCTTGCAGAAAATATTTGTGACAACGATCCTACGCCTAATTATCGTCAGAATGAGTCAACGAACTTTGAAGGAATACCCAAGCTGATTCAGCCAGTGGGTGGGATGGCAGGTACAGCAAGTGGGAGTTTCAAGCATCAAGATGATCAAGTGATAAATGGTACAGTAAGTGCCAATGTGACATTGAATGAGGTCGGTTTTTTCCGTATCCAGACGGAAACGCCTCCTGCTTATTTGGATGCAGATATGTCGGACAGTATCAGTCAGAGTGCTGTCATTGGCCGTATCATTCCGGCATGGCTGGAAGTCGAATCCACTCTGATCCAGCAGTTCGGTTGTGCGGCGTCGGCCTTCACCTATCAGGACCAGCCGACTCGGCTGTCCGGCGGCTTGGAGGTCAAGGGCTTCGGCCGGGGTGGTAACCAGACGCTGAACTACCGGGATGACTTCTGGAGGGTCGGTACCGACCAGGTCTATGGCCTCTACCGCAGCGACTCGGCACCCGTCGAAGATGAGGAGTCGCACGTTACGCCCAGGCCCGCCCTTGAGCTCGACCCGACGAATGCCCGGCTGCAATTCAACGACGACTACCACTATCCACGCCAGGCCACGCCCTCGGCCGCGGATGCGCCTTTCGGGCTGAAATGGATTGTCTGGGATCTGCATGACGACGATAAGGTCTACTTCTCGAACCGGCAAGGCGAAGAATCCGACTGGGGCGAGAAGACCGTGGGAGTCCTGGTCTCTGGACTCATTCAGGACAGCCAGTTCCGCCTCGGCCGGGTCCGCAGCGAGAATATCCGCATCCCGCTCGGCAATAGCGCTCAAGCACCGATCATGCTGGAACACTGGAGCGGTGCGGCCTGGCAGTCGGCGACCGACAGTTGCACGACACTGACCGAACCAATCGACACTCCCGAACAACTGAGCTTCCCCGATCCAGGCGTAACTGCCGCCACGCTCGACGCAGCGGACTGGGATCAGTCTCTGTTGCAGGTGACCGCCACCGCACCCAGCTCCCCTCATGGCAGTGTGCTGCTCCGACACCTGCTGCTCGACAAAGACAACGACGCCAATGCCACCTGGCTATGCCGCCAGCGCAGCGAGGCCAACGCCCCGCTTGGTGGAGTCTGTAGTCATGGGGAGGGGGAGATTGCCGAGACGCGCAGTTCGATAACCTTCGGTATTTATCAAGGGCCGGAGCCGTTGATCTTTCGTCGTGAGGTTTATCGATAAATATGAAAGCGGTTACCAGTGGGAAACGAGAAGCGTAAGGCAGATATCGACCAGAAGCGGAGTTCTGTCCTATAAAAATCTGTCCCCTTTGCTCTCGAGAGAAAAATTGTCATGAATCGAAGTAAGGGTTGCTCATGGTATTGGAATCATCACTATTGGTTCTATTGGAAAAGATAGGTGATGCTCTCATCGGCGCGATAGCCATATGGGCTATCGGGCAGCTGTGGAAGGGCATACGCTATTTGCTAGCAGACGCCCCAGATGACATCGGAAAACTGGCTAAGAGGTTGAAGCTTAGGCGCCTTCGACGTATACGGCTCAGAAGATTTGATATGGCCCCTGGATTCAATGGGCAACAAGTATTTCACATGCCTACTTTGTACTTGCAACACTTTGGTTTGGGGGTTGGCTTATGGCATTTGGGCTACGTGAGTCCGTAATGCTAGAGACAATACTATTGTCCCAGTCGAAAATCGTAGTCTATGTATCTGTAGCCCCTGTGTACTATTTTGAAATTTTCTGGTTATTCTATTCAGCCCGCTTATCTGAGGTGCTGAAATACCGGAGTAGGGCCAAGGCCTGGCGTTTCCGTTTAGGAAAGTCTTCTTCACGATTTGCTTAGGACACAGGAAGGCTAGTGGCCTGTTTGGTTAGTTCAACAACTCATTTCGGATTACAGCCAGCTTTGCTCGATGCACGGAGCTGATAATCGACTCAGCCGTTTTACTCCAGCGGAACGGCTTGGCCGAGTGTTCGTTATGAGCCTCAATGAGGCGACGTATAGCCGCTCTCAGGTCAGCCACGCTGCTGAAGGCATCACGATAAAGAGCCCGCCTTTCCAGCTGCGCAAACCAGCCCTCCACGGCGTTCAGCCACGAGGCGCTGGTCGGCGTGAAGTGCAGCTTGAAACGGGGATGTTTCTCCAGCCATTCCCTGACGGCAGCGGTCTTGTGAGTCGAGCTGTTGTCCAAAATCACATGCAGGTCCAGCTCGGCGGGGGTACTGCGGTCGATCTGTCGAAGGAACTCCAGAAACTCCTTGGCCCTGTGTCGCTGGGTGATACGGCCGATGACCTTGCCCGTCAGGATGTCAAAGGCGGCGTACAGGCTGGCCGTACCGTGGCGCTTGTAGTCATGTGTCCGCCGCTCAACCTGCCCAGGCTTGAGCGGCAGCATGGGCTGTGTGCGGTCCAGTGCCTGGATCTGCGTTTTTTCATCTACAGACAGCACCAAGGCGTTGTCGGGCGGGTTCAAGTAGAGCCCGACGACATCGACCACTTTGTCTGCAAAGTGCGGGTCATTACTGATCTTGAAGGTTTTCAACCGGTGCGGTTTGAGGTCGGCAGCAGCCCACACCTGTGCGACCTGCCAGATGCTGACCCCCGCGTACTTGGCCATCAACCGCAGGCTCCAGTGGGTAGCCTCGCGCGGCACTCGCTGGGTCGTCAGCGTCAGGATTTCCTTGATCTTCGCTTCGTCGAGCTTGCGAGGCGCTCCGCTGCGCGGCAGGTCACTCAGCCCCTCCAGGCCGGCTTCCTGATAGCGCTTGCGCCATTTGAAGACCACTGACGCAGAGACTTGCAGTTGCTCGCTGATCTCCTTGGGCGTGAGACCGTTGGCCAGCAACAACAGGATTCTGGCCCGCTGGCCGATGCTCTGAGGCAGCGATCCCATGCGCAACCAGCCTTGCAGTATGTCGGCATCGCTGGGACTCAAGAGAAATGGGGCTGCTGGTCGGGCCATATGGGAACTCAATCCATGACGATAGAGCGCACAGTATACTGGCCTAGCATTAGGTTGGTGAACTTTACAGACAGTCCACTAGTGTATCGCTGGCTGTCGATTCATTTCCAACTGCATGCTGGGCGTACATATGCGTGGCCGGCGGCGCGAGCCCTATCGAGGAATGTAAAAGTCACTACTGCTTCGGTTTGCACAGAGGACTCTGCCGCATCAGTGATAGCCGGCTTCCCGTTGCGCACGTATTGCCAGTACGAAAACCGTATCGATCTGCTCCAGGTACCGATAGAGCGCGATGTAGCCGTGCGAGCCTCTGCCGATCACGAGCTCCCGATTGTTTTCGGGAGTCATGCGTCCAATCAGAGGGTTTCGTTGCAGCACATCGATAGCGGAGATTATTTCATCGATTCGGGCTTGCGGATTGGGCACCGCATTTTCGGCGAGGTGGAGCACTATCCGTTCGATGTCATCGGCCAATTCCGGCGCCAGTTCGATCCGGGTCACGTTCAGGGCGCCAGTTTTCGTGCGATGGGGCGTGCAGGGTGTTTGCCCTGGGCACTGTCTTCGAGATAGCGGCGCATATCCGGCCAGGCAATGGTTTCGCCTGACTCGAGGATGCGGGCGTAACGCTGGTTCGCGGTTTCATCGAAGTCACGGCGGAGCGCCTCCTGCTCCGCTTTTTCCTCAATGGCTTGCAGGATGAATGCATGCGTGCTGGTGCCGGTGCGACTGGCGGCCTGGCGGACACGTTCCTTGAGTTCTTCCGGCATGCGGATGGTCGTGGTGGTCATGGCATCTGTCTCCTGAGCTGAAGGAAAAAGTAGCACATCTGCGCTACAGCTACGCAGGAATCGAGCATGAAATCCAGATCGCCGTTCGTTGTCATGTGGTTATGGTGTTGATTGTTGAGTTTTTGGTGGGTATTGTCACTACCGTGACCGCAGGCGCAGGCGCAGGGACGTGAATGTGAATAGTCGACAGCTTATAGAGATGATCGAGGCTGATGGTTGGTACGAGGTCAGGGTCAAGGGCAGTCACCACCACTTCAAGCATCCAACGAAGCCTGGGCTGGTGACGGTCCCCCACCCCAAGAAGGACTTACTGGCCAAAACGGCAAACAGCATCTTGAAACAAGCTCAGCTCAAGTGACCAGGGCGCTTCACCACTGATTCCGAAGGAGTCGAGATTATGCTCTACCCCATTGCGATTTTTCCCGGCGACGAGCAACACGCTTGGGGTGTTGAAGTACCGGATATTCCGGGCTGCTTTTCAGCGGGCGACGATCTGGACGAAGCCATGGCAAGCGCCCGCGAAGCCATCGAAGGTCATCTGGAAATTCTGGCGGAGGACGGGGCGCCGATCCCTGTAGCCAGTAAGGTGACCTTTCACGCGGCCAATCCCGACTATGCGGGTTGCACCTGGGCAGTCATCGATATCGATGTGATCAAATATCTGGGCAAGGCCGAGAAGCTGAATATCACTCTGCCGGGTCACCTGCTGAACCGGATCGATGAATACGTGAAGAATCATCCGGACCAGAAAAGCCGCTCCGGCTTTCTAGCCAAGGCTGCTCTGAAAGCGCTCGAGCATGCGTGATCGCCAAGAACAGCACCATGCCGCTATCGCTGGAAAAGAAGAAGGGCCGCACCATGAGCGGCCTTTTGTTTCACCCGAATAAAAAGAGGGGAATTCTCGGCCTAATGCCAGTCAGTTAAGCGTGAAATGTCGGCCTGTGTAGGAGCCAGCTTGCTGGCGATGCTGTTGAACCGCCGATCGCCGGCAAGCCGGCTCCTACAAAAAGCGTCCTCTGCCGTAACCACAGAGTGGACAAAAAGCCTTATCTGATCGGCATTAGGATTCTCGGCCTGCTTGTACCGAGGTCCCCGAAACTGGCTGAATCTGCCTACGCACTGGGTGTGCCAGTCTCGGATCGGTAGGGTTGCTGTGGCCAGGATTCAGCTGTGGTGCGGGCATAGGGCCGGAAAAAACAGTGCTTTGCTGGTCGCTGATCCGTTCTCGGCTGCATGACGGGCGTGCATGCACTGGGCCAGCGGCGGGAGTTTCGAGGCGTGGGCGCCTGTCCATGCGAGCCGCTTCACGAACTGCCGACGCCGCCGTGCCCTGACGGGCGCATTGTGGGAGGCTGTTGGCGGTGCAACAGGACAGGGACGCAGCCATGGCAAGGAACAGCCACGACCAGAACTTCAAG
>NZ_JADDIX010000053.1 GCF_015070855.1 Pseudomonas lopnurensis
CGACTGCGCCGGCGGCTTTGGCGCGGTGACCATGGTCACCGCCAGCTTCGGCATGGCGGCCGCGGCCAAGGCGGTGGACAAGCTGGTGGCAGGAGCGCGGCGGCCCGCGGAGCGTGCGCGAGGCCGCTAGTGGCCTGTTTGGTTAGTTTGTTAACTCACTGAGCATTATGTTGTAGGAGCCAGCTTGCTGGCGATCCGGCGATGGTGGTCGGGATCGCCAGCAAGGACTGGGTGTTCCCAAGCTTTTGCGCTCGAAAGGCTCTTGCGCTTTTCCCGAGTCGAGGCAACGTATGAATAAACGAACTTCCAAGACAGTCCACTAGCGTCATCCGTCACGCTATCGCTCCAGACTGCTTGCGAGAAAGGCGCCGAACTGGGCGCATGAGCCCGCGCAAGCAGGTCCCTTCGCCCGTTGATATTGGCGAAGATAAAATAAAGGCCGCCATTCTGTGCCTTGTCGCACATTTTAAATTTTTTCTTCTGCTGATGCCTGGTGTCGGTACTTGAACCGGGCTCCTGCGTTTTCCATCGCCGCCTTTCGGCTTTTCTGTTTTTTAACGGAAAGTTCCTTCGACTTTAAATTTTCATAATCCAGAAAGCGTTCTGTCACATTCGATTTCCATACTCCGCTTCGACCGAAACAGCCAACCCTTACGTCATTTGCAGGACGACGTTATACAAAACCCAATGGAGCTCTGGAGCTTTCTGATGATGAAGAAGAAGTTGATTGCGATTGTTGTAAGTGCTGCAGCCGTCATGCCTGCTTTGGCTGCGGCGGAAGTCAATATCTATGGTCGCGTGCACGTCTCCACTGACTTCCTGGACGACGGTGACGACTACTCCGAAACCAACATTTCCAGTAACTCTTCGCGCCTGGGCTTCAAAGGCGACCATCAGATCAATCCCGATCTGAAAGCGTTCTTCCAGATCGAACAGCAGATCAACTTCACCACCGGTAGTGGGGATGGAAACAGTACCGATTTCGCTACTCGCGACACCTTCGTGGGGCTGGGCGGAAATTTCGGTGCCGTGCAACTGGGTCGTTTCGACAGCCCGTTCAAGGTGGCTCGCGGTCCGGCCAACCTGTTCGGCGATCAGGTCGGCGACATGCGCAACCTGACCCGTGTCGGCAATGCTCGCTTCGACGAGCGTTATGACAACACGGTCCAGTACACCACTCCGAATTTCAGCGGCTTCAACGCAGTGCTCGCCTATTCCGTCCACGAAGGGCAGTGGGTCGAGGAAGATCAGGATTCCGACGGCATCAGCATGGCGCTGAACTATGCCGGAGGCCCGCTCGAGGCATCGCTGGCCTATGAGGCTATCGAGGAAGACACCGGCCGTGGTGAGCGGGATGGTATCCGTGCCGCCGCCGCCTACAAGCTGACTGACGCCTTCAAGCTCGTCGGTTTCTACCAGACCGTCGATTACGATGGCTTCGAAGGTACTTCCGAGGCCCTGCGTGATCAGCTGAGTTCTGACACCTACGGTCTGGGCGGCGAGTACAAGATCACCTCCGACACGGCTCTCAAGGCCATGTGGATGACCCGCGATTCGGACGCCAGGGACTACGATGCCGACATGTGGGTAATCGGCGTAGAGCACAAGCTGGACAAGGCCGTTCGCGTCTATGCCAACTACGCGGTGCTCGACAACGATGACAACGTGGCCCTGACGCCTTGGAGCCAGGCGCGTTCCGCCACTCCCGACGGCGCTCTCGGCGAAGAAGCCTCCGGTTTCTCCGTGGGTCTGCGCTACGATTTCTAATTTCGAAATCGGAAATACCGAGCCGGGATACTCCCTTGCGAGTATTCCGGCTCTTTTGTCATTACGTTGAAATAATTTGTTCTTATGCTTGCTATCCGGTTGTAACTAGTGGCCTGTGCGGTTAGTTGGTTAACTCAAGTTCGGATGATCAGGGTTCTGAGACAAGGCGCTGCGACGAGTCATAGCGGGCTATGGCAAGGAGCAGCAACGCCGTATCGGAGCCCTGAGCGCCGAAATTGACTAACTGAACTGGCCAAGCAGGCCACTAGACAGAGCGGCCATTCCGGTTCGTGCAACCAGCCCATTCGCTGATCGTGTCCAAGGAGTTTCCATGCGTCGTATTTTATGGGTCGCCATTGTTGGCCTGTTATCGGGTTGTGCGCAGCAATCCCATGTGAAGTTGTATTCCGGCTCCGAACTGCCCAGGACGCAAGTTGTGGTAGTGGAAATACCCAGCACTCTGGAAGTATTGGACATCAACGGCCAGGAAGTGCCGTTGGCCAACTCGTCCTTCGGTACCGCGAACAAAACGCTGCATCTGCAGCCGGGCGAGTACCGGATCAATGCCTATTACAAGAACGGCTTCGATATCGGCGGCGGCCTCAGTCACGAAATCGTCCGCACGCGCAGTGCGCTGTATCGCCTGAACGGTCGTGCGGGTGACGTCTGGAAGCTGGAGTACGACGAACCGGCCAACCTGCAGGAGGCTCGGGCCATGAAGGATTCCTTTGCCGGGTGGTCAACGAATCAGCGCACCGGTGAGCGTATCGAGACGCAGGTGGGGGCTGAGCCGACGTCCGCCGTGAACCAGTTGCTGGTCGGCAGTTCCACCAGCTACACGCAGTCCACGGTCGAGCCGCTGAATGGTGCCCAGGCCGCTGCGGCCAGTGCCGCGGTGCCCGTTCCGTCCAGAGCGGCCGTGCCTTCGCAGACCCTCCCTCACAGTGATGCGACCCTGAACACGCTGCAGCAACTGTGGTTGATGCTCAGCCCAGAAAGCCGGAAGGCTTTCCTGGAGTGGGCGAAGCAGTAGATCTAACGCTGGTCAGGTGACCCCGGCGAGCCGGATGGCGACGGTAACGCCGCCGTCATCTGCCCCCGGTAAATTCCCGGATGCATGCTCCTTTATCCCGCCTTTCGGCGGGTTTTTTTTGCTTTTTTTCGTCGCACTGCCGAGGCAGACTGGCGGGCATGCCTATCCAGACGATTACCCGCCTCGCCGAAGTCGCCCCTGAACACTGGGATGCGCTGCTTGCCGATTCGCAACCCTTCCTGCGTCACGCCTTCCTGGCCACACTCGAAGAGAGCGGCAGTGTCGGCGGGCGTAGTGGTTGGCGGCCCGAACACAGGTTGCTGCGCGACGAGCAGGGCGCGCTGGTCGCCGCTTTGCCGCTGTATCGCAAGAGTCATTCCTACGGCGAATACGTATTCGACTGGGCCTGGGCCGACGCCTGCCAGCGCGCTGGCATCCGCTATTATCCGAAGCTGCTGTGCGCGGTGCCGTTCACGCCGGTGAGCGGTGATCGGCTGCTGGGCGACGTGCAGGCGGCCGCTCGGCTGCTCGACCTGCTGGTCGAGGGGCTGCAGGCGCAGGGGCTTTCCGGGCTGCACGTGAATTTCACCGAGCCGCGGGCCGATGCGGTGCTGGCCGGTCGGGACGGTTGGCTGGAGCGAATCGGCTGCCAGTTCCACTGGCACAACCGCGGCTATCGCGACTTCCAGGATTTCCTCGATGCGCTCACCTCGCGCAAGCGCAAGCAGTTGCGCAAGGAGCGTGAACAGGTGGCGGGGCAGGGCGTCGCGTTCGACTGGCGCGAAGGCCATCAGCTCGACGAGGCGGAGTGGGATTTCGTCCATGCCTGCTACGCCAATACCTATCATGTGCGCGGGCAGGCGCCCTATCTGACGCGCGGGTTCTTCAGCCTGCTGGCCGAGCGCATGCCGCAGGCGATTCGCGTGGTGCTGGCGCGGCAGGGGTCACGGCCGGTGGCGATGGCCTTCAGCCTGCGCAATGGCAACGGCCTGTATGGTCGCTATTGGGGTTGCCTGGCCGAATTCGATCGCCTGCACTTCGAGACCTGCTTCTACCAGGGCATCGAGCAGGCCATCGCCGATGATCTGCAATTCTTCGATGCCGGCGCCCAGGGCGAGCACAAGCTGATCCGCGGCTTCGAGCCGGTGATCACCCGTTCCTGGCATTACCTGGCGCATCCCGGGCTGCGCGCGGCGGTGGCGGATTTTCTCCTGCAGGAGCGCGCTGGCGTGCTGGCCTATGCCGAATCGGCGCGGGCGGCGCTGCCGTATCGGCAGGTAGGGGCGTGAGGAGCGGGTTTCGGCGGCGCCGCGATTCAAGCGGCGGAAAGGCCGGCGGCGCCGGCCCTCAGAGGATTAAAGCTTCTTCGCGGAAAGGATCTTGACCGGCGTCAGCGGGACGTTCTGCATCATGCTGCGGTTGCCGGTCGGCACCTGGGCGATCTGGTCGACCACTTCCATGCCGCGCACCACCTTGCCGAACACCGCGTAGCCGAAGTCACGGGTGCCATGGTCGAGGAAGTCATTGTCGCGATGGTTGATGAAGAACTGGCTGGTCGCCGAGTTGACGTTCTGGGTCCGGGCCATGGCGAGGGTGCCGCGCACGTTGTGCAGGCCGTTGTCGGCCTCGTTCTTGATCGGTGCCTTGGTCGGTTTCTGGTTCAGCCCTTCGCCGAAGCCGCCGCCCTGGATCATGAAGCCGGGGATCACGCGGTGGAACACGGTGTCGTCGTAGAAGCCGCTGTCCACGTAGCCGAGGAAGTTCTCGACGCTGATGGGGGCTTTCTCCGCCTCCAGTTCGATCTCGATCTCACCGAGGCTGGTCGTCAGCAGGACGTGGGGATTTTCCGCTGCCAGCAGGTTGCCGGCCAACAGAACGGAGCAGGCGGCGAGGGCGATGCGTTTCAACATGGTGTCTTTTCCTGGTGTCGAGGGGATCTGTTCGCTGGGGTCAGGTGGCTGGTGCGCGGCGGGTCAGCCGGGCATAGCGTTCCTGGACTGCCCGGCATCGTACGTCCTGATCAGCTCGATGAGAATCCGGGTCGCCGGGCCGAGCGGTTTGTCGTGGTTGGTGTAGAGATAGAACAGCGGCCGGCGAATGCTGCCCTGGACCAGTGGCAGCGGCTTCAGTACGCCTTCGGCCAGTTCGCGCTCGATCATGTGCCGCGGCAGCCAGGCGAAGCCCAGGCCGCTGCTGACGAACGCCACGGAAGTGGCCAGGCTGCCGACCGTCCAGCGTTGTTCCGCGCCCAGCCAGCCGGCATCGCGCGGTTGCCGCAGGCCGGTATCGCGTACCACGATCTGCATCTGGCTCTGCAGATCCAGGACGCTCAGCTTGCGGCCGAGCTGGTGCAGCGAATGCTGCGCATGCGCCACGGCGACGAATTCCACGGTGCCGAGCTCGCTGCCCAGATAGCCGGTGATGTCCAGGCCGCTGATGGCGAGGTCGGCGGTGCCGTCCTTGAGCACCTCCTCGACCCCGGACAGCACTTCCTCGCGCAGGCGCACCCTGCAACCACGGCTTTTCGGCATGAACTCGGTGAGTGCGCGGATCAGCTTGGCACTGGGGTAGGCGGCGTCCACCACCAGCCGGACCTCGGCCTCCCAGCCCTGTTCCATATGGTGCGCCAGTTCCTCCAGCTGGCTGGCCTGGATCACCAGTTGCCGGGAGCGGCGCAGCAGCACTTCGCCCGCCTCGGTGAGCACGGCCTTGCGACCATCGATGCGCAGCAGCGGGACGCCGAGCTGTTCCTGCATGCGGGCGACGGTATAGCTGACCGAAGACTGCGAACGATGCAGCGCCTCGGCCGCCTGGGCGAACCCGCCGTGATCGATGACGGCCTGCAGGGTGCGCCATTGATCCAGGGTCACTCGCGGCACTTTCATTGCTTGCTCATTCCTGTCTCCAGGGTCTGTTACGCTGGCCGCCTTTCGAGGAGACCGCCGGAAATGAAAAGACTCAGTTACCTGTTCCTTGCCTTGCTGCCGCTCGCGGCAACTGCCGCCAGCTACCCGGTGGAGCTCGAGCAGCAGCTCAACGGCGCGGAGATCACCGCTACGCCGGAATCCATCGATCGCGACCTCGCCGGGTTGCTGCTGCTCAATTACGGGCAGGCTCCGGCGGTGTGCACGGCGGTATTTCGCAACGGGCCGGAAGCGCCGCGCACGCGGCGCACGGAGCTGCAGCCCGGCGAGCGCAAGGCGCTGACCTCCAAGTTCAAGCGGGATGTGATCCGCCTGCGCATCAAACTGAGCTGCGAGCCGAAGTAGTCGCTCGGCCAGCACCTTCTAGGGATGTCGGCGACCGTGCCCAGCTTAACGGTTGTCCGCCGGGGAAAACATGCCGACGGTTACAGAACGCGCCTTTCCCTAGCGGACGGGTTAACCTATGCCATTGTTTTTCGATCCTTGAGGTAGCTCCCCTTGTTTGACCAATTCGCCCTGCACGAACGCCTGCTCAAGGCCGTCGCCGAACTGAAATTCGTCGAGCCGACTCCGGTGCAGGTGGCGGCGATCCCGCCGGCGCTGGATGGGCGCGACCTGCGCGTGACGGCCCAGACCGGTAGCGGCAAGACCGCCGCCTTCGTGCTGCCGATGCTCGATCGGCTGATCGGCGATGCCCAGCCACGGGTCGACGTGCGCGCATTGATCCTGCTGCCGACCCGTGAACTGGCCCAGCAGACGCTCAAGGAAGTCGAGCGCTTCTCGCAGTTCACCTTCATCAAGTCCGGACTGATCACCGGGGGCGAGGACTTCAAGGTGCAGGCGGCCATGCTGCGCAAGGTGCCGGATGTGCTGATCGGCACACCGGGGCGACTGATCGAGCACCTCAATGCCGGCAACCTGGTTCTCAAGGACGTCGAGGTCGTGGTGCTCGACGAAGCCGATCGCATGCTCGACATGGGCTTCGCCGAAGACGTGCAGCGGCTGGTCGGTGAATGCGCCAAGCGCCAGCAGACCCTGCTGTTCTCCGCCACCAGCGGCGGCGCCGGTCTGCGCGAGATGGTCGGCAAGGTCCTGCGCGATCCGCTGCACCTGCAGCTCAATCGCGTCAGCGAGCTGAACGAGGGCACCCGTCAGCAGATCATCACTGCCGACCATCCGGCGCACAAGGAGCAACTGGTGCAGTGGCTGCTGGCCAACGAGACCTACCAGAAGGCGGTGATCTTCACCAACACCCGCGCCCAGGCCGATCGCCTTTACGGCCACCTGGTGGCCAGCGACATGAAGGTCTTCGTGCTGCACGGCGAGAAGGACCAGAAGGAGCGCAAGCTGGCCATCGACCGCCTCAAGCAGGGCGGCGTCAAGGTGCTGGTGGCCACCGACGTGGCCGCGCGCGGGCTGGATATCGAAGGCATGGACCTGGTGATCAACTTCGACATGCCGCGTTCCGGCGACGAGTACGTGCACCGGGTCGGCCGTACCGGGCGCGCCGGGGCCGAGGGCCTGGCGATCTCGCTGATCTGCCACACCGACTGGAACCTGATGTCGAGCATCGAGCGCTACCTCAAGCAGCGCTTCGAGCGTCGCGTCGTCAAGGGCCTCAAGGGCAGCTACCAGGGACCGAAGAACCTGAAGGCCTCCGGCAAGGCCGCCGGGACCAAGAAGAAAAAGGTCGAGAAGAAGAAGGGCGTCGAGAAGAAGGCCAAGCCGGCTGCCAAACGGCCGAAGAATGCCAGGCGCGAACCGTCGCCGGTGGTCAGCCAGGACGGCATGGCGCCGCTCAAGCGCAGGAAGCCGGCCGCGGATTGACGCACCCGGCCTCAGCCGCTACCGCTGGCCGTCGGCCGGCGGGATGTCGGCCTGCTTTTCCGCTTCTTCGATCTGCTTCAGGCGCTTGTCGTAGGCCTCGCATTCGTCGCCGAGCTGATCGGCGCTGCGCTTGGCTTCCATCTGGCGGATTTCCTCGTTGATTTCCTCGGCACGCTGCGGATCGCTCTGGGTCAGCTGGTTGACGCGTTCGGCCAACTGCTCGGCCTTGGCGTTGATCTCGTCCGGCGTGCAGTCGGCATGGACGGCCGGGCTGGCCAGCAGGGCGGCGGTCAGGGTGATCATCAGCAATCTCATGGGCTCGATCCTCGCTCAGTCGTTCTGAACGGTGGATCGCCCCGCGGCCGCTTTAGTTCAGCGGCGAACCCCCGGGCACTGCGCACGGTCGGTATGCATAGGCGCCTCGTTCGCGGGGCGATGACCGTTACCGGAGAAATGCCATGAGCTACAAATGGGATCTGATCCAGCGCCTGCTGCATGAAGTCCAGACCGGCGCCAACGACAGTTTCAAGCCCCGCCGCTATGCCGAGGAGCATGCCGCACAGCTGGAGAGCGAAGGCCATCCGCTGCCGAACCTGGACAGCCTGCGTGCCGAGGCCGCCGACTACGAGAGCCTGTTGTTCGAAGGCGGCTTCATCGTCAGCCGGCCGGAAGAGCAGGGCGGCAACGGCGAGAATTTCGTCCTCACCGAGCGCGGCATGCGCCTGCTCGAGATACTCGACGGTCGCCAGGACGACAATGCTCTGCGCCAGCGGCTGGTGGACAAGGGCGAAGCGGCGCTGGTGCCGGAAGTCTTCGACGAGCTGGCGGCGGGCCGCTAGGCTGTCGCGTGCTACAGGCGGAAGCCGTCGACGATATAGTCCGCCAGGGTTTCGCTGATCTGCGACTGCTGCTGCGGGTTGCGCAATAGCACGATGCTGCTCTGTGGCAATCCGGGCAGGCCGTCCGCTTCGCCGAGAATCTGCAACTGCGGGGTGATCAGGCTCTGCAACTGCGCGGTCACCGCCAGTCCTGCGCCGACCACGGCGATGATCGCCGAGAGGCTGGGGCTGGTATAGGCGATCCGGTAGTCGATTTCCCTGGCGTCCAGCGCGTTGCACACCCAGGCACGACAGAAACAGTCGGTATTGAAGGTTGCCAGCGGCAGCGGCCGCTGCTCATGCAGGTTAAACCCTGGAGCTGCGGCCCAGACGACGTGCTCCTGGCGCAGCAATTGGCCGATCTCGGTCCCCGGCTCGCGGGTGACGATGCTGAGATCCAGGTCCCGACGCTGCAGCAGCTGGCTGGATGGTTCGCAGTGCACTTCGACCTGCACCAGCGGGTAGGCCTGGGCGAAGCGCGCGAGGATGCCGGGCAGGAAACGCATGACGTAGTCATCCGGCGTGCCGATGCGTACGGCGCCGACCATGTGCGGCTGGCGCAGGGTGGTCATCACTTCGCCGTGCAGCTTGAGGATGCGCCGCGCGTAACCCAGCAATATCTGGCCCTCCGCGGTGAGCCTCACCTGGCGCCCGCTGCGCTCGAACAGCGGGCGCTGCAGTACATCCTCCTCCAGGCGCTTCATCTGCATGCTCACCGCCGACTGGGTGCGGTTCACCACGTCGGCCGCGCGGGTGAAGCCGCCGTGGTCGGCAATGGCGACGAAGCTGCGCAGCAGTTCGGTATCGATACTTGGATAATTGGCCATTCATCAATCTCCGAGATGCAAGGCATCAGGAACATTCGTTGGATTGATCTTAAGCCCGGCGCAAGACTGGCGCCAATCCAATTCGGAGGGTATCGAGATGAATACGCAGAAAAATGCCATGCAGGGGTTGCTGCGCCTGCCGCGAACCGCGCAAGCGCCGGGGCCGGCACTGCTGATGCGGATCTGGCTCAGGGTGCGCCGCTGGAACGAGCTGTCGCGCCAGCGCCGACAGCTGGCTGGCCTCAGCAATGCGATGCTCAAGGATATCGGCCGCAGCCGCGCCGACGTCGAAGCCGAAGCCGGCAGGCCGTTCTGGGACGACCCCGAGCAGCATTGAAATCACTGCCCCAACAGCAGCTTCTGGATACCCAGGGACAGGCTGACGAGCACCAGCATCAGGGCGAACAGGCGCTGCAGCAGACCGCTGTTGAGGTATTGGGCCAAGCGGTTGCCGCTGAGTACGCCGAAGGCGCCGCNCCGCCGGCCGCCAGGCCGCCGAGCAACGGCAGCGGTGGTTCGGCGTCGGTGAGGTAGAGCAGAAAGCCGCCACCGCTGACCAGGGCGATCACCGCCATCGAGGTGGCCATGGCGCTGAGCAGCGGCAGCGGCGTGAACCAGAGCAGCGCCGGGACGATGAGAAAGCCGCCGCCGACCCCCATCAGCCCCGACAGCAGCCCGACGCCGACACCGATGCCGAGCAGTGCCAGAGGACGTTCCTCGCCGCTCGCCTTGGCCGGCAGGGCGGCGCCGCGCCACATGCGCCAGGCCGACCAGAGCACCAGCAGGCAGAAGGCGACGATCAGCCAGCGTTCGGCAATGAACTGGCCCAGCCATTGGCCGGCGGCGTTGCCCGGCAGGCCGCAGATGGCCAGCAACAGCACCGGGCGCCAGGCAACCTGGCCCATGTACGCACGCGGGATCGCGCCGATCAGCGCCGACATGGCGACCGCGCCAAGGCTCACGCCGATGGCGTCGCGCAGCGGCAGGTGCAGGCTGAGCAGCAGCGGCAGGGCGACCAGCGATCCGCCGGCGCCGGTGAGCCCGAGCAGCAGGCCGAGAATCAGGCCGATGCCCAGTGCTTCGAGCAACAGGATGTCCATCAGCGCTCGCTTGCCAATCCGGGTTCGCTAGCGGAATCGGGGCAAGGGAGAGGGGCGGGGCGCATTGGTTACTCCGTCGATTGTTGGATCGCTTCCCGGTTGGGCATGCCGGAAGTCTGGAGCGTTCCGCAGCGGGAACGAGCGGTGGGTGGCGCGTTACGGGCGAGCCCGTCGCACGGAGTGTAATCGCGATCAGGGCGCCAGGGTACGGCTGAGGGTGAACGCGCCGCGCAGATCGCCTTCGCGGAAACCACGAGCCCGGTCCTGCGGATACCGCTGGTCGAGCAGGCCGAGCAGCTCGGGCTCGAGGTTTTCGCCATGGCAGCCCAGGCAGGCTTCGGCGGTACCGATCGCCTGCATGTAGCGGTATTCGGCGCCGACGATTTCGCCGTGCGCGAGTTTCTCCAGCGGCTCGCCGGCGGCGGCACGCTCGGCGAACTGCCCGAGTACCGCGCGCTCCCAGGCATCCGGGGCGTTGTCTGGATTGCGGACCTTCAGCGCGGTGCGACCGATCTGCCACGGGGCCTTGCTGTGCTGGTCGGCAATTCCCGGGGCCAACAACTGGCAGGCTTCCACCGCCCTGGCCGGGCCGCCATCGGCCATCGCCTGTTTGACCGTGCCCAGCAACTGCTGCTGGAAGGCGGGAATCAGGTTGGCGGCTTCGCTGCGCAGACGTTCGGTGTCGGTTGCCGATGCGGCGTGTACGCCGAACGCGAGCAGGCCGAGGGTGATCAGGGGCAGCGCGTTCATGGGGCCTCCACGGGCTGGGTTGATAGTGGGGGGAGTATAACCGGCTTCAGGCTGGAAGCCATTCCGCCCAGGGGCAGGCTTTTCCTAAGGCGCTGTCCCAGTTGCGTGTCGCTCGGAGTGTCGAGGTGTTCTGAACGTCCGTAGGAGCGGGCCGTGCCCGCGAAGCTTTGCGCGCTGGAATATTCGCGGGCATGGACTCGGCGTCCCCGCCCTCTCCTACAGGGATACGTCTATCCGCAACAGCCAACTCGGACAGAGCCTTTCCTAATGGACTGTCTTGGACGTTCGTTTTGTGCTTCGCACACCGCTTGCGGTGCGCGGAGCGAACCTACGACGCGTCCAGCTCTGCTATCCGCCCCTTATCAGCTTGCGCAGCAGGAAGCGGTTGGGGTGGCAGGCTTCGGCGACGTCGCGCGGCAGTGGCAAGGGTTCGCCTTCCAGCCAGCCGGCCAGCAATTCGCCGGACAGCGGGGCGCTGATCATGCCCCGCGAGCCGTGCGCGGTATTGACGTAGAGCCCGTCCAGCCAGGGGCACTCGGCTTGTGGAACCTGTCGGGTGTTCTTGCTCAATGCCGCGTAGGTTTCGGCGAAGCGTTCCTGATCGGCCAGCGGGCCGATCAGCGGCAGGTAGTCCGGGCTGGTGCAGCGGAACGCCACGCGTCCCTGCAGTGCAGCGGTCTGCTGCGGGTCGGCCTGCAGGCGTCGATAGAGATCGCTGGAAATCTCTTCGAGCATGTCCAGGTTGGACTGGTGCTCGGCCGCGCTGGGCGCCATGTCGGTCTGCTGGAAGTTGAAGCTGGCGCCGAGGGTATGGCTGCCGTCGCGTGGCGGCGCGACATAGCCCTTGGCGCAGAGCACGGTGCGCAGCTCGGCGCTTGCCGGCGTCGCGGGCAGGCAGGAAATCTGCCCGCGGATGCGCTTGAGCGGCAGCCAGGCGCTGTGCTCGAAGCGGGCCGCATCGGCGGCGCCCGTCAGGACCACCACCGGCGCCCGCGCCAGCAGCCGCTCGCCGGCCATGGCTTGCCAGTTGCCGTCGTCGCGTTGCAGTTCGAGCGCTTCGTGGTGGCGCAGCAGCTCGATGCCCGGCTGCTGCAGCAGCCACTGGCAGAGCGCCGGCGGGTGCGCCCAGCCGGCTTCCGGGTAGAACAGGCCGCCCTCGGGCAGGGCGACACCGGCCAGGGCTTCGGCCTGCTCCCGGGCCAGCGGATGCATCAGCGCGGCCGGGAAGGCGCCGGCCAGTTCGGCCTGGCGTTGCCGCTCCTTGTCGTCATAGGCGATCTGCAGCACGCCGCAGGCCTGCCAGTCATGGCCCTGCTGCAGATGCCGGAGCAGGCGGCGGGTGTAACCGAAGCCGCTGACGACCAGCCGTGACAGCGCCGTGCCGTGGGCCGAGAGCTTGAGGTAGAGCACGCCCTGGGGATTGCCCGAGCCTTCCCGGGCCGCCTCGGCATGCCGTTCGAGCAGCGTGACCTGCCAGCCCCGCGCGGCCAGGGACGCCGCCGTGGCGCAGCCGGCGAGGCCGGCGCCGATCACCAGTGCGCGGCGCTCCGGGGAGACGAAGGCCGGCCGGGCATACCAGGGCTTGACGTCGTTCCCGGGCGCGCCGACGAAACGGCCGCGCAGGATCTCCCGCTTGTGGCCGAAACCCGGCACTCGCTGCATGTCGAAGCCGGCCTCGATCAGCCCACGGCGGACGAAGCCGGCACTGGTGAAGGTGCCCAGGGTCGCGCCGGGGGCCGAGAGCCGCGCCAGCTCGGCGAACAGCGCCGGCTGCCACATTTCCGGGTTCTTCGCCGGGGCGAAGCCGTCGAGGAACCAGGCATCGACCGTCGCGCCCAGGCCCGGCAGGGTTTCCAGCACGTCGCCGACCAGCAGCGTCAGCACCACCCGGCCTTGCCCGAAGATGAACCGCTGGAAGCCCGGATGCACCGCGACGTACTGCTCCAGCAGCCGCCCGGCCAGGGGTTGCAGTTCCGGCCAGAGCGCCAGCGCCCGCGCAAGGTCGTCGCGGGTCAATGGATGCTTTTCGACGCTGACGAAATGCAGCCGCGCCCGGCTGTCGGCGACGCGCTCGAACAGTTGCCAGGCGCAGAGGAAGTTGAGGCCGGTGCCGAAGCCGGTTTCGCCGATCACCAGGCGCTGGTCCGGCTGCAGCGCGGCGAAGCGCTGCGCCAGCGCGTTCTGGGCGAGAAACACGTGCTCGGTTTCCGCCAGGCCCGAGGCGCGGGAGAAATACACGTCGCCGTAGCGGCGCGATTGCGGCTGGCCGTTTTCGTCCCAGTCGAGTTCGGCGTGCTGAAACCTGGGGGATGCGGGGCGATCTTGCATGGGTGAGTCCTGAATGAAACGGGCGGCTCGGTAGAAAAGGAGGAAGTGCGCGGGCCGGAGAGCGTTCGCGGCGGCTAGTGTGATGTCTGGTTAGTTTGTCAACTCACTGGGCATTATGTTGTGGAGCCGGCTTGCTGGCGATCCCGGTCACCATTGCCGATGATCGCCAGCAAGGACCAGGCGTCCCCCCCCCAGGCGCCTACGCTCGAAAGGGCTCTTGCACTTCTCCCGCGTCGCGGCAGCGCATGGATAAACGAACCGCCAAGACAGTCCACTAGCTGTCGACGCGGGCTTGCTGCTCCAATCGGCCGATGGCTGCGTCCAGTTCGTCGAGCGCGGCTGCACTGTCGGGATGGTTCTGCTTGAGCAGGGTTTCGCTCTGCTGGCAGGCGCTGCGCAACTGCGGCACGCCGCAATAGCGGGTGGCGCCGTGCAGGCGGTGCACGCGTTCGAGCAGCGCCTGATGGTCGCCGGCCTGGCGCGCCTCGCGGATCGTCTGGCGGTCGCCTTGCAGCGAATGCAGTAGCATGCCGAGCATGTCGGCGGCGAGATCGGCCTTGCCAGCGGCCAGGCGCAGGCCTTCCTCTTCGTCGAGTACCTTGAGGGTCTGCTCCGGTGCTGGCAACAGCTCCAGCGTGCGTTGCGGCTGGCTGCGCAGGGCCAGGCCGGTCCATTTCAGCACCACCTGGGCGAGCTGGCGTTCGCTGATCGGCTTGGTCAGATAGTCGTCGAGGCCGCTTCGCAACAGCGAGCGCTTCTCGTTGGCCAGGGCGTGGGCGGTGAGCGCGATGATCGGCAGCGGCGCGCTGTTGCTGGCGCTCTCCCACTGGCGGATCGCTTCGGTGGTCTGCCGGCCGTCCATTCCTGGCATCTGCACATCCATCAGCACCAGGTCGAAGGGGTGCTGCTTGACCGCGTCCAGCGCCGCGGGACCGTTGTCCACCGCGACGACCTCGGCACCCATGTCGCCGAGCAGGGTCTTCACCAGCAGCAGGTTGGCCGGGTTGTCGTCGACGCAGAGCACGCGCGCCGCGCGGCTGGGGGCGGGCTGCGCGGGTTCGGCATAGGCCAGCTGCGGGCGTACCAGTTCCAGCAGCACGCGCTGCAGCTTGCGGGTGCAGGCGGGCTTGCCCTGCAGTTGGGTGTACGTATGGCTGTCGGGCAAGGCGTCGTGATAGTGGGCCTGTTCGGTCGTGGGGCAGAGCACCACGCACTTGCAGCCGAGGGTTTCGATCTCTGCCAGGCGCTGGCTGAGCTGCTCGGGCTCGATCTCGCGGCTGGTGACGCCAAGCACCGCCAGGTCGATCAGTTGGCTGCCCTGGCGCTCGGCATCGATCACCTGCTGCATCTGGTCGAGGCTGTCGAATGTCTGCACCTGCAGGCCGCAGCTTTCCAGCTGGTGCTGCAGGGCCTGGCGCGCCAGCGGGTGCTGCTCCAGCAGGGCGACGCGGCGACCCAGCAGGGCTGCGTGGGGATGGTCTTCGATATCGTCGCGGGCCTTGGGCAGGCTCAGGCTGATCCAGAACTCCGAGCCTTCGTCGGGAATGCTGTCGACGCCGATCTCGCCGCCCATCTGTTCGATCAGGCGCTTGGAGATGACCAGGCCCAGGCCGGTGCCGCCGGGTTGGCGCGACAGCGAGTTGTCGGCCTGGCTGAAGGCCTGGAACAGCGCACGCAGGTCCTGGTCGGTCAGGCCGATGCCGGTGTCCTGTACGCTGATGCGCAGCTGCGCGCGCTCGGCGTTGTCGCCCTCGACCATGGCGCGGACGGCGATGGTGCCCTCGTTGGTGAACTTGATGGCGTTGCTGATCAGGTTGGTCAATACCTGCTTGAGCCGCAGCGGGTCGCCCACCAGCGACAGCGGCGTATCGCGGTAGACCAGGCTGACCAGCTCCAGCTGTTTGGTGTGCGCCGCCGGAGCGAGGATGGTCAGGGTGTCCTCGATCAGGTCGCGCAGGTTGAAGGGAATGCTGTCGAGCACCAGCTTGCCGGCCTCGATCTTGGAGAAGTCGAGAATCTCGTTGATGATCCCGAGCAGGCTGTCGGCGGACTTTTCGATGGTGCCCAGGTAGTCCTGCTGACGCGGGGTGAGGTCGCTCTTCTGCAGCAACTGGGTGAAGCCGAGGATGCCATTGAGCGGCGTGCGGATCTCGTGGCTCATGTTGGCGAGGAATTCGGACTTGATCCGGCTGGCCTCCAGGGCCTCCTTGCGCGCCAGGTCCAGCTCGATGTTCTGGATCTCGATGGTTTCCAGGTTCTGCTGCACGTCCTCGGTGGCCTGGTCGATGCTCTGTTGCAGTTCCTCGCGGGCGCTGAGCAGCGCTTCGGCCATGCGGTTGATGCCGGAAGCCAGCTCGTCCATCTCGTGGCTGCCCAGGGGCGGCAGGCGGGTCTCGAGATGGCCATCCTTGAGTTGCGCGACGGCGCCTTTCACGCGCTGCAGCGGCTGGCTGATGGCGCGGCTCATGCGCAGTGCCAGCAGCGCGGTGATGATCAGGCCGGCACCGATCAGCAGCAGGCTGGTCAGCAGGCTGCGGTAGCCGCGCAGCAGCATGCCGTGGTGCGAGAGTTCCAGTTCCAGCCAGCCGATCAATTGCTCCCCGGAGCCGCGGGGGTCCTCGGCGAGGTTCAGGTGGCGGCTCAGCACCGGCATCAGGATGCGCGTATGGTCCAGGCTGCTGACGTGGGTGAGGCCTTCCGGATCGCCGGGCGGCGGCGGCGTGAGCATCCGCGGGCCGGCATGCACGCGCTGATTGCGCTCGGGGTCGAGGATGCTCACCGCGCGTACGTCGGCCTGATCCAGCACCTGCAGCAGGATGCGCTGCAGGCGCTTGTCATAGCCCAGGTTCATGGCGGGCGCGGCGAGCGGGGCCAGTTGCTGGGCGATCAGTTGGCCGCGTTCGTCGAGCTGATGGCGCAGATCGGACAGCTGCATCCAGGTGAAGTAGGCACCCAGCACCACCGCCAGCAAGGTGCTGGGCAGCAGCGTCAGTATCAGCACGCGGCCTCGAATTCCCAGGTCTTTCAGCACGTTCCCATACTCCCGAGGGGCTGTTGCCAGCGCGCTAGTGTAGCGGTTCGGCGGGGTGGAATCTGCAGCATGGGTTGTCTCGCCAGGGCAATTGCGCCATGCGTCATTCCGCAACGGCCATTCGATAAAGGCGCTGGAGGCTGGAAAGCTGGACGAAGGAACGCCGGATCCTCGCTCAATCTCGGGCCGCCTGTCGTTCAGCCTCCCGTGCTGTTTCGGCTTTGAGGCATGGCGCGATCCCTGGGCTGCCTTGACGCAGCGCCGCTCAATCCAGGCCGCGAATGTCCTTGCCGTTGAAGTCCGGCAGTTTCCAGCGAAAGGTCATGGCCAGCACGCGGAACAGGAAGCCGCTGCCCAGGGCGAGCAGGGTGGCGACCGAAGTGTTGATCTGCAGCCACAGCAGCGCCACGTAGAACACCCCGGTGAACAGCGCCACGGTGGCGTAGAGTTCGCGCTGCAGCACCATCGGCACCTGGTTGCACAGCACGTCGCGCAGCAGCCCGCCGAAGATGCCGGTGATCACACCGGCGAGCACCACGATGGATGGATGCGCGCCCATGCCCATCGCCACGTCGCAGCCGATCACGGTGAAGGCCACCAGGCCAAGGCCGTCCACCAGCAGGAAGACCATGCGCAGATGGTGCAGGTGGCGGGCGATGAAACCGGTGACGATCGCTGCACCAATGGTGAACGTGAGGTATTCCGGATGCGCGATCCAGCCGACCGGATAATGGCCGAGCAACACGTCGCGGGCGGTGCCGCCGCCCAGCGCGGTCACGGTGCCGAGCAGGCAGATGCCGAACAGGTCCATACCGCGGCGCATGCCCATGATGGCGCCGGACATGGCTTCGGCCGTGATCGCGATCAGGTAGATGATGTGCAGCAGTTCCACGGCGGTCGGTCTCCGGGTAGGCCGCTGCTCCGTGATAGGGCAGGGCGGTTTGAAGGGGCGCGATTATGGGGCAGGCACTGGCTTGAATTGATATGGCTAAGTATTTTTAGGCTATCCAAATATTTTCTTAATGAGCGGCTTGCGATGAATCTCGATCCGAAGCAGACCGAAGCCTTCCGCTGCGTCATCCGCACCGGCAGTTTCGAACAGGCCGCGCTGCGCCTGCACCTGACGCCGCCCGCCATTTCCCAGCGGGTCCGTGCCCTGGAAAGCGCTCTCGGCAGCGCACTGGTGGTGCGCAGCCGCCCGTGCCGGCCCACCGAGACCGGGCAGCGCCTGCTGCAGTACCTCAAGCGCGCCACGTTGCTGGAAGCGGACCTGCTCGCCGACCTGGCCGAGCGCAGCGATGCACCGCTGGTGGTGGTCGCGGCACTCAATGCCGACAGCCTGGGCACCTGGTTCTTCCCGGCGCTGGCCGAGGTGCTGATTCGCGAGCGGGTATTGCTGGACCTGACCGTGGAGGACCAGGACCACACCTACAGCCTGTTGGAGACCGGCCTGGCGATCGGCTGCATCAGCACCGAGCCCAAGCCGATGCGTGGCTGCACGGCGAGCCCCCTGGGCAGCATGCGCTATCGCCTGGTGGCCTCGGCCGGCTTTCGCCTGCAGCACTTCGCCAATGGCCTGACCCGCAACGCCGCGCGCAAGGCGCCGGTGGTCGCCTACACACGCAAGGACACCCTGCAGTCAGTCTTTCTGCTGCGCCGCCTGGGCTTGCCCGAAGGCGCCTATCCCTGCCACTACGTGCCCGGCGCCGAGCCGCATTTCAGTGCGATCCGCTACGGGCTGGGCTACGGCATGGTGCCCGAACTGTTGCTGCACGATGCGCTGCGCCAGGGCGAGGTGGTCGATCTGGCGCCGGACCAGCCGACGGACATCGCGCTGTACTGGCACACCTGGAAGGTACAGTCGCCACGCATGGAGCATCTTTCGCGACAGATCGTCGAGGCGGCGCCGAAGATTCTCGGCAGGCCGTTGGGGCAGGGCGCGTAGGTTGGGTTGAGCCGCATTGCGGGGAAGCCCAACAGCGCATACCGCGCAGCCCAAGGCCATGCGCGCGGGCTTCCTGCAGCCGAAAGGCAATGGCGTGACGGATGCGCCGCCTGATGCATCGTCGCGTTGGGCTTCGCTGCGCTCAACCCAACCTACATGCACCCGGCCTGCGATTCGGAGCCGATCCATGCGGCCGCTTCGGCTACACGGTCTGCCCGTCGCCGGCGGTTGCCGTTATCATGTTCGCCTTTTCAGACGCGTGCGCCGCCATGACCATTGATTATCCGACCATTGCCGATTGCATAGGCAACACGCCGCTGGTTCGCCTGCAGCGGATGCCCGGCAAAACCAGCAACACCCTCCTGCTCAAGCTCGAGGGCAACAACCCGGCCGGCTCGGTCAAGGATCGCCCGGCGCTGTCGATGATCAACCGTGCCGAGCAGCGTGGCGACATCCACCCCGGCGACACCCTGATCGAGGCCACGTCCGGCAACACCGGCATCGCCCTGGCGATGGCCGCGGCGATCAAGGGCTACCGGATGATCCTGATCATGCCGGACAACTCCAGCGCCGAACGCAAGTCGGCGATGACCGCCTACGGCGCCGAACTGATCCTGGTGAGCAAGGACGAAGGCATGGAGGGCGCCCGTGACCTGGCGCTGAAGATGCAGGCCGAAGGGCGCGGCAAGGTGCTCGACCAGTTCGCCAATGGCGACAACCCCGAGGCCCACTACCGCAGCACCGGTCCGGAGATCTGGCGCCAGACCGGGGGCAGCATCACCCATTTCGTCAGCTCGATGGGCACCACCGGGACCATCATGGGCGTGTCGCGCTACCTCAAGGAGCAGAATCCGGCGATCGAGATCGTCGGCCTGCAACCGATGGAGGGCTCGGCGATCCCGGGCATCCGTCGCTGGCCGGTGGAATACCTGCCGAAGATCTACCAGGCCGAGCGGGTCGATCGCGTCGTCGACATGTCCCAGGCCGAAGCGGAGCAGGCCATGCGCCGCCTGGCCCGCGAGGAAGGCATCTTCTGCGGCGTGTCCTCCGGCGGTGCCGTGGCGGCCGCGCTGCGGTTGTCGCAGGAACTGGAGAATGCGGTGATCGTCGCGATCATCTGCGACCGCGGCGATCGTTACCTCTCCACCGGCGTGTATGACGTCCCCAACTGAGCACGCCATGGTCCGGGCCTGGAACGGCCCGGGCGTGGCATGCGTAGCGTATTGCGAATTCCTGCAGGTCCCAACCGATGGCCAAACGTAGCGGCGCTCTGCGCTTCCAACCCAGTGGTGGCGAGCGAAAGCCGCAGGTGCCCGCGGGCAAGAAACAGCGGCTGGGCATCGAGCGGCTGGCCCACGACGGCCGCGGCATCGCCTTTCTCGATGGGCGCACCTGGTTCGTCGAGGGTGCGTTGCCGGGCGAGGAGGTCGAGGCTCGGGTGCTGGCGGCGCGCAGCCAGATCGTCGAGGCCCGTTGCGAGCGCGTGCTCGTCGGCAGTGCGCAGCGCCGCGCCGAGCCCTGTCCTCACGCCCGCCAGTGTGGCGGATGCAACCTGCAGCATGCCGCCGCCGACGATCAGCTGGAGTTGAAGCAGCGCACCCTGAACGAGCAGCTGGCACGCTTCGCCGGCCTGCAACCCGAAGCCTGGGCCGCTGCGCTCAGCGGGCCGGAACTGGGCTATCGCCGCCGCGCCCGCCTGGCCGTGCGCTGGGACGTGAAGGCCCGGCGGCTGGATATCGGCTTCCGCGCCACGGCCAGTCAGCAGATCGTTTCCATCGAGCAGTGCCCCGTTCTGGTACAGCCCTTGCAGTCGCTTCTGCCGGACCTGCTGGCGATGCTGCGTGGGTTTGACAGGCCGCAGGCGATCGGCCACGTGGAGTTGTTCAGCGGCACGGCCGAAGCGCTGCTGGTTCGGCATACCGCGACCTTGCCCGCAAGCGATCTGGCGCGCCTGGCCGCGTTCAGCGAGGCGCACCGGGCGCAACTCTGGCTACAGGGCGAGGGCGAGCCGCAGGCCGTGGAGCCGGCGCAATTTCTGGGCTATCGCCTCGCGCAATGGCAACTGGAGCTCGCCTGGCGGCCGGGCGATTTCGTCCAGGTCAACGCGCCGGTGAACGAGGCGATGGTGGCGCAGGCCCTGGAGTGGCTGGCGCCGGCGCCAGGCGAGCGGGTGCTGGATCTGTTCTGCGGGTTGGGCAATTTCAGCCTGCCGCTGGCCCGGCAGGGCGCTCGGGTGGTCGGCGTGGAGGGCGTCGAGGCGATGGTCGGGCGTGCCCGCGACAACGCGCAGCGCAACGGCCTGGAGCATGCGCACTTTTACCAGGCCGACTTGTCGAAGCCGCTGGCCGACGCCCCATGGGCGCGCGACGGTTTCGCCGCGGTGCTGCTCGATCCGCCCCGCGACGGCGCGCTGCAGATCGTTCGACAAATGTCGATGCTCGAAGCCCGGCGGGTGGTCTATGTTTCTTGCAATCCGGCGACCCTGGCCCGCGATGCGGCCGAACTGGTTGCCCAGGGCTACCGGTTGAAGCGTGCAGGCGTGCTCGACATGTTCCCGCAGACCGCGCATGTCGAGGCGATGGCATTGTTCGAGCGGGCCTAGGCTGTATTTTTGACAGGCAATCGGCCTGTGGTTCAACCGACCGGCACGCAGAAATGCCGGCGTTATGGCGCACTAGCTGCGCAGAAGGGAAGGTTTAGATGGTACAGGTCAGAGCACTTCAGCCGATCAACACCGACGGCAGTATCAACCTCGAAGGCTGGCTCGATCATGTGCTGGGCATGGACCCGGCACTCGACCGCGCGGCGCTGAAAGATGCCTGCGAGTTCGCCCGCGAAGCGGAGCAGCAGGCCAATGCGGCGCAGAATCTCTGGAGCGAAGGCACCTCCAGCTATCGGATAGGACTGGAAATCGCGGAAATCCTCGCCGATCTCAAGCTCGACCAGGACAGCCTGGTGGCGGCGGTGATCTACCGCGGCGTGCGCGAAGGCAAGATCAAGCTGGCCGACGTGCACCAGCGCTTCGGTTCGGTGGTGGCCAAGCTGATCGAGGGCGTGCTGCGCATGGCGGCGATCAGCGCCAGTCTCAACCCCCGCGAATCCCTGGTGCTCGGCTCCCAGGCGCAGGTGGAGAACCTGCGCAAGATGCTGGTGGCGATGGTCGACGACGTGCGCGTCGCCTTGATCAAGCTGGCCGAGCGCACGTGCGCGATCCGCGCGGTGAAGAATGACGACGACGAGAAGCGCCAGCGCGTCGCCCGCGAGGTGTTCGACATCTATGCGCCGCTGGCCCACCGGCTGGGCATCGGCCATATCAAGTGGGAGCTGGAGGACCTGTCCTTCCGCTACCTGGAGCCCGAACAGTACAAGCAGATCGCCCAGCTGCTGCACGAGCGCCGGCTCGATCGCGAGCAGTACATCACCAACGTCGTCCAGCAGCTCAAGGACGAACTGGCCGCCGCCGGCATCCAGCCGGAGATCGACGGGCGCGCCAAGCATATCTATTCGATCTGGCGGAAGATGCAGAAGAAAGGCCTGCAATTCAGCCAGATCTACGACGTTCGCGCCGTTCGCGTGCTCGTCCCCGAAGTTCGCGACTGCTACACCGCGCTGGGCATCGTGCATACCCTCTGGCGGCACATTCCCAAGGAATTCGACGACTACATCGCCAACCCCAAGGAGAACGGCTACCGCTCGCTGCACACCGCGGTGATCGGCCCCGAGGGCAAGGTGCTGGAAGTGCAGATCCGCACCCACGCCATGCACGAGGAAGCCGAACTGGGCGTCTGTGCGCACTGGCGCTACAAGGGCACCGACGTCAACTCCGGCTCCGACCATTACGAGGAGAAGATCGCCTGGTTGCGTCAGGTGCTCGAATGGCACGAGGAACTGGGCGACATCGGCGGCCTGGCCGACCAGCTGCGCGTCGACATCGAGCCGGACCGGGTCTACGTGTTCACCCCGGACGGCCACGCCATCGACCTGCCCAAGGGCGCCACGCCGCTGGACTTCGCCTACCGGGTGCACACCGAGATCGGCCACAACTGCCGCGGCGCCAAGGTCAACGGGCGCATCGTGCCGCTCAACTACAGCCTGCAGACCGGCGAGCAGGTGGAGATCATCACCAGCAAGCACGGCTCGCCGAGCCGCGACTGGCTGAACCCCAACCTCGGCTACATCACCACCTCGCGCTCGCGGGCGAAGATCGTCCACTGGTTCAAGTTGCAGGCGCGCGACCAGAACGTCGCCGCCGGCAAGGCGCTGCTGGAGCGCGAACTGGCCCGCCTGGACCTGCCGCCGGTGGATTTCGACAAGCTGGCTGAAAAGGCCAACCTGAAGAACGCCGAGGACATGTTCGCCGCGCTGGGTGCCGGCGATCTGCGCCTGGCGCACCTGGTCAACATGGCCCAGCAACTGGTCGAGCCGGAGCGCGGCTACGACCAGCTGGAGCTGATCCCGCGGCGTTCGGCGCCGCACAAGCCGGGCAAGCGCGGCGACGTGCAGATCCAGGGCGTGGGCAACCTGCTGACGCAGATGGCCGGCTGCTGCCAGCCGCTGCCGGGCGATCCCATCGTCGGCTACATCACCCAGGGGCGTGGCGTCAGCATTCACCGCCAGGACTGTCCGTCGGTGCTGCAACTGGCCGGACGCGAACCGGAGCGGATCATCCAGGTCAGCTGGGGCCCGGTGCCGGAGAAGACCTACCCGGTGGAAATCAGCATCCGCGCCTACGACCGCGCCGGCCTGCTGCGCGACATTTCGCAGATGCTGCTCAACGAGCGGATCAACGTGCTGTCCATGAACACCCGTTCGAACAAGGAAGACAGCACCGCGCAGATGACGCTGACCATCGAGATTCCGGGGCTGAACGCGCTCGGCCGGCTGCTGAGCCGGATTTCCCAGCTGCCCAATATCATCGAGGCCAAGCGGCAGAGGGCCACGTAAGACGCAAGGCCGGCGGTGTCGCCGGTCACGTCACGGTGGATGGGTGAAGCGTCATCCACCCTACGATCTAAAGACAGCAGCAAGCTTCAAGCCGCAAGCGACAAGCAGGACAACCACTCCCTGCTCTTCTTGCAGCTTGAAACTTGCCGCTTGGAGCTATCCATGTACCAACTCAACGACCTGCTGCACCTGATGGCCCGGCTGCGCGATCCGCGGCACGGCTGCCCCTGGGACCTGCAGCAGGATTACGCCAGCATCGTGCCGCACACGCTGGAGGAGGCGTACGAGGTCGCCGATGCCATCGAGAGCGGCGACTTCGATCACCTGCCCGGCGAACTGGGCGATCTGCTGTTCCAGGTCGTCTACTACAGCCAGCTGGCGCGGGAAGAGGGGCGGTTCGAGTTCGCCACGGTGGTCGACGCGATCACCCGCAAGCTGATCCGCCGTCATCCGCACGTGTTTCCCGATGGCGACCTGTACGGCTCGCCCGAACTGCCGCGGCTCGACGAGGCGGCGATCAAACGGCGCTGGGAAGAGATCAAGGCCGAGGAGCGCGCCGAGAAGGCCGCCGTGCCCGAGCAGCTGTCGCTGCTCGATGACGTGCCCGCTGCGCTGCCGGCGCTGAGTCGCGCCGCCAAGCTGCAGAAGCGCGCGGCCCAGGTCGGTTTCGACTGGCCTGAGGCGCTGCCGGTGGTGGACAAGGTGCGCGAGGAGCTGGATGAAGTGCTGGAGGCCATGAGCGAGAACGGCCCGCAGGCCATCGCCGAAGAACTGGGTGACCTGCTGTTCGTCGTGGTCAACCTGGCGCGCCATCTCAAGGTCGACCCGGAAAGCGCCCTGCGCGCGGCCAACGGCAAGTTCGAGCGACGTTTCCACTTCATCGAGCAGGCGTTGCGCGAAGCGGGGCGGCCCATCGAAGATTGCGACCTCGAAGAGCTGGATGCGCTCTGGGAGGAGGCCAAGAAGCAGTTATAAGCCACAAGCCACAAGTGGCAAGAAAAAGCCGAGCAGAAGCGGAATCGAGCAGCCATGCTGATTCGCTTGCAGCTTGCAGCTTGCAGCTTGCAGCTTGCAGCTTGCAGCTTGCAGCTTCGTAGGGTGGATGTCGCTTTTCACATCCACCACAATCCCGCTCGGTGGATCGATGAAGCGCGATCCACCCTACGCCCAATTCGAATTCACGACGAGACGAGCCGAAACATGAGTCTTTCCCTCCGTGACCAGTTGCTCAAAGCCGGGCTGGTCAACGAAAAGCAGGCCAAGCAGGCCGTCAAGCAGAAGCAGAAGCAACAACGCCTGGAAAAGAAGGGCCAGATCGAGAAAGACGATTCGCAGCGCGAGGCGGCGTTGAAAGCGCAGGCCGAGAAGCTCGCGCGCGATCAGGAGCTGAACCGCCAGCAGCAGGAAAAGGCCGAGCAGAAGGCTCGCGCGGCACAGATCAAGCAACTGATCGAAACCAGCCGCCTGCCCAAGCTGACCACCGACGATTACTACAATTTCGTCGACGACAAGAAGGTCAAGCGCCTGTCGGTCAACAAGCTGATGCGCGACAAGCTGGCCAGCGGCTCCCTGGCCATCGTCCGCCACGGCGGCGGTTACGAGGTGATTCCGCGCGAGGCCGCGCTGAAGATCCAGGAGCGTGACCCCAAGCGTGTGGTGCAGCTCAATACTCGCAGCGAAGAGCCGGATGCCGACGATCCGTATGCCGCCTACCAGGTGCCCGACGATCTGATGTGGTAAGCCGTTCGCCCTGGCGCGGGTTGTCGATGCTTCGGCTGCGCTCTGCGCACCGGCTTTTTTCTCACCCATCGTGCCGCTCGCGCAGCGTCCGACCAAAGGCCGGATAGAAAGCGCGTCGTTCGCCCTCTATTGCAGACCTGCCCGCAACCGTGGGCAATGCCGTGGAGGGCGATGCATGGGCATTCAGTCGATTCGTTTCACCAATGCACAAAGCAGATACTGGCGTGCCGGGGGTGTGCCCGGCGATCCGGAGGAGCCGGGCGTACCGGACCTGCCCAGCGAACCGGGCGAACCCACCGTGCCGGATCAGCCACCGCCCGCGCCGGTGGCCTGATCTTCAATCGGTGGCTTCGACGAACTCGGCGGCGCGCTGCAGCAGGTCGATGACCTCTTCGTCGCTGGTTTGTCCGAAGTCGGCGTAGTGCAGCCCGACGCCGATGAACGGCTCGGGCATCGCCAGGCAGACCAGCTCGTCCACTTCCTCGCGCAGGGCTTCGATGACCTCCCGCGGGCCCACCGGGGTTGCCAGTACCAGGCGCCTGGCGCCGGCCCGCGCGAGGCCCTTGAGTGCGGCGCGGACGGTGGCACCGGTGGCGATGCCGTCATCCACCACGATCACGCAGCGTTCCGCCACCGCAGGTGCCGGCCGATTGCCACAGTACTGTCGACGGCGGCGCTCCAGTTCGACCAGTTGGCGCTGCATTTCCTCGTCGAACCAGCTCTCCGGCGGGTTGAGCTGGCGCAGCAGCCCCTGGTTGACCACCCATTGCGGCTGGGCACCGTCGACCACCGCACCCAGCGCCAGCTCTTCGTTACCCGGGGCGCCGATCTTGCGTACCAGCACCAGGTCCAGCTGGGCCTTCAACTGCCGGGCGACCTCGAACGCCACCGGCACGCCACCACGCGGCAAGGCGAGGACCAGTGGGTGCTCGTCCGCCAGGGCCAGCAGGGCCTCGGCCAGTTCCTGACCGGCATGTTGGCGATCTTTGAACAGGTGGGTTTGCTGAGCGAACATGCGCATGGCTCACTCTCCGAACGGGTAGGTATCCGGAACGATGCTGTCGTCGATCCGCCGTGGGCCGATGGGGGTGACCGCATGGGTCTGCTCCAGCCAGATCAGCGCATCGAACTGCTCGGCCAGTATGGCGCGAAAATAGTGGCTCTGCCGCTCGGTCAGCGGCCGGTAGATCACCCCGATGGCGCGCTCGAGCCTTGGTATCGCGAGCGCCTGGCGCAACTCCTGGCGACCGTTGCGCCAGTCGGTCAGCGAGGCGGGATGGCCGGCGCGCAGGAACAGTTGCTCCCAGCTATCCGGGCGTGATGGCAGCACCTGCTTGACCTGCATCGGCTCGTCCCAATTGTCCGCCGCCGCCACTTCGCCGCGATCGGTCGCCATGCCGAGCAGCACCGCATCCTGGCCGAAGGCCGTACGGCAGAGTTCGCCGATGTTGAATTCGCCACCCCAGCCCATCGAGGTCGCCGCGGCGTTGCCGATGTGCGAATTGTGCGCCCAGACCACGGCCTTGGCTTCGGGGCCGCGGTGTTCGAGCAGGGCGCGCAGGGTGTCGAACATGTGCCGGTCGCGCAGGTTCCAGGATTCGCTGGAGCCCCGGTACATGGCGCGGTAGTAGTGCTCCGCGGCGAGCACCACGCGGGCGTTGCGTTCGGCGTCGAAGAAGCGTTCACCGTCCTGCCCGATGTAGTCCAGGCGCTGCTCGAGCAAGGCCTGCAACTGCTCGACCACGGCATCCTCGCAGGACGGCTGGCCGCGCATGACGTTGCGGCCATAGACCGCCGGATCTTCCTGCCAGGGGCTCAGGCAACCGTAACGCAGGCGCGCGCTGGCGGCCGCTTGCGGGTCGATGCGGTCGAGATAGGCCAGCACCTCGCCGATCGAGCTGCCCAGGCTGTACACGTCGAGGCCGCGGAATTCGACGCGCTGCTCGGCCGGCAGACGGCCGTTGTGGTCGTGCAGCCAGCGGGTGAAGTCGGCGACCTCGCGGTTTCGCCACATCCAGGTGGGGAAGCGCTTGAACGCGTCTTCGACCCAGGCGGCCGGTTGCCGCTGCCGTGTGTAGCGGTCGATCTGCGCGGCATCCGGCCAGTCCGCCTCGGCGGCGACGATGGAAAAACCGTGGCGTTCGATCAGGCGCCGGGTAATCGCCGCGCGGGCCCGATAGAACTCCGAGGTGCCGTGACTGGCTTCGCCGATCAGCACCACCCGCGCATCGGCGAAACGTTCGAAGCGGTCGGCGAAACGCGGATCGTCCGGATCGGGAAGGGGTTCGGCATGCTGCCTCAGCAGGGCGACCAACTGATCTTCGGAGGACACGGAAGAACGATGCAGACGCGATACGGTCATGATCTCGGCTCCTGTCGAAGGGCGTCTACGGAGGACAAAGTGGCACAGGGGTCGTTCCTTGGTCTACGACTAAAGGCAGCAACTTTTTCCCTCGGGCCGAACTGCCGGCGCCGCGGGGGTCTAAAAAGAACAACAACCGGTGTCGGGCGGTGTTTCCGCGCGCTCCGGTGAATCCCAACGAGGGGCACTGTCATGACAACCTGGATCATCGCGTACAACAAAGACGGTAATACCGCGACGTTGAAGGTCGATTCCGAGCATCAGCCGGATATCGACGAGGCGGTAGAGCTGGTGACGCGCAAGGCCGAGGAGCTCTATGCCGATCAGGAGATCGAGCACGAGCACGATCCTGACCTGGAGGACACACCGGCGACGCGCCTGGCCGAGCGCTACGGCATCACCCTTACCGGGATTTCCCAGGCGTAGGCCTGTTGACGCTTGGCTCGTTGCAACACGACCTGCGACGTCGACAGCCCTTAGCCGCGGGCAAGCGGCCAGACGTTGCCATCACCGACCAGATAGATTCGCCAGCGATCCTCGGTGGCGATGTCCATTGCGCCAGTGAAGCTGCCGAAGGCCGGTAGCAGGCTGAGCCGTTCGCCGATGCAGAAACACGGCAGGCGCAGGCTCTGCCGACCGCGACCCTGCAGGCGAAAGGCGGGGTGCAGGTGGCCGGCAATAACGTGGTGCGTCGGGTGTGGCGCGGGTTCGTGCTGCAGTGCGAAGGGCCCCTGCAACAAGGGTTCGTCGATGACCGTGATGGCCAGCGCAGCGGGCGGGTCGCCGGCGCGGCGGTCGTGATTGCCGCGTATCAGCGTGACGGCCAGCTGTGCCTGTCGCGCACGCCACTCGGCCAGCCGCGCCAGCGTCGCCGGCACCTGGGATTCGGGCGCATGGAGGAAATCGCCGAGGAAGATCAGCTGGCGGCAGGCATAGCGCGCCAGCAGGGCGTCCAGACGCCGAAGATTGTTTTCGGTGGTGCCATGCGGCACCGGCTGACCCAGCCGGCGGTAGGCGGCGGCCTTGCCGAAATGGATGTCGGCAATCAGCAAGGCCCGTTGTTCGGGCCAGTAGATGGCCTTGTCGGCCAGCAGCCAGAGTTCGCTGCCGGCCAGCTCGATGGGCAAGTAATCGCTCATGGTCGGTGTCCGCCGCTTGGGTCCGCATCGATCTGTTTCTTCGCCTTCCGCGGTGTGCCGGTCTTGCGCTGGCGCGGCTTGCGCGGCCGTTCGGGCTCGCGTTCGACGGCGATCGCGTTCTGCGGTGCGGCCTGATAGCCGCCTGGGCCGGCGGCATTGTCCAGTTCGGCGACCATGCGCCGGATGCGGTCGGCGAGTTTTTCCGAACTCAGGCTTTCGCGAAAGCGTTCCACCAGCAACGGGAAGGCCAGTGGCGTGGGGCGTCGGATGCGGTGCAGGTCCAGTCGCTGGCGCTGCATGCGCGCCAGGGTCCGCTCGAGCCGCCCGATGTCCAGTTCCTGGCGCAGCACTTCCTCCTGCGCCTGGTCGAGCAACAGGTTGTCCGGATCGTATTGGCGGAACACGTCGAAGAACAGCGCACTGGAGGCCTGTACCTGGCGGGCGCTTTTCTGCGCCCCGGGATAGCCGGAGAACACCAGCCCGGCGATCCGCGCGATCTCGCGAAAGCGCCGCCGTGCCAGTTCCCCGGCATTGAGGCTGGCGAGCACGTCGTGCAGCAGGTCGTCGCGGCTCGACAAGGCCGGTGCCAGGGCCTGGAGCCAGTCCACTTCGGTCGCCGAAAGCAGCTCCAGGCCGTAGTCGTTCACCGCGATGGAGAAGGTCACCGGCTGGCGCTGGGCGATGCGCCAGGCGAGCAGGCTGGCCAGGCCCAGATGGACGTGGCGGCCGCCGAAGGGATAGAGGAACAGGTGCCAGCCCTCGCGTGACTTCAGCACCTCGGCGAGCAGGCTGCTTTCGCTGGGCAGCGCCGACCAGTCCTGCTGTACCTGCAGCAGTGGTTGCAGCAGGCGCATCTCGCGGCTGACGAACTCGCCGCGCGCGGCGGCGCCGAACTGCTCCACCAGCGCGTCGGCCAGTTCGCTGGAGAGCGGCATGCGCCCGCCGTTCCAGCGCGGTACGGCGGCCTTGCGGCCGCTGGCGCGATTGACGTAGGCGGTCATGTTCTCCACGCGCACCAGCTCCAGCAGTCGGCCGGCGAAGAGGAAGTTGTCGCCCGGCCGCAGGCGCGCGATGAAGCCCTCCTCCACCGACCCCAGCGAACGCCCGGCACCGCCCCTGGCCCAGAATTTCACCGTCAGGCTGGCATCGCTGACGATGGTGCCGATGCTCATGCGGTGGCGCAGCGCCAGGCGCCGGCTCGGGACCTTCCACAGGCCGGTCGCATCCGGCTCCACGCGCTGGTAGTCGGGGTAGGCGGTCAGCGAATGGCCACCGTGGCGGACGAAGGCCAACGCCCACTGCCAGTGGCCGTCGGGCAGATCCCGGTAGGACCAGGCCGTGCGCACCTCGGCCAGCAGCTCGTCGGGGCGGAAGCCGCCGCCCAGCGCCATGCTCACCAGATGCTGGACCAGCACGTCCAGCGGCCGCTGCGGCGCGCAGCGCACCTCGATCCGCCGCTCGGCCACCGCCCGTTGCGCCGCGGCGGCTTCCAGCACCTCCAGGCTGTGGGTGGGCACCAGCGTCACCCGCGAGGTGCGCCCCGGCGCATGCCCGGAACGGCCGGCGCGCTGCAGCAGCCGCGCCACGCCCTTGGGCGAGCCGATCTGCAGCACGCGTTCCACCGGCAGGAAGTCGACCCCCAGGTCCAGGCTGGAGGTGCACACCACGGCCTTCAGCGCGCCGTGCTTGAGGCCCTGTTCGACCCAGTCGCGGACCTCGCGCGCCAGCGAGCCATGATGCAGGGCGATCAGCCCGGCCCAGTCCGGGCGGGCGTCGAGCAGCGCCTGGTACCAGCGCTCGGACTGTGAACGGGTGTTGGTGAACACCAGTGTGGTGCTTGCGGCGTCGATCTCGGCGATCACCGGCGGCAGCATGCGCAGGCCGAGGTGCCCGGCCCACGGGAAGCGCTCGATGGCCTCGGGCAGCAGCGTATCGAGCAAAAGCGGCTTGCTCACCTGGCCTTCGACGAGGCGGCCGCTGCCGGGATGCAGCAGCACCTCCAGCGCATGGGGTTGGTTGCCGAGGGTGGCGGAAAGCCCCCAGACGATCAGCCCGGGGTTCCAGCGTCGCAGCCGTGCCAGCGCCAGCTGCAACTGGACGCCGCGCTTGTTGCCGAGCAATTCGTGCCATTCGTCCACCACCAGCATGCGCAGCCCGGCGAAGGCCTGGCGGGCGTCGGCGCGGGTGAGCAGCAGGGTCAGGCTTTCCGGCGTGGTGATCAGCGCGCTGGGCAGCCGGCGGCTCTGTCGTGCGCGTTCGGCGCTGCCGGTGTCGCCGGTGCGCAGGCCGATGCTCCAGTGCAGGCCGAGCTCGTCGAGCGGCAGTTGCAGGGCGCGGGCGGTATCGGCGGCCAGCGCGCGCATCGGCGTGATCCACAACAGCGTCAGCGGCGCCGGCCGGTCGGCGCTGGCGGGAAGGGCATGGGCGAAACGGTTCAAGGCGCCGAGCCAGACGGCGTAGGTCTTGCCTGAGCCGGTGGTGGCGTGCAGCAGGCCCGATTCGCCGTGCCGGACCGCCGCCCAGACCTGCTGCTGGAAAGGGAACGGCTGCCAGGCGCGGCTGGCGAACCAGCGTTCGGCCAGTTCGGCCGTTTCCGTGGAGGCTGGCCCGGTCATGCGTTACGGCCCTCGCCCGGGTATGGCGTAGAGCATGCACGGTGATGAACGGCCTTCGTAGGAGCGGGCCATGCCCGCGAAAGGCTGCCAGGCCCGTTCACGGGGGCGGTTCGCAGGCATGGCCTGCTCCTACAGGGAGCGTTCATGGCTAACCAGCAATGCCTTCAGGGTCTGCAGGGTATCGGCTTCTTCCACCGGCTTGTCGTGCCGCCAGCGCAGCATGCGCGGGAAGCGCACGGCAAGGCCGCTCTTGTGTCGGCTGCTGACGGCGATGCCTTCGAAGCCGAGCTCGAAGACCAGGGTCGGCGTCACGCTGCGCACCGGGCCGAATTTTTCCACGGTGGTCTTGCGCACGATGGCATCGACCTGGCGCATTTCCTCGTCGGTCAGCCCTGAATAGGCCTTGGCGAAGGGCACCAGCGCGCGCTCGGGATCGCCCGGCTCGCCGTTCCAGACGGCGAAGGTGAAGTCGGTATATAGGCTGGCGCGGCGACCGTGGCCGCGCTGGGCATAGATCAGCACGGCGTCCACCGCGAAGGGGTCGATCTTCCATTTCCACCAGACGCCGACATCCTTGGTCCGACCGACGCCGTATCGCGACGCGCGGGCCTTGAGCATCATGCCTTCGACGCCGAGGGCGCGGGAGCGCTCGCGCAGGCGCGCGAGGGTTTGCCAATCCTCACCTTCGACCAGTGGCGAGGCCATCAGCGCCGGATGATTGCATTGGCGAAGAATGGCTTCGAGCCGGCTGCGGCGCTGCTGGTGCGGGCGCTGACGCCAGTCTTCGCCCTGCCATTCCAGGAGGTCGTAGGCCAGCACCGCCACCGGTGCCGCGGCGAGTACCTTGCCGGTGAGGTTCTTGCGGCCGATGCGCTGCTGCAACAGGGCGAACGGTTGCACACCGAAACCCGCGGCCGGCTCCTGCTCGCCCTGCGGTTCGCTCTGCAGCAGTGGGGCGGGAGGCGCCTCGGCGGCCTTCCACACCACGATTTCGCCATCGAGTACCGTGCCGTCCGGCAGGCAGCCGGCCAGCGCGCAGAGTTCGGGGAAGCGGTCGCTGACCAGCTCCTCGCCGCGCGACCAGATCCAGATCTGTCCGTCGCGCTTGACCAGTTGCGCGCGGATGCCATCCCACTTCCATTCGATGTGCCAGTCGCTCGGCGGGCCGAGCAGTTCGTCGAATCGCTCGATGGGGGACTGCAGCGGATGGGCGAGGAAGAACGGGTAGGGTTGGCCGCCACGCTGGGCGTGCTCGGCATCCGACTCGGCGGCGATCAGTGCACGATAGCCTTCGGCGCTGGGACGATGGGACAGGTCGGTATAGCCGACCAGGCGCTGCGCCACCCGCTTCGGATCGATTTCGGCCAGTGTCGCCAGGGCGCGGGTGACCAAGAGTTTCGAGACGCCGACGCGAAAGGCGCCGGTGATCAGCTTGATGCAGACCATCAGGCTGCGCCGGTCCAGCTGCGCCCAGAGCCGCGGGAGCCGTGCGCCCAGCTCTTGCGGCGGCAGACCGCGCAGCGGCAGCAGGCGGTCCTGCATCCAGACGGCCAGCCCTTGCTCCGAGCGGTGTTCGGCTTCGGGCACCACCAGCGAGATCGTCTCGGCCAGGTCGCCGACGGCTTGATAGCTTTCCTCGAACAGCCACTCGGGCAGTTGCGCGACTTGCATCGCGGTTTCGCGCAGCAGGCGGTTCGGCACCAGCTGGCGCGGCCGGCCGCCGGCCAGGAAGTACACCGCCCAGGCGGCATCTTCGGCCGGGGCCTCGCGGAAATAGTCGCGCATGGCGGCGAGCTTGGCATTGCTCGAGGTGGTGGCGTCGAGGCGGCTGTACAGCGCGGCGAAGGCTTTCATGCGACGCTCTTTTTGTAGGAGCCCGGTGGGACGTCGAGTCCTTGCTGGCGATCAAAGGGGAGCTGATCGCGAGCAAGCTCGTTGCTACAGGGGAACGGAGTGGGACGGGTCATTCGGCCTCCTGTACGGTCACGTCGTCCTCTTCGCCGTACTCGGTCTCGAAGGCCTGCGCGTCCAGCCCGCGTTCCTCGCGCAGATAGCGCACCAGCGTGGCGACCGAACCGTGGGTGACCATCACCCGTTCGGCGCCGGTCGCGCCGATGGCCCAGAGCAGGCCCGGCCAGTCGGCGTGGTCGGAGAGCACGAAGCCACGGTCGACGCCGCGGCGCCGACGGGTGCCGCGCAGCAGCATCCAGCCGCTGGCGAAGGCATCGGCGTAGTTGCCGAAACGGCGCATCCAGCTGCTGCCGCCGGCCGCGGGCGGGGCGATGACGATGGCCTGTTTCAGCCGCGGGTCGTTCCTCGCCAGGTCCCCGGCGTAGAGTGTCGGCGGCAACTGGACGCCGGCGTCGCGGTAGACACGGTTGAGCGGTTCCACCGCGCCATGCACGACGACCGACCCGATGTTTTGGTCGAGCCCGTGGAGAATCCGCTGGGCCTTGCCGAAGGCGTAGCAGAACAGCACGCTGGGGCGGCCGACGGTGGCGTTGGCGCGCCACCAGTCGTTGATCTCGCGAAATACCTGGCTCTGCGCGGGCCAGCGGTAGATCGGCAGGCCGAAGGTGGATTCGCTGATGAAGGTGTGGCAGCGCACCGGTTCGAAGGGCGCGCAAGTGCCATCCGGCTCGACTTTGTAGTCGCCCGAGGCGACCCAGACTTCGCCGCGATGCTCCAGGCGGATCTGCGCCGAGCCGAGCACGTGGCCGGCCGGGTGCAAGCTCAGGCGTACGCCCTGGTGCTCCAGCGCCTCGCCGTAGGCCAGGGTCTGCAAGGGCATGTCGCTGCCGATGCGCGCCCGCAGGATGCCTTCGCCGTCGCGGGTCGCCAGGTAGTGGCGCATGCCCCAGCGCGCGTGATCGCCGTGGGCATGGGTAATGACGGCGCGCTCGACCGGGCGCCAGGGATCGATATAGAAATCACCGGGCGGGCAGTACAGGCCTTCGGGACGGGCGACGACGAGGTCCATGGCGACGGCTGGCATGAGGGCTTGCAGTCTTGGAGCCCAGTGGGGCCCTTCGAGTTCGCTTGCGCGGTGCCGCGGGGTGGGTGCCAGGTGGGCGTGGATGCTTTTGCAGGGTGCGTCTCGTGCATCAGGGGCGCCATGCTCGCGGTGCGCGGACGTACCCTACGGGGATATATGGGGGCGAGTGCGCGTACCAGAGGCCTCTGGTGGGCTGAAGCGGAACGCCGCCCGGCCCACCCCACGGGCAGGCGCTGGGTCAGTCCTGCAGCTTGATGTGGGAGATGTCCGGTACCGCGGCGGATGCGTCGCGGGGGATCTCACCCATGTCGCTGCCCACCGGCGCGAGGCTGAGCCGGGACAGGTCGACGGACGGCACCACCGGGTCGGGGCGTGCATCCTGCAGGTCGGCGCCGATCGGCGCGATGCCGAAGTCCGGCGCCTCGACATCGGCGAAGGCCGCCATGTATTCATCGCGGGGCGCCACTTCGAGCCTGCCGCTGGCGATGGCCGTGGCGACGGGGGGCATCGCGGCCGGTGGTGGCGCCAGTTCGATCTCCTCGACGTCGACCGGCATCGGCCGCACTTCGACCTGTGCGCCGGCGCGCTCCATGGCCTGCCGGTATTTCTCGACGGCGGCATGATCCAGGTTCTGCTTGATGACGATCCGACGGCCGGAGAACAGCAGGGCGATGCGCTGGGCGTCGGCCTGGAACAGGCGGGTCAGGTTGGCTTCGACCTGTTCGAGCCTGGCGCCGGGAAGCAACTGGCCGGAAAAGGCGATCTCGTAGAGGCTCATCGGAATGTCCTTGTTCGGTGCGAGGGCAGGCTTGTGGATAGCAGCGCAAGCTTGGACGAAAAGCATGCCGCCATCCAGTGAGCCATGTCCCATCGATGAGCGTGCGGGTGGCTAGCGTGAGGCTGTAGGGCGGGTCAAACCCGCCAGAAAGTGCACAACGCCAACTCCGCCCGGCGGGTTTCACCCGCCCTACGATTTCTTGCCGCTTGCCGCTTGCCGCTTGCCGCTTGCCGCCTTCAGTCCGGCAGTGGTGCGAAGAGCGCATCGATATCATGCTGCTGCAGCGTCCAACGACCTTCCGTATCGCCCGCCAGCACGCCGGCGGCGAGTTCGGCCTTGCGCCGTTGCAGCTGGCGGATGCGTTCCTCGACGGTGCCGCGGGTGATCAGGCGGTAGACGAACACCGGTTTGTCCTGGCCGATACGGTAGGCGCGGTCGGTCGCCTGGTTTTCCGCGGCCGGGTTCCACCAGGGATCGTAGTGGATCACGGTGTCCGCTGCGGTGAGGTTGAGGCCGGTGCCGCCGGCTTTCAGGCTGATCAGGAACAGCGGCACTTCGCCGGCCTGGAAGCGTTCCACCGGCGTGCGCCGGTCGGCGGTGTCGCCGGTGAGCTTGAGGTAGTCGATGCCGCGCTTGTGCAGTGCCTGTTCGATCAGCGCCAGCATCGAGGTGAACTGCGAGAACAGCAGCACCCGCCGGCCTTCGCTCATCAGCTCGTCGAGCATCTCCAGCAGACTGTCCAGCTTGCCGGAGCTGCCGCCGCGGGCCGTGCGGGTGGACTCGCTCTTGACCAGGCGCAGGTCGCAGCACACCTGGCGCAGCTTGAGCAGTGCCTCGAGAATGACCATCTGGCTGCGCGCCAGGCCCTTGCGTTCGATTTCCGCCCGGACCTTGCGGTCCATCGCCAGGCGCAGGCTTTCGTAGAGTTCGCGCTGGGCGTCATTCAAATCGACCCAGTGGACGATCTCGTTCTTGGCTGGTAGCTCCTTGGCCACTTCTTCCTTGGTCCGGCGCAGCAGGAAGGGTTTGATCCGGGCGCGCAGGTGCGCCAGGCGGGCCTCGTCGCCGTGCTTTTCGATCGGCGTGCGGTAGTCGCGGCTGAAGCTCCTGGCGTCGGCGAGCCAGCCGGGCATGAGGAAGTGGAACAGCGACCATAGCTCGCCGAGGTGATTCTCCAGCGGGGTGCCGGTCAGGCACAGCCGCTGGCGCGTCTGCAACTGGCGTGCGGCCTGTGCGGCCTTGCTGAGCGGGTTCTTGATGTGCTGCGCCTCGTCGAGAATCAGCACGTGCAGCGGCTGCTGCTTCAGCGTCTCGATGTCGCGCGGCAGCAGAGCGTAGCTGGTGAGCAGCAGGTCGTAGTCGGCGAGCTCGATGAAATGTTTCTGCCGGCCGACGCCCTTGAGCGTCAGTACACGCAACTGCGGGGCGAAGCGGGCCGCCTCGTCCTGCCAGTTGGGAATCAGGCTGGTGGGCATGACCACCAGCGCTGGCCGATCGAGCCGGCCGCTCTGCTTCTCGAGCAGCAGGTGGGCGAGGCTCTGCAGCGTCTTGCCCAGCCCCATGTCGTCGCCGAGGATGCCGCCGGCGCCCAGCTCGCGCAAGGTCTGCAGCCATGCCAGGCCCTGCAGCTGATAGGGCCGCAGGCGGGCGTTCAACCCGGCCGGCGGCAGGCCTGGCCGGTCACCGAGGTGCTGCAGGCGCCTGGCGAAGTCGCGCAGCCGTTCGCCACCGCGCCATTGCGCGTGCAGGCCGTCGAGCCCGGCGAGGCGCGCGCCGTCGGCCTTGCTCAGGCGTAACGCAGGGCCGTCCAGCGACTCGCGCAGGTAGAGTTCGCCGAGCGTGGCGAGAATCGGCTTGAGCCGCGCGAAGGGCAGCGTCACCTGCAGAGGCTGGTCGTCACGCCGGCGCGGTTGCTCGAGCTGCAGGCGCAACAGTTCGTCATCGCCGCGCAGGCTCAGGTTGCGCGGGCTGAGCAGTCGCGGATTCTGCCGGATCAGGCGCAGCAGGATCGGCAATATGCCGATGCGCTGGCCGTCGACGACGATCCCCAGCTCGAGGTCGAACCAGTCATGTTCTGGCGCTTGCTCGATCTCGGCGTACCAGCCGTCGATGGGCGTCAGGTCATAGAGAAAGCCGGGCTGGATATCGATCTGCCAGCCCTGCCTGCGCAGCTCGGGCAATTGTTCCTGCACGAACCTGATCCAGGCGTCTTCGCCGGACAGCTGGAACATTTCCGCCGAGTCCTTGGGGAGCGCGAGGCTCTGGCGCAGGGCGGGGCGGAAGTCCAGCTGCTCCAGTTGCCTGCGCAGCGCCTGTTCGGCCTGGGGCTGGCGCGCGATGAGTTCGATCGTCTCGCCCACGCGATGGCGAATCCGCTCGCCGTCGCGCTTGCCGTGAATCCGCGCCTCGCCATAGAGGAAGCTGAGCCCGGCGCGGTGCTGGTACTCGCTGACCATGCGCCGGTTGCCGGGCTGGTAATTGATCGCCAGGTGGCTGCCGAGGCTGAGCAGCGGGACGGGCGCCAGGTCGTCGACCAGACGTTCCTGACGCGGTGGAAGGGGCGCCATCGGCTCAGCGTCCGGGCACGGGATTGCCCATCGCGCACGCGGCCGCGGCGAGCATGCGTGGCCGCTGGCAGATGATGGCGGAAAGGGGCAAGGGCATACGAGAGGGACCTGCGGGACTTACAGTGGTTTCAGTTCGATCAGCAGCCCGAGGCTGTCATGGTCTATGTAGTTCAGCTTGCGCGGTTCCAGGCGCACGCGCTGCTGCAGTCGCTCGCTGGCCAGCAGTTGTCCATGTTCGCCGAAGCGATTGACCCAGAATACGGCATCGGCCTGGATGTATCGCCCCGGCCGCAGTTTCAGCCTGCCTTGCAGCGGGTAATGCTCGAAGCGTCGATCTCCCTGGGTCAGTGCGATGGTCTCGCCATCATTCGCGATGCGTTGCTGCCAGGCGCGTTGCATCAGTACCTGGTAGCCCCGGTCGGGGCTGAGCCGTGCGGCGACGTCGTGCAGGGCGGGGGCGCGCTCGTCGGCTCGCGCCAGCAGCCGCGTGCCGTGCGCCCAGTCAGGGGGCGCAGGGCGGCTGGCTTCCAGCGCGGCGGCATGGCGGAACAGGATCAACTCGACCCGGTACAGCGTATCCGCCAATGCCTGTGGCGCGACCAGCACGGCCAGCAGGGCGAGACAGCGTAGCGACTGCATGCGGCATCCTTATTCGTTGGGCGCGAGGCGTTCCAGCAGGGCTTCGAGGGTGTTGAAGCGTTCCTCCGGGCGCTCCATGGGCACCTGGAATTTGAACAGCGTGGCGCCCTCGAATTTGTAGCGGTTCGGCTGGCCCTGGATCAGCTTGATCAGCACCATCGGGTCGACCGAGGTGTCGGCGGAGAACTCGATGCGCCCGCCCTGGGGGCCGGCATCGATCTTGACGATACCGAGCTTCTCGGCCTGCAGCTTGAGCAGGGTCAGGCGCACCAGGTTCTTGGTCGGTTCGGGCAGCAGGCCGAAGCGGTCGATCATCTCCACCTGCAACTCCTTCAGGCCGTCCTCGTCGGCGGCGTTGGCGATGCGCTTGTAGAGGATCAGCCGCGCGTGCACGTCCGGCAGGTAGTCCTCGGGAATCAGCGCCGGCAGGCGCAGGTTGATCTCCGGACCGCCACCCAGCGGCTGTTCCAGGTTCGGCTGTTCGCCCTTCTGGATCGCCTTGACCGCGCGTTCGAGCATTTCCATGTAGAGCGTGAAGCCGACCGCCTGGATCTGCCCGCTCTGGCCTTCGCCGAGCAGTTCGCCGGCACCGCGGATTTCCAGGTCGTGGGTCGCCAGGACGAAGCCGGCGCCGAGGTCCTGGGCGTTGGCGATGGCTTCCAGGCGCTTCTCGGCATCCGGCGTCATCGCCTTGCGCGGCGGCGTGAGCAGGTAGGCGTAGGCCTGGTGGTGGCTGCGGCCGACGCGGCCGCGCAGCTGGTGCAGCTGGGCCAGGCCGAACTTGTCGGCGCGCTCGATGATGATGGTGTTGGCGCTGGGCACGTCGATGCCGGTCTCGATGATGGTCGAGGCCACCAGCACGTTGAAGCGCTTGTGGTAGAAGTCGCTCATCACCTGTTCCAGCTCGCGCTCGCGCATCTGCCCGTGGCCGACGGCGATGCGCGCTTCCGGCACCAGTTCCTTGAGATCGGCGGCGCACTTCTCGATGGTCTTGACGTCGTTGTGCAGGTAGTACACCTGGCCGCCGCGCAGCAGTTCGCGCAGCAGCGCCTCCTTGATCACGGTGTTCTGCTGTTCCATGACGAAGGTGCGCACCGACAGCCGGCGCGCCGGCGGGGTGGCGATGATCGACAGGTCGCGCATGCCGGCCACCGCCATGTTCAGCGTGCGCGGAATCGGCGTCGCGGTGAGCGTGAGGATGTCCACCTCGCTGCGCAGGGCCTTGAGCTGTTCCTTCTGGCGCACGCCGAAACGGTGTTCCTCGTCGATGATCACCAGGCCCAGGTTGCTGAACCTGACGTCGCCCTGCAGCAGCTTGTGGGTGCCGATGAGGATGTCGATCTTGCCCTCGGCCAGCTCGGCGATGGCGCTCTGCACGTCCTTGGCCGACTTGAAGCGGCTCATCACCTCGACCCGCACCGGCCAGTCGGCGAAGCGGTCGCGGAAGCTGTTGTAGTGCTGCTGGGCGAGCAGGGTGGTGGGCACCAGCACCGCCACCTGCTTGCCGCCGTGCACGGCGATGAAGGCCGCGCGCATGGCCACTTCGGTCTTGCCGAAACCGACGTCGCCGCAGACCAGGCGGTCCATCGGCTTGGCCGCCAGCAGGTCTTCGCGTACCGCGTCGATGGCGGCCTGCTGGTCCGGGGTCTCCTCGAAGGGAAAGCCGGCGCTGAAGGTCTCGTAATCGAGTTGCGGGTCCCTGAAGGCGTAGCCCTGGCGGGCGGCGCGACGGGCGTAGATGTCGAGCAGTTCGGCGGCGACGTCGCGCACCTGCTCGGCGGCCTTGCGCTTGGCCTTCTGCCAGGCTTCCGAGCCGAGCCGGTGCAGCGGTGCCAGGGCATCGTCGCTGCCGGTGTAGCGGGCGATCAGGTGCAGGCTGGCAACCGGCACGTAGAGCTTGGCCTCATCGGCGTACTGCAGCAGGAGGAATTCCTGCGCCTGGCCCTCGATCTCCAGGGTGACCAGCCCCTGGTAGCGACCGACGCCGTGGTCGATGTGCACCACCGGCGCGCCTTCGCGCAGCTCGGTGAGGTTCTTGATGACGTTGTCGCCGGCATCGCGGCCCTTCTCGCGGCGCCGGCGCTGCATGACGCGCTGGCCGAACAGCGGGCTTTCCGCGACCAGCGCCACGTCGTCCAACTGCAGGCCCTCGTCGAGCGGGGCGATGGTGATCGCCAGGCGCTCCGGGCTGGCCAGGAAGCCGGGCCAGCCGTCGACTTCCTGCGGGCGCAGTTTCAGCCGGGCGAGCAGTTCCAGCAGCACTTCGCGGCGGCCGGCGGACTCGGCGGTGAACAATACGCGGCCTGGGTAGTTGTCGAGAAACTGGCGCAGTTTGCCCAGCGGTTCGCTGGCCTTGGCCTCGATCGCCAGTTCCGGCAGCGGCTGCGCGGTAAACCGCTCACGACCGATGCCCGGCTCCACGTCCTGCTGGCTGGCGACCACGCGCGGCCACAGCTTGAGCCGCGCGAAGCAGTCTTCCACCGGCATGAACAGCTCGGCGGGCGGCAGCAGCGGCCGCTCGGGATCGACGCGGCGCTCCTCGTAACGGTTGCGCACGTCGCTCCAGAACTGCTCGGCGGCCTGCTCGATGCCGGGCAGCGAGAACACCTGGCTGTCCTCGGGCAGGTAGTCGAAGAGCGTGGCGGTCTCTTCATAGAACAGCGGCAGGTAGTACTCGATACCGGCCGGGGTGATGCCGGTGGAGAGGTCCTGGTAGATCGGGCAGCGGCGGAAATCCACGTCGAAGCGCTCGCGAAAGCGCGCACGAAAGCCGGTGACCGCTTCCTTCTTCAGCGGAAATTCGCGCGCCGGCAGCAGGCGGATCGACTCGACCTTGTCGATCGAGCGCTGGTTCTCCGGGTCGAAGGTGCGCAGCGTCTCGATCTCGTCGTCGAACAGGTCGATGCGATAGGGCAGGGGGCTGCCCATGGGATAGAGATCGATCAGCGCGCCGCGCACGGCGAACTCGCCGTGTTCGTATACGGTGTCCACGCAGCGGTAACCGGCGGCCTCCAGACGCAGGCGCATCTGCTCGACGTCGAGCTTCTGGCCGACGTCCAGCACCAGGCTCGAGCCCAGCAGGAAACGCGTGGGCGCCAGCCGGTGTAGGGCGGTGGTGATCGGCACTACCAGCACGCCATGGCTCAGCTCGGGCAACTGGTAGAGCGTGGCGATGCGCTGGGAAACGATGTCCTGGTGCGGCGAGAACAGATCGTAGGGCAGGGTTTCCCAATCGGGGAAATGCAGCACCGGCAGCTCGGGGGCGAAGAAGGCGAGCTCTTCCTGCAGGCGTTCGGCGCTCTGGCTGTCGGCGGTGAGCAGGAGGGTGAAGCGCGTGGCATGGCTGGCTGCTTCGGCAATCGCCAGGCTCAGCGCGGCTCCTGGAAGATTGCCCCAGTGTTGCTTGCCGCTGGCGGCGGGCAGAGGCGGAAGGCGCAAGACGGACACGGGTGGGCGTGACTCCGATCGAAAAATAGGCCGCCGGGATTGTAACTATCGAGGCGCTCGGCTGTCAGTGTTTCGTCCGCTGCAGATTGCCGGCGCTAGGGTGCGTCGTCATAATGTAGCCCCTTTTCTCAGCCCCTACATGTTGGAAGGAACTGCCCGTGACTCAGAAGCCCGACCAGTGTCTTGGTGAATGGATTGACCGCGAAGCCCTCGCCGAAGCGATGATTCCGCTGATTGGTCAGCTGTACCGCAACAACAACGTGGTGACTTCGATCTACGGGCGTGGCCTGATCAATCGCTCGGTGATCGCCATCCTCAAGGCGCACCGTTTCGCCCGCCATCGCATCGCCGATGAGGCCGAGCTGTCGGTTCACGACACCTTCCAGGTCCTCAAGACCATGAGCGAGATGAACCTGGGGGCCGCCTCGGTGGACCTGGGCAAGCTGGTGGCCAAGTACAAGGAGGCCGGCAACGGCCGCAACCTCGAGCAGTTCGTACGCGAGGAGCTGGCCGAAGTGGCCGACAAGCGCCATGCCTCCACCGCGCGCAAGGGGACCGACGTGGTGCTCTACGGCTTCGGCCGCATCGGCCGCCTGCTGGCGCGCATCCTGATCGAGAAGACCGGTGGCGGCGACGGCCTGCGCCTGCGCGCCATCGTCGTGCGCAAGGGCGCCGACAATGACCTGGTCAAGCGTGCCAGCCTGCTGCGGCGCGACTCGGTGCATGGCCCGTTCGACGGCACCATCACCATCGACGAGGCGAACAACACCATCACCGCCAACGGCAACCTGATCCAGGTGATCTACTCCAACGATCCGGCCTCGGTGGACTACACCCAGTACGGCATCGAAAACGCCCTGCTGGTCGACAACACCGGCAAGTGGCGCGACGCCGAAGGCCTGGGTCAGCACCTCAAGTGCCCGGGCGTCGAGCGCGTCGTGCTGACCGCGCCGGGCAAAGGCGAGCTGAAGAACATCGTTCATGGCATCAACCACGGCGACATCACCGCCGACGACAAGATCATCTCCGCGGCGTCCTGCACCACCAACGCCATCGTGCCTGTGCTCAAGGCGGTCAACGACCAGTACGGCATCGTCAACGGCCACGTCGAGACCGTGCATTCGTACACCAACGACCAGAACCTGATCGACAACTTCCACAAGGGCAGTCGTCGTGGCCGCAGCGCCGCGCTGAACATGGTCATCACCGAAACCGGCGCGGCCACCGCGGCGGCCAAGGCGCTGCCGGTGCTCAAGGGCAAGCTGACCGGCAACGCCATCCGCGTGCCGACGCCGAACGTGTCGATGGCCATCCTCAACCTGAACCTGGAAAAGGCGACCAGCCGCGAGGAGATCAACGAGTACCTGCGCCAGATGGCCATGCACTCGGACCTGCAGAAGCAGATCGATTTCGTCAACTCGCAGGAAGTTGTATCAACCGATTTCGTCGGTTCGCGGCATGCCGGCGTGGTGGATGCCGAAGCGACCATCTGCAACGACAACCGCGTCGTGCTGTACGTCTGGTATGACAACGAGTTCGGCTACAGCTGCCAGGTGGTGCGCGTGATGGAGGACATGGCCGGGGTCAACCCGCCGGCCTTCCCGCGCTGAGCAGGGTGCTGGTTGTAACCTGAAAAAACGGGAGCCTGGGCTCCCGTTTTGCATTTCCGCATGGCTAAAGGCGCTGCAAGCCCCGTCATTGAGCGGCTGCTGCAGGCCCGCCTGCGCGGTGCCGGGTTATCCCGTATCTCTTGTCCCGGGTCAAAAATCCGCAAGGCTTGGGTGGCCAGTCAAGGTCTGCGGCCTCTATAATCGGGCGGATTTTTTACCTGGGTCCGCGACATGGTGTCGCGTCAATAACTCATTGGCGCGCGCTATGCAATGCTACTTTCCGCTATGTCGGCTGGCCTGAAAAAAGCTTTCTAAAATCAGTGGTTAGGCAAACCGATGATCAATATAAAACGAGGGCTTGATTTGCCCATAGCCGGTGCGCCGGCGCAGCGTATCGAGGCCGGAAGGTCCGTGCGCAGCGTCGCCGTGGTTGGCTTCGACTATCCGACCATGAAGCCGACCATGGCTGTTCAGGTCGGTGATCGGGTTAAGCTGGGGCAGGTTCTTTTTTCCGACAAGAAATCGCCGGGCATCGACTACACGGCCCCCGGGGCCGGCGTGGTAAGCGCCATTCACCGCGGCGAGAAGCGTGTGCTGCAATCGATCGTCATCGACCTCGAAGGCGACGAAGAAATGACCTTCGCCGCCTATTCGCCAGCTCAGCTGGACAGTCTGAGCAGCGAGCAGGTTCGTGAGAACCTGCAGCAATCCGGCCTGTGGACCGCCTTGCGGACGCGGCCGTTCGGCAAGGTGCCGGCAATCGATGCGGTGCCCAATTCGATTTTCGTGACCGCGATCGATACCCACCCATTGGCGGCCGATCCGGCCGTCGTCATCGCCGAACAGCCCGAAGCCTTCGAAGCCGGCCTCAAGGTGCTCACCAGTCTGGCCAAGGTATTTCTCTGCAAGGCTCCGACGGCTTCGCTGCCGGGCGAGACGCTCGCCAAGGTGCAGACCGAGGCGTTCAGCGGCCCGCACCCGGCCGGCCTGGCCGGTACCCATATCCATTTCCTCGACCCGGTGAGCGCCAGCAAGAGCGTCTGGACCATCGGCTATCAGGACGTGATCGCCGTCGGCAAGCTGTTCACCAGCGGTCGCCTGTCGGTCGAGCGCGTGGTGGCGCTGGCCGGTCCGGTCGTGGAAAACCCGCGGCTGGTGCGCACCCGCCTGGGTGCCAACCTGGACGAACTCACCGCTGGCGAGCTGCAGCCGGGCGCCAACCGTGTCGTTTCCGGCTCGCTGCTCGGCGGCCGCACCGCGCATGGCGCTTTCGCCTATCTCGGCCGCTACCACCAGCAGGTTTCCTGCCTGCGCGAGGGCAAGGAGCGCGAGATGCTCCACTACATGCGCCCGGGCGTGGATAAGCATTCGATCCTCAATATCTATATCTCCAAGCTGATGGCAGGCAAGAAGTTCGCCTTCTCCACCTCCACCAACGGCAGCCCGCGGGCCATGGTGCCGGTAGGCAACTATGAGGAAGTGATGCCGCTGGACATCCTGCCGACCCAGTTGCTGCGCTCGTTGATCGTGGGCGACACCGAGGTGGCGCAGAAGCTCGGCTGCCTGGAACTCGACGAAGAGGACCTGGCGCTGTGCAGCTACGTCTGTGCCGGCAAGTACGAATACGGCCCGATCCTGCGGGACAATCTGACCCGCATCGAGAAGGAGGGTTAAGGCATGGGCATTCGCGCATTCCTCGACAAGATCGAGCATCATTTCGAAAAAGGCGGCAAGTACGAGAAGTGGTACGCACTGTACGAAGCGGCCGACACCTTCCTCTATCGTCCCGGTAGCGTCACCAAGACCACCGCTCACGTGCGCGACGGCATCGACCTCAAGCGCATGATGATCACCGTCTGGCTGTGCACCTTCCCGGCGATGTTCTTCGGCATGTGGAACACCGGCTACCAGGCCAACCTGATCTTCGCCCAGAGCCCGGAACTGCTGGCCGCCCAGGAAGGCTGGCGCTTCGGCCTGATCGGCGCGCTCGCCGGCTTCGATCCCAACAGCCTGTGGGACAACTTCATCCAGGGCGCGGCCTACTTCCTGCCGATCTACGCGGTGACCTTCATCGTCGGCGGTTTCTGGGAGGTGCTGTTCGCCTCGATCCGCAAGCACGAAGTCAACGAAGGCTTCTTCGTCACTTCGGTGCTGTTCGCGCTGATCCTGCCGCCGTCCATCCCGCTGTGGCAGGTCGCGCTGGGCATCAGCTTCGGTGTGGTGATCGGCAAGGAGATCTTCGGCGGTACCGGCAAGAACTTCCTCAACCCGGCACTCACCGCCCGTGCGTTCCTGTTCTTCGCCTATCCGGCGCAGATGTCCGGCGATGCGGTCTGGACCGCCGTCGACGGCTATGCCGGCGCTACCGCGCTGAGCCTGGGCTTCGTGGGCGGCATCGAGAACGTGATCGACAACGGTATCACCTGGATGGATGCCTTCATCGGCACCATGCACGGCTCGATCGGTGAAACCAGCACGCTGGCCATCTTCATCGGCGGCGCCGTCCTGCTCATGAGCAAGATCGCTTCCTGGCGCATCGTCGCCGGCGTGATGCTCGGCATGATCGGCCTGAGCTACCTGTTCAACCTGATCGGTTCCGACACCAATGCCCTGTTCGCCATGCCCTGGTACTGGCACATGGTCGTCGGTGGCTTCGCTTTCGGCATGATCTTCATGGCGACCGACCCGGTTTCGGCCTCCATGACCAATACCGGCAAGTGGGTGTTCGGCATTCTCATCGGTGTGATGGTCGTGCTGATCCGCGTGGTCAACCCCGCCTTCCCGGAAGGCATGATGCTGGCGATCCTGTTCGCCAACCTGTGTGCGCCGCTGATTGACCATTTCGTCATTCAGGCCAATATCAAGCGGAGGCTGGCACGTAATGTCTAGTCAGAAAGAATCCACCGTTCGCACGCTGACGGTAGCCCTGTTGGTCTGCCTGGTGTGCTCCATCTTCGTGGCGGGTGCCGCCGTGGCGCTTCGCCCGACCCAGCAGGAAAACCGCCTGCTGGACAAGCAGCGCAGCATCCTGGCCATCGCCGGCCTGGGTGAGGCCGGAATGTCCGGCAATCAGGTCAAGCAGCTGTTCAACGAGCGCATCGTCGCCCGTCTGGTCGATCTGGAAACCGGCAAGTTCAGCGATGAGTTCGATGCCGGGACCTTCGATCCGCTGGTGGCGGCCAAGGACCCTGCGCTGTCCAAGGCATTGCCGGGCGACCAGGACATCGCCTCGATCAAGCGTCGTGAGCGTTACAGCACCGTGTATATCGTCGAAGGGCAGGGCGAGGGCGAGATCGATACGCTGATCCTGCCCGTTCGCGGTTACGGCCTGTGGTCGACCCTCTACGGTTTCATGGCCGTGAAAGGCGACCTGGATACCGTCGCTGGCTTCGGTTTCTACCAGCATGGCGAAACCCCCGGCCTGGGCGGCGAAGTCGACAATCCGAAATGGCGCGGCATGTGGCCGGGCAAGCAGCTGTTCGACGACGACGGCAAGCTGGCCGTGCAGATCGTCAAGGGCGGTGTCGATCCGCAGAGCCCGAGGGCCGACCATCAGGTCGACGCCCTGGCCGGTGCAACCCTGACCAGCAACGGGGTCAACCACCTGTTGCACTTCTGGCTGGGCGAGAACGGCTTCGGTCCATTTATCGCTAATCTGCGCGCTGGGGAGGCTTGATCATGTCGCAACCCACTGTCAAAGAAGTTCTGTTCAATCCGATCTTCAACAACAACCCCATCGGCTTGCAGATCCTCGGGATCTGCTCGGCGCTGGCGGTGACCTCCAACCTCAACACCGCCCTGGTGATGTCGGTCGCGCTGACCCTGGTGACCGGGTTCTCGAACCTGTTCATCTCGATGATCCGTAGCCAGATCCCGAATTCGATCCGCATGATCGTACAGATGGTGATCATCGCCTCGCTGGTGATCCTGGTGGACCAGGTGCTCAAGGCCTATGCCTTCTCGCTGTCCAAGCAGCTGTCGGTATTCGTCGGCCTGATCATCACCAACTGTATCGTGATGGGCCGCGCCGAAGCCTTCGCCATGCAGAACCCGCCGCTGCTGTCGTTCTTCGATGGCATTGGTAACGGTCTGGGCTACAGCGCCATGCTGATCGCCCTGGGCATCATTCGCGAGCTGACCGGCGCCGGCAAGCTGATGGGTTACACCATCCTGCCGACCGTCAATGACGGCGGCTGGTATCTGCCCAACGGCATGATGCTGCTGCCGCCTTCGGCGTTCTTCCTGATCGGTCTGTTCATCTGGGGCATTCGCAGCTGGAAGAAGGAACAGATCGAGAAGCCGTCCTTCAAGATGGCGCCGCAGGTCTCGAGCAAGGAGGCTTACTAATGGAGCATTACATCAGCCTGTTCGTCCGCGCCGTGTTCATCGAGAACATGGCCCTGGCGTTCTTCCTCGGCATGTGCACCTTCATCGCGATTTCCAAGAAGGTGGAAACCGCGATCGGTCTGGGTATCGCGGTCATCGTGGTGCAAGCCATCACCGTGCCGGCCAACAACCTGATCTACACCTACCTGCTCAAGGACGGCGCGCTGGCCTGGGCCGGCCTGCCGGAAGTGGATCTGAGCTTCCTCGGCCTGCTCAGCTACATCGGCGTGATCGCGGCCATCGTGCAGATTCTCGAGATGACCCTCGATAAGTACGTGCCCAGCCTTTACAACGCCCTGGGGGTGTTCCTGCCGCTGATCACCGTGAACTGCGCCATCATGGGTGGCACGCTGTTCATGGTCGAGCGCGACTACAACCTGGGCGAGAGCGTGGTCTACGGCATGGGCTCCGGTTTTTCCTGGGCGCTGGCGATCGCCTTGCTGGCCGGCATTCGCGAGAAGCTGAAGTACAGTGACGTTCCGGATGGGTTGCAGGGTCTGGGCATCACCTTCATCACCATCGGACTGATGTCGCTGGGCTTCATGTCTTTCTCTGGCGTACAGCTGTAAGGACGGAACGAACTGATGAGTTACGAAATTTTCCTCGCCATCGGTATGTTCACCGCCATCGTGCTCGCGCTGGTGGTGATCATCCTGGCTGCGCGCGCCAAGCTGGTTTCCAGCGGTGACGTAAGCATCGAGATCAACGGGGAACGGACCATTACCGTGCCCGCGGGTGGCAAGCTGCTGCAGACGCTGGCGGCCAACAATATCTTCCTCTCGTCCGCCTGTGGTGGCGGCGGCACCTGCGCGCAGTGCAAGTGCATCGTCGAGAGCGGTGGCGGTGAGATGCTGCCCACCGAAGAGTCGCACTTCACTCGCCGCGAGGCCGGTGAAGGCTGGCGCCTGTCCTGCCAGACCCCGGTCAAGGCGGACATGAAGATCGAGGTGCCGGAAGAAGTCTTCGGCGTGAAGAAGTGGGAATGCACGGTGGAATCCAACCCCAACGTGGCCACTTTCATCAAGGAGCTGACGCTCAAGCTGCCGGAAGGCGAGAACGTCGACTTCCGCGCCGGTGGTTACGTTCAGCTCGAATGCCCGCCGCACACGGTGAAGTACAAGGATTTCGACATCCAGCCGGAATTCCGCGCCGACTGGGACAAGTTCGACCTGTGGCGCTACGTCTCCAAGGTCGACGAGACCACCATCCGCGCCTACTCCATGGCCAACTATCCGGAAGAGCGCGGCCTGGTGAAATTCAACATCCGCGTCGCTTCGCCGCCGCCGGGTCGCGATGACATTCCGCCGGGCAAGATGTCTTCCTGGGTATTCAGCCTCAAGCCGGGCGACAAGGTCACGGTGTACGGCCCGTTCGGTGAGTTCTTCGCCAAGGATACCGACGCCGAGATGGTCTTCATCGGCGGCGGTGCCGGCATGGCGCCGATGCGCTCGCACATCTTCGACCAGCTCAAGCGTCTCAAGTCCACGCGCAAGATGAGCTTCTGGTATGGCGCCCGTTCCATGCGCGAGGCCTTCTATGTCGAGGAATACGACCAGCTGCAGGCCGAGAACCCGAACTTCCAGTGGCACCTGGCGCTGTCCGATCCGTTGCCCGAAGACAACTGGCAAGGTCCCACCGGCTTCATTCACAACGTGCTGTTCGAGAACTACCTGAAGGACCATCCGGCTCCGGAGGATTGCGAGTTCTACATGTGCGGCCCGCCGATGATGAACGCATCGGTGATCAAGATGCTCACCGACCTGGGCGTCGAACCGGAGAATATCCTGCTCGATGACTTCGGCGGCTAGCGTGTCTCGAGCCATGCTCCGGCCCGTCATCGCTGTCGCTCTGGCGGCAGCCCTGACGGGCTGTCTGTTTCGGGACCAGGTCGCAAGCTTCGGCGGTCCGACCATGGGCAGTACCTATACGGTCAAGTACGTGGCCAGCCGCGATGTCGCCGCTAAGGAGCAATTGCAGAAAGAGACCGAGGCCATTCTCGGTGAACTCGACAAGCAGCTGTCCACCTACCGCAGCGACTCCGACGTCGAGCGGTTCAATGGCCTGGCGGGCGACAGCTGCGAACCGATGCCCGAGGCGGTGCGCGAATTGGTCGCAGCCGGAGCCCGCTTGTCCGCCGACAGCGACGGCGCGTTCGACCTTACACTCGAACCCTTGCTGAACCTCTGGGGCTTCGGTCCGCAGGGCCGGGCCGAGCGTGTGCCGGATACGCAGGAGATCGAAGCGGCGCGGGCGCTCACCGGCCATCGTCACCTGCGTATCGACGGCGAGCGGCTGTGCAAGGACGTGGCCGTGCAGCTGGATTTCAACAGCATCGCCGCCGGCTACGCCGTGGATCGGGTGATCGCGCGCCTGCAGGAGCTGGGTGTGCAGAGCTACCTGGTGGAAATCACCGGCGAGCTGAAGGCACAGGGGCGCAAACCGGATGGTTCGCCATGGCGCATCGCCATCGAGGCGCCGCGGGATGACGAGCGCGTGGCGCAGAAGATCATCGAACTCGATGGTCTGGGCGTCTCCACGTCGGGCGACTACCGCAATTATTTCGAGCGCGAGGGCAAGCGCTATTCGCACACGCTCGACCCACAGACTGGCCGGCCGATCGAGCATCGTCTGGCATCGGTTACGGTGATCGACCCATCGACCCTGCGGGCTGATGGGTTGTCTACCGCACTGATGGTGCTCGGCCCCGAGCGTGGTTTCGCGCTTGCCGAGCAAGAGGCTATCGCTGCGTTCTTCGTGATTCGGGAAGGACAAGGCTTCGCAACGAAAAGCACCAGGGCTTTCGATGAGCTGTTCGGTGCGGGAGTGGAACAATGACCTGGTTACTGGTTTTTCTGGTGATGCTGCTGGTCGTCTTCGGTATGGCGATCGGCGTGATCATGGGCCGCAAGCCCATCGCGGGATCCTGCGGCGGTATCGCCAACCTCGGGATCGAAAAGGAGTGTTCGATCTGTGGCGGCAGCCGCGAGAAATGTGAAGAAGTGAACGAAGCGAACAAGGTGGGCAAGACCGATCTTGCTTACGATGCGACCAAACGGTGAGCGTGGCTCGGTGGAGCACTGAGCTGAACGCTTGCTGCCAGCATGGCTGGCCGTAGCGGATATCCGTAGCGCGGCGTCGTGCCCGGCGGATACGCATGTGCGGTGGCTTTCCTTGATTCTCGGCGAGTTCGTTGACAGCAGCGGCGTGGTCCGCTGCGTTTTCAGGAGTGTATATGGCTGTCTATAACTACGATGTGGTGGTACTGGGTTCCGGTCCGGCCGGGGAGGGCGCGGCGATGAACGCCGTCAAGGCGGGACGCAAGGTCGCCGTGGTAGACAACCGTCCGCTGGTCGGAGGCAACTGTACCCACCTGGGCACCATTCCCTCCAAGGCGCTGCGTCACTCGGTACGGCAGATCATGCAGTACAACACCAACCCGCTGTTCCGCCAGATCGGCGAGCCGCGCTGGTTCTCTTTTCCCGATGTCCTGAAAAGCGCCGAGAAGGTCATCAGCAAGCAGGTGACGTCGCGCACCAGCTACTACGCGCGCAACCGCATCGACACTTTCTTCGGTACCGCCAGCTTCTCGGACGAGCAGAGCGTCGAGGTGGTCTGCCTCAACGGCATGGTGGAAAAACTGGTCGCTGGCCAGTTCGTCATCGCCACCGGCTCGCGCCCCTATCGTCCGGCGGATATCGACTTCAGTCACCCGCGTATCTACGACAGCGACACCATCCTCACGCTGAGCCACACCCCGCGCCGGATGATCATCTACGGAGCCGGGGTCATCGGCTGCGAGTACGCCTCGATCTTCAGTGGTCTCGGCGTGCTGGTGGATCTGATCGACAACCGTGAACAACTGCTCAGTTTCCTCGATGACGAGATTTCCGACGCGCTCAGCTATCACCTGCGCAACAACAACGTGCTGATTCGCCACAACGAAGAGTACGAGCGCGTCGAGGGGCTGGAAAACGGCGTGATCCTGCACCTGAAGTCGGGCAAGAAGATCAAGGCCGATGCCTTCCTCTGGAGCAATGGCCGCACCGGCAATACCGACAAGCTCGGACTGGAGAACATAGGCCTGAAGGCCAACGGGCGTGGCCAGGTGCAGGTCGACGAGCACTATCGTACCGACGTGGGCAACATCTACGCGGCGGGCGACGTGATCGGCTGGCCCTCTCTGGCCAGTGCGGCCTACGACCAGGGGCGCTCGGCGGCCGGCAGCATCGTCGATAACGACACCTGGCGCTTCGTCGACGACGTGCCGACGGGTATCTACACGATTCCCGAGATCAGCTCGATCGGCAAGAACGAGCGCGAGCTGACCCAGGCGAAGATCCCTTACGAAGTGGGCAAGGCATTCTTCAAGAGCATGGCGCGGGCGCAGATTTCCTTCGAGCCGGTCGGCATGCTGAAGATTCTCTTCCATCGCGAAACGCTGGAAGTGCTCGGCGTGCACTGCTTCGGCTACCAGGCCTCGGAGATCGTGCATATCGGCCAGGCGATCATGAACCAGAAGGGTGAGGCGAACAGCATCAAGTATTTCGTCAACACCACCTTCAACTACCCGACCATGGCCGAAGCCTACCGGGTCGCCGCGTTCGACGGGCTCAACCGGCTTTTTTGAGCGGCTCCGGCCGGTGGCCTGAGCCGGCTGGAGAGGAGGACTGGAGGAATTCTTCCGACTGGCGCTGGCCGAATCGGGAGAGCTTCTAGCGTCTCAGGCGGCAGCAGCGAAAAACCGGCTCCTGGGCCGGTTTTTTCGTCCGGGGCTCGCTTCGATCGGCGGCGGCTCAAAGGTGGGCGCGAATCCGTTGTCCGGGATCTCGCGCGTTGGGCTTCGCTGCGCTCGACCCAGCCTATCTTCCAGCCCGCCGGTTTGCGGTTGTGGGGTTGGTTGAGCCGCTGCGCGGGAAAGCCCACCCTGCGCCGATGCGAAGGCCTGACAATCCGCCTGTTGGGTGTCGCGTTGCCGCAACCTCGGCGGCCCCACCCAATCTGTGGTACGCGGTCGTGGCGCGACCCGTGCGCCGGATGATGCTCAGCTGCGCAGGGTCTGTACCGCCAGGCCGGGGAAATCGGTGATCAGGCTGTCGACGCCGAAATCGGCAAGGCGGCGCATCAGGGCCGGTTCGTTGACCGTCCATACGGACACGTGCAGCCCCTGCCTGCGGGCTTTCTCCAGGCGCTCGGGGGTGCAGAGCGTCCACTTCAAGGCCAGCACTTCACAGCCATACTGCCGGGCCACCTTGAGTGGGTCGAGCCAGGCGTATTCGGCGACCAGCCCGCGGGAAATCTCGGGTGTCAGCCGTTTCAGCGCGCGCAACACCTCGCGTGAACCCGAGGTGACGGTGATCCGCTCGAGCAACTGGTGGCGCTCGGCCAGTTCCCTGATGGCCAGTACGGTGCGCGCGGCACGCACGCGCGAGGCGCTCTTGACCTCCAGCTGCCAATGTTCGAAATCGCATTTCTCGAACAGCTCGCTCAGCCGCGGTATGGGACAGGGTACCTTCCAGCCGGGGCCGCCCGAGCGTGCGTCGTAGCCCACCAGTTCGTCGGCATCATGTTCGGCCACCTTGCCGCGCCGGCCCGTGGTGCGTTTGAGCGTGGGGTCGTGGATGACCATCAGCTCGCCATCGCGGGACAGGTGCAGGTCCAGTTCACAGCGACGCACGCCGTGTTGCAGGCATCGCTCGAAGCTCGCGAGGGTATTTTCGGGGGCTTCGCCCTTGGCGCCGCGATGGCCGTAGATGAGAGTCACGGTTTCGATTCTTCCTGAGCGGTGGGTTGGGTGCGCTGGTGGTGACGCACGCTGTTGATGACCCGGTCGCCTTCGAAATACACCGAGAATTCCCGGTAATCCCAGCGGGTGATCGGCGGCTGGCCGACGCTCGGGCGTTCTTCGTCGGCGAGACCGAAGCGGTCCAGGACACGACTCTTCGATTCGCCGCGGGCCGGCATCGCCACTTCGGGCAGGCCCTGCTGGCCGATGGGGATGCGGATCTCTTCGGCGAACAGCGAGGGGCTGAACGTCAGCATGAGCAGGAGAATTGCCAGGTGGCGCATGGTCAGGTTCCTTGCAGGCTATCACGGGCCAGGCGCCGTTCCAGCGCCTGTTTCTGCAGGATATGTCGTGCCAGCAGTTGCCGCTGTGCATCAGTCAACGCTTCGAACTCCGTGCCGATTTCGTAGCGGCCGTTTTCCAGGGGCTCGCAGCGGGTGACCCGTGCGTCCAGCAACAGGCCGAGCCCCTGGGGCAGCAGCACCAGCTTCAGGCTGAGCACGGAATCTTCGGCCAGCGCCTGATCGTGGGCGAAGCTGATGCCGCCTTCGGACAGCACCACCGGCCGGGGCGGATCGAAATCCTTCAGCAGATCCTGCGCCAGCGCCTGTCCCAGCAGTTCGATCCGCTTGTTCTGAACCTTCAGGTAGTTGGCCAGGGTGCGGTTGTTTTCGGCGATCTGGCGCAACAGGTGCTGCGCTTCGAAGTCGAGCTGGTGCAGCTCGCCGAGCAGACCGAAGAGGGGGGCGAGACTGCCTTGCTCGGCGGTGCCGAGCTGACCCGCGGGCATGATTTCCAGTGCGACGTGATCCTCGATACGGTAGTATTCGCGGCGTTCTTCAGTGTCTTGTGTCGGCATGGCGATACCCGAGGCGGCAGTGATGGCCAGAGTGTATCAGGCCCCGGGGCCGCGTCAGCCGCATGTTCGTTTCTTCCCGCCAGCGAACCCGTCGATCTATGTTCAGACCGCTGTCCGTGTACATCGGAGCGCGCTACACCCGCGCCAGACGCCGCAGCCTCTTCGTTTCCTTCATCTCCCTGACCTCGATGATCGGGCTCGCCCTCGGCGTGCTGGTCATGATCGTGGTGCTGTCGGTGATGAACGGTTTCGATCACGAGATGCGCACCCGCGTGCTGGGCATGGTGCCTCACGCCACCATCGAGAGCGCGGTGCCGATCGATGACTGGCAGGCGCTCGCCCGGCGCCTCGAAAGCCATTCCCAGGTGATCGCCACGGCGCCGTTCATCCAGACGCAGGGGCTGCTGACTCACCAGGGGCAGGTCAGCAAGATCCTGATCAATGCGGTGGAGCCCCGGGCCGAGCGGCAGGTTTCGATCATCGACCGATTCTTGCGCGAGGGCTCGCTGGACGATCTCGTCCCCGGCGGCTTCGGCATCGTCATCGGCGACAAGGCCGCTGCCAAGCTGGGCGTTGGCGTGGGCGACAAGATCACCTTCGTCGCGCCGGAAGTCACCGTGACGCCGGCGGGCATGTTCCCGCGCATGAAGCGCTTCACCGTGACCGGCATCTTCCATGTCGGCGCCGGCGAGATCGACGGCTACGTGGCGCTCGCCAATATCGCCGACATGGCACGCCTGCAGCGCTGGCAGCCGGAGCAGGTACAGGGCGTGCGCCTGCGCTTCGACGACCTGTTCCAGGCGCCGCGGATCGCCTGGGAACTGGCTGGCCAGTTGGGCGACGATTTCTACTCGCGCGACTGGACGCGCACCCACGGCAACCTCTACCAGGCGATTCGCATGGAGAAGGCGATGATCGGCCTGCTGCTGCTGCTGATCGTCGCCGTCGCCGCGTTCAACATCATTTCGACCCTGGTCATGGTGGTCACCGACAAGCGTGGCGACATCGCCATCCTGCGTACGCTGGGGGCCACGCCGCGGCAGATCATGGCGATCTTCATGGTGCAGGGCACCGTGATCGGTGTGGTCGGCACTCTGGTCGGGGCGCTGCTCGGCATGTTCGCGGCGCTGAACGTCAGCAGCTGGATCGCCGCGCTGGAGCGCCTGATCGGGCACAAATTCCTCAGCGCCGATGTGTATTTCATCGACTACCTGCCATCGCGGCTGATGGCCGCCGATGTCGTCCAGGTCTGCGTCGCGGCGCTTGTCCTGAGTTTTCTCGCCACCCTGTATCCGGCCTGGCGCGCCGCGCGCACCCAGCCGGCGGAGGCGCTACGTTATGAGTGAGCTGGCTATGAATGAGCTGTCTTCGCAAGAGCACGCCGTGCTGAGTTGCCGCAACCTGAGCAAGCGCTACGAACAGGGGCCGGAATCGGTGGAGGTCCTGTCCGGGCTGCAGCTGGAGCTGTTTCCCGGGCAGCGGGTCGCCATCGTCGGCAGCTCGGGCTCCGGCAAGAGCACCCTGCTGAACCTGCTCGGCGGCCTGGACACGCCGAGCGGGGGCAGCGTCTGGCTGGCCGGCGAGGAGTTGTCGGCGCTCAACGAGAAGGATCGCGGCCTGCTGCGCAACCGGGCATTGGGGTTCGTCTACCAGTTCCACCACCTGCTCGCCGAATTCACCGCGCTGGAAAACGTCTGCATGCCGTTGCTGATCGGCCGCACGCCGATCGCCGAAGCCCGCCAGCGGGCAAGCGCACTGCTGCAACGGGTCGGGCTGGGTCATCGCCTGGAACACAAGCCCGCCGAACTCTCCGGCGGCGAGCGCCAGCGGGTCGCCATCGCCCGGGCGCTGGTGAACGAGCCGGCGCTGGTGCTGCTCGACGAGCCTACCGGCAACCTCGATCACCACACCGCCCAGGGCATCCAGGACCTGATGCTCGAGCTCAGCACCTCGCTGCGTACGGCCTTCCTCGTCGTGACCCATGACCGCCAATTGGCCGCGCAGATGGATCAGATCCTGCGTCTGGAAGACGGGCAACTGGTGACCGAATGATGTTCAGGCCCCTGAGTGTCTTCATCGGTAGCCGCTACACGCGAGCCAAGCGGCGCAACCATTTCATCTCGTTCATTTCCCTGACCTCGCTGATCGGCCTGTCGCTGGGCGTGCTGGCGATGATCCTGGTGTTGTCGGTGATGAATGGCTTCCAGCGCGAGATGAGTTCGCGGATTCTCGGCATGGTGTCGCACGCGACGGTCATCGGCGATCAGCCGCTGGACGACTGGCAGTCCGTCGCGGCACGCCTCGACGCCCATCCGCAGGTCGTCGGCATGGCACCGATCACCCAGTTGGAAGGCATGCTGTCGTTCAAGGGCAGCATGCAGCCGATCCAGATCAGCGGCATCGAGCCGCAGGCCGAAGCGCAAGTGTCCATCGTCGGCGAGCGCCTGGTCGCCGGCCGCCTGGAGGATCTCGAGCCTGGCGAGTTCGGCGTGATCATCGGCCTGATGACGGCGCGCCGGTTCGGCCTGAAGCTGGGCGACAAGCTGACCCTGATCGTGCCGGAGGTCAGCTCGACGCCCGGCGGCGTCACGCCGCGCATGCAGCGCCTGAACGTGGTCGGGGTATTCAAGGTCGGCGCCGACCTGGACGGCAGCATGGCGCTGATCCACCGCGCCGATGCGGCGCAGATCCATCGCTGGGAGCCGCAACAGGTACAGGGTGTCCGGCTCAAGCTGGGCGATCTGTACCGCGCGCCGGAGGTGGCGGCGCAACTGGCGGGCGTGCTCGGTGATGGCTACCGTGTCGAGGACTGGTCCTATACGCAGGGCAGCCTGTTCAGCGCGATGAAGATGGAAAAGACCATGATCGGCCTGCTGCTGATGCTGATCGTCGCGGTCGCCGCGTTCAACATCATCGCGACGCTGATCATGGTCGTCGCCGACAAGCGTGCCGACATCGCCATCCTGCGTACCCTGGGCGCCACGCCGCGGCAGATCATGGCGATCTTCATGGTTCAGGGCAGCATCATCGGCTTCAGCGGCACCCTGATCGGCGTGGTGCTGGGGGTGTTGGGCGCGCTGAACGTGAGCGAGTTGGTGGCCTGGCTGGAAAGGGTGAGCGGCCAGCATATCTTCAGCTCCGACGTGTACTTCATCAGTACCCTGCCGTCCGAACTGCGGCTGGAGGATGTCGTGCTGGTGTCCATCACGGCACTGACCCTGAGCTTCCTGGCCACCCTCTATCCGGCCTGGCGCGCGGCGCAAACCCAGCCGGCGGAAGCCTTGCGCTACGAATGAGGACGAGGGCTAGCGCCGGTCGTTCCGGCGCTTGCGCCAGCTGCGGCCGACCCACCAGCGCCAATAGGCCTGCGTGCCGACATAGCCCAGCAGCGCCAGGATGACGGCCATGACCAGCGAACCGAGGTAGAGCGGCTGCCAGTGGCTTTGCAGCAGCTGGGTGATCCATGCCAGGCTCAATTCCTCCGGCATGCTGGTCGCCGGGGTGTCCATCAGCCAGGCGCCAAGCTTGTAATTGCAGTAGAACACCGGCGGCATCGTCAGGGGGTTGGTCAGCCAGACCAGGCCGATGGCGATCGGCAGGTTCGCGCGGGCGGGCAGGGCGCAGGCCGCTGCCGCGAGCATCTGCATGGGCATCGGGATCATCGCCCAGAACAGGCCGATGCCCATGGCACGGGATACCGAATGGCGATTGAGGTGCCAGAGGTTGGGATCGTGAATCAGCGCGCCGAGAAAACGCAGAGACTTGTTAGTCTTGATGCGATCGGGGTGCGGCATGTAGCGTTTGAATAAGCGACGCGGCATGAAGTTTCTCTGGCAGGCTGAGCCTGGCGATTATGCCTCGAAACGGCATACGACGCTGACAGTAGTTTTGTCACATTACGTCTACGACTACGCCAACTTACCACCCGCTAGATAGCGTTCCGGAATGGATTCCTGGAGTCGAGAACCATGCGCACATGGATGCTGGCGCTGGCCGTTGGCCTGGCCCTGCCACGTTTTCTACCCGAACTGCCGCCTGCCTGGGCTTATTCGGCCGTTGCCGCGTTCGGGGCGCTGCTGCTATTCAGGCGGCGCTTGCGCGTAGTGGCGCTGTTTTGCCTGGGCCTGGCCTGGGCCTGTCACCAGGCCCAGAGCGCCCTCGACGATCGCCTGCCGGCCTCGCTGGACGGGCGCACCTTCTGGCTGGAGGGCAGGGTCGTCGGGCTACCTGCCGTGCGCGGCGACGTGGTGCGCTTCGAGCTGGAAGACATCGCCTCGCGCCACGCGGGCTTGCCCTCCAGACTGCGTCTGTCCTGGTATGGCGGGCCGCAAGTGCAGGCCGGCGAGCGCTGGCGCCTGGCCGCGAGGCTCAAGCGCCCGCATGGTCTGGTCAATCCGCAATCCTTCGACTACGAAGCCTGGCTGCTGGCACGGCGAATTGGTGCGACCGGAACCATCAAGGCCGGGGAGCGGCTGCTGTCGTCGACCGCCAGCAACGCCTGGCGTGATCGCCTGAGGATGCGCCTGATGTCCGTTTCGGCATTCGATCGCCAGGGCGCCATTGCTGCGCTGGTGGTGGGTGACGATTCGGGGTTGAGCCGAGCCGACTGGCAGGTGCTGCAGGATACCGGGACGGTGCACCTGATGGTGATCTCCGGCCAGCATGTCGGCATGCTGGCCGGGTTGCTGTACGGGCTGGTGGCGTTGCTTGCGCGTTGGGGGTTGTGGCCACGGCAGTTGCCCTGGCTGCCCTGGGCATGCGCCCTGGCGCTGGCCGGTGCCCTGGCTTACGGTTGGCTGGCCGGTTTCAACGTGCCGGTACGCCGGGCCTGCCTGATGGTCGCGGTGGTGCTGCTCTGGCGCCTGCGCTTTCGCCACTTGGGCGTCTGGCTACCGTTCCTGCTGGCACTGAACGGTGTTCTGCTGATGGACCCGCTGGTCAGCCTGCAGCCGGGCTTCTGGTTGTCGTTCGGCGCCGTGGCGGTGCTGGCGCTGGTCTTCGCCGGCCGCCTGGGGCCCTGGCCCTGGTGGAAAACCCTGTTGCGTGCACAATGGGCGGCATCCCTCGGGCTGCTGCCGCTGATGCTGGCGCTCGGGCTGCCGATCAGCGCCAGCGGCCCCCTGGCCAATCTGATCGCGGTGCCCTGGGTCAGCCTGACGGTCCCCTTCGCCTTGCTCGGCACACTGCTTCTACCGCTATGGGGGATAGGCGAGGCACTGCTCTCGGCGGTGGGCTGGTCGCTCGCCGTCCTGTTCGAGCTGCTGACGGCGATCTCGGCCTGGCAACCGGCGTGGCTGGCGGCCGGTGTGCCGGCATGGGCCTGGATTCTGATTTCGCTGGGCGTCCTGCTGCTGTTGCTGCCGGCGGGTGTGCCGTTGCGTGCGCTGGGCCTGGTACTGCTGCTGCCGCTTGCCTTCCCGCCAGGGGAGACCTTGCCCGAGGGACGCGCGCAGGTGTGGCTGTTCGACGTCGGGCAGGGCCTGTCCGTGCTGGTGCGCACCCGCGAGCACGCGTTGCTCTACGATGCGGGGCCAAGCTATGGCGAATTCGATACGGGGGAACGGGTGGTTTTCCCTTCCTTGCGCACCCTGGGCGTGCAGGGGTTGGACATGCTGTTGCTCAGCCATGCCGACAACGATCATGCCGGCGGCGCGCAGGCGATCCAGCGGCTGATGCCGGTCGCGCGCGTCGTCAGCGGCCAGCCGCAGCGACATGCGCCTTCCCTGGTCGCCGAGCCCTGCCGCAGTGGGGCCGAATGGGAGTGGGACGGGGTGCGCTTTCGCCTGTGGCAATGGCAGGCGGCGCGCGACAGCAACCAGATGTCCTGTGTGCTGCTGGTCGAGGCCGGCGGTGAGCGCCTGCTGCTGACCGGCGACATCGACCAGGCGGCCGAGCAGGCGCTGCTGGACGGCGCGATGCCGCTCCAGGCGCAATGGCTGCTGCTTCCGCATCATGGCAGCCGCAGTTCCTCGTCGGAGCGCTTTCTGCGATCCGTGGAGCCGGAGGCGGCGCTGATTTCGCGCAGCCTGCACAACGCGTTCGGCCATCCGCACCCGAGCGTGACGGCACGCCTGCAGGCGCTCGGCGTGGCAAGCTACGACACCGCATTGCAGGGCGCGATCCGGATCGATCTCGGCCGTTTCTCGCCGGGCCATGGCGAACGCGCGCAACGACGCTTCTGGCGGGAAAAATGAGAACGGCGGCCGTCGGCGGCCTGGCGACCCTATGCTAGAGTGGCGCCACTTTTTCGAGGGGGATTCATCTCGTGTGGGAGCTGGTCAAAGCGGGCGGCTGGATAATGCTGCCGATCATTCTGTGTTCCATCGCCGCTGCCGGCATCGTCGCCGAGCGCCTGTGGACGCTGCGGCCGAGCCGCGTCACGCCACCGCATCTGCTCGGCCAGGTGTGGAAGTGGATCAAGGACAAGAAGCTCAGCAACCAGAAGCTCAAGGAACTGCGTGCCGATTCGCCCCTGGGCGAGATCCTCGCCGCCGGCCTGGCCAACTCCAAGCGCGGCCGCGAGATCATGAAGGAATGCATCGAGGAAGCGGCCGCCCGCGTGGTGCATGACCTCGAGCGTTACCTCAATGCGCTCGGCACCATCGCCGGCATCGCGCCGCTGCTGGGGCTGCTGGGTACGGTGCTGGGCATGATCGAGATCTTCAGCGCCTTCATGGGCTCGGGCATGGCCAACGCGCCGCTGCTCGCCGGCGGTATCGCCAAGGCGCTGATCACCACCGCCGCGGGGCTGATGGTGGGCATCCCGGCGCTGTTCTTCCATCGTTTCCTGCAGCGCCGGGTGGACGAGCTGGTCGTGGGCATGGAACAGGAGGCGATCAAGCTGGTGGAAGTGCTGCAAGGCGACCGCGATGTCGATCTCGGTGAGGACAGGGCGTGAAATTCCGTCGCAAACCTCGCGAGAACGTGGAGATAGGCCTGGCACCCTTGATCGACGTGGTGTTCATCCTGTTGCTGTTCTTCGTGGTCACCACCACCTTCACCCGCGAGACGCAGCTCAAGGTCGATCTGCCGGAGGCGGCCAGCGGCACGCCGCCGCAGGAAAACGAAGTCAGGCAGCTGGAAGTGCTGATCGACGTGGCCGGTAACTATTCGCTCAATGGCAAGGCGCTGTTGAAGAGCGATCTGAACTCGCTGATGGCGGCGCTGAGCAAGGAGTCCGGCGGCGACACCGGCTTGCCGATGATCATCAGCGCCGACGGCAAGACGCCGCATCAGGCGGTGATCACCGCGATGGATGCGGCCGGCAAGCTCGGCTTCGCCCAGTTGCGCATCACCACCGTCGAGGCGCAGGCCACGCCCTGATGTCGTTCTCCGATCGTCTGCAGCGCGCCTGGTACCAGGGGCATCCGGCATTGCGCTTACTGGCGCCGCTGGAGCTGCTGTACCGACGCGTGGTCGAGGCGAAGCGTCGGCGTTTCCTCGAAGGTGCCAGCGAAGCCTATCGGGCACCCGTGCCGGTCATCGTGGTGGGCAACATCACGGTGGGCGGCACCGGCAAGACGCCGTTGATTCTCTGGCTGATCGAGCATTGTCGCGCGCGCGGGCTGCGGGTCGGCGTCGTCAGCCGCGGCTACGGCGCCAGCCCGCCTTCGCTGCCGTGGCGGGTACGGCCGGAGCAGTCGGCGCAGCAGTCCGGGGACGAGCCGCTGCTGATCGTGCAGCGTACCGGCGTGCCGCTGATGATCGACCCGGATCGCCCGCGCGCGGTGCGCCGGTTGCTGGAAAGCGAACCACTGGACCTGATCCTGTGTGACGATGGCCTGCAGCACTATCGGCTGGCGCGCGATCTCGAACTGGTGCTGATCGATGCGGTGCGCGGGCTGGGCAATGGCCGTTGCCTGCCGGCCGGCCCCCTGCGCGAGCCGGCCGCGCGGCTGGATACGGTGGATGCGGTGCTGCTCAATGGCGCCCACGCCGATTCTGCCGATGGCTATGCATTCGCCCTGCAACCCAGTGCGCTGGTCGAGCTGCGCTCCGGCGAGCGCTGGCCGCTCGACCATTTCCCGCCCGGGCAGCAACTGCATGCGGTGGCCGGTATCGGCAACCCGCAGCGTTTCTTCGCCACGCTCGAGGCGCTACACTGGCGCCCGATTCCGCATGCCTTCGCCGATCATGCCGCCTACGCTCCGGAGCAACTGAACTTCAGCCCCGAGCTGCCGCTGGTGATGACCGAGAAGGACGCGGTGAAATGCCGGGCCTTCGCGCCATCGGGCTGGTCCTACCTGCAGGTGCAGGCGTCGCCCTCGGCGACCTTCGTCGCCTGGTTCGACGGTCAGCTGGCCCGTTTGCTGCCCGACCACTCTTAAGCCGCTCGATCTGCAGCCGCAGTCGACCGCTTCCAAGGACTGCGCATGGATACCAAACTGCTCGATATTCTGGCCTGCCCGCTGTGCAAGGGGCCGCTGAAGCTGGCCGACGACAAGGCCGAACTGATCTGCAAGGCCGACGGCCTGGCCTTTCCCGTGCGTGACGGGATACCGGTGATGCTCGAGAGCGAAGCTCGTACCCTCGACGTGGACGAGCGCCTGGACAAATGAGCAGCCCCTACACCGTCGTGATCCCGGCGCGCTATGCCTCAAGCCGCCTGCCGGGCAAGCCGCTGCTGGACATCGCCGGCAAGCCGATGATCCAGCATGTCTGGGAGCAGGCGCGCAAGAGCGCCGCGCAGCGGGTGGTGATCGCCACCGACGACCCGCGCATCCTCGATGCCTGCGCGGCATTCGGTGGCGAAGCCCTGCTCACCCGCGCCGATCACAACTCCGGCACCGACCGCCTGGCCGAAGTGGCCGAGACGCTGGGGCTCGCCGACGATGCGATCGTAGTGAACGTGCAGGGCGACGAGCCGCTGATTCCTCCGGCGGTGATCGATCAGGTCGCGGCGAACCTGGCCGCGCACGGCGAGGCGGCCATGGCGACGCTGGCCGAGCCGCTGGCCGATGCCGCAGCGCTGTTCAATCCCAACGTGGTCAAGGTGCTGACCGATTGCAACGGCCTGGCGCTGACCTTCAGCCGTGCTCCCTTGCCCTGGGCCCGCGACGCCTTCGCGATCGATCGCAGCACGTTGCCCGCGGGCGTACCTTATCGCCGGCACATCGGCATCTACGCCTATCGCGCGGGCTTCCTCGCCGATTTCGTCGCCTGGGGCCCATGCTGGCTCGAGAACACCGAGAGCCTGGAGCAGCTGCGCGCGCTCTGGCATGGCCGACGCATCCACGTACAGGACGCCGTCGAAGCGCCGCAGGCCGGGGTGGATACGCACGAGGATCTCGAGCGGGTTCGCCGGTTGCTGGGGAGCTGAGCGTGCGGGTGCTGTTCGTCTGCATGGGCAATATCTGCCGTTCGCCCACGGCCGAAGGCGTCTTGCGCCAGCGGGTGCGCGCGGCGGGGCTGGAAGGGCGGATCGACATCGATTCGGCCGGCACCGGCGACTGGCACGTCGGCAAGCCGCCCGATGGCCGCGCCTGCAGCGCGGCGCGGCGGCGCGGCTACGAACTCGGCACGTTGCGCGCGCGCCAGGTACGGCCGGACGACTTCCAGCGCTTCGACCTCATCCTGGCCATGGACCACGACAATCTCGCCCGGCTGCGTGCCCTGCAGCCCGAGCAGGGCGGCGCCGAGCTGGACCTGCTGCTGCGCCGCTACGACCTGGGCTGCGATGCCGTGCCCGATCCCTACTACGGCGCCGAGGATGGCTTCGAAGAGGTGCTGGACCTCCTGGAGCAGGCATGCGACGCCTTGCTCGAAGAAATCAAGGGGCGGCTGTGAGCCTGATCATCGAAGCGAACCGCTCGCTCAAGCCGTTCAATACCTTCGCTGTCGAGCAACGAGCGGCTTTTTTCGCCACCGCGCGCAGCGATGCCGAGGTTCGCGAGGCGGTTGCCCAGGCACGGCTGCGCGATGTGCCGCTGCTGCCCATCGGCGGCGGCAGCAATCTGCTGCTGACGCAGGATGTCGCCGCGCTGGTGCTGCACATGGCCAGTAGCGGTCGACACGTGCTCGAAGAGACCGGCGATCGCGTACTGGTCGAAGCGGAGGCCGGCGAAGCCTGGCATCCGTTCGTGCTCTGGACGCTGGAGCAGGGGCTGTCCGGGCTGGAGAACCTGAGCCTGATTCCGGGCACGGTGGGCGCTGCGCCGATCCAGAACATCGGGGCCTACGGGATCGAGCTCAAGGACGTATTCGCCGGCCTCACCGCGCTGGACAGCGAAACCGGGCAGTTGCGTGACTTCGAGCTGGACGAATGCGCGTTCGGCTATCGCGACAGCCTGTTCAAGCGGCAGCCGGGGCGCTACCTGATCCTGCGGGTGCGTTTCGCGCTGCGGCGCCAGGCTCTCCTGCACCTCGAATACGGGCCGATTCGCCAGCGCCTGGCGGAGCAGGGCATCGCGACGCCTACCGCGCTGGATGTCAGCCAGGCGGTCTGTGCGATTCGCAGCGAGAAACTGCCGGACCCTCGACAGCTGGGCAATGCCGGCAGTTTCTTCAAGAACCCGCTGGTGACCGAGGCCGCCGCACAGGCGCTTGGCGAACGCTATCCCGATCTGGTCGCCTACCCGCAGGGCGATGGGCAAGTGAAGCTGGCGGCCGGCTGGCTGATCGAACGTGCCGGCTGGAAAGGCTTCCGCGAGGGCGACGCCGGGGTGCATCGCCTGCAGGCGCTGGTGCTGGTCAACCACGGGCAGGCCAGCGGCAGCCAGTTGCTGCAACTGGCGCAGCGTATCCAGGCGGATATCCTTGCGCGCTTCGGTGTATCGCTGGAGATCGAGCCGAACGTGCTCTGAGAACCTGTTAACGATCTGCTGCGCGTCGTTTCGTGCCCAGTTCAGTCGAGTCTGGGCGCGAAACTCTCCGCCTGGGCCATGTCCCACATCCGCCGGTAGAATTCACCCTGCACGTCGTCGTTGAGCAGCACGCCGGGCTCGAGAAAGGTGTGCAGCTGCGAGAACAGCTTGATCTCGGTGGCGGACATGCGCCGTACCAGGTGCTTGGCTTCGAGTTGTTGCGGGTGTTCGAGGCCGGCGGCGGCGAGCATTTCGGACAGCGCCTGGAGCGTGTTGCGGTGGTAGTTGTAGACCCGCTCGGCCTTGTCCGGCACCACCAGGGCGCGCTGGCGTAGCGGGTCCTGGGTGGCGACCCCGGTGGGGCATTTGTTGGTGTGGCACGACTGCGACTGGATGCAGCCGATCGCGAACATGAAGCCGCGCGCCGCGTTGGCCCAGTCGGCACCGATCGCCAGCACGCAGGCGATGTCGAAGGCGCTGACGATCTTGCCGCTGGCGCCGAGCTTGATGTGCTCGCGCAGGTTCAGCCCCACCAGGGTGTTGTGCACGAACAGCAGGCCCTCGCGCAGCGGCACGCCGATATGGTTGGTGAACTCCAGCGGCGCCGCGCCGGTGCCGCCTTCCTTGCCGTCGACGACGATGAAGTCCGGCAGGATGCCGCTCTGCAGCATGGCCTTGGCGATGGCCATGAATTCCCAGGGGTGGCCCAGGCAGAGTTTGAAGCCGACCGGTTTGCCGTCACTCAGTTCGCGCAGTTGGGCGATGAAATCGAGCAGTTCCAGGGGTGTCGAGAAGCTGCTGTGGCTGGCCGGCGACACGCAGTCGCGATCCATGGGTACGCCGCGGGTCGCGGATATCTCTGCGGTGATCTTGTGCTTGGGCAGGATGCCGCCGTGCCCTGGCTTGGCGCCCTGGCTGAGCTTTATCTCGATCATCTTCACCTGCGGTTGCCGCGCCTGCTGGGCGAAACGCTGCGGATCGAAACGGCCCTGTTCGTCGCGGCAGCCGAAATAGCCGCTGCCCAGCTCCCAGATCAGGTCGCCGCCGTGCTCGCGGTGGTAGCGGCTGATGCTGCCTTCGCCGGTGTCGTGGGCGAAGCCGCCCATCTTCGCACCGCGATTGAGGGCGCGGATGGCATTGGCGCTGAGCGAGCCGAAGCTCATCGCCGAGATGTTGAAGATCGAAGCCGAGTAGGGCTGCCGGCACTGCGGCCCGCCGATGGTGATGCGAAAGCCCTGCGGGTCGGCGTGCGGCGCGGTCCTGATCGAGTGGCTGATGAATTCGAAGCCGGTGCCGTAGACGTCGGCCAGCGTACCGAAGGCCTTGTCGGCGACCTGGTTCTTGGCGCGGGCATAGACCAGCGAGCGCTGCGCGCGGGAGAAGGGCAGCGGATCGCTATCGTTCTCCAGCAGGTACTGGCGGATCTCCGGGCGGATGGTTTCTATCAGGTAGCGGATATTGCCGAGGATCGGATAGTTGCGGCGCACCGCCTGTTTGCGCTGGAGCAGATCGTTGATGCCGATGGCGCTGAGCGCCGCCGTGACCAGGCTGAGCGGCCAGATGTGCTCCAGCCATGGCAGGCCGAGCAGGGTGAACAGCACGCAGAACGCGAAGAAGGCATAGCGGTTCATCAACGACAGGTTCATTCCGGCTCCTTTGCCTGATCTACAAGGCGTGATGTTCCGATGCTGGCCGGGTAATGGCAATCGCTGCCTTCGTCTATCGTGGCGGTTTCCAGGCGCAGGGGCATGCAAGGACCGATGTTCGGGCGATCGGGCGCACGCCGGTAGGTTGGCGCTGGGCGCAGCGAAGCCCAACGGGGATCGGCACGAACGTGTCGGGCTTCGTCGCTTCGCTCCTCAGGCTGCGCGCCTCGACCCAACCTGCGCGCTGCCTGAAGCTCGCCGGCACAGTGCAGCCACAAAAAAAACCGGTTTCCAGCCACGTAGGTTGGGTTGAGCCGCGCAGCGGCGAAGCCCAACATCACACGGAGCCAGGGCAGGTCTCCTGCCGAAGTTCGCATTTCGACGAATGTGTCGCCTGATGCCTTGCTCGTTGGGCTTCGCAGGCTCAACCCAACCTACGTTCAGCCGATGCCGGGGCGTGGCGCAAAAAAAGGGATGCCGAAGCATCCCTTTTTTAGGCCCATCGCCCTGAATCAGCCCTGGGGCTTTTCCCGAGTGTCCGGCTCGCTGCCTTTTTCATCGGTATCGACCGGTTCACGAGGCGCTTGCTGGGGCGCGTCCTCATTGGCGGTCGGCTGCTCCTGCGGCTCGACGGCTTCGAGCGGCTGCTGCTCCGGCTGCTCCTGCGGCTCGACGGCTTCGAGCGGCTGCTGCTCCGGCTGTGCCTGCGGCTCGACGGCTTCGAGCGGCTGCTCCTGCGGCAGTGCCTTCTGCTCGGTGCTCGGCTCGGCCGGATGCTGGACGGCCTCCGCTTCGCTCTCGACGATGCTCGGTTCAGCCACTTGCGCGGGCTGCGCTTCGCTCACCGGCTCGCTGACGACGATTTCCGGGCTGGCCAGAGGCTGTTCTGCCGCCTTGGCTTCGGCTTCGGCGGCTTCCCTGGCCAGGCGCTCGGCTTCGCGCTGACGGCGGCGAACTTCGCGCGGATCGTTGGGCGCACGGCCGCTGGGCGTGAGCACCGGTGCGGCTGCGGTCGGTGCCGCTTCGGTTAGTTCAGCGACTTGTTCAACAGCGACTTGTTCAGCGATCGGTTGCGGCGCTACTTCCGGGGTTTCGCTGACTTGAGGTGCCTCCAGGGGCTCGCTCGGAGCGGTTTCGGCCTGCAGCGGCTGTTCGGCTTCGACCGTCGTTCTGGTTTCTACCGGTTCCGCGACGGTCTCGACCACAGCCGGCGCTTCTTCGGTTACGGCTTCGGCGGTTGCCAGGGGCTGCTCTACCGCTTCTTCGGCCTGTTCCTCGCCTTGCTGCTGCGGCTGCGGCTGCGGCTGCGCGGCTTCGGTATCGGCGGTGTTGGCAGCCAGAGCGGCGGCGGTTGCGGCGATGGCAATTTCCTCGGTCTTCACCGGGGCGTTGCTTTCGTCGACTTCCTCGATCTCGTTGCCGTTGGCATCACGCTGGCGCTCGCGGCGGTTGCTGCGGCGACGCTGGCCGCGGGAGCGGCGGCGGGGGCGCTCGCCTTCGCTGCCGTCAGTGCCGTCGTTGGCATCCTGGCTTTCCTCGCTCGCCTCCTCGCCTTGCTGCAGCAGCTCTTCGCCAAGGGCCGGTGCCTGCTCGGCACGTGGCTTGCGCTCTTCGCGCGGGGCGCGTGGCTGGCGTTCGGCCTGCTCTTCGTCGGCGACGGCTGGCGCTTCGTCGATCGGGGCGCGCAGTTCGCGCTTGCGCTCTTCGCGCGGCTTGCGTTCCTCGCGCGGAGCGCGCTCGCGGCGTGGCTGGGCTTCACCGGCTTCAGCCTGCTCGCGTGGCTTGCGCTCTTCACGCGGCGGACGTGGCTGACGCTCTTCGCGCTGTTGACGTTCCTCGCGTGGCTGGCGTTCCTCGCGCGGCTTGCGCTCTTCGTCGCGACCGCTGCGCGAATCGCGGCGGCGGTTCTGCTGGCGGCCGCTGCGGCGCTCGTCGTTGCGCGGTGGGCGCTGGGCGGCGGGCTTCTTCTCGACTTGCGCGGCAGGCTGCTCTTGCGCCTTGCCGGCGAACAGACCGACCAGCGACTTGATCAGGCCCTTGAACAGGCTGGGTTCCTGGGCAGCCACGGTGGCGGCTACCGGTGCTTCGGCAGGAGCCGCGACGGTCGGCGTCGGTGCGGTACGCTGGGGTGCGGTCTTGACCGCCGCTTCCTGGCGTACCAGGGTGCGGGTGGAGCTGATCGGCTGAACCTCTTCCGCTTCGCTCTGGCTCATCTCGTAGCTGGCCTGGCCTGCCATGATTTCCGGGCTGTCGTCGCGCAGGCGCTGCACTTCGAAGTGCGGCGTTTCCAGGTGGTCGTCCGGCAGGATGAAGATGCGTGCGCGGGTGCGCAGTTCGATCTTGGTGATCGCGTTGCGCTTCTCGTTGAGCAGGAAGGCGGCAACCTGGAAGGGCACGCGGGCGCGGACCTCGGCGGTGCGGTCCTTGAGCGCTTCTTCCTCGATCAGGCGCAGGATCGCCAGCGACAGCGACTCGACGTCGCGGATGATGCCCTGGCCGTTACAGCGCGGACAGACGATGCCGCTGGTCTCGCCGAGCGACGGGCGCAGGCGCTGGCGGGACATTTCCAGCAGGCCGAAACGCGAGATGCGGCCGACCTGGATGCGCGCGCGGTCGGCTTCGAGCGCTTCGCGCATCTTCTCTTCCACGGCGCGCTGGTTCTTCGCCGGGGTCATGTCGATGAAGTCGATGACGATCAGGCCGCCGATATCGCGCAGGCGCAGCTGGCGGGCGATTTCCTCGGCCGCTTCCAGGTTGGTCTGCAGCGCGGTTTCTTCGATGTCGCCGCCCTTGGTGGCGCGCGCCGAGTTGATGTCGATGGAGACCAGGGCTTCGGTCGGGTCGATGACGATGGAGCCGCCGGACGGCAGCTTCACTTCACGCTGGAAAGCGGTCTCGATCTGGCTTTCGATCTGGAAGCGGTTGAACAGCGGGACGCTGTCTTCGTAGAGCTTGATCTTGCTGGCGTACTGCGGCATGACCTGCTGGATGAAGCTCAGCGCCTCGTCCTGGGCCTCGACGCTGTCGATCAGCACTTCGCCGATGTCCTGGCGCAGGTAGTCGCGGATGGCGCGGATGATGACGTTGGATTCCTGGTAGATCAGGAAGGGCGCGGCGCGATCCTGCGAGGCTTCCTTGACCGCGGTCCACAGCTGCAGCAGGTAGTCCAGGTCCCATTGCAGTTCTTCGCTGGAGCGACCGAGGCCGGCGGTGCGCACGATCAGTCCCATGTCGGCCGGCACGTTGATGCCATTGAGGGCTTCGCGCAGTTCGTTGCGCTCCTCGCCTTCGATGCGGCGGGAGATGCCGCCGGCGCGGGGGTTGTTGGGCATCAGCACCAGGTAACGGCCGGCGAGGCTGACGAAGGTGGTCAGGGCTGCGCCCTTGTTGCCGCGTTCTTCCTTCTCGACCTGGACGATGACTTCCTGGCCTTCGCGCAGGACGTCCTTGATGTTCACGCGGCCTTCGGGGGCCTTGCTGAAGTATTCGCGGGAGATTTCCTTGAGTGGGAGAAAACCGTGGCGCTCGGCGCCGAAGTCGACGAAGGCGGCTTCGAGGCTGGGCTCGACGCGGGTGATCTTGCCTTTGTAGATGTTGGCTTTCTTCTGCTCGCGGGCACCCGATTCGATGTCCAGGTCGAACAGGCGTTGGCCATCGACCAGTGCGACACGCAACTCTTCAGGCTGAGTTGCGTTAATTAGCATTCTTTTCATGTAGTACCGTCGGTTTCCGTGGCATCCGGAAACGGCGTTCGGCACACACGACTCTCGCGGTCGGTGTCAGGTGAGTCAGGAATGGTTGTAAGGCACTCCAGTGTCCAGCGATGTGCGGCCAGATGGGCCGGCGTCGCGACGACGTCTCCTGCTTGCTGTCGGAACAGCAGCAATGGTTCGGGAGGAGGAATCAGGCATCGGTAGCGGACGGAATGAAGCGTCTGTGAAAGCCTTTGCTACGCAATCCGATGCTCTGTGCATCTCCACCCAACACGCATACTTTGAAAATCGGGTGCCGCTCGCAGAATCCGGGGAGCGGGTTGTCGATTATCGCGATTCCCCAGCGGGGGCACGCATCATGTCTTCAAGGCTTGTTTCGCAACTTCACCGCTACTTGAGGGAAGCTCCGTCGGACGGCCTCACGTCCTCGAACATTTTAGCCGGTCAGGGATGGCGATCTCGCTGGCAGCCCTGGACCTGGCCGCTTTGGGCGGCGTTCGCGACTATAACAGCAATGTTTAAGTGCTTCAATTCCATGAAAATTGGTATGATGCCGCGATGACCAATACCCCCTCCCAGACCTCTGGTGTGCAAATACTCGAGGTGGCGCCGGAACTTGCAGGCCAGCGCATCGACAACTTCCTCCGTACCCAGCTCAGAGGCGTTCCCAAGACGCTGATCTACCGCATCCTGCGCAAAGGCGAGGTGCGGGTGAACAAGGGGCGGATCAAGCCTGAATACAAGCTGCAGGCGGGCGACCTGGTGCGTGTTCCGCCGCTGCGCCTGGCCGAGCGTGACGAGCCGGAGCCGCTGGCGCAAGGGCTGCTCGAGCGGCTGGAAAAGGCCATCGTCCACGAGGACAAGGCGCTCATCGTGTTGAACAAGCCGGCCGGCATCGCGGTGCATGGCGGCAGCGGACTCAGCTACGGGGTCATCGAGGCGTTGCGGCAGTTGCGCCCGGATGCCAAGGAGCTTGAACTGGTCCATCGCCTGGATCGCGACACCTCCGGTCTGCTGATGATCGCCAAGAAGCGCAGCATGCTGCGCCATCTGCATCAGGCCTTGCGTGGCGACGGTGTGGACAAACGCTATATGGCGTTGGTGCGTGGCCGCTGGGAGACGTCGAAGAAGCAGGTCAACGCGCCGCTGCTGAAGAACACGCTGCGTTCGGGCGAGCGCATGGTCGAAGTGACCGAGGAAGGCAAGGAGGCGCTGACGCTGTTTCGTGTGTTGCGGCGTTTCGGCGACTTCGCCACCCTGGTCGAAGCGAAGCCGGTGACCGGGCGTACCCATCAGATCCGGGTGCATGCGCGGCATGCCGGTCACAGCATCGCCGGCGACAGCAAGTACGGCGATGAAGAATTCACCCGCGAGATTCGCGAGCTCGGCGGCAAGCGCCTGTTCCTGCATGCCTATGCCTTGAAGGTGCCGCTGCCCGATGGCGGCGAACTGTCGCTGGAGGCGCCGGTCGATGAAGTCTGGGCGCGGACGCTGGAGCGGTTGGGTGAATAGATACGAGGTCCTGATCTTCGACTGGGATGGCACGCTGGTCGACTCCATCGGGCGTATCGTCGAGTCGATTCGTGTCGCTGCGCGCAGTTGCGATCTGCCGCAGCGCGATGATGCGGCGATCAAGGGCATTATCGGCCTGGCGTTGCCCGAAGCCATCGCCGTGCTCTATCCCGAGGTGTCCGATGTCGCGCAGGTAGAGGTGTTTCGCCAGCGCTACAGCGAGCACTACCTGGCGCTGGAGGCGCAGCCGTCGGCGCTGTATCCGGGGGTTGCGCAGGCATTGCAGGCGTTTCGCGACGCGGGCTATCTGCTGGCGGTGGCCACCGGGAAAGGGCGGCGCGGCCTGGATCGCGTGTTGATGGGGCAGGGCTGGGAGGATTTCTTCGATATCACCCGCTGTGCGGACGAGACCGCGAGCAAGCCGGACCCGCTGATGCTCCATGAGATTCTCGCCTACTGCGGCAAGCGTCCGGAGCAGGCCCTGATGGTCGGTGATTCGGTGTTCGATCTGCAGATGGCTCAGCGTGCGGGAGTGGATAGCGTGGCCGTCGCTTATGGTGCGCAGTCGCTGGACGTCCTGCAGCAGTGCCGTCCACGGATGGCGATCAATCGTTTTGCGGAGCTCGGCACCTGGTTGCGCTCCGCGGCTGGTTCTGAGGTGAATGCATATGTCGGATGAATGGAAGGCGCCGGTGGATGACGACAAGGCGGACCGCAACAGCTGGAAACTGCTGGAGAAGACCCTGCTCGCCGGTGTCCAGGAGCAGCGGCGCGCGAGGCGCTGGGGGATCTTCTTCAAGCTGCTGACCTTCATCTACCTGTTCGGCGCGCTGGCGCTGTTTTCCCCGGCGCTGCAGTTGGGCAAGGGCAAGGCGGCTTCGGAAAGCCATACCGCGGTGATCAACGTGCGCGGGATGATCGCCGACGAGGAGTCGGCCAGCGCCGATAACGTGGTGGGCGCCCTGCGGGCGGCGTTCGAGGACGCCAATACCAGGGGCATCGTCCTGCGGATCAACAGCCCTGGCGGCAGTCCGGTCCAGTCCGGCTATATCTACGATGAGATTCGGCGGCTGCGTGGCGAGTACCCGGCGATCAAGGTCTATGCGGTGATCACCGATCTCGGCGCCTCGGGTGCCTACTATATCGCCAGTGCGGCGGATGAAATCTATGCGGACAAATCCAGCCTGGTGGGCTCCATCGGCGTAACGGCGGCTACCTTCGGTTTCGTCGATACCATGGAGAAGCTCGGTGTCGAGCGTCGGGTATATACCGCCGGCGAACACAAGGCGTTCCTCGATCCGTTCCAGCCGGAGAAGCCCGAGGAAACCGAATTCTGGCGCAGTGTGCTGGCCACCACGCACCGGCAGTTCATCGACAGCGTCAAGCGCGGGCGCGGCGACCGGCTGCAGGATGCCGAGCATCCGGAGCTGTTCTCGGGGCTGGTCTGGTCGGGCGAGCAGGCGCTGGAACTGGGGCTGATCGATGGCCTGGGTGGTACCGCGCATGTTGCCCGTGAGGTGATCGGCGAGCCGGAAATCGTCGATTTCACCGTGAAGGAATCGCCGCTCGATCGCTTTACCAAGAAGTTGGGGGCCGGCGTCGCCGAGCGCCTGGCGCTCTGGTCCGGGCTGCAGGGGCCGGCGCTGCGCTAATGGCCGCGGCCTGGTGATCGATCAGGGTATCTCGATGCCTTCGTTCAGCAGCATGTCCACCAGGCGGATCAGCGGCAGGCCCACCAGGCTGGTGACGTCCTCGCCCTCGGTGGCGCGGAACAGGCTGATGCCCAGGCCCTCGGCCTTGAAGCTGCCGGCGCAATCGTAGGGCTGCTCGATCGTCAGGTAGCGCTCGATGCGGTTGTCGTCCAGTTCGCGAAAATGCACGGTGAAAGGGACGCAGCCCACCTGGATGCGGCCACTACCGCTGTCCAGCAAGGCCAGTCCGGTGAGAAATCTCACGCGGGTGCCGCTGGCGGCCTGCAGTTGCTGCTTCGCGCGCTCGAAGGTGTGCGGCTTGCCGAGGATGCTGTCGCCGAGCACTGCGGCCTGATCGGAGCCGATGATCAGGTGGTCCGGGTATCGTTCGGCCAGCGCCCGGGCCTTGCTCTCGGCAAGCCGGCGCACCAGCCGTTCGGCGTCTTCTCCGGGGCGCGGGGTTTCGTCGATTCGGGGTGCGCAGCTGTCGAACGGCAGGTGCAGGCGAGAAAGCAGTTCCTGGCGGTAGGGTGAGCTGGATGCGAGAAGCAGGCGGCGCATGTTTCCTCCTTTTATATAGGGGCGAAATTGTATGCGTTCGGCGATGAAGTGGGGCGGAATTCCTTTGACAGGTCGCGGGCGCGTCCCTAAAATGCCGCGCTTATGTTGAAAGGACCGATACCTCCGCACGTTGATCCGCGCAAGCTCGCTGACCGGGCGGCCACCCTCGAGGGTGAGCTGCAGCTGTCACAGCTCGAGCGGCTCGCTGATCCCCTCGAGGATGATCAGGGTGTGGTGCGCGCCCATTTTGCATTCGGGCGCGACGAGCAGCGCGCTGTGGTCATCCACAGTCGGCTCGATGTTGAAGTCAAGATGATTTGCCAGCGTTGTCTGGAGCCGGTTGTTCTGCCGATTCACAGCGAATGCGATTACGCGGTTGTGAATGAAGGGGCGAGCAGCCAGCACCTGCCCAAGGGGTACGACGTGCTGGAAGTGGGAGAGGATCCTCTGGATCTGCTGGCGCTGGTCGAGGACGAGCTGTTGCTCGCTCTGCCGATTGTTCCACTCCATGACCCTGAAATTTGCCAGCCGCCGGTTGGGCCAGATGAGCCTGAGCCGAGTGAGGACGAGGTAACGCGGTCCAACCCGTTCAGCGTACTGGCGCAGTTAAAGCGTGACCCAAACGTTTAGGAGTTGATCCAAATGGCTGTTCAGCAGAACAAAAAATCCCGTTCCGCCCGCGACATGCGTCGTTCCCACGACGCCCTCGAGGCGAGCGCTCTGTCCGTGGAAAAGAGCACCGGTGAAGTTCACCTGCGTCACCACGTTTCCCCGGACGGTTTCTACCGTGGTCGCAAGGTGATCGACAAGGGCGCCGACGAGTAATCCTTGTCCGCTCCGGTCATCGCGATCGATGCAATGGGTGGGGACTTCGGTCCCCACTGCATTGTTCCGGCCAGCCTTTCCTGTCTGGCTGAAAACACCTCGCTGCATCTGGTCCTCGTCGGCCAATCCTCCCTGCTCGAACAGCTCGCCGCCCAGCATTCGCGGCTGGATCGCTCGCGCCTGCGTATCGTCGATGCGCCTGAAGCGATCGGCATGGACGAGCGCCCGACCCAGGCCTTGCGCGGCAAGCCGCGCTCCTCCATGCGCGTTGCGCTCGAGCTGGTGCGCGACGGTCATGCGCACGCCTGTGTCAGCGCCGGCAATACGGGGGCGCTCATGGCGCTGGCGCGGCAAGTGCTGAAAACCCTGCCGGGGATCGATCGGCCGGCCATGGCCACGGCCCTTCCCACCCGGGGCAAGCCCTGCCTGCTGCTGGATCTGGGCGCGAATGTCGACTGCACGGCGGGACAGCTCTATCAGTTCGCGGTGATGGGCGCGGTGGCAGTCGAGTCCCTGGGCGTGGAGCGGCCGCGGGTCGCGCTGCTGAACGTCGGCACGGAAGAGATCAAGGGCAATCAGCAGGTGAAACTGGCGGCGAGCCTCCTGCAGCAGGCCGGCGACCTCAATTACCAGGGCTTCATCGAGGGTGACGGGCTCTATCGTGGCGAGGCCGATGTCGTCGTGTGCGACGGCTTCGTCGGCAATGTGCTGCTCAAATCCAGCGAGGGCCTGGCCGAGATGCTGGTGGCGCGGGTCGAGGCGCTGTTCAGGCGCTCGCTGGGCGCGCGGCTCGTGGGCGCCATGGCGCTGCCGCTCCTGCGCCGGTTGCGCGCCGATCTCAATCCGGCCCAGTACAACGGCGCGAGCTTTCTCGGGCTTCAGGGCATCGTGGTCAAGAGTCATGGCAGTGCCGGAGCGGATGGTTTCAAGTCGGCGATCCGGCGCGCCGCCCAGGATGTCGAGCACGACCTTCCCGGGCAGCTTCACGGCAGGCTGGAGCGCTTCCTGGCGGATGGTCGGCTATCCGGGGTCGCGGATGATGTGACTGCCGGGGATGGCCCGCCATCCAACTGAAATTCGCTGCGCCTGCTCGCGGGCGTATTCTTCAAGACGAACAGAACCACAAGAGAGCCGTTTCATGTCCGCATCATTCGCTTTCGTCTTTCCCGGTCAGGGTTCGCAGTCCCTCGGCATGCTTGCCGAGCATGGCGCCCAGCAGAGCGTGATTCTCGACACGTTCGCCGAGGCTTCCTCGGCGCTGGGCTATGACCTCTGGGCGCTGACCCAGCAGGGTCCCGAAGAGCAACTGAACCAGACCGACAAGACCCAGCCGGCGATTCTGGCTGCTTCCATCGCGCTGTGGCGCCTGTGGTCGGCCGAAGGTGGCGCGCAGCCCGCGTTCGTCGCCGGTCACAGTCTCGGTGAATACTCGGCCCTGGTGGCCGCTGGCAGTCTGCCGTTCGCCGACGCGGTCAAGCTGGTCGAATTGCGCGGCCAGCTGATGCAGCAGGCGGTGCCGGCCGGGCAGGGCGGTATGGCGGCCATTCTCGGTCTGGAAGATGCCGATGTGCTGGCGGCCTGCGCCGAATCCGCGCAGGGCGAGGTGGTCAGTGCGGTCAATTTCAATGCGCCAGGCCAGGTGGTGATCGCCGGCAGCGCGGCGGCCGTCGAGCGTGCGATCGAGGCGTGCAAGGCCAGGGGCGCCAAGCGTGCCATGGCCTTGCCGGTGAGTGTGCCCTCTCACTGCGAGCTGATGCGCCCGGCTGCGCAGCGCTTTGCCGCGTCGGTGGAGGCCATTGCCTGGCAGGCCCCGCAAATTCCGCTGGTGCAGAACGTCAGTGCGGCGGTGGTCGCGGACCTGGATGCCCTCAAGCGCGACCTGCTGGCGCAGCTCTACAGTCCGGTACGCTGGGTCGAATCCATGGTCGCCCTGGGCGAGCGCGGAGTCACCGGTCTGGTCGAATGCGGTCCCGGCAAGGTTCTGTCGGGGCTCAACAAGCGCTGCGTCAAGGGCGTCAGCACCTACAATCTCGATACCCCCGAAGCTTTCGCGGCGACTCGCGCCGCGCTGGCTTGAACAAGGAGAACGCTATGAATCTGCAAGGCAAGGTGGCGCTGGTAACCGGCGCGAGCCGCGGCATCGGTCAGGCCATCGCCCTTGAGCTGGGCCGTCAGGGTGCGATCGTAATCGGCACGGCGACCACGCCGTCAGGTGCCGAGCGTATCGCCGAGACGTTGAAAAACAATGGCATCGAAGGCGCTGGCCTGGTACTCGACGTGGGTAACGACGAGTCGGTCAGCAGCACCTTGGAACATATTCAGCAGCATCTCGGGCAGCCGGCCATCCTGGTCAACAATGCCGGTATCACCCGCGACAATCTGATGCTGCGGATGAAAGACGACGAGTGGTTCGACGTCATCAACACCAATCTCAACAGCCTGTATCGCCTGTCCAAGGCGGTGCTGCGCGGCATGACCAAGGCCCGTTGGGGGCGAATCATCAACATCGGGTCGGTGGTTGGTGCCATGGGTAACGCCGGGCAGGTAAACTACGCCGCAGCCAAGGCCGGTCTGGAGGGTTTCAGCCGTGCATTGGCTCGTGAGGTCGGTTCGCGTGGCATCACGGTGAACTCTGTGGCGCCGGGTTTCATCGACACCGACATGACTCGCGAGTTGCCGGAAGCCCAGCGTGATGCGCTCCTGGGGCAGATTCCCCTGGGGCGTCTCGGTCAGGCCGAAGAAATTGCCAAGGTCGTCGCGTTTCTCGCTTCGGACGGTGCAGCCTATGTCACCGGGGCCACGGTTCCGGTGAATGGCGGCATGTACATGAGCTGAATGTGACGCCAGGCACAGGAAGGCAGTCATAAGGGCTGTCTTGAAAATAGCTATAAAACCGCAGCCGGTTTATAGACAGATGGTTGGAGGTGGCTTCATGCTTGCCTGCTTTCAACTTGAAATGCGGAAAACGCTTTCTATACACTACCGCGCACACCAGCTGCCTGATTTTTCCATAGGAGTGAAAACAAGGTATGAGCACCATCGAAGAACGCGTCAAGAAAATCGTTGCCGAGCAACTTGGCGTTAAAGAAGAGGAAGTAACCAACAGCGCTTCCTTCGTCGAAGACCTGGGTGCCGACTCTCTTGACACCGTTGAGCTGGTAATGGCTCTGGAAGAGGAGTTCGAGACCGAAATCCCGGACGAGCAAGCCGAGAAGATCACCACCGTTCAGGAAGCCATCGATTACATCAACGCGCACGCGCAGTAAGTTGTAATCCGCTTCGGAACCTGGAAAAGCCGCACTGCCTTGCACGGGTAGTGCGGCTTTTCTTTGAGAAGGAATCATCCCCCGGTCGCGTAGCTGCCCCTGCAGCTGGACCGAGGACTGTTCCTGTCTCGGCAAGAGCCGGTCGATAGGAATCGAGCCAAGTACGTTTAGGTATAGGAGTAATTGCTGTGTCGCGTAGACGCGTCGTGGTCACCGGGATGGGCATGCTATCGCCACTGGGTAACGATGTGCCGAGCAGCTGGCAAGGCATTCTGGCCGGCCGCAGTGGTATCGGCCTGATCGAGCACATGGACCTTTCGGCCTATTCCACTCGTTTTGGCGGGTCGATCAAGGGCTTCGAGGTCGAGCAGTATCTGCCTGCAAAAGAGGCGCGCAAGCTCGACCTGTTCATTCAGTACGGCCTCGCCGCCAGCTTCCAGGCGATGCGCGATTCCGGCCTGGAGATCACCGATGCCAACCGTGAGCGCGTCGGGGTGGCCATGGGCTCCGGTATCGGCGGGCTGACCAATATCGAGAGCAGCTGCAAGGCGCTGATCGAGCAGGGCCCGCGGCGTATTTCGCCGTTCTTCGTGCCGGGTTCGATCATCAACATGGTGTCCGGCTTCCTGTCCATCCATCTGGGATTGCAGGGGCCCAACTATGCCATCGCCACCGCCTGTACCACCGGTACGCACTGCATCGGCATGGCTGCGCGCAACATCGCCTATGGCGAGGCCGACGTCATGATCGCCGGCGGTTCCGAAATGGCCGCCAGCGGTCTCGGGATCGGCGGCTTCGCAGCGGCGCGGGCACTCTCCACGCGCAACGACGACCCGGCCGGGGCCAGCCGTCCCTGGGACAAGGGACGTGATGGTTTCGTGCTGTCCGACGGCGCCGGCGCGCTGGTGCTCGAGGAACTGGAGCATGCCAAGGCACGCGGTGCGCACATCTATGCCGAGCTGATCGGTTTCGGTATGAGCGCCGATGCGTTCCATATGACCTCGCCGCCGGATGACGGGGCGGGTGCGGCGCGGTGCATCCGCAATGCGCTGAAGGATGCCCAGCTGAATGTCGACCAGGTGCAGTACATCAATGCGCATGGCACTTCCACGCCGGCGGGCGACAAGGCCGAGGCCGCGGCGATCCGTAATGTGTTCGGCGATCAGGCCTATGAGCTGTCGGTGAGTTCGACCAAGTCGATGGTCGGTCACCTGCTCGGGGCTGCCGGCGCGGTCGAGGCGATCTTCAGCGTGCTGGCGATTCGTGACCAGGTGGCGCCGCCGACCATCAACCTGGACGAGCCGGACGAGGGCTGCGATCTCGACTTCGTGCCGCACCAGGCCAAGCCGAGGCCAATCGACGTCGCGGTTTCCAACTCGTTCGGCTTTGGCGGCACCAACGGCTCGCTGGTGTTCCGCCGGTTCGCCGAGTGATATCGAGCTGGCTGGACGGGCGGCCCTGCGACGGGCTGTCCGTGCATGACCGTGGTCTGGCCTATGGCGATGGCCTGTTCGAGACGATCCGCGTCGTGGACGGGCGAGCGTGCCTGCTCGAACGTCATTTGCAGCGTGTGGGCGAAGGCTGCCGGCGTCTCGCCATTCCCGTCGATCTGGCGGGGCTGCGCGAAGAACTCGTGCACTTTTGCCGGGAGTTGGGGCGGGGCGTTGCCAAGCTGATCCTGACCCGGGGAGCCGGCCAGCGCGGCTATGCGCCGCCGCAACCCTGCCAACCGCGGCGGTTGCTGCTCGGCTCGGCTCTGCCCGCTTATCCGTCGCAGCATGCCGAATCCGGTGTGCGGCTTTTTCCCTGTGCGACACGCCTGGCCGAGCAGCCCCTGCTCGCCGGTATCAAGCATCTCAATCGCCTCGAGCAGGTTCTGGCGCGGGCCGAATGGCAGGATCCGGGCTATGCCGAGGGGCTGATGCGCGACACGTCCGGCCGGGTGATCGAAGGCGTGTTCAGCAACCTGTTTCTGGTCGTCGATGGCCAGCTGCGCACGGCATCGCTGCAGCGCTGCGGCGTGGCAGGGATCATGCGCGCGGAGATCATCGCCCAGGCCTCGCGGCTGGCGATCCCGCTGGTCGAATGCGATATCGCCTACGACCAGTTGCTGCAGGCCGATGAAGTGTTCGTCTGCAACAGCCTGTATGGCATCTGGCCCGTGATCGGCCTGGCCGAGCATGCCTGGCCGGTGGGGCCGCTGACCCGTAAACTGCAATCCGTCGTTGCCGACCTGTTGAGTGATTCGTGATTCGTAGACTGTTTATCCTGCTGCTGGCGATCGTGCTGCTGGCAGCCATCGCCCTCGGGCTGTTCGCCTGGAAGCAGTATGCCGCGCTGGAGCAGCCGTTGGCTGTGGCCGAGACGCAACTGCTCGATGTCCGCCCGGGCGATACGCCCAGCGGCGTATTCCAGCGCATGGAGGCGCAAGGCCTCCTGAAGGATTCGTTCTGGCTGCGCATCCACTGGCGGCTGAACCTGTCCGGGCAGAACCTGCACAGCGGCGAATACCGGCTGGAGCCGGGCATGACGGTGCGCGACATGATCGGCCTGTGGCAGCGCGGCGAAGTCGAACAGTACGGCCTGACGCTGGTCGAGGGCTGGAATTTCCGCCAGCTGCGCGTCGCCCTGGAGAACCAGCCCAAGCTGCAGCAGACCTTGCCGGGGCTCTCCGACCGCGAGGTGATGGCGCGCCTCGGGCATCCCGAGCTGCATCCCGAAGGGCGTTTCTTCCCCGATACCTACCGTTTCACCCGTGGGACCAGTGACCTCGACCTGCTCAAGCGGGCCTTCGCGCGGCTGGAGCAGGTGCTCGACGAGGAGTGGCAGCAACGCGCAGAGGGCTTGCCGTACAAGGATGCCTACCAGGCGCTGATCATGGCCTCGATTATCGAAAAGGAAACCGGCGTGCCCAGCGAACGCGGCGAGATCGCCGGGGTCTTCGTGCGCCGGCTCGCGCGGGGCATGCTGCTGCAGACCGATCCGACCGTGATCTACGGGATGGGCGAGGCCTATCGCGGACGCATCACCCGCAACGACCTGCGCACGCCGACGCCGTACAACACCTACACCACCGCCGGGCTGCCGCCGACGCCGATCGCCATGGTCGGGCGCGAGGCGATCCATGCGGCGCTGCATCCGCTGGAAGGCAAGAGCCTCTACTTCGTCGCCCGTGGCGATGGCAGTCACGTATTCAGCAACACCCTCGACGAGCACAATCGTGCGGTGCGCCAGTACCAGCTCAAGCGCCGCGCCGATTACCGCTCCAGCCCACCGCCGCGGCAAGCGCCGGCAACCAGCGAGAATGGCCAATGAACGGACTCTTCATCACCCTGGAAGGACCCGAAGGCGCGGGCAAGAGCACCAACCGTGAATATCTCGCCGAGCGTCTGCGTGCCTGCGGTCTGGACGTGGTGCTGACGCGCGAGCCGGGCGGGACGCCACTGGCCGAGCGCATTCGCGAACTGCTGCTGACCCCGGCCGACGAACCGATGGCCGCCGATACCGAGCTGCTGCTGGTGTTCGCCGCACGCGCGCAACACTTGGCACAGGTCATACGGCCGGCGCTGGCACGCGGCGCGGTGGTGCTCTGCGATCGTTTCACCGATGCCACCTATGCCTACCAGGGCGGTGGCCGCGGGCTTTCGCCGGAACGGATCGCACAACTGGAAACCTTCGTGCAGGGCGATCTGCGCCCTGATCTGACGCTGATCTTCGACCTGCCGGTGGAGGTGGGGCTGGCCCGCGCTGCGGCGCGGGGCAGGCTGGATCGGTTCGAGCAGGAGGGCATGCGCTTCTTCGAGTCCGTCCGTCGCGCCTATCTGGAACGCGCCCGGCTTGCGCCGTCGCGCTATCGCATCCTCGATGCCGGCCAGCCGCTGAAAGCCGTGCAGCGGGATGTCGAGGCGCTGGTTCCCGAGCTACTGGAGCGCCTGCATGGCTGACGTCCTTCCCTGGCAGGCCGCTCTCTGGCAACAACTGGCAGGCCGCCAGCAGCATGCCCATGCCTATCTGCTGCACGGCCCCGGCGGGATCGGCAAGCGTCTGCTGGCCGAGCAACTGATGGCGCTGCTGCTGTGCCAGCGGCCGTCGGGCAACGCTGCCTGCGGGCAGTGCAAGGCGTGTCAGCTGCTGGCGGCGCATACGCATCCGGATCACTACGTGCTCGAGCCCGAGGAAGCGGACAAGGCGATCCGGGTCGACCAAGTGCGCGATCTGGTCGGCTTCGTCACCCAGACCGCTCAGTTGGGCGGGCGCAAGGTGGTGCTGCTGGAGCCGGCCGAGGCGATGAACCTGAATGCCGCCAACGCGCTGCTGAAAAGCCTCGAAGAGCCCTCCGGCGACACCGTGCTGCTGCTCATCAGCCACCAGCCCAGCCGTCTGCTGCCGACCATCAAGAGCCGCTGCGTGCAGCAGGCCTGCCCGCTGCCGGGGCGCCAGCAGAGTCTCGACTGGCTCGCCGGACAACTGCCGGAACTCGATCAAGTGCTGCGCGAGCAATTGCTGGCCCTGGCCGCGGGCTCGCCACTGGCTGCGCTGAAGCTGCACGAGCAGAAGGTGCTGGAACTGCGCGCGCTGGTGGTCGATGGCGTGAAGAAGCTGCACAAGCAGCAACAGTCGGCCAGTCAACTGGCCGAGGGCTGGAACGCCCTTCCGCTGATCCTGCTGTTCGATTGGTTCTGCGAGTGGGCGCACCTGATCCTGCGCTACCAGATGACCTCCGACGAAGCGGCGCTCGGTGCCGCGGATATGCAGAAGGTGGTGCAGTACCTGGCGCAGAAGGCGCCGCGACAAAAGGTCCTGGGCATGCAGGACTGGCTGCTCGAACACCGGCAGAAAGTCCTGGGCAAGGCCAACCTCAACCGTGTCTTGCTTCTCGAAGCGTTACTGGTGCAGTGGGCAAGCCTGCCTGGCAAAGGCTAGAATCGAGCGGAATGTTCATTAGCAGGTCGTTGAAAAGCTGCCTGCGTTGGCAATGCTGCGTTAAACAGCCTCAAATGCTCATTTACAGTGCGTAAACTCCGCTTTTCGGCTGTTTTTGCCTTGTCTTGCCTGCCTCGCCTACGTTTTTCAGCTGCCTGTTAGGAACCCGCATGAGCCTGCCAGCAAACCTCGGTCCGCGTAACGGTATCCTGTCCCTGACCATCAAGGACAAATCGGTGCTCTACGCCGCGTTCATGCCGTTCATCAAGCACGGCGGGTTGTTCATTCCGACCAACAAGAGCTACAAGCTGGGCGATGAAGTGTTCATGCTGCTCAACCTGATGGACGAGCCGGAAAAGATTCCGGTCGCCGGCAAGGTGGTCTGGATCACTCCCAAGGGCGCCCAGGGCAGTCGCGCCGCCGGCATTGGCGTGCAGTTCAACGAAGGCGACAACACCGCGCGCAACAAGATCGAGACCTATCTTGCCGGTGCGCTGAAGTCGGACCGGCCGACCCACACGATGTAAACCCACGGCTCGTTGCGGGCCGTCGCGATTATCAGCTTTCCCGCCTTTTGCTCTACAATCGCTCCTTTTCGCGATGGCAAGTAGCTCCCTCCATGCTGGTAGATTCCCACTGTCACCTTGACCGACTCGACCTGACGGCCCATGGCGGCTCGCTCGACGCGGCGCTCGACGCCGCGCGGGCGCGTGGGGTGGGGCACTTTCTCTGCATCGGCGTCAGCGCCGACAACGCCGCCGCGGTCAAGGCATTGGCCGAGCGCTATGCCGACGTCGATTGTTCGATCGGCGTGCACCCGCTGGACCTGGACCCAGGCAGCCAGCCGGCGCTGGATTGGCTGCTGGCCGAGCTGCAGCATCCGCATGCCGTGGCCATCGGCGAAACCGGGCTGGATTACCATTACGAACCCGAAGCGGCATCGCTGCAACAGCAATCCTTTCGCCTGCATCTGGAGGCGGCCCGGCTGACGGCCAAGCCGGTGGTCGTCCATACCCGCGCGGCGCGCAGCGATACGCTGGCACTGCTGCGCGCGGCGGCCTTGCCGCAGGCGGGCGTGCTGCATTGCTTCACCGAAGACTGGGACATGGCCAAGGCCGCCCTCGATCTTGGCTTCTACATCTCCCTCTCCGGCATCGTGACCTTCCGCAATGCCGAGGCGCTGCGCGAGGTCGCCCGACAGGTTCCGGCCGACCGCCTGCTGGTCGAGACCGACTCGCCCTACCTGGCGCCCATTCCGTACCGCGGCAAGGCGAACCTTCCGCAGTACGTGCGTGAAGTGGCCGAGTTCCTCGCCGCTCTGCGCGGCGTTGCCCTCGAGGAGCTGGCCGAGCAGACGACCGCCAATTTCAAGCGACTGTTTCCGTTGGCGAGGGTGGCCGGCTGACCCGCCCGCTGCCCCGGCCCTTCACCGATCGTTGTCCATTCCACGTGTTTCGGCGCGTGGCCTTACCTCCGTCGCAGAGACCTGCAAGGTGACGTAATGACCCGCGACACGCTGCACACCGGCCCGCTCCAGCGCGGCCTGAAGAACCGCCATATCCAGTTGATCGCCCTGGGGGGTGCCATCGGTACCGGATTGTTCCTGGGCTCGGCGGGAGTATTGAGAAGCGCCGGGCCTTCGATGATTCTCGGCTACGCCATCGGCGGCTTCATCGCCTTCCTGATCATGCGCCAACTGGGCGAGATGATCGTCGAGGAGCCGGTCGCCGGCTCCTTCAGCCACTTCGCGCACAAGTACTGGGGCAGCTACGCGGGCTTCCTTTCAGGCTGGAACTACTGGGTCCTGTACGTGCTGGTGGGCATGGCCGAGCTGACGGCGGTGGGCAAGTACGTGCAGTTCTGGTGGCCGGAGATTCCCACCTGGGCCACGGCGGCGGCATTCTTCGTGCTCATCAACCTGATCAACCTCAGCAACGTGAAGGCGTTCGGTGAAACCGAGTTCTGGTTCGCCATCATCAAGGTCGTCGCCATCGTCGGCATGATCCTGCTGGGCCTGTTCCTGCTGTTCAGCGGCTACGGCGGCGAGCAGGCGAGCATCAGCAACCTGTGGAGCCATGGCGGCTTCTTCCCCAACGGCTTCAGCGGGATGGTGATGGCGCTGGCGATCATCATGTTCTCGTTCGGCGGCCTGGAGCTGGTCGGCATCACGGCGGCGGAAGCGGCCGAGCCGAAGACGGTGATCCCCAAGGCAATCAACCAGGTGGTCTACCGCATCCTGATCTTCTATATCGGCGCGTTGACCGTGCTGCTGGCGCTCTATCCCTGGGATGCGCTGTTGCAGACCCTTGGCTCGGCCGGCGACCCCTACAGCGGCAGCCCCTTCGTGCAGATATTCTCGCTGATCGGTAGCGATGCGGCGGCGCACCTGCTCAACTTCGTCGTCCTCACGGCGGCGCTGTCGGTGTACAACAGCGGCGTGTATTGCAACAGCCGCATGCTCTACGGCCTGGCCGAGCAGGGCGATGCGCCGCGTGGGCTGATGAAGGTGAACCGTCGTGGCGTGCCGGTGCTGGCCATCGGCGTGTCGGCGCTGGTGACGTTGCTGTGCGTGGTGGTGAACTACCTGCTGCCGCGCAATGCACTGGAACTGCTGATGTCGCTGGTGGTGGCGGCGCTGGTGATCAACTGGGCGATGATCAGCCTGGCTCATCTGAAATTCCGCAAGGCGATGCAGCGCCAGGGCGTGGAGCCGAGTTTCAAGGCGTTCTGGTTTCCCCTGAGCAATTACCTGTGCCTGGCTTTCGTGACCGGCATTCTGGTCATCATGCTGTGGATTCCGGGCATTCGCCTGTCGGTATTCGCCATTCCGGTCTGGATCGGATTCCTCTGGCTTTGCTTCCGCCTGCGCCAGGCGCGGCTGGTAGCGCGTACGGCATAGCAGGTTTTTTTGAGCCGACCCGCGAGCATCGGAACCGACATGACGCGCCCAGGTGTCACGTAGATTGGGTTGAGCCGCGCAGCGGCGAAGCCCAATACCACGCGGAGCCAGGGCAGGTCTCCCATGCGCCGAAGCCCGTATTTCACGAATGCGTCGCCTGGTGCCTCGCGTGTTGGGCTTCGCAGGCTCAACCCGACCTGCCTGGTCCTTGGCGTAAAAAAACCCGGTTTCCAAGGAAGCCGGGCCAAGACCATTAGGAGTATGAAACCGCAATCCTCGCGGTTTCATCTGGCTGGGCAGTGGGGGGTTGCCTAGCCAGTTACTCAAGTATTAGTCCGGATGACTGGCTTTGCAGGCCGATTTCCGGCCTTTTTAAACGCATTTGGAATACATCCGGCCCCGACTGATTGCCTTCAGTGGCCAGCGATGGCACGAAGTTGTGCGAGGGTTTCGTCGATTACCCGCTCCTCGGTGTAAAAATGCGGGGAGAAACGGATACCGCCGCCACGCAACGCACAGACCACCTGTTCCGCCTTGAGGCGCTCGAACAGCGCGGCGTTGTCCCAGCCGGCGAGACGAAAGGTGAGGATGCCGGAACGCCGTTCTCGCTCGGCCGGCGACAGCATCTCGATCCCGTTCAGCCCCTCCAGCCCCTGGCGCAGCCAGTCGATGCGCTCGGCCAGAGCGCTGGCGACCTGTTCCATGCCCACTTCCTCCAGCAACGAGAGGCTGGCCTCCAGAGCCATGGTGCCCAGCAGATTGGGGCTGCCACATTCGAAGCGCCTGGCGCTGCGTGCCGGTTCCCAATCGGTGCGATCGTAGTCGCCGGCATGCTCCAGCATGTGCCAGCCATACTCGTGCAGTGTCAACCGATCACGCAGATCGCCGCGGCAATAGAAGACGCCGAGGCCTTCCGGGCCGAGCATCCATTTATGGCCGTCGGCCATGGCGAAGGCGCAGCGGTTCGACTGAACGTCGAAGGGCAGGGCGCCCAACTGCTGGATCGCGTCGATGCACAGCAGTACCCCGCGTTGCTCGCAGCCTTCGCCCAGGCGCTGCAGATCGAGGCGCATGCCGCTGGCGTACTGCACCGCGCTGATGGACATCAAGCGTACCCGCGGGCCACAGGCGGCCAGCAGGTCGGCCTCCGGGTCGCTGCCCTTGAGGCTGACCTGGATGACTTCCACACCCTGCGGTCGCAGGGCCTCCCAGACGACACGGTTGGAAGGAAACTCCTCGTCGCTGATGACGATGCGGTCACCGCTCTTCCAGTCCAGTCCGAAGGCGACGAAGGACAGCGCTTCCGAGGTGTTCTTCACCAGCGCGACGTCCGCACTGGTCGGCGCGTTGAGCAGGCGGGCGAGGCGCTGGCGCAGGCTGCGCTCCACCGTCAGCCATTGCGGATAATCGCGCGCGCCGATGCCGACGTTCTGTTCGGCGAAGGCGCTGACTGCCCTGGCTGCGCGGCGGGGCCAGGGTGCGACGGCCGCATGGTTGAGGTATCGCAAACCGACTATTTGGGGGAATTCGTCATTGTTTTGAATCATGGGCGGATGTTCCGTGCATTTCATGACCGGTTAGGCATAATGTCTGCCTCGATTTTCACCCAAGCAGCCTCTTATGCAGAATGAACCTCGTAAGGTCCGCGAATTTCGCCGCCGCGAACAGGAAATCCTCGATACCGCGTTGCAGCTCTTTCTCCAACAGGGTGAAGACAGCGTCACCGTCGAGATGATTGCCGATGCAGTAGGCATCGGCAAAGGCACGATCTACAAGCACTTCAAATCCAAGGCCGAGATCTACCTGCGGCTGATGCTCGATTACGAACGCGATCTGAACCAGCTGCTGCACTCGCCGGACGTGGATCGCGACAAGGAAGCCCTGTCACGGGCCTATTTCGAGTTTCGCATGCGCGATCCGCAGCGCTACCGGCTGTTCGACCGCCTCGAGGAGAAGGTGGTCAAGGGCAACCAGGTGCCGGAGATGGTCGAGCAGTTGCACAAGATCCGCACCTCGAACTTCGAGCACCTCACCCAACTGATCAAAGGGCGCATCGCCGAAGGCAAGCTGGAGGACGTGCCGCCCTATTTCCACTACTGCGCGGCCTGGGCGCTGGTGCATGGCGCCGTGGCGCTGTATCACTCGCCGTTCTGGAGCAACGTGCTGGAGGATCAGGAGGGCTTCTTCCAGTTCCTGATGGACATCGGCGTGCGCATGGGCAACAAGCGCAAGCGCGACTGACACCTGCCCGGCTGGCATCGAATCGGCGGGATCAGCGGCTCGCTTGCGGGGTGGCCAGCACCTTGTCGACCCGCTTGCGGTCCATGTCCATGAGCTCGAAACCCCAGCCCTGCCAATCGGCCTTGTCACCCGTTTCCGGGATGCGCCACAGCGGTCTGCGGTTGATTCGTCGGATGGACACGACGACCTGACTGGGTTTTCAGGGGCTGGCCGTGCCGCAAGAGTTTTGCAACGCCGGTGTTCGTGGATAATCCCGGCAACGCCACGGCCCGGGTTGTGCCGGCAATAATGAAATGGCGTGGATGCTGCATTGCCCGGCTGTTCGCCGGTTTTCCGTCACCGGCCTGGGAGGTAGGAGATGCGATTTCTGTACGGTGCGCCGTGGTTGCTGACGGCGTTGCTGCTGACCGGCTGCATGAAGATCAGCGACATGGCCGAGGGCACCCGGTATCACCTGCGTGACGCGGGCATTCTCGATCACAGCGATACGCGGCGCTCCAGTTCCTGGCGTCTGCAAGCCGATTCCTTCATCTATATAGCCCAGGGGCACTTCGTACCGCCGGGCGACGTCTACCCGCGCCCGAACGTGGTCGCGGAGGAGGCCTTCAATGGGTTCGTCGAATACTTCCCCATGGTCCGTCGCGCGCGTGAGCCGGCGGGCCTGGAGGAGGCGATGGAGCAAGCGTGGGCTGTCGGTGCCCATTACCTGCTCTATACGCGTTTCGCCGCGGCGGACGACCGTATCGGCAGTTTCGACGAGTTCAACGACCAGCGCGCGCTGGATCGCCTCGGTGTCGACAGTGGCGTGGTGCAGCTCATGCTGGTGGAAACGTCGACGCGCTATCTGGTCGATACTGCCCGTATCCGCAGCCGCGGCGGGCTGATCAGCCTGTACGACGCCAGGCCGGAGGAATTGCTGGGGCCGCCGCTGCAGGAGTACGCGCGGCGGCTGCTCGGTCTCTCACGCTGAGCGGGATGCCGGCGGGATTGCGTGGTCATCTGTCAGGGGCATGGGCGTTTCAGCCGCCACGCTGAGCGCTCGGTCGCTGGCCCGACGGAGGAGAAAAGCATGAGCGATACAGGCAAGGCCGGTGATCTGCTGGCACAGATCCCTGGCGGCGGGAAAAAGGGGCTGCCACCGGTGCATTTGTGGAATCCCCCGTTCTGCGGCGATCTGGACATGCGCATCGCGCGTGACGGTACCTGGTACTACCAAGGCACGCCGATCGGCCGGCCGGCCATGGTCCGGCTGTTTTCCACGGTGATCCGCCGCGATGGCGACGCCTATTTTCTGGTCACGCCGGTGGAAAAGGTTGGCATACGGGTCGAGGACGCACCCTTCGTGGCGATTCGCCTGGAGGTGAGCGGGCAGGGCGAGGATCAGTTGCTGCGTTTCGTCACCAATGTCGAGGACGAGGTCGAGGCGGGGCGGGAACACCCGCTACGTGTCGAGCTCGATCCACGGACCCAGGAGCCGGCGCCCTACGTGCATGTGCGCGCCAACCTCGAGGCGCTGATCCACCGCAACCTGTTCTATCAACTGGTGGATCTGGCTGTGTCGCGGCAGATCGACGGTCGCAGTTGGCTGGGCGTCTGGAGTGGCGGCGCGTTCTTTCCCATCGGTCGGACCGATTGATGGCCCCGTTGCGCTCGCGCATCAAACGAAAAGGCTTCGGTTCGGGGTGGAGTCCCCGTCTGTTGCCAACGATGCAGCAAGCCCCGCGAGGAAACCACGGCCGTTAGTGAGTGATCCGCTTTGCTTCGATCAGCGGGCACTGCCATAGTGCTCACGGCTCTGCGCCGTATCGGGCGGATTCTATCGATTTCCTGTGCTTGTCCGACGAGCTGCATCATGCTGGGGCGCAAGTGATGTGTGTGCATTGCTATGGGGCGCGGTAACCCTTCTGGGCCTCGGAAACGACCCAAAACAGGCCGCTATTGCCGGCTGGAGCAGTTCTTGCTCTGCCTGTACCGATCGTCCTGCCGTGCCAGGCTTGAAACGGACGATCGCCACGAATCGAAACTCATCCGCTCCGCCCCGGTGCGGCGGCGGGGTCCATTTTCCTGTTGCCTGCTCACCGATGACCCAGAAAAACCCTTCCAGAATCACCCGCCGCGGCAGCCTGCTGACCAGCGAGGTCCTGGACCGCTCCCGCGTTCTCGACACGCTGGTGAACAATCTCGAAGGCATGGCCTATCGCTGCCTCAACGACGGGCACTGGACGATGATCTTCGTCAGCCAGGGCTGCCTGGGCTTGTGCGGCTACCGTGCCGCCGAGCTGGTCAACGACACGACGGTTTCCTGGGAGCAGATCATCCACCCGGACGATCGGGCGCGGGTGAGACGCAGCGTCGAAACGGCCATCGATGGGCCGGGGCGCTTCACCATGCAGTACCGGATATGCACGGCGGCCGGCTACTTCAAATGGGTGATGGAACGTGGCGTCGCGGTGCCGGACGAGCAGGGCGAGACCGTCATCGAAGGGTTCATCGAGGACATCACGGCGCAGAAGGCGGTGCTCGAAGCCCTGGAACAGGCCGAGCTGCGCTATCGCAGCATCTTCGAGAACGCCAGCGAAGGGATTTTCCAATCGACCCGCGACGGCCGCTACCTGGCCGCCAACCCGGCCTTGGCACGAATCTATGGGTATGACACCGCAACCGCGCTGGTCGCCGACCTGGCCGACATCGAGCGGCGCCTGTACGTCGAGGGCGGGCGCCGCGAAGCCTTCTGCCAACTGATGGAGCAGCAGGGCGAAGTGCTCAACTTCGAATCCGAGGTCTACCGGCGCGACGGCACGCGCATCTGGATTTCCGAGAATGCCCATGTCGTGCGCGGAGCGAACGGTGAGTTCATCTGCTACGAAGGCACCGTGCAGGACATCTCCGAGCGCAAGCATTACCAGCAGCAGCTCGAGCGGCAGGCCAACCACGACCTGATGACCGGCCTGCCCAACCGCATCCTGCTCAACGACCGCATCGAACAGGGGCTGGCCCGCGCCGCTCGGTTGGGCTACTACCTGCCCCTGGTGTTCATCGATCTGGACAATTTCAAGTTCATCAACGACGGCCTCGGGCATGTCGCCGGCGACGAGCTGTTGAAGAGCATCGCCAGGCGTCTCGCCGGCAGCCTGCGCAGTTCCGATACGGTGGCGCGAGTCGGGGGCGACGAGTTCGTCCTGGTGCTCAACGATCATTACCGCATCAGCACGGTGATTTCGTTGCTGGAACGGATCCTGAACGAGATTCGTCGACCCGTGACGCTCGCCGGCCGCGAATTCCAGGTCGGCGCAAGCCTGGGTGTGGCGATGTTTCCCGATGACGGCGAGGATGCGCAGAGCCTGCTCAAGCACGCCGATATTGCGATGTATGCGGCCAAGAAGCGTGGCCGCAACAATTTCCAGTTCTTCACCCATGACCTCAACCGGATCGCCGACGAGCGCCTCAACCTGGAGGCGGCCATGCGCGTTGCCCTGGAGGGCGACGAATTCACCGTGCACTACCAGCCCAAGGTCGATGCGTCGTGCCGCATCGTCGGGGTCGAGGCGCTGGCGCGCTGGACGCATGCCGAGCTGGGCGTGGTCGGCCCGGACCGCTTCATCCCGATCGCGGAGGAAAGCGGGCTGATCATGCCGCTGACGCTGGCCATCCTGCGCCGTGCCTTCAGCGATGCGCGCAAGTGGAACGAGGGGCGCGATACGCCGCTGCTGGTCGCGGTGAACCTCTCGCCGCTGCTGTTTCTCGGCGACGATATCGTCGAGCGGATCACCACGCTGCTGGACGAAGTCGGATTGTCGCCGACGCTGGTGGAACTGGAGATCACCGAAACGGTGTTTCTCGGCGATGGCACGCGTGCCGTTGCGATCCTCGCCGAGTTCAAGGCGCTGGGCTTTCGCCTGGCCATGGACGATTTCGGAACGGGTTATTCATCGCTCAGCTATCTGCGACGGTTCCCGCTGGACATCATCAAGATCGACCGCTCGCTGGTCACCGGGCTCGAGCACGAGGACGAGGTGGCGATGATCGCCCGCGCCGCCATCTCGCTGGGCAAGAGCCTGCACAAGACGGTGATCGCCGAGGGTGTGGAGAACCAGGCGCAATTCGAATTCCTCTGCCGCCAGGGCTGCGACGAGTTCCAGGGCTTCCTGCTTTCGCGGCCGTTGCCCGAGGCGCAGATCAGCGCGTTGCTCGCGGTCGGCGGAGTGATCCGCCTGTAGCGCCGTTCGTCACCTCAGGGCGCGTCGCTGGCAATGGCGCCGTCCTGCCAGAGCTGCACCAGTTCCCGTGGGGCACGCTCCTCGGGTATCTGCAGGATCATCTCGGCGTCGGCATCCTCGCGGCGGTAGTGCAGTTCGACCTGGTAGAAGCGTTGGTCGCCCGCGCCGACGCTCTTGCTGGCGACCGGCAGGCAGCGCTCTAGCACCGCGCAGATGCCGCGGCGCTGCGCGGCGTCGCAGCGGGCGAACTCGATCTGCCGGGGCCGTGCCAGGCCCGGCACCGCGGCGAAACCGCCCTGGCGGGATAGGCGTAGCGAAGTCTCGGGGCCCAGTTCGGGTATCGTCATGAATCCTCCTCAACGCGGCTCGACCCCGACGCCGGCCCAGGCCTGGTTCAGCGCTTCGACCTGTTGTGATGGCGCGCCGAACATGCGTGCCGCGTGGGTCAGGGTCAGCCCGGCGAACGTGGCGAAGTCGGCGTCGTTGGCCAGCCGCGGGTCGCAGATCGTGTCGTACCAGATGCGCCCGGCCTGTTCCCAGGCATAGCCGCCCAGCGCGGTGGCGGCAAGGTAGAACGCCCGGTTGGGGATGCCCGAGTTCAGGTGCACGCCGCCGTTGTCCTCGCGGGTTTCGATGAAGTCGCGCATATGCGCAGGCTGTGGGTCGCGGCCGAGCAGCGGGTCGTCATAGGCCGTGCCGGGATGGGCCATCGAGCGCAGGGCCACGCCCTGGACCTTGTCGGTGAGCAGTTCCGCGCCGACCAGCCAGTCCGCCTCCGCGGCCGTCTGGCCGAGGCTGTGCTGCTTGGTCAGCACGCCGAAGACGTCCGAAACGGATTCGTTCAGCGCCCCCGACTGGTTGAAGTAGACCAGCCCGGCCTCGCTCTCGATCAGCCCGTGAACCAGCTCGTGGGCGACCACGTCCAGCGATCGGGTGAAGCGCTGGAACAGCTCGCCGTCGCCATCGCCGAAGACCATCTGCTCGCCGTTCCAGAAGGCGTTCTCGTAGCCCTGGCCGTAGTGCACGGTGCCGATCAGCGGCATGCCCAGGTCGTCGATCGAATCGCGCTGGAACACCTGCCAGAACAAGTCGTAGGTCGCACCGAGGGCGTCGTAGGCCTCGTCGACGGCCGGATCGCCCGTGGCCGGCTGGCCTTCGCGGCGCCGCTGCCGGCCAGGCAGCTGCATGCGCTGCTCGGCGTCGTGGATGCGCCGTTGCGGGTGCCCCGGCGTGCGCTGCTCGCCAAGCTCGGCGATGGCGGTGGGGTGCGGTGGACCGGGATTGGGCAGCAGGCTGTGCAGGTGATCGAGGGTAATCCGGGCGCAGCCGCGCTGGTAGGCGGAGCCGCGGTCGACGATGCGGTCGAGGATGTACGGCGGGATGAAGGTGGAGCGGGTGTGCATCGGCGGCTCCTCGTCTGACGATGCTGGTTAGCATAGACCCGCGCTCGGCGGCGGACGCGGCCACCGACCGAAGGGCATGCGACGATGTGGCTCGCGGAAACGAGCGCACCCTTGGCATCTTCTGCTGTCATTACCCGTATCACTGGCCCGGGGTGCCGGGCGAGCGATCACCTGACGAGGAGTTGCCCATGTTCGGATTGGAAGCACTGGCGCTTGCGCGGATCCAGTTCGCCTTCACCATCTCGTTTCACATCATCTTCCCGGCGATCACCATCGGTCTGGCCAGCTATCTTGCCGTGCTCGAAGGCCTGTGGCTGAAGACCCGGCAGGAGGTGTACCGCGACCTCTATCATTTCTGGCTGAAGATTTTCGCGGTCAACTTCGGCATGGGGGTGGTCTCCGGAATCGTCATGGCCTACCAGTTCGGCACGAACTGGAGCGCCTATTCCGATTTCGCCGGCAGCATCACGGGACCGCTGCTCACCTACGAGGTGCTGACTGCCTTCTTCCTCGAGGCGGGCTTCCTCGGCGTAATGCTGTTCGGCTGGAATCGCGTCGGCCCGGCGCTGCACTTCTTCTCCACGGTCATGGTGGCGGTGGGCACGCTGATCTCGACCTTCTGGATCCTCGCTTCCAACAGTTGGATGCACACCCCGCAGGGCCACGAGATCATCGATGGGATCGTGGTGCCGGTAGACTGGCTGGCGGTCATCTTCAATCCGTCCTTCCCGTATCGGCTGGCGCACATGGCGGTGGCCGCGTTTCTCGCCACGGCGTTCTTCGTCGGCGCCTCGGCGGCCTGGCAACTGTTGCATGGGCGGGACAATCCGGCGATTCGCAAGATGCTGTCGATGGCCATGTGGATGGCCCTGCTGGTGGCGCCGGTGCAGGCGGTGATCGGCGATTTCCACGGGCTCAACACCCTCCAATACCAACCGGCGAAGATCGCCGCGATCGAAGGCCACTGGGACAATTCCTCGGGCGAGCCCACGCCGCTGCTGCTGTTCGGCCTGCCCGACATGGAAGCGGAAGTGACCCGCTACAAGGTGGAGATTCCCTACCTCGGCAGCCTGATCCTCAAGCACAGCCTGACCGAGCCGATCCCGGCGCTCAAGGATTTCCCGCCCGAGGATCGGCCGAACTCGGCGATCGTCTTCTGGACCTTCCGCACCATGGTCGCGCTCGGCCTGCTGATGATCTTCACCGGCATCTGGAGCCTGCTGCTGCGCCGCGGCGACCGGCTGTACGGCTCGCGGCCGTTCCTGCGCCTGGTGCTGTGGATGGGGCCTTCCGGGCTGATCGCGATTCTCGCCGGCTGGTATACCACCGAGATCGGCCGGCAGCCCTGGGTGATCTACGGCCTGATGCGCACCGCCGATGCGGTGTCCAGTCACGGCGCCGGTCAGCTGGGGCTGACGCTGGCGATGTTCGTCATCGTCTATTTCGCGGTATTCGGCGTCGGCATGCTCTACGTGCTGCGTCTGGTCAAGAAGGGCCCGGTGATCAGCGAAGGACGCGAGCAGGGCGCTGGCGGGCCGGGCGAGCCACGCACGCCGATGCGTCCGATATCCGCCGCGGACGAAGCGATTCCCGAAGGGCAAAGCGATCAACTGGGCGAGAGGAACTGATCCATGGGCATCGATCTTTCACTGATCTGGGCGGTGATCATCATCTTCGGCATCATGATGTACGTGGTGATGGACGGCTTCGATCTCGGCGTCGGCATCCTCTTTCCCTTCGTCCAGGACAGTTCCGAGCGCGACGTCATGATGAATACCGTGGCGCCGGTCTGGGACGGTAACGAGACCTGGCTGGTGCTGGGCGGCGCGGGGCTGTTCGCGGCGTTTCCGCTGGCCTATTCGGTGGTGCTCTCGGCGCTTTACCTGCCGATCATCTTCATGCTGATGGGGCTGATCTTCCGTGGTGTCGCGTTCGAGTTCCGCTTCAAGGCCAGCAAGCGGCGCCAGCACATCTGGGACAAGGCCTTTATCGGCGGGTCGCTGGCCGCGACCTTCTTCCAGGGCGTGGTGCTGGGTGCCTTCATCAGCGGGCTGCCGGTGGAGGGCAGGGTCTATGCCGGCGGCGCGCTGGACTGGCTGACGCCGTTCTCGCTGTTCTGCGGCCTGGCGCTGATCGTCGCCTATGCGCTGCTCGGCTGCACCTGGCTGATGATGCGCACCGCTGGCGACCTGCAGAAGCGCATGCACGACATCGGCGTGCCGCTGGTATGGGCGGTGCTGGCGGTCACCGGCATCGTCAGCCTGTGGACGCCGCTGACCCATCCGGATATCGCCGAACGCTGGTTCAGCCTGCCGAACCTGTTCTGGTTCATGCCGGTTCCGATCCTGGTGCTGCTGTGCACCCTCGGCCTGCTGCGATCGATCCGGCGCTACGCCAACTACACGCCGTTCCTGCTCACCCTGGCGCTGATCTTCCTCGGCTACAGCGGGCTGGGGATCAGCCTGTGGCCGAACATCATTCCGCCATCGGTGAGCATCTGGGACGCCGCCGCGCCAGCGCAGAGCCAGGGCTTCACCCTGGTCGGCGCGCTGTTGATCATCCCGCTGATCCTGATGTACACCGCCTGGAGCTACTATGTGTTCCGCGGCAAGGTCAGCGCCGACGATGGTTACCACTGATGGCGCGCGACAGGAAAGACCCGGCCGCAGAGCCGGAACAGAAGCCGCTCTGGCAGCGCATGACCTGGCTGGTGCTGATCTGGAGCGGCAGCGTTCTGGCGCTTGCGATGGTTGCCTGGCTGTTGCGCCAGGCAATGAATGCGGCGGGGCTGGCGGCACCTTGAAGGCACCTGCGCCTCGTTTGGGCATGACCGCGCGCAGGCTGCGCCGTTTTATGGCATGGACTCGCTCGGGCTGCCCGCTGGCGTGGATGAAAGCGTCACCGATCGTTCATTCGCGGGCTGTAGATTGTCTGGCATGAACCTTGAAGGGCTTGGTGAAAATTGCCAAGTCATCTTCTACCTAGACAAATCAAAGAAGGAGTCCTCCTAATGGACGATTATCAGGACGAACTACTCGAATGGCACGCCGCGGAGCAGGATTGCCTCGATTCCGCAGAGGATGCCGTGGAGCTTTAGGGGCTGTTTTGCGATGGCTTCTCCCCCCAGATACGAAAACTCCGTTTTGCACGATGCATCGTCGCTTCGCCTTATCTGGGGAAGCCATCAGCCTGCACTCGCGCACAAGCGGGCTCCGCCGCAGTCACGGCCTTGGCCCATTTATCGGCCGTTCAGGCCCGCTCGGCCGAGCGTCGCTGGGTGCGCCGATAGTCGCCCGGCGTCTGCCCGCTCCAGCGCTTGAACGCGCGCTGGAAGGCTTCGGCCGAGGAGAAGCCGAGCAGCCAGGCAATCTCGCCGAAGGCCGATTCGGTATCGCGGATGTAGGCCATCGCCAGGTCGCGGCGCGTGTCGTTCAAGATCGCGCGATAACTGGTGCCTTCCTCGAGCAGCTTGCGCCGCAGTGTCCAGGGCGGCATCTGCAGGCGCCCGGCGATCTGTTGCAGGTCTGGTTCCTGCCCCTTGAGCAGCGGGCCGAGTAGCTGCGCCACCCGCTCGCCCAGGCTGCGGGTGCGGGTGCGTCGCTCCAGTTCGCTTTCGCAGAGTTCCAGCAGGTGGCGCCAGGTGCCGGGACAGTGCTCCGGATTACGCAGGGCCAGGACGCTCTTTTCCAGATACAGCTGATTGGCCTCGGCGCCGAAGTTCACCGGCCGGCCGAACAGGGCTTCGTAGCGCGGCGCATAGTCCGGTGCTTCGAACTCGATATGGATTGCCAGCGGCACGAGCGCCTGTCCGGCCAGGCGGGCGAGTTGCGCGATCCAGCTGGCCAGCACGGTGTCCACCACGAAGCGGTTGTAGGCGTTGTAGGGGCTGATCGAATAGAAGCGCAGCCAGGCGCCCGACGCGTCTTCATGGAAGCTGGAGCTGCCGCGGTAGTTGGAGGCGTACAGGGCTTCGAAGCGGATCAGCGCCCGCGCGGCTTCACGCACCGTCGGCGCCTGGGTGGCGGTGAGTCCGGCCAGGCCGAGGTGGCCCGGCTTGCGCAGGCGGCCCATCTCCAGGCCGAGTGCGGGGTCGCCGGCAAGCTGGATGGCCGCGTGGCCGAGGCGCATGTAGCGTGGAATCGACAGCCGTGCCTGCGGCTCGGCGAGGCGTTCGGCATCCAGCCCGTAGGCTTCCAGCAGGGGGCGGGCATCGAGGTCGCGCCGCTGCAGTGCTTCGTCGAGGCTGTGCACGAAGCCCACGGAAAGGTCCCCCAGTCGCACCCGTTGCGCATTCATGTCATTCACCGAGCCAGAGATTGCGCAGTTGCACGGGCGTGCCGTGGTTGGGCAGGGCGGGACGACGTGGCGAACCGAGCAGGTTCCAGGGCAGGCCGAGGGTATGCACGGCCATGTAGGGAATATCGCCGGGCATGTCGCGGCGCGCAGCGCCGCAGTGGGCTTGCGGTTCCGCCGACGCGCCGGGGATGGCCAGCAGCTTCGCTTCGCCGGGCGGCCGTTGCCGATAGGCATCACAGCCCAACAGCACCGCCAGCGCGCCGGCCGGAGTGTCGATCAGCGGTCGTCGTTCATGGTCGGGCGCGACGCTGTAGCGGCGCTCGTAGCGACTCAGGGCGTGCTTGTACTGCAGTGGGCCGAGCGGCTTGCCGTGGATGTCGAAGGTCAGGCTGACCTGGCGCAACGGGCCTTTGCCGACCCGCAGTCGTTGGCCATCCAGATAGGGCTCGGGCAGCACGATCGAGCCGGCTACCAACGTCACGCCAAAGTGCCTGGCCAGCCCGCCGAAAATGCTCTGGTAGTCTTCGGCCATCTGCCGGGCCTTGAGCTGCAACACGGCGCCGGTGCGGCGGTCGTCGCCCTGGTGGCCGGTCAGGGCGCGCAGGTAGCGCCCCGGATTGCTCAGCGCCATCCATTGCATGGCATCACGCAGCGTGCGGGCCTGTTGCACTTCCGGTTTCTCGCCGAGGGCGAACAAGCCCGTGCCGACGTGCTCGGGCAACACCACGATGGTCTTGCCGTTGAGTAGGCCGGCATCGGCGGCCTGCTGCAGGTAGGTGGCGAATTTCAGTTGCAGGCGTTCGCGGCTCTGGTAGTCGGCCGGCTGCAGCCGCGTCTCGATGCCGAGCAGGTTGCCGGCGCTGCCCGGCAGGCCCTGGCTGTCGATCGGCAAGGTACGCAGGTCCGACAGCAGCGGGCCGCTGCGGCGGTCGCGCGTCCAGTCCAGGTAGAGGGCGAGCGAGATGCCGGCGAACACCAGCAGCAGGAGGAATTTGATCGAGTTGCGCATGGGCCTGGCGACAGTCGTGATCGGCCCACCCTAGGCAAAACGGGTCATATTGCCAAGCTGTTTTGCACTGAGGGATCAGAAAGTTGTCATTTTCGATCATTGAGCAGGGCGCGAGCCCTGTTTATCGTCGCTGCATACCGACCGTAGCCCCATGAGGCTCGGCACTTTGATGAGGACAGACCATGACCGCTTTCCCGAATCTCCTGGCTCCGCTCGACCTGGGCTTCACCACTTTGCGCAACCGTGTCCTGATGGGCTCCATGCACACCGGCCTGGAGGAGATGCCCAACGGTTTCGAGCGGATGGCGGCGTTCTTCGCCGAACGCGCCCGCGGCGGTGTCGGCCTGATCGTCACCGGCGGCGTCGGGCCGAACGAGGAAGGCTCGGTGCGCGCCGGTGCGGCCAAGCTGTCCACGCCGGAAGAGGCCGAGGAGCACAAGGTCGTCACCCAGGCGGTGCACGAGGCGGGCGGCAAGATCTGCATGCAGATCCTGCATGCCGGGCGCTACGCCTATAGCCCCCAGTTGGTCGCGCCGAGTGCGATCCAGGCGCCGATCAACCCGTTCACCCCGCGCGAGTTGGACGAGGCGGGCATCGAAAAGCAGATCCGCGACTTCGTCAATTGCGCCAGCCTGGCCCGGCGCGCCGGCTACGACGGCGTCGAGATCATGGGCTCGGAAGGCTACTTCATCAACCAGTTCCTGGTCGCCCATACCAATCACCGCAGCGACCGCTGGGGCGGCAGCTACGAGAACCGCATGCGCCTGGCCGTGGAGATCGTGCGCCGCGTGCGTGAGGCGGTCGGCAGCGACTTCATCATCATCTACCGCCTGTCGATGCTCGATCTGATCGAAGGCGGCAGTACCTGGGAAGAGGTGGTGCAACTGGCCAGGGCGATCGAGCGGGCCGGCGCGACGCTGATCAACACCGGCATCGGCTGGCACGAGGCGCGGATTCCGACCATCGCCACCAAGGTACCGCGCGCGGCCTTCACCAAGGTCACCGCCAGGCTGCGCGGCGAGGTGGGCATTCCGCTGGTCACCACCAACCGCATCAACACGCCGGAGGTGGCCGAGCAGGTACTGGCCGAGGGCGATGCCGACATGGTCTCGATGGCGCGGCCGTTCCTCGCCGATCCGGAGTTCGTCAACAAGGCGGCCGCCGACCACAGCGAGCGCATCAATACCTGCATCGGCTGCAACCAGGCCTGCCTGGACCATACTTTCAGCGGCAAGCTGACCACCTGCCTGGTCAACCCGCGCGCCTGTTACGAAACCGAGCTGAACTACATCCCGACCACGGCGGTGAAGAAAATCGCCGTGGTCGGCGCCGGCCCGGCGGGGCTGGCGGCCGCCACCGTCGCTGCCGAGCGCGGCCACCGGGTGACGCTGTTCGATGCCGCCGGCGAGATCGGCGGTCAATTCAACGTCGCCAAGCGCGTGCCGGGCAAGGAGGAGTTCCACGAGACCCTGCGCTATTTCCAGAACCGGCTGCAGGAAACGGGCGTCGAGCTGCGCCTGAATACCCGCGCCAGCGTCGAGCTGCTGCTGGCCGGCGGCTTCGACGAGATCGTCCTGGCCACCGGTATCGCCCCGCGCATCCCGGAGATTCCCGGCATCGATCATCCGAAGGTGATCGGCTACCTGGACGCGATCCTCGAGCGCAAGCCGGTCGGCCAGTGTGTCGCCGTGATCGGCGCCGGCGGCATCGGTTTCGACGTGTCGGAATACATCACCCACGACGGACCATCCACCAGCCTGGATCGCGAAGCCTTCTGGAAGGAGTGGGGCATCGATCTCGGCCTGTCGGTGCGCGGCGGCGTCGCCGGCATCCAGCCGGCGCCCCATGCGCCCAGGCGCCAGGTCTATCTGCTGCAGCGCAAGAAATCCAAGGTCGGCAACGGCCTGGGCAAGACCACCGGCTGGATCCACCGTGCCGGGCTGAAGAACAAGCACGTGCAGATGCTCAACTCGGTCGAGTACCTGCAGATCGACGACGCCGGGTTGCATATCCGCGTGGCCGAAGGCGCGCCGCAGGTGTTGCCGGTGGATACGGTGATCCTCTGTGCCGGCCAGGAGCCGCTGCGCGAGCTGCAGGCAGGGCTGGAAGCCGGCGGCGCGCGCGTGCACTTTATCGGCGGTGCGGATGTGGCCGCCGAGCTGGATGCCAAGCGGGCGATCAACCAGGGCTGCCGCCTCGCCGCCGAACTCTGAAACCGATGCCTCGTCCATGAGCGGCCCGCCGGTGCCCGGCGAAGCGCTGTAGCACCGGCTCGCGGGCGTACGCGGGACGAGTTAGATGGCCATCGCAAATCGATCGGGCCACCCATCGCTTGCGCCGCGACGGCAGGGGCGCTGCCAACCCAGTCACATTGCCTGCTCGAACTTTTCCCCTAAACTTGTCTCACCAACGCAACGGCGCCGGCCTTGGATGGCCGCACCGTCCCGGAAATCGCTGGCTCGCGGTCGCGGGCGATAAAGGATGTCGAGCATGCAGAACAAACCGCAGATGGTCGAAGCCATTCTGTTCTACGGCGACGACGGCATCTGCAAGGAAATGCTGTTCCCGGAATTCGAAGCGGTCCTGGACGGCGTGGTCAACCTGCCCGAGTTCGCCGACCGGCAGATGCGCGCGGTCTACGTGTTGATCAATCCGCGGCTGCTGGTGCGTGCCGCGGTGTTTTTCTGTCTCGATTTCAATGAGGATGGTTCCGCCGACGACGGTTGGAACATCCCCCTGCGCCAGCTGGCCGAACGCACCGGCCGCGGCCCGGACATGGGCGCCGGGCCGATCCGCCTGGCCTGCCGTAGCCAGTGCCCGGTGTCCTGGCACCAGATGCACATGTGGGACCCCAGGGTGAGTCCCGAACGCAACGACCTGGTTCTGCTGCGCGAGCGCGTCAAGCGCAACCAGCTGGGCCTGCTGGTCGAGGACGAAGCGCCGCTGGCCGTGCCGACCGAGCGCCTGCAGATGGTTGCCGAGGATACCTGGTATGCCGCCGATGCCGCCAAGGCGAAGGCCGCCAGACGCGCCGAGAAGCTCGAGCAGGAACAACGTCAGAAGGCCGCCCTGCTGATCAAGCAGCAGCGCCAGCGCATCGCCAATCTGGAACGCCAGCGCGAAGAGGACGTGGCTGCCGCGGACAAGGAACAGCAGCGGCTGCAGGGCGAGATCCAGGCGCTGCAGCAGCGCTTGCAGCAACAGGCCGAGATCAACGGCAGCCTGCATGCGCAGATCGCGACGCAGGCCGCGAGCTTCCAGACGGCTCGCGAAGAGATGAGCAAGCAGCTGCGCATGCTGGAGATGAACGGCCGCGTGGAAGCGGGCGCGGCCCGTGAACAGTTCGAGCGTGAAGCGCAGGCACGCATCGCCGCAGCGGTCGCCGAATACAAGGAACAGGTGGCGATCCGCGACGTGGAGCTGGCGTACCGCAACGAGCTGGACGTGCAGCTGGAAGAGGAGGTCCAGCGCCTCAAGCGCGAATGCGAGGTGCTGAGTCGCAGTGGCGATCGTGTGCTGGAGGAACTGTCGCGCCAGGGCGTCGTGTTCACGGCCTATCATCCGGGCGCCGGACATCTGACCATCGCATTGCCGGACCTGGCCCGCTACCGGGCCAATCCCCTGGCTTACGCCGCTGCCAAGTGCTCCGTGTCCGAGGAGCAGTATCGCCAGTGGCTGGAGCACTATCAGAAGCCGGCATGCGTGGCCGCGCTGCCCAGCGGCGAGCGTTGTGCGATGCCGCTGGACAAGATCGATACGCCGAGTCGCTTCGTGATCGGCGAGTCCAATTGCTGTGCCCGCCACGGCAAGGAAGGCCGGCAGCGCACCGGCAGTTGAACGTTTTGTCCTTCACTCATCCTTCCCATGCCTTCGACGGCTCCTTGCGGCTGCAGCGGTTGCCGCTGGACTGGTTGCAGCGCGCCGGCGTCGAGGTCGCCGTGCTGCGACTCGACCAGGTCGACGCGCAACTGTCCGGCAACAAGTGGTTCAAGCTCACCCGGCATCTCGATGCGGCTCGTGCTGCCGGGGCCCCCGGGTTGGTCAGTCTTGGCGGCGCGCATTCCAACCATCTGCACGCCCTGGCGGCTGCCGGCCGTCGCTTCGGCTTCGCCACTGTCGGGCTGCTGCGCGGGCATGAGCAGGAAACACCGACGGTATGCGACCTGCGTGCCTGCGGCATGCAATTGCACTGGCTGGGTTATGGCGGCTATCGGGCACGCAATCTACCTGGTTTCTGGGCGCCCTGGCTCGAACGCTATCGCGGGTACTACCCGGTTCCCGAAGGCGGTGGCGGCCTGGCTGGGGCACGGGGCTGCGTCGTGCTGGTTTCGCAGTTGCAGGCGCTGCTGCCGACTATCGGCTGGGAGCATTACGACGCGAACTGGCTGGCGGTGGGCACCGGAACCACCCTGGCCGGGCTGGTCATCGGCGAAGCGGGGCGGCATCCGGTCTTCGGTGCGCTGGCCGGGCCGCCATCGCATGCGGTCGATGCGCGCCTGGCCGAGCTGTTCGCCGAGGCCGAGGTGGCCGACAGCGGCTACCGGCTGCTGGATGCGAGCCGTGCCGGCTTCGGTCGTTTCGACGCCGAGCTGGCGCATTTCATCCAGGCCACGGAGCGCGACGGGGGCGTGCCGCTTGACCCGGTCTACACCGCCAAGGCGATGATGGCATTGCGCCTTTACATCGAGCGCGGTTATTTTCCACCAGGCACGCGGCTCGTCTTCATTCATACCGGCGGGCTGCAGGGACGCCGGGCTGCCCAGGCGCAGCTGCGACGGTTGATGGGCTGATGGACCTTTTGGATATTTCTGGATGAACACCCCCCTGCACCCGGAGCAGTTGCGCAATCTGATACCGCTCAATGCACTGTCGCCCCGCCAGCTGTGGGAGCTGCGAGGCCGGCTGGTGCCGCAAGCGCTGGCGGCCGGACGGCTTCTCGAGCGCGATGGCAGGCAGGCGCCGGCGCACTATTTCCTGCTGTCCGGCAGCCTGGCGCTGGTCGATGACGATGGCCATGAGACTCGCCTGCAGGCCGGTACGCCCGCCAGCTGCCACAGCCTGCCGCATGCCCATCTCCGGCAAGTGCGTGCCCTCGAAGACTGCCGGTTGCTGGCCGTGGACGACGCGGATCTGGATCGGTTGCTGTCCTGGCGCCAGGCCCATCAGGATGTGCTGCTGCAACTGTCCATGGATGGCGAGCTGGGCGACTGGCTGGAGCCGTTGCTGGACAATCCGCTGTTCGCCCAGGTTCCGCCTGCGAACATCCGCAGCATGCTGCAGCGGCTCGTGGCGCTCGAGGTGCCCGCCGGGCGGACCCTGTTGCAGGAGGGGGAAGCCGGCGACTGTTGCTATTTTCTCAAGAGCGGCCGGGCCGAGGTGGCCAGGGGCGCGGGCGCCGATCGGCAGCGGCTGGCCGAGCTGGGGCCGGGGGCCTGTTTCGGAGAAGAGGCCTTGCTCGAGGATCGCCCGCGCAACGCCAGCGTGAGCATGATCGAGGATGGCTGCGTGCTGCGCCTGGCGCGCGCCGATTTCCTCGAACTGCTCAAGGCGCCGGTGGTCGGCGAAATCGACCTGGACGACGTGGCCGACCTGCTGGGTTGCGGCGCGCAATGGCTGGATGTGCGCCTGCTCGACGAATACGAACGTGGCCACGCCATGCAGGCGCTGAGCATGCCATTGCATCTGCTACGCCTGAAAACCCGCCTGCTGGACCATGAGCGCATCTACCTGTGCTATTGCGAGAGCGGCAAGCGCAGCGCCACTGCGGTGTTCCTGCTGACCCAGCTCGGCTTAACCGCCTATGCATTGCGCGGCGGCCTCCAGGCGCTGACCACCGAGCAGCGGGATGCGCTGCTCTGGGAATGCGGCACGGGCTATCTGGCTCGCTCCGATGGGCGTATCGAGCGCAGCCTGTGAGCGTTGGATCTTCGAGTCGTCGTTCTGTGCGGGCCTTGAGCGCTGTTGGTGGGCTTCTTTGGGGCGACCTGGGGCGATGTGTTTGCGTCTTTGGCAGTCCAGGTAGGGTGGGTTTCAGCCCACCACACGTTCGGTGGCGCCCTGGTGGGATGAAGCCCATTGCTGCTGATTCTGTTAAGCCATCGCCCTGCGCCGCGCATGCCGACGGATCTCGCGGCGCGCGCTGCGTGCCAGGCGCACGCTGAGCAACAGCGCTGCGCAGCTCAGCCCGGCGATCAATCCCTGCCAGAGGCCGCTTGGGCCGCTGGCGGCGCCGAGATGATCGGTCAGGCCCAGCAGGTAGCCCACCGGCAGGCCGATTCCCCAGTAGGCGAACAGGGTGAAGACCATCGTCATGCGGGTGTCCTGATAGCCGCGCAGCGCCCCGGCGGCGGTGACCTGCACCACGTCGGAGAATTGGAACAGCGCGGCGTAGAAGAACAACCCGGCGGCCACGGCGATGACGGCCGGGTCTGGCGTGTAGATTCGCGCGATCCGTTCGCTGAACAACAGCATGACGCTGGCGGAGAAACAGGCATAAACCAAGGCAGCGGCGATTCCCACGCCAGCGACGAAGCGTGCATCCCGCGGTGCATGGCGGCCCAGGGCCTGACCGACGCGCACCGTCACCGCCATGCCCAGCGACAGCGGGATCATGAAGATCAGCGAGGTGAAATTCAGCGCGATCTGATGGCCGGCGACGACGGTCGCGCCCAGCCCGCCGATCAACAGGGCGATCACGGAAAAGATGCTGGCTTCGGCGAACACGGCGATGCCGATGGGCACGCCGACCGAGAGCAGGTGGCGCAGCGGTGGCCAGCGCGGCCATTCGAAGTGGGAGAACAGCTCGCTCGCCTGGTAGTAGCTGGCACGCTTCACCCAGAAGCTCATCGCCAGCAGCATGAACGCCATCACCAATGCGGTGGCGACGCCGCAGCCGACCCCACCCATCGCCGGGATACCAAGCTTGCCGTAGATGAAGATGTAGTTGAGCGGAATGTTCAGCAGCAGCCCGAGGATGCCGATGACCATGCTCGGTCGTGTGTGACCCAGGCCGTCGCTGAAGCAGCGCAGCACCTGATACAGCGCCACGGCTGGAAAGCCGCAGGCGACGGCGCGCAGATAGGCCATGGTCGGCTCGATCAGGGCCGGCTCCACGCGCATGCGATGCAGCACCGGTTCGGCATTCCACATCAGCGATGCGGCGAGCAGGCCGATGCCCAGACCCATCCACAGCGCCTGGCGCACCAGCGGCCCGATCTGCTGCTGCTGCCCGGCACCGAAGCGCTGGGCGACGTTCGGCGTGGTCGCCAGGGTGATGCCGCTCACCAGCAGGTACACCGGCACCCAGATCGAATTGCCCAGCGCCACCGCCGCCAGGTCGTGCGGGCTGACCCGCCCGGCCATCACGGTATCGACGAAGCCCATGGCGGTGCTGGCCAACTGGGCGATCATCATGGGCAGGGCGAGGGCGAAGAGGGTGCGCAATTCAACGCGTACCCGTCTGAGTCTGGGCTCAGTGGGCATTGCAGGCATTCCGGTTGTATACAATGAGCGCGCTAGTCTACCTTTCGGGAACGCGCTCAGAAAGGCAAAGCGGAGCCTGGCTAAAATGACCTCGATTGCAACGGAGTCCCCATGCGTATTCTTGCCGACGAAAACATTCCATTGGCCGAAGCCTTCTTCGCGGGGTTCGGCGAGATTCGCCGCATGGCCGGCCGTAGCATCAACCGGGCGGCACTGGAGCAGGCCGATGTCCTGCTGGTGCGCTCGGTAACCCGGGTCGATCGCGAGCTGCTGGAAGATACGCCGGTACGCTTCGTCGGCACCTGCACCATCGGCACCGATCATCTGGACCTCGATTATTTCCAGGAAGCCGGCATCGACTGGGCCAGCGCGCCCGGTTGCAATGCGCGGGGCGTAGTCGACTACGTGCTGGGCGGCCTGCTGGCGCTGGCCGAAGCACGAGGTGAGACGCTCGGCGCGCGACGCTTCGGCGTCGTCGGCGCTGGCGAGGTGGGTGGGCGCCTGGTGGAAGTGCTGCGGGGGCTCGGCTGGGATGTACGGGTTTGCGATCCGCCGCGCCAATCGCGTGAGGCCGGCGACTTCGTCTCGCTGGACGAGGTGCTTGCCGAGTGCGATGTCATCAGCCTGCACACGCCGCTGAGCATGCAGGGTGAACATCCGACCTTCCATTTGCTCGACAAGGACCGCCTGGCGCGGCTGCGGCCCGGTGCCTGGCTGATCAATGCCAGTCGGGGTGCGGTCGTCGACAATGCGGCCTTGCTGGAACTGCTGCTGCAGCGCCCTGACGTGGAGGCGGTGCTGGACGTCTGGGAAGGCGAGCCGCAGGTCGACGTCGAACTCGCCGGCCTGTGCCGGATCGCCACGCCGCACATCGCCGGCTACAGCCTGGACGGCAAACTGCGTGGCACGGCGCAGATCTACGCCGCATTCTGTGCTGCGAAAGGGCTGGAGCCCAAGGTGGAACTTGCGCAACTGATGCCGGAAGCCGCGCTGCTGGGCATGACGTTCAGTTCGTCGGCGAAGCCGGCCGATATGCTGGCGACCCTGTGCCGGGCGGTGTACGACCCGCGCCGTGACGATGCGGATTTTCGCCGCAGCCTGCGCGGTGACGAGACGCAACGCCGCGCCGGCTTCGACCGGTTGCGCAAGCACTACCCGCCGCGCCGGGAAATAGACGGGCTGCAGGTGCGGATCGAGGGTGCCGACGCCGTGCTGGGGCAGGTGGTGCGGGCGCTCGGCGCTCGCGTGTCGTAGACGAGCACGCTCGATCGAGCGCGGGTCGGATGCAATTTATTGCTTGCTCCGCTAGCATTACCCGTCCTCTGCTTTATCCCGCGATGGTGTTATGAGTTATCAGGTCCTTGCCCGAAAATGGCGTCCGCGCTCGTTCCGCGAAATGGTCGGCCAGACGCATGTGCTCAAGGCCCTGATCAATGCGCTGGACAATCAGCGCCTGCACCATGCCTATCTGTTCACCGGAACCCGCGGGGTCGGCAAGACCACCATTGCGCGGATCATCGCCAAGTGCCTGAACTGCGAGACCGGCGTCTGCTCGACGCCCTGCGGCCAATGCTCGGTCTGCCGGGAGATCGACGAAGGGCGCTTCGTCGACCTGATCGAGGTCGACGCCGCGAGCCGGACCAAGGTCGAGGACACCCGCGAGCTGCTGGACAACGTGCAGTACGCACCGAGCCGCGGGCGCTACAAGGTCTACCTGATCGACGAAGTGCACATGCTCTCGTCGCATTCGTTCAATGCGCTGCTCAAGACCCTCGAGGAGCCGCCGCCGCACGTCAAGTTCCTGCTGGCGACCACCGACCCGCAGAAACTGCCGGTCACCATCCTCTCGCGCTGCCTGCAGTTCTCCCTGAAGAACATGCCGCCGGAGCGGGTGGTCGAGCACCTGACCCATGTACTGGGCGTCGAGAACGTTCCCTTCGAGGAGGACGCGCTCTGGTTGCTCGGACGTGCGGCCGACGGCTCGATGCGCGACGCCATGAGCCTCACCGACCAGGCGATCGCCTTCGGCGAGGGCAGGGTACTGGCGGCGGATGTGCGCGCCATGCTCGGCACCCTCGATCATGGCCAGGTCTACGGCGTACTGCAGGCCTTGCTCGAAGGTGACGCCAGGGCGATGCTCGAGGCGGTTCGCCATCTGGCCGAGCAGGGGCCGGACTGGGCCGGCGTGCTGGCCGAGATGCTCAACGTGCTGCACCGCGTTGCCATCGCCCAGGCGTTGCCGGAGGCGGTGGACAACGGCCAGGGCGATCGCGACCGGGTATTGGCCCTGGCGCAGGCACTGCCGGCCGAAGACGTGCAGTTCTACTACCAGATGGGCCTGATCGGTCGACGCGACCTGCCGCTGGCACCCGACCCGCGCAGCGGCTTCGAAATGGTGTTGCTGCGCATGCTGGCGTTCCGCCCGGCAGACAGTGGCGATGCACCGCGAACGCCGCTAAAGACCCTGGGGATCAGCCCGGCCACAGCTGATTCCAATCCCGCAGCGGTGGCCGACACGGCCTCGGCTGGCGTGTCGCGCGGCGCTCCATCCAGTGCCGCGGTCGTGGACGCTGCGCCAGCCGCCACGCTGGCGCCGTCGGTCGTTGCCGACGACAGCGCTGCCGCATTGCCGGAGCAGAGTGTCGACCAGCAGGCTGAGCCCGAGATGCCGTCCCCCGCGGTCGATATCGCTGTTGCGCCTCTACCGCAGCCCGAGCCGGAAGCGCCTCCGGTCATAGATGTGCCCTGGAACGAGCCGCCGAGCGTGCCGCCGGTGGCGGTGGAGGCCGAGGCCATCCTGCCGCAAGCGCCGCCGTTCGAGGCCGACCACGTGGCTGCGGTGGTACAGGTGGAGGAGCCGGACGATGACGAGCCGCCGCTGACCGACGAGGATTATTTCGAAGTCGAGAACCAGGCCGAGGCCTATCTCGATGAGCTGGTACAGGTAGAGGCCGAGCCGGATGCCGTCGAGCCGCTGCCCGCGGTCGAGCCGGCGACCGGCCTGGCGGCCGAGTGGCTGGATCTCTACCTCAAGCTTGGCTTGTCGGGCCTTACCGGCAGCATCGCTGCCAACTGCACGCTGATTGCGGTCGAGGGCGATCGCTGGCTGATGCACCTCGACCCGGCACAGAGCGCGTTGTTCAATGCCACTCAGCAACGGCGCTTGAACGATGCGCTCAACCAGTACCATGGACGCACGTTGCAGCTGGACATCGAACTGCACAAGCCCGAGCAGGAAACCCCGGCGCAGGCAGCCCAGCGCCGTCGGGCCGAACGTCAGCGCGCCGCGGAGCGGTCGATCCAGTCGGATCCGCTCGTCCAGCAACTGATGCAGCAGTTTGCCGCGGTCATCCGCGAAGGCACCATCGAACCCGTAGAACACTCCGAACCCTGATCGAATTGAGGTGATATCCCATGATGAAAGGTGGCATGGCCGGCCTGATGAAGCAGGCGCAGCAGATGCAGGAAAAGATGCAGAAGATGCAGGAAGAGCTGGCGAACGCCGAAGTCACCGGCCAGTCCGGCGCGGGGCTGGTGAGCGTGGTGATGAACGGTCGTCACGACGTCAAGCGCGTCAGCCTCGATGACAGCCTGATGCAGGAAGACAAGGACATCCTCGAGGACCTGATCGCCGCGGCGGTCAATGATGCCGTGCGCAAGATCGAGCAGAACAGCCAGGAAAAGATGGCCGGCATGACCGCCGGCATGCAACTGCCACCCGGATTCAAGATGCCGTTCTAACAAGCAGCCTCCAGCCTCCAGCTTCGAGATTTCCATGAGCTTCAGCCCCCTGATTCGCCAACTCATCGATGCGCTGCGCATTCTCCCCGGGGTCGGGCAGAAGACTGCGCAGCGCATGGCCTTGCAGATGCTCGAGCGCGACCGCAGCGGTGGCTTGCGCCTGGCCCAGGCGCTGACGCGGGCGATGGAGGGTGTCGGCTATTGCCGGCAGTGTCGGACGCTGAGTGAGGACGAGCTGTGCCCGCAGTGCGTCGACCCGCGCCGGGACGATTCGCTGCTGTGTGTGGTGCAGAGCCCGGTGGACGTCTTCGCCGTCGAGCAGACCGGCTTTCGTGGCCGCTATTTCGTGCTCAAGGGGCACCTGTCGCCCCTGGATGGCCTGGGGCCGGAGGCGATCGGCATTCCCGAGTTGCTTGCCCGGGTTGCGGAAGGGTCGTTCAGCGAAGTGATCCTGGCCACCAATCCCACCGTCGAGGGCGAAGCGACCGCGCATTACATCGCCCAGATGCTCGTTCCCAAGGGACTGACCATCAGTCGTATCGCTCACGGCGTGCCCTTGGGTGGCGAGCTGGATCTGGTCGATGGCGGCACGCTGGCCCACGCGCTGGCCGGGCGCAAGCCGATCAGCCTGTGAGCGCCTGCATGACCGGATATTGAAACGACCGAGCGCTATAACCCCGAGCATTATGGATATAGCACTTGGGTAGTGCCGTTATGCCCATGATTCGGGTAAAGTTCTAAGCCATAAAAGTTAGATAACCAAATCGAATAAACGACTTCGATTTGGTTATATGACATGGCTGCCCGCATCGAGGTTGAAATGAAAGCAAAGCATTGGCTGGTTCCGGCTCTCCTGCTCCTGAGCGCATTCGCCCAGGCCCAGGATAAGTTCAAGGTTGGCTACATCCGGGTGATGGATGATGCCCAGGCGATGGTCGCCCACGAGGCCGGCTTGTACGAGAAGCACGGCCTGGATGTCGAGCTGATCGAGTTCAGCTCGGGCACCGACCTGATCAAGGCCATCGTCGGCGGGCAACTGGACACCGGCGTACTGGGTTTCACCAACGCGGTGGCCTGGGCTTCCAAGGGTGCCGACCTGAAGGTGGTGGGCGGCGCGCAACAGGGCTATCACTCGATCCTGGTGCGTGAGGATACCCAGATCCAGGACGTCGCCGGCCTCAAGGACCGCACCCTGGCCTCCCAGCGCGAGGGCAGTACCGCCGATGCGGTGTTGCGCGGTGTGACGCTGAAGAACGCGGGCCTCGCGCCGAGCGATGTGAACATCATGGGCGTCAGCCCAGCGGTGGCCGTACAGTCGCTGGTGTCCGGCCGGGTCGACGCGGCCTTCCTGTTCGAGCCCTATGACCGCATCGCGCAGTTGGTCGCGCCGGTTCGCCAGGTCTACGAGATCGGCGAAGTCTGGCCATTCCCCTGCATGGTGGTGATCACCTCCGGCGATACCCTGGCCAAGCGCAAGGATGCCGTATGGAAATCGCTGGATGCCCAGCGTGAAGCCATCGAACTGCTCGAGAACCAGCCGGAGGAGGCGGCCAAGCTGATCGCCAACTACTTCATCGCCGAGCCGACCCTGAAGACACTCAAGCGTGGCGAGCTGGCCCGCGAGGTCGTCATCGAGGAAGCGATCGCCACCCAGACCTTCAGTGCCAAGCTGGGCGAGGAAGATCTGGCCCGCATTCAGGAGCTGGCGGATATCCTGCAAGAGCAGGGGGCGCTGAAAACCCGTGATGGCAAGCCGTTCGACACCCGGGCGATCCTCGATCTGTCCTGGCAGGAAACCCGCGAACTCTGATCGCGCCGGTTCGCCGAATACCGCACAGCCCGGCTTCTGGTCGGGCTGTTTTCATATCGCCCGTATTGTCGGGCACGTTCGTTTTCGGATTTCCGGATTTTTATGCAGCTCAAGTTTGAAGAAGTAGACAAGCGCTTCGGGCAGCTCGAGGTCATCAAGGGGTTCAGCGGCGAGTTCTCCCAGGGAGAGCTGGTTGCATTGGTCGGTCCGTCCGGCTGTGGCAAGTCGACCCTGTTGCATCTGGTGGCGGGGCTGGAGAAACCCACGGGCGGCCGTGTGCTGGCCGATGGCAAGCCGATCAGCGCGCCGAGCCCGCGTCGCACCCTGGTGTTCCAGGAGCACGCGCTGTATCCCTGGCTGAGCCTTCAGGCCAATGTCGCCATGGCGCTGGAGTTGCAGGGCGTGGCCAAGGCGGCCGCGTTCGAGCAGGCGCAGGGCTGGCTCGGGCGTGTCGGCCTCGATGGTTTCGAGCACTACTACCCGCATCAGGTATCCGGCGGCATGCGTCAGCGCACCGCCCTGGCCCGGGCTTTCATCGCCAAGCCCGAAGTGCTGCTGCTGGACGAGCCGTTCGGTGCGCTCGATGCGCTGACCCGCATGGCGCTGCAGGACGTGCTGCGTGAGCTGATCGACGAACATCAGCCGACCGTGCTGCTGGTGACCCATGATGTCGACGAAGCGCTGTACCTGGCCGACCACGTGATGGTATTCAGCGCCCGGCCGGCTCGCGTGCTGAAGACCTTCAATTTCAGCCATTGCGAAAAGAGCCACGATTTGTCCGAGTTCGCCGCCGAGCGCAAGGAAATCCTCAGCCTGCTGGGCATCAAGACGGAGGTTGCACACCCATGAGCCAGGCACGCCGTCTTACCGGGCCCAGAAAATACCTCGCCGTCGCCCTGGCGATCCTGTTCATCCTGCTGATCTGGCAGGCCGCCGCCTGGAGCCTGCCCGCGTTCCTGATGCCGGGCATCCCGACGGTTTTCGAGCGGCTCGTCGCGACCATCCAGGAGCCGCAATTCCGCGAGGGGCTGTACGGCAGCATGAGCCGTCTCGGCAGCGGCTACGGCTTCGCCCTGCTGTTCGGCATCGGCTTCGGCCTGGTCGGCGGGGTGCTGTTCTTCTTCCGCGAGATCCTGCGCTCGGCCATCGTCATTCTGCAGTCGATTCCTTCGATCGCCTGGGTGCCGCTGTTTCTCATCGTCATGGGCTTCGGCAACCTGCCGATCATCGTGGTGGTGGCGCTGGCGGCCTTCTTCCCGATGGCGCTTTCGGTGATGAACGCCACCGAGAGCGTGCAGCCGGTGCACGTATCCGCCGCACGGGTGATGGGCGCATCGCGCTGGCAACTGCTGCGCCGGGTCTACCTGCCGGCGGTGATGCCGGAATTGATCACCGGGGCCCAGCTGGCCTTCGGCAATGCCTGGCGTGCCCTGATCTCGGCGGAAATGCTGATCGGCTTCGGCCAGGGTCTCGGGCGTTCGCTGGCCTATTCGGGCGAGATCGCCGATATGGTCGGTGTGATGATGAACATCCTGGTGATCGCCATTCTCGCCACCCTGATCGATCAGGTGGTGCTGGAGAAATTCAAGCAACGGATGCTGCGTTACCAATACGTCTGAGGTCTGAATCGTGCAGGCATCGCTGCGTTTCTGTGTCTTGCTGGTTGCCCTGCTGGGACCGCTGCTGGGGTTCGCCGAGCCGCTGCGCGCGACGCTGTCCGACGGCTATCGGGTCCTGTCGAGCAGCGAGACGGAGAGTTTCGAGCCGGCCCTGCTGCACGCCCTGGGCGATGCGCTGGGGCAGGATGTCGAGCGCGATACGTCGCCTGGCGGAGCCGAGCTGCGGCTGGGTGCGGGGAAGGCAGGGGCGATCTACTATCGCGCCGTTCCTGCCGCGCTGGTCGCCAGCGAAGGTGGCCTCGAGGCCTGGTCCGACCTGCGCAACCAGCCATTTTGCGTCGCTGCCGGCAGCCCCTATGCGCGGCTGGTGGCCGAGCGCTTCGCCGCCGAGCCGCGGGAATACCCGAGCGCCGCGCATGCACTGATAGGGATCAAGCTGGGCGAGTGCCGCGCGGTGGTCGATGACCATGCGCTGCTTGCCGACATCGCCGCACTGCCTGAATGGCGCCGCTACCGACACCTGCTGCCGGCCTTGTCGGATGCCGAACAGGTGCTGCGCATCGGCGCTACGGACACGGCTCTGCAGGCGCAGATCGGGGCACTGATGGTGCGCTGGCGGGACGAGGGACGTTTGGGCGAACTGACGCAGCAGTGGATCGATGAGGTCGCCTTCCAGGCCTATGTGCTGGCCGATACCCTGGATTGCCACTGAGCCGACGCTGGTGCTCTGCCCGGCCTCGCGGCGATTCAGGCCGGCAGGCCTGCCGAAAGATCAAAAAACGGTGGACGCCGCTTAGCGTTCGCTCTCGATTACCTGGGGAAGCGCCTGCTGCAGCCCCTCCAGATTCAGTGGTGCGCGGATATGCCCACGCAGTGTACCGTCGGGTGCGACCAGTGCCAGGTTGCCGCTGTGGCTGACGCTGTAGTTGCCCTGGGTCTCGCGGGCCGGGACGAAGGGTAGTCCCAGCGCCTTGGACAGCCGCTGCAGCTGCTGCATTTCGCCGGTCAGGCCGCCGAATCCGGCGCGATAGTAGTCCAGATAGGTTTTCAGCTGCTGTGGCGTATCGCGCGCCGGGTCGGCGCTGACCAGCACCAGTTGCAGTTGTTCGCGTGTTTCTGCCGGCAGGCGGCCGAACAGGCGGCGCATGTCGCTCAGGGTGGTCGGGCAGATGTCCGGGCAGGCGGTGAAACCGAAGAAGAGGATGTGCCAGCGGCCCCGGAGCGCGTCGGTGTTGAACGGCCGGCCGTTCTGGTCGATCAATTCGATGCTGGGCAGGGCGCGCTCGCGCGGCAGCAGCAGGAGGTTGGCCTCGTCCAGCAGCGCCTCGCGATCCAGGGCGAACGATGGGCCGGCCAAGGCCAGCAGGACGATCAATAAGCTGCGAGGGAGGACGTCGAACAAGGGTTGGCCTCCGATTTCGGCGTCATTGGAGCGCCTCGCCGCATGGCGGCGGATACGGTCATCAGCGGTCGCTCAGGGCGAAAGCGGTCAGAGTATAGGTGGGGATGCCGATGTCCTGCAGCTTCTGCGAGCCACCCAGTTCGGGCAGGTCGATGATCGCGGCAGCCTCGTGGATGCTTGCGCGCATACGGCGGACCAGTTGCGCGGCGGCGAGCAGCGTACCCCCGGTGGCGATCAGGTCATCGAAGAGCAGGACCGAATCGCCTTCGCAAAGGCTGTCGGCGTGGATCTCCAGGTGGGCTTCGCCGTACTCGGTGCAATAGGATTGCGACAGCACGTCCGCCGGCAACTTGCCTTGCTTGCGAAAGAGTACCAGTGGCTTGTTCAACTCGTAGGCCAGGATCGAGCCGATCAGGAAGCCCCGCGCATCGAGCGCGCCGATATGGGTGAAATCGGCCTCCACGTAGCGCTGGATGAAGGTATCGGCGACCATGCGCAACGCCTTCGGCGACTGGAACAGCGGGGTGATGTCGCGAAAGATGACGCCGGGGCTGGGAAAGTCGGGAACCGGGCGGATCAGGGTCTTGATGCTGAATTCGTCGAAGATCATCGGACTGCTACTCCAAACGCGCTGACTCAGACGTCCATGTTGCCGCCGGCCAGGGCGCACAGTCCGATGGAGTCCAGGATGCGTACTTCCTTGCCTTCGGCTTCGAGCAGGCCGTTCTGCTGGAAGCGCGTGAACACGCGCGAAACGGTTTCGACGGCCAGGCCCAGGTAGTTGCCGATTTCATTGCGCGACATCGGCAGGCGGAACTGGTTGGCGGAGAAGCCGCGTGCGCTGAAGCGGGCGGACAGGTTGATCAGGAAGGTGGCGATGCGTTCGTCGGCGGTCTTCTTCGACAGCAGCAGCATCATCTGCTGATCGTCGCGAATCTCGCGGCTCATGATGCGCATCAGCTGGCGGCGCAGTTGCGGCAACAGCACGCTCAGTTCGTCGAGCCGTTCGAAGGGGATTTCGCAGACCGACGTGGTTTCCAGCGCCTGGGCCGTTACCGGGTAGCTCTCGGTATCCATGCCGGACAGGCCTACCAGTTCGCTGGGCAGGTGAAAGCCGGTGATCTGTTCCTCACCGCCGTCGGTCACGCTGAAGGTCCGCAGGGCGCCGGAGCGCACGGCGAAGACCGAGCTGAACGCATCGCCCTGACGGAACAGGGTTTCGCCCTTCTTCAGCGGGCGGCCGCGCTTGACGATATCGTCCAGGGCATCCATGTCCTGCATGTTCAGCGACAGGGGCAGGCAGAGCCCGGAAAGACTGCAATCCTTGCAATGAGCTTGCCGCTGAGAACGGACCTTGGTCGACTCGGACATAGGGGGACTTCCTGGAAAACCTGGATATAGCGCGCAAGGTTAACCCAGCTGGTCGTCCATAGCCAATCGGCTCGAGGGTCGCAGGGACGGGGGGAATCATTGAAGCGTTCTTCTAGATGACCCGCGAGTAGCTGTAGCCGGTATGTTCCGGCAGGTAGTGGTCGAACAGCATGCACACCGCGCGTACCAGCAGGCGGCCGGCGGGCTGGACGATCAGGTGCGTGTCGGTCAGTTCGACCAGGCCGTCCGTGGCCATCTGTTCCAGCATTGGCCAGGCTTCGCCGAAGTAGTTCTTGAAATCGATGCCGTAGCGCTGCTCGATCTGTGCGAAGCACAGTTCGAAATCGCAGAGCAGGGCCTGGATGACGCTGCGACGGATGCGGTCGTCCTCATTGCAGCGCAAGCCGTGGACGGTCGGCAGTTGATCGCGGTCCAGATGCCGCTGGTATTCGGCGATGTCGCTGCTGTTCTGGCAGTACAGGTCGCCGACCTGGGTAATGGCCGAAACCCCCAGGCCAACCAGGTCGCAATGGCCATGGGTGGTATAGCCCTGGAAGGTGCGCTGCAGGGTGCCGTCTTCCTGGGCCATGGCCAGCTCGTCGTCGGGCAGTGCGAAGTGGTCCATGCCGATGTAGCGGTAGCCGGCGTCGGTGAGCTGTTCGATGCTGTGCTGCAGCATGGTCAGCTTGTCGACCGGGGCGGGCAGGTCGGCGACGTTGATGCGGCGCTGCGAGGGGAAACGGTCCGGCTGGTGGGCGTAGTTGAAAATCGACAGGCGGTCCGGTTGCAGCTCGATGATCGCGGCCACCGTTCTGGCGAAGCGTTCCGGCGTTTGCAGCGGCAGGCCGTAGATCAGGTCGATGTTCAGCGAGCGGTATTGCAGGGTGCGCGCTGCTTCGATAATGGTCCGGGTCTGTTCCAGTGTCTGCATGCGATTGACCGCGCGCTGGACGTCGGGATCCAGATCCTGCACGCCGATGCTGACGCGGTTGAAGCCCAGCTCGCGCAGCAGCCCCATGGTCGGCCAGTCGGCCTCGCGGGGATCGACCTCGACGCTGAAGTCGCCGTGGTCGTCGTCCTGCAGGTGGAAATGCTTGCGCAGGTGCGCCATCAGGCGGCGCAGCTCGTCGTGGCTGAGAAAGGTCGGCGTACCGCCGCCGAAGTGCAACTGCTCGACGATCTGGTCAGGCCCGAGATGGCAGGCGATCAGCTCGATTTCCTTTTCCAGCCGCTCCAGATAGGGGAGCGAGCGGCCGCGATCCTTGGTGATGACCCTGTTGCAGCTGCAGTAGTAGCAGGCGTTCGCGCAGAATGGCAGGTGGATATACAGGGAAAGCGGCCGCGACGCCTGGCGGCTGCTGCGCAATGCGTGCAACAGTTCGAACGAGCCGATCTTGTCGTTGAACTGGACCGCGGTCGGATACGACGCATAGCGCGGGCCGGCCTGATCGTAGCGACGGATCAGGTCGGTATCCCAGCGAATGGAGTCGAGCATGTGGCGTTCCCGGTCGTGACGGCGGTGGCTGGATTCTAGGGGGAGGGCTCTACGACGGACTTGACCTGTATCAAACTTGCCCCGACCCTAATCCGCTGGGCGAGGACCGGGCGAAGGCCGCGAAGATTTCCTCCCGATCGTGGTCCGATGATCACGCGAGCGCCCCTAATTTGATCAGTTGAGCCTCATGGCCAAAGGAGAGATTCATGCACAGTCGCCAGCAGGAAATCGCTGCCGCCCTCAACGTCTGCGCGCCCTTCACCGGGGCGGAGTCGATTCAGGCGGAGATCGATCGCCGGGTACGCTTCATTCAGGCCTGCCTGCGTGAGTCGGGGATGAAGACGCTGGTGCTGGGCATCAGTGGCGGTGTCGACTCGACGACCGCTGCGCTGCTGGCGCAGCGCGCGGTGAAAGGCCTGCGCGATGCGGGAGAGGGTGACGACTATCGTTTCATCGCGGTGCGTCTGCCCTACCAGGTCCAGCATGACGAGCACGAGGCGCAGCTGGCGGTCGATACCATCCAGCCCGATGAATGCCATACGGTGAACATCGGCACGGCGGTGCAGAGCCTGGCGGCGGAGACCGAAGCGCTGGAAGGCCAGAGCCCGCAGATGCGCGATTTCGTGCTGGGCAACACCAAGGCGCGCATGCGCATGGTGGCGCAGTACACCATCGCCAACGCGCGCCAGGGGCTGGTGATCGGGACCGATCATGCCGCCGAGGCGGTGATGGGCTTTTTCACCAAGTTCGGCGATGGCGCCTGCGATCTGACGCCGCTGACCGGGCTGGTGAAAGGGCAGGTTCGGCAACTGGCGGAGGCACTCGGCGCTCCGCAGCAGCTGGTGCACAAGGTGCCGACGGCGGATCTGGAAGAACTCTTTCCGGGCAAGCCGGACGAAGCGGCCCATGGCGTCACCTACCGCGATATCGATGACTTCCTGCAGGGTCGTCCGGTGTCGGACGAGGCCGCGCAGATCATCGTCGAGACCTACGACAAGACCGCGCACAAGCGCCAGTTGCCGAAGGAGCCCTGAGCCCGGCGGCTCGGCACGGTGCAGGCCTTTTGGGGCCGGGGGCTAAGCCGTAGGGTGGACTTCAAGCCCACCATGGGGCGATGGCGGCGTTCCCGGTGGGCTTTAGCCCACCAATGCCTGCCCCTAATGCCCGTGCGTATGGCTCGCCATGCCCGAACCGTGCCCCATCAACCACTGCTGATGGGGGCCGGGCAGGGTCCAGAGGCCGAAGAGGATGACCAGTACGCCCCCGGCAACACGCACGCCACGCTTGCGCAGCAAGGCGGTCAGCCGCTCGGCGGCGAGGCCGGTCGCGAGCAGCACGGGCCAGGTGCCGATACCGAATGCCAGCATCAGCAGGGCGCTGTCCAGCGCGTCGCCCTGGCTCGCCGACCAGAGCAGGGTACTGTAGACCAAGCCGCATGGCAGCCAGCCCCAGAGCGCACCCAGCAGCAGGGCGCGCGGCAAGCTGGTCACCGGAAGCAGCCGGCTGGCCAGTGGCTGGATGTGCCGCCAGAGCCCCTTGCCCAGCGCTTCGACGCGCGTCAGCCCGCTCCACCAACCCGCCAGATAGAGCCCCATGCTGATCAGCAGCAGCGCGGCGAGCACCCGTAGCGCCATGGCTGCCGGGCTGCTCGCCACTGCCCAGCCGGCAAGTCCGATGAGCAGGCCGGCGGTCGCATAGCTCGCGACCCGCCCCAGGTTGTAGGCGAGCAGCAGGCGCAGGCGTTTGGCGCGCTGTTCCGGGGGGATGGCCATGGTCAGTGCGCCCATCAATCCTCCACACATGCCGAGGCAGTGGCCGCCGCCGAGCAAGCCCAAAACCATTGCGGAAAGCAGCAGGGGAAGCAGTTCAGTCACGTTCGTCTTGCTCTTTCCGGTTTGTGGACGTTTGCGACTGATCGTCTTCGCCGGTGCGTTGTGGCTCGTCATCGTCGAACAGGATGCTGTGGGCCGGGCCGTCGAGATCGTCGTACTGGCCGCTGTCCACAGCCCAGAAGAACACCCAGATCGCCAGGGCCACGAGAACCACTGCGACGGGAATCAGGATATACAGCGCGGCCATGGGAACCTCCGGAAAGCGTTGAAGCGAAAGGCCGCGGCTGCAAGCGGATATGCTCGCCATGGCGCGGCCGTCATGGGTGCAGCCTGATTGGCGCGGCTGCGCCGCCCTGCCGGCTGGTCAGCTGGTTTGCCTGGGCTGCCTGGCGAGCCGCAGTGCGTTCAATACCACCAACAGGGAGCTGGCCGACATGCCCAGTGCTGCCCATAGTGGTGTAACCCAGCCAATCGCGGCGAAGGGCAGGATCAGGCCATTGTACAGGCTCGCCCAGGTCAGGTTCTCGACGATGATGCGGCGGCTGCGGCGTGCCAGGTCGAATGCCTGCGCCAGGCTGGCGAGGCGATTGGACAGCAGCACGGCATCGGCGCTGGTCTTGGCCAGGTCGGTGGCCGAACCCATGGCGACGCTGATGTCGGCGGCGGCGAGAACCGGGACGTCGTTGACCCCATCGCCGAGCATCAGCACCCGATGGCCCTGGGCCTGCAGCTCCTGCAGCCTGGCCAGCTTGGCCGCTGGCGTCATTCCGCCTTCGGCATGGTCGATGCCTAGCTCCCCGGCGATCTGCCCGACCATCGGCGAACTGTCGCCGGACAGCAGCAGCGTTCGCCAGCCGCGGCGGCGGCAGGCTTCGAGCAGGGCCGGTGCATCGTCGCGAAGACGATCGTCGAGCACCAGCCAGGCCAACGGCCCTCGTTCGTCGCCGAGCAACAGCCACTGGCCCTGCTCGCCGGGTATGGGCGGTGCCATGCCGCCATAGCCTTCGGCGACGAAGGCCGGCTGGCCGATGCGCAGGCTGCGACCGCCAGCGTTGCCCAACAGGCCGAGACCCGGCACCGTCTCGACCGAATCGGCCGCCTGCGGCGCGCGACCGAAGGCACGCGCGATGGGGTGTTCGGAACGGTTTTCCAGTGCCGCGGCCAGCGCCAGGCAGGTGTCGGCATCCGGCTCGCCCAGGGGATGCACGGCGCTCAGCGTCAGGCGGCCTTCGGTGAGGGTGCCGGTCTTGTCGAAAACCACCGTGTCGATCTGGTTGAGCCCTTCGAGGACATGTCCGCGGGTCAGCAGCAGGCCGAGTTTGTGCAGGGTGCCGGTTGCGGTGGTCAGCGCCGTCGGTGTAGCCAGCGAGAGCGCGCAGGGGCAGGTCGCGACCAGCAGCGCAAGCACGATCCAGAAGGCTCGTTGCGGGTCGATCTGCCACCAGACCAGGCCGACGATGCTGGCCACCAGCAGCACTATCAGCAGGAACCACTGCGCGACGCGGTCGGCCAGCTCGGCGAGCTTCGGCTTGTCGGCCTGGGCGCGCTCCAGCAGGCGGACGATCGCCGAGAGGCGGGTGTCGTCGCCCAGGGCCTGCACTTCGAGGGTCAACGGTCCTTCGACGTTCAGGGTGCCGGCGGTAACGCTGTCGCCCACGCCGCGCGGCAGCGGCAGGTATTCACCGGTCAGGACCGATTCGTCGATGCTGGACTGCCCGCTGAGGATGCTGCCATCGGCGGGAATCAAGGCGCCGGGCTGCACCAGGACGCGGTCGCCGAGCTGCAGTTCGCTGAGCAGGATGCGGCTGCCGTGGCCGTCGGCGTCGAGTTTCAGGCATGACGCCGGAAGCAGGTTGACCAATTGCGCCGTGGCGGCGGCGGTGCGTTCGCGGGCGCGCCGTTCCAGGTAGCGGCCGGCGAGCAGGAACAGGGCGAACATGCCCACGGCATCGAAGTACAGTTCGCCCTGGCCTGTGATCGTCGACCAGATGCCGGCGAGATAGGCGCCGCCGATGGCCAGCGAAACCGATACATCCATGGTCAGGTGGCGGGTGCGCAGATCGCGCAGCGCACCCTTGAAGAAATCGGTGCAGGAATAGAACACGATGGGCGTGGTCAGCAGTAACGCGGTCCAGCGCAGAATGCGGTCCATCCCCGCCGACAGGTCGAGGTTGAACTCCGGCCAGGTCGCCATGGTGGCCATCATCACTTGCATCCACAGCAGTCCGGCGACGCCCAGTTGGCGCATTGCTCGACGATTTTCCCGGGCCAGCTGTTCGGCGGCCTGGTCGGCCTGATACGGATGCGCGGCATAGCCAATCCGCCGCAGTTCGCCGAGCAGCTCGCTGAGCGGTAATTCGGCGTCGCTCCAGCGTACGTTCAAACGATGATTGGACAGGTTGAGGCTCGCCTCGGCGACACCATGCAGGTTGCGCAGATGCCGTTCGATCAGCCAGCCGCAGGCGGCGCAACTGATGCCCTCGATCATCAGTGAGGTGCTGGCCAGGGCCCCCTGGTGCTGGACGAAGGGTTGCTGCACGTCCTGGCGGTCGTACAGCGCCGTCTCCTCGCTCAGTTCCTGCGGCAAGGCCTGCGGATTGATCGCAGTATCGCTGCGGTGCAGGTAGTAGCTCTCCAGGCCGCCCTTGACGATGGCTTCGGCCACCGCCTGGCAGCCCGGACAGCACAAAGCCCGCGTCTCGCCCAGCACGCGGGCCTGGAACGGGCTGCCGGCAGGAACCGGCAGACCGCAGTGGTAGCAGGGAAGGGGCTTTGCCATCAGTGGCTCAAGGCGTCAATTCGAGCGCGCGGCCGGTTTCGATGGTGTTTTCCTCGTACAGGCGCCAGTCCTGTTCGCCTTCGCGACCGAGCAACTCGATGAAGCGCCGGCCACTGACCGACTCCTGCATCTGGCCCTGATAGAAACCGTCGCCCTGGGGTTGCAGAATGACGCGGCGATCGCGCTCCGGTTGCGTGGGCGACAGCAGGTTGAGCACCAGCTGTTGCGGACGGCTCGCGCCGTCCAGCTGCACTTCGGCGAGCCCGCGCTCCTCGTTGAGGAGCAGGCGCGCGCGCATCCCGAGGCGCTCGGCCAGTTTCTCACGCTCCAGGGACTGGTTGATGCCCTTGCCGGCATCGTAGTAGTTGTCGGCGACGAGCGAGTCGGAGTTGCGAATCGCGATGGTCAGCAAGGACAGGCCGAGGACCACCGCGAACAGCAGGATGGCGATGACAAACCAGGCCCAGAACTGGGTGTACCAACGTGTTTGTTCGTTTTCAGAGCGCATGTATGACCTTGCTTAGCGGATGCTCGGGCCGATGAAACGGCTGTCGGCATCGTCGTTGATCGAATCGTCGTCCACCGAGCGGATGTGGAAGACGATCTCGTTGGTGCTCGACGGGAGCTTCTCGGGTGCGATGGAGAGTTCGACCGGGATGGTGACCAGTTCGCCTGCCTCGGCGCGGACCTCGCGGCGGCCTTCGTAGACCAGGCCATCCAGGCCGGATGCCTCGATGACGAAAGTCTGCTCGCGCTGAGCCTTGTTCATGACCTTGAGGGTATAGACGTTCTCGATGTTGCCCTGCTCGTTCTCGCGGTAGAGCACGCGATCCTTGAGCACGTCCAGCTTCACCAGCGGACGATCGTACACGGCATAGGAGAACAGCCCCATCATGGCCACCAGGGCGACGGCATAGCCGATCAGGCGCGGGCGCAGCAACTGAGTCTTCTGTCCGGACAGGTTGTGCTCGGTGGTGTAGCTGATCAGCCCGCGCGGGTAGTTCATCTTGTCCATGATCGTGTCGCAGGCATCGATGCACGCGGCACAGCCGATGCATTCGATCTGCAGTCCGTCACGGATGTCGATGCCGGTAGGGCAGACCTGGACGCACATGGTGCAGTCGATGCAATCGCCGAGGCCCATGGCCTTGTAGTCGGCGTCCTTCTTGCGCGGGCCACGCTTCTCGCCGCGGCGCGGATCGTAGGACACGATCAGGGTGTCCTTGTCGAACATCACGCTCTGGAAGCGGGCATAGGGGCACATGTAGATGCACACCTGCTCGCGCAGGTAGCCGGCGTTGCCATAGGTGGCGAGGGTGAAGAAGGCGATCCAGAACAGCGCCCAGCCGCCGATCTGCAGGGTGAACAGGTCGGGCACCAAGTCGCGAACAGGGGTGAAATAGCCGACGAAGGTGATGCCGGTCGCCAGCGATACCAGCAGCCAGATGCCGTGCTTGCCCAGCTTGCGGGCGAATTTGTTGGCGCTCATCGGCGCCTTGTCCAGCTTCATGCGCTGGTTGCGGTCGCCCTCGGTGATCTTCTCGGCCCACATGAAGACCCAGGTGAAGACGCTTTGCGGGCAGGTATAACCGCACCAGACGCGGCCGGCGAACACGGTGATGAAGAACAGGCCGAAGGCGCAGATGATCAGCAGCCAGGACAACAGCATGAAGTCCTGGGGCCAGAAGGTGGCCCCGAAGACATGGAATTTGCGCTCCGGAAGATCCCACCAGACGGCCTGGCGGCCATTCCAGTTGATCCACGCGGTGCCGAAATAAAGGATGAAAAGCACGGCGCCGCCCAGGCGTCGCACGTTGCGGAAGAGGCCGGTGAAGGCGCGGGTGTAGATCTTTTCACGCGCAGCGTAGAGATCCGCTGACGCTTCGGCCTTGGACGGGGGGGTTACATCGCGAACGGGGATCTGCTCAGTCATCAAGTGCGTACCACGGCGGAAGGTGGGTGTCCTGGCCGATGCGTGCCGACCAGGATCATTTTTCTGTCCAGCTGCGAATGGTACGCCCGGAGTGTTGAGGCCAAGTGCGACAGGTCGTCGCTACTGGCCTCGAAAAATCACTGCTCCGACTGCTGAGACAGGCTGTAGACGTAGGCTGCCAGCAGGTGCACCTTGTCTTCGCCAAGGATCGCTTCCTGGGCCGGCATGCGGCCATTGCGACCGTAACGCAGGGTCTGCTGGATCTGCGCGAAGCTCGAACCGTACAGCCAGACATTGTCGGTCAGGTTCGGCGCGCCCATGGCAGTAACGCCCTTGGCGTCCGGTCCATGGCAGACTACACAGTTGGCCGCGAAGGTTTTTTGACCCTGCTCAATGTCGACGCTGATACCCTCTGGGGTATCACGGCCGGAGAGGCTGCGGACATAGCCGGCCACGTTGCGGATGCCTTCTTCACCGATCACGTCCCGCCAGGCCGGCATTGCAGCCTGACGGCCGTGCAGGATGGTGGTCTTGATGGTGTCCGGCTCGCCGCCCCACAGCCAGTCGTCGTCGGTCAGGTTCGGGAAGCCGTAGGCGCCCTTGGCGTCGGAGCCGTGGCAGACCGAGCAGTTGGACGCGAACAGGCGACCACCCATTTTCAGGGCTTGCGGGTCCTTGGCGACTTCCTCGACCGGCATGGCGGCGTACTTGGCGTACAGCGGGCCGTACTGGGCGTCGGCCTTGGCCATTTCCTTCTCCCACTGATGCACGCCGGTCCAGCCTTGCTCGCCGGTCGCGAACGCGGTCTGGGCTTCGCCGTCCAGGTGCTGGTAGCCGGGCAGCAGGCCCTTCCAGTTGCCCAGGCCCGGGTAGAGGGCGAGATAGCCCAGGGAGAAGACCACGGTGGCGACGAACAGCATGAACCACCAGCGTGGCAGCGGGTTGTCGTATTCCTCGATACCGTCGTACGAATGGCCGACGGTTTCCTCGGTGCTTTCGTGCCGCTGGCCCTTGCGCGTTGCCAGCAACAGCCAGACCAGCGCGGCGAGGGTGCCGAGGGTCAGCAGGGTGATGTACCAACTCCAAAACGAAGTCATTTATTTCTTACTCCTGGAAGCTTCTTCGTCACGCGTCTTGGCGTCGGTCTCCTCGTCTGCGAAGGGCAGGTTGGCGGCTTCGTCGAAGCTTTTCTTGCGTTTGCTGCTGTAGGCCCAGAGCACGACGCCGATGAAGGCGACGAATACCAGAATTGTGCCAAGGCCGCGAAGAGTCCCGATTTCCATCATGCGTTACCGTTTGTTGGTGAGTGCAGTGCCGAGTACTTGCAGGTAGGCCACCACGGCGTCCATTTCGGTCTTGCCCTTGACGGCATCCCGAGCACCGGCGATGTCTTCGTCGCTGTAAGGAACACCGAGGCTGCGCAGAGCCGACATCTTCTTGGCGGTGTCCTTGCCGTCGAGCGTATTCTCGACCAGCCACGGATAGGACGGCATCTTCGATTCCGGCACCACGTTGCGCGGGTTGTACAGGTGCGCACGGTGCCAGTCGTCGGAGTAGCGACCGCCGACACGGGCCAGGTCCGGACCGGTCCGCTTGGAGCCCCACAGGAACGGATGGTCGTAGACGCTTTCGCCGGCGACCGAGTAGTGGCCGTAGCGCTCGGTTTCGGCGCGGAACGGACGGATCATCTGCGAGTGGCAGCCGACGCAGCCTTCGCGGATGTACAGATCGCGGCCTTCCAGCTGCAGCGCGGTGTAGGGCTTCATGCCTTCGACCGGCTCGTTGACGCTGTCCTGGAAGAACAGCGGAACGATCTGGGTCAGACCGCCGATGCTCACCGCCAGGATCATGAACAGGG
>NZ_JADDIX010000054.1:0-1015 GCF_015070855.1 Pseudomonas lopnurensis
GGTCATGAGCACCTGCGGCAGCCCCATCGAAGTCCTGCGCGCTCAGGCAGAAATCGAACCCAAGGGGCCCTATGAAGGAACCTCCCAGGGAGGCCACCGCCCCCTTTCGGAAACGTCCAAAGCCTATATCGAAAAGCACGGCATCCCCTACGGGTCATGGTGAACAGGCAGTTGCAGGCTGCATCGGCGCAAGACCGGGTTAGAATCTCTCCCTCGGCTGTTCCGCTCTTCACTCGAAGCTTGCCGCTTGAGGCTTGCAGCTATCCCAGAAGGAAACTCCCATGTCCCGCACCGTGATCAACACCGACAAGGCTCCCGCTGCCATTGGCACCTATTCCCAGGCGATTCGCGCCGGCAATACCGTCTACCTGTCCGGGCAAATCCCGCTGGACCCCAGGACCATGGAGCTGGTGGAAGGCTTCGAGGCGCAGGCCGTGCAGGTCTTCGAGAACCTCAAGGCGGTGGCCGAAGCGGCCGGCGGTTCGCTGAAGGATATCGTCAAGCTCAACATCTTCCTCACCGACCTGGGTAACTTCGCCACCGTCAACGAAGTGATGAGCCGTTACTTCCAACTGCCGTTCCCGGCCCGCGCGGCCATCGGCGTCGCGGCCCTGCCCAAGGGAGCACAGGTGGAAATGGACGCGATCCTGGTCATCGGCTGAGCGCGCCCACAGCCGGCGCGGTGTACCCGCCGCGCTGGTGACGAGCCGTCTCAGCGCACCAGCACCTCGACCCGCCGGTTGCGCGGTTCGGTCGTGGCATCCGGCGTCGTCACCAGCAGGTTGCGCTCGCCATGGGACTCCACCCGCAATTCCATCGCCTCCAGCCCCTGCTGCCTCAACAACTCGGCCACGCTTTGCGCGCGCCGCAACCCGACCTGCTCGTTGGCCGTCCGCGGGCCGAGCGTATCGGTGTGGCCGATCACCGTGACCACCGGATAATCACGCTGCCGCGCCGCCAGCAGTATGCGCTCCAGCGTCTGCTCGGCAGCGTCGCCCAGCCTGCCGCTCGTTTC
>NZ_JADDIX010000054.1:1035-20665 GCF_015070855.1 Pseudomonas lopnurensis
GCGCTCCGGCAGCGCCGGCTGCGCTGCCAGCGCCTTGGCGAAATCCGCCTTGCGTCGCGACGCATGGATCGCAAAAGACTGCCCGACGCCGTCGATGGCCATGCCCTGCCCCGGCACGTCGAGCAGACGCTGCCCGGCCTCGCCCAGCGCTACGCCGCCGACCCCGTGCGGATCGTCCGCCAGCAGCACGTAGGATTGCCTCGCACAACCGTTCAGCGCCGCGATTGCCAGCAGCGCCGCACTCAACTTCAGCAATAGCCGTTTCACTCGATCACCATCATCAACACGTGGCCGCCGCGCACCTGAACACGGCCCTCCGGCGTATCGACCGCGATCGCCAGGGGATCGAGGCGTGCGATATCGCCGGGAATCAGGCTCAGCGTGCCGCGCCTGAGCGTCGCGCGCAGGCGCAGCTCATCGCGCGCCGGGGCGAAGCGGTACTCTTCCAGGGTCAGTTCGCTGTGCGGGCCAAAGGAAAGCACGCTGCCGTCGTTGAGAATCACGCCCAGCGCGCCGTCGTCCCCGGTGCTCAACGCCACGCCCGGCAGGACCGCCTGGCCGACCTTCGCCGCATTGGTATGGCCGCGACTGCTGACATAGGCCGCGCCCGCCACCCTGGCCACATGCCCGCTGGGTTCGGGCAGGCTGCTCGCCGAGGCAGGCACCAGGCACACCGCCGGCACAACGCTCAATGCACGTAACAGGTACTTTTTCAGGTAGATCATCGGGATTCTCGAGTCGACAGGCTCGGCACGGGCTCACGTCAATCCGCACCCGCTGCACTAGGGCAGCCCAAAACGGCAAAAAATCCCCGCTCCGCCTGCCGACGTGCAAAACACCGCCCGCCGCATCGCATCGATGCGTTCCATCACGCACTTGACTTACTTGTCCTACGGCGCGACTCAACTTCTGCTCCGCCATCGTCCCTCGGTTTTTCGGGCGCACCACAGGCGGGCAATTCGCGGCGCAGCCAAAGCTGACCATTCGGCCCACTCACCCGGGAAATTGCTCAGAAAAAACAGCCGGATAACGCGTCGCCGCAATTCACTGGCACGGCCGCTGCACCTTTCAAGGCAGGCGTTATGCCCTGTTAGTACAAGTTGCTCAACCGCCAAGGTGATGACAATGAACAACCGGAATAGCCTGCTTGCAACCTCGTTTCTCGGATCGCTCATGGTGTTCGGCGGCCCGGCTTCCGCGGAGACCATCCGTATCGGCATCGGCCATCAGAGCATGGTCACCAATACCGTGTCCGGCGGCATCGTGCTGGAAAAGCTCGGCCTGCTGGACGAGCATTTGCCCAGGACCGGCAAATACCAGGATGCCGACTATCGGATCGAATTCCGCGACTACGATTCCGGCCCGCCGATTACCAACCAGATGCTCGCCGGCAAACTCGACTTCGGCGTCATGGGCGACTACCCACTGATCGTCAACGGCGCCAAGTTCCAGGAAACCGGCAAGCAACGCACACGCTTCATCGCGGTGACCGGCTACAACCTCAAGGGCACCGGCAACGGCATCGTGGTACCGGCGGCGTCTTCCGTGCAGAGCCTGCAGGACCTGGCCGGCAAGAGTCTCTCGACGCCGGTCGGCAGTGCCGCCTGGGGCATGACGCTCAAGGTGCTGCGCGACGCCGGCCTGTCCGACAAGGTCACCCTGGTCAATCAGGCGCCGCCGGTGGGCGCAGCCAACATCGCGGCGGGCAAGATCGACGCCCATGCCGACTTCTGCCCTTGGTCGGAAATCATGGAATTCCGCGGCACCGGCCGGAAGATCTACGACGGCAGCGAAGCCGGCATTCCCACCTTCCACGGCATCGTCGTGCGTGACGCCTTTGCGCAGAAATACCCCGAGGTCGTCGAGGGCGTGCTCAAGGCCACGCTCGCCGCGCAGCGGTGGATCAGTGAAGACCCGATGCGCGCCGCTACCCAGGTGGCCGAGTGGACCGGTGTCGACAAGGAAGTGCTCTACCTCTACTTCAGCGACGGCGGCATCTCGACCATGGAAGCGAGCATCAAGCCGCAATGGATCGAGGCGATGAAATACGACCATGCCCTGCTGCAGAAGGAAATGGACATTCCCGACCTCGATTTCGCCGCCTGGGTCGACGATTCCTATCTGAAGAAGGCCTACGCCGCGTCGAACCTCGATTACGCCGCCATGCTGCAAAGCGTGGTCAGCCCGACCCCACGGGCGTCTGGTCGCAAGCCCGCGGAAATCTGGTTCGCCGACAAGGGCATCGTCGCCTACGACAGCACCGCCGCGATGCTCGCCGCCGAAGCGCAAGCCAAGGCCGCGGGCCAATCGATCAACGCCACCTATGTCTACGACAACCTCAGCGGGCTGAAGCTGTTCGGCAAGGCCGCCTACCTGATCGAGGACCCGAGCGGCGAAGTCCTCGCCTTCATGAAGAAAAGCGACTCCGAGCGGCATATCGCCGAACGCGGCGGCGTGCCGCTGAGCGCCGCGCAGCCGGTCGCGATGTTGCCCTGATTCCGCTCGCCTGCGCCGCAGAGCGCGCGAATCAAACCTGAGCCGAGGAACGTAGCCATGAGTGTCAAGCCGAACCCGGTGTTCGATTCAGCCACGCCAGTGCCCGCAGCGGTAGCGGCGCCCACGCTGGAAGTTGCCGCCGCGCCCAGCCCGCCTGCTGCGCCGAGCGCAGCCGCCAGCAGTCAGCCGCGCAGACGCCTGCCGGAGATGACCGGCCGCTATCTGGTGCGCATCGCCGCGCTGTTGATGGCCCTGGTGGTCTGGCATTTCGCCGCCAGCAGCGGTTTCAACCTCTTCATCAACTTCGAGAACGTGCCGACGCCGGCGCTGGTGGGCCAGGCGCTGGTGACCCAGCTGTCCAGCTCGGAGTTCTACCTGCACATCGTCCACAGCATGGAGCGGATCGCCATCGCCTACGCCTATGCCGTGGTGCTGGGCGTGCTGACCGGCGTGATGATGGGCCGCTCGCGCTGGGCCGAAGACATCATCCTGCCGTACATCGAACTGTTCCGACCGATTCCGGCGGTGGCCTGGATCCCGTTGGCGATCCTGATGCTGCCCACCGAGCAGTCGAGCATCGTCTTCATCACCTTCCTCGGCGCCTTCTTCCCCATCGTGCTCAATACCGTGCACGGCGTGGAGCAGACGCCCGACGTGCTGGTCCGCGCAGCCCGCAGCCTGGGCGCGAGCAAGAAGGCCATTCTCTGGCACGTGGTGATCCCCGGCGCCATGCCGAGCATCGTCGCCGGGCTGGCGATCGGCATGGGCGTGGCCTGGTTCTCGCTGCTGGCCGGCGAAATCATCAGCGGCCAGTACGGCATCGGCTACTTCACCTGGACCTCCTACACCCTGGTCAAGTACCCGGAAATCATCATCGGCATGCTCACCATCGGCGGCCTCGGCACCCTCTGCACGCTACTCGTGCGCAAGGCCTGCGCGCCGCTGTTGCACTGGCAGGCAAAAGGAGGTCGGCCATGAACAGCGCCGTCCAGGACAACCGCCTCGCCGTGCTCGACCACAGCAGGCTGCGGGCGAAGGCCAATGCCAAGGGTGACGGCCGCGGCCACATCAGCGTGCGCAACCTGCACATCGAGTTCGAGCATCAGGGCGGCAAGCGCGCCGCGGTACAGGACGCCCAACTGGACATCCGTCCCGGCGAGTTCGTCTGCCTGCTCGGCCCGTCGGGCTGCGGCAAGTCGACCCTGCTCAACGCCATGGCCGGGTTCGTCAGTCCGACCCGCGGTGAGCTGACCATCGACGGCAAGGGCGTCGATGCGCCCAGCCCGGATCGCGGCATGGTGTTCCAGCAGCACTCGCTGTTTCCCTGGAAAACCGTGCGCGACAACGTCGCTTTCGGCCCGCTGATGGCCGGCGCATCGCGCAACGAGGCCTGCAGCGTGGCGCGCACCTTTCTGTCGCTGGTTGGCCTGGCCGCGTTCGAGGATGCCTACCCCGGCACGCTGTCGGGCGGCATGCAGCAGCGCGTCGGCATCGCCCGGGCGTTGGCCAACTACCCCAGCGTGCTGCTGATGGACGAGCCCTTCGGCGCGCTGGATGCGCAGACGCGCATCATGATGCAGGAGAACCTGCTGGAGATCTGGCGCGAGTTCAAGAACACCGTGGTGTTCGTGACCCACGATATCGACGAGGCGGTGTTTCTTTCCGACCGCATCGTGGTGATGAGCGCCAGCCCCGGACGGATCATCGCCGACATCAAGGTTTCGCTGCCCCGGCCGCGCGAGCAGAGCCTGCTCACCAGCGTCGATTTCATGGACTACAAGCGCCAGTGCCTGGACCTGATCCGGCAGGAAACCCTGCGCGCCTTCCAACAGCAGAACGGAGGCTGAAGCATGCGCGATCGCCGCCGTTTTTCGCCCCCTCTCGACATGACCTGTCATGACAGGCTGGAGCTCATGCAATGAAAGGAACCCAGCCACTCGCCCCGGGCCAGTCGCCGCTGCCGCTGTACGTGCAGATCCGCGACGACCTACGGCGCAAGATCCTCGAGGGCCGCTACGCCGTGCACGAGCGCCTGCCCTCGGAGAATGAGCTGATGAACGCCTTCGGCGTCAGCCGCATCACCATCCGCCAGGCGCTGCGCGACCTGCATAACGAGGGTCTGGTGTTCAGCGCCCAGGGCAAGGGCACCTACGTCAGCAAGCCGAAGGCGGTGCAGAACGTACAGCGCCTGCAGGGCTTCGGCGAAGCGATGGCGGCCCAGGGCTACGAAGCCACCGCGCGCCTGCTCTCTATTCAGGAACGCAAGCCACCCAAGGCCGTGGTCGCCGCGCTGCATTTGCTGACAGGCGAGGACGTGGTCGAGGTCAAGCGGGTGCGCTACCTCAACCGCGAGGCCGTCTGCGTCGAGAACAGCTACTTCCCGCTGGACATCGGCCGGCGAATGTTCGGCCTGGACCTGTCCGGCGACATCTTCCCGATGCTCGAAAACGCCTTCGGCATCGCCCTCGGACGCGCCGACATCGGCCTCGACGCCACCCTCGCCGACGAGGAACACCAGCACTACCTGGCGCTCAAGCCCGGCGAACCCATCCTGCGCGTCGAGCGGCTGACCCATGACCGCGCCGGCCGCCCCATCGACTTCGAATACCTCTGCTACCGCGGCGACGCATTCAAATACCAGTTCCGAGTGGATCGGAAATAGGAGGCGACATGACCACTATCAACGGCATCCCAGTCATCGACACCGACGTGCTGGTCATCGGCGGCGGCACCGCCGGCCCGATGGCCGCCGTGACCGTCAAGGAGCAGGACCCGACCCTCAAGGTCATCCTGCTGGAAAAGGCCAACGTCAAACGCTCCGGCGCCATCTCCATGGGCATGGACGGGCTCAACAACGCCGTGGTCCCCGGCCATGCCACGCCCGAGCAGTACGTCAAGGAAATCACCATCGCCAACGACGGCATCGTCCACCAGCCGGCGCTGATGGCCTACGCCCAGCGTTCCTTTTCGATGATCGAGAAGCTCGACTCCTGGGGCGTGCACTTCCAGAAGGACGAGACCGGCGACTACGACATGAAGAAGGTCCACCACCTCGGCACCTACGTGCTGCCGATGCCGGAAGGCCACAACGTCAAGAAGATCCTCTACCGCCGTCTGCGCCGCGTGCGGGTGGAGATCGAGAACCGCTTCCAGGCCACCCGCCTGCTCAAGGACCCGGACGGCAACATCGCCGGCATGATCGGGGTGAACACCCGCACCGCCGAGCCAATCATCATCCGCGCCAAGGCGGTGATCATGGCCACCGGTGCCGCCGGACGCATCGGCCTGCCGAACTCCGGCTACCTGTTCGGCACCTACGAGAACCCGGCCAACTGCGGCGACGGCCACGCCATGGCCTACCACGTCGGCGCCGACCTGGTGAACCTGGAGTGCTTCCAGGTCAACCCGCTGCTCAAGGACTACAACGGCCCGGCCTGCGCCTACGTCACCGGCCCGCTCGGCGGCTTCACCGCCAACGCCTATGGCGAGCGCTTCATCGAATGCGACTACTGGTCCGGGCAGATGATGCTGGAGTTCTTCAAGGAACTCGAATCGGGCACCGGCCCGGTGTTCCTCAAGCTCGATCATCTGGCCGAGGAAACCATCCAGGAAATCGAGACCGTCCTGCACACCAACGAGCGCCCGACCCGTGGCCGCTTCCACCAGGGCCGCCAGGTCGACTACCGCCAGCGCATGGTGGAAATGCACATCTCCGAGATCGGCTTCTGCTCCGGCCACTCGGCCTCCGGCGTCTGGACCGACGAGACCGGCGCGACCACCGTGCCCGGCCTCTACGGCGCCGGCGACATGGCCTCGGTGGCGCACAACTACATGCTCGGCGCCTTCGTCTACGGGCAGATCTGCGGGGAGAGCGCGGCGGCCTTCGTCAAGGAGCGCAGCGAGCCGGTACTCGACGAAACCTTCATCGCCGCCGAACTGGAACGCATCCAGGCGCCGCTTAAGGTCACCGACGGCATCCCGCCCGAGCAGATGGAATACAAGGTGCGGCGCCTGGTGAACGACTACCTGCAGCCGCCCAAGGTGACCAAGAAGATGGAGATCGGCCTGGAGCGCATCCTCGCGGTGCGCGAAGACGTGCCGAAGCTCGCCGCCGCCGACCCCCACGAACTGCTGCGTGCCCTGGAAGTGCAATCGATCATCGACTGCGCCGAGATGGCCGCGCGCGCCTCGCTGTACCGCACCGAGTCGCGCTGGGGCCTGTACCACTACCGCGTCGATTTCCCCGAGCAGGACAACGCCGAGTGGTTCTACCACAGCCGCCTGTTCAAGGACGCCAACGGCCAGATGGCCCATGGCAAGCGCCCGGTCGCCGATTACATCGTGCCGCTGGGCGAAGAAAAGGATGCCTACAGCAGGCTGCGGGTGAAGAAGGCGGCCAATGCCTGAAGCACGCCTACCCGAGCACCGTGATCGCCCATGAATTCGAGGAAATGACCATGCCCGTAGCCACCCATCGCGCCGCCGTCCCGGTCGTCGTCGACGAAGAGAAATGCATTGCCGAGAAGGGCTGCCGCGTCTGCATTGACGTCTGCCCGCTGGACGTCCTGTGGATCAACCCCGACACCGGCAAGGCGCACATGAAGTATGACGAATGCTGGTACTGCATGCCCTGCGAGACCGACTGCCCGACCGATGCGGTCAAGGTGAACATCCCGTACCTGCTGCGCTGAGGAGCCGCTGATGAAGACCTATGACGACCCCATGCTGCAACAGATCGCCGACAACCTCGCCTCCGACGACCCCGGCATCCGCCGCGTCGCGGTGCTCGAACTGGTCGACTGCGGCGAGCCGGAAGCCGCGGAACTGCTGATCCTGGCACTCAACGACCCAGACCCCGCGGTGCGCCAGGAGGCCGCCAAGGTGGTCGACGAATTCGACGCCGTCGATATCGCCGATGCGCTGATCGCCGCCCTGCAGGACAGCGACGAGGTGGTGCGCAACGCCGCCGCCCATGCCCTGGCCGACCTCAAGGACCCGGCCGCGGCGATGCCGCTGCTCGAAGCGCTGGCAGGCACCGCTGACCCCTTCGTGGTGGCCGGCATTCTGCGGGCGCTGAAACCGCTGCGCAATCCGGCCGCCCAGGCGCCGGCGCTGCAGCGTATGCAGGCAATCGATGCCGGGGTACGCCGCGAGGCGGTGGCGGTGCTCGGCTGGCTGAAGCAGACCGAAAACCTGCCGGCGCTGATGGAACGCGCCCAGCACGACGAGGACGCCGAAGTCCGCCGCGCCGCCACCGGCGCCCTGGTCTACGCCACGCCCGAGCAGGTCGGTCCGACCCTGGTGGGGCTGCTGCACGACGCGCACTGGCAGGTGCGCGTCGAGGCCGCAGTGAGCATCGGCAAGCTCGACTACCAGGCCGCCCTGCAGCCGCTGGTCGAGGCCACCCACGACAGTTTCTGGCAGGTCCGCGAGAAAGCCGTGGATGCCCTCGGCAAGCTCGGCGCGATCGGTGCCATCCCGGCGCTGGGCGTCTGCGCCCGCGACCCGATGAGCAACCTGCGCAAGGCCGCCATCGGCGCGCTCGGAGCCATCGCCCACAACGATGGCCGGCCCTTCGTCGAAGCGGCGATGGACGACCCGGACCCGGACGTGCGCAAGCTGGCCCGCTGGGCCATATCCAAACTCGACGCCGCCGCCTGATGAACATGTAGGGCGAGGTGCAACCCGCCGATCGGACTACGTTCGGCGGGTTTCACCCGCCCTACGAATGACCAACCGACAGACCGGGTACGGCGGGTGCAACCCGCCGAAAGCTGCACCACGCGGGAGAAAACGAGATGACCTATGTAGTGACCGAGAACTGCATCCGCTGCAAGTACACCGACTGCGTCGAAGTCTGCCCGGCCGACTGCTTCCACGAGGGCCCGAACTTCCTCGTGATCAACCCCGAGACCTGCATCGACTGCAGTCTCTGCGCACCGGAATGCCCGGCCGACGCGATCTTCGCCGACAACGCGCTGCCCGCCGAGCAGAGCCATTTCATCGAACTCAACGCCGAGCTGGCCGAGGTCTGGCCGGTGATCACCCAGACCAACAGTCCGCTGGCCGAAGCCGACACCTGGGTCGATCGGAGCGACAAGCTGCAGTTCCTGGAGCGCTGAGCCATGCCCGAACTTGTCATGACGAGTTGGCCCCGCCGCGCCCTGCTGGCGCTGCTGATCGGCAACGCGGCCCTGACCGGCAGCGCACGGCCGGTCGAGGACCAGAGCCGCTTCGTCAGGACGCCGGAAACCCCTGCCCTGATGGTGCTGGACGGCTATCCGCCGCGCCTGCTCGGGGCCTTTTGCCAGATTGGTTGAGGAGTTGCCCATGACCACCCAGACCCTGATCGCCCCGCCCACGGAAATTCGCCTGCGCAAGGCGCAGAAGATGCTCGAAGTGCTCTGGTCCGACGGCGTGCGTAGCCAGCTGAGCTGCCTCGCGCTGCGCAAATCCTGCGCCTGCTCGATGTGCGCCCAGGCGCAGCAGCGCGGCGCGCTGACACTGATCGACGCCGACGTCGGTGTCGATCGGCTGGAGGTATCCGGCATCAGCGGCGTGCAGTTCCATTTCAGCGACGGCCACTACCGCGGGCTTTATCCCTGGGCCTACCTGCGGGAACTGGGGGAGCGGCTGCAATGACCAGCCGCGCCCAGCAACTGCTCGCACCGCCTTTCGCCGCGGCCTGCCGGCTCTATCCCGGCGCGGCCCTGTGCGGAGTGCTGGCGCTGGCCGGCAGCTTTCTGGCCGAGCATTATGCGGCGCCGACACTGATGCTGGTTCTGTTGCTGGGGTTCGGCTTCGCCAACCAGGCCGCCGATGCACGCATGCAGGTCGGCGTCAGCTTCTGCAGCCGCCATGTGCTGCGTATCGGCGTGGCACTGCTGGGCGCGCGGATCGGCGTCGAACAGCTGCTCAGCGTCGGCAGCCTGCCATTGCTGATCGTGCTGACCAGCGTGCCGCTGGTGATCGGCGCGGCATTGCTGCTGGGCCACTGGCTGGGCCTGCCGCGGCTGCACAGCCTGGTCGCCGGCGTGGCGGTGGCGATCTGCGGCGTGTCGGCGGCGATCGCGGTGGCCGCGGTGATTCCCGCCGGGCGGCTGGAGGAGCGGCGGCTGCTCGGCGTGGTGGTCGGCGTCACCGCCCTGGGCAGCCTGTCGATGCTGATCTACCCGCCGCTGCTCGGCGCGCTGCGATACGACGACGTGCAGAGCGGCCTGCTGCTCGGCGCCAGCATCCATGACGTGGCCCAGGCCGCCGGGGCCGGCTATCTGCTGTCCGATAAGGCCGGCGACGTCGCCACCCTGACCAAACTGTTGCGCGTCGCACTGCTGGCACCGCTGGTGTTGCTGCTCGGCTGGCTGCTGCGCCGCGGCGACTCCGGCAACGCCGAGCTTCCATTGTTCCTGCTCGGCTTTCTCGCCCTGTTCGGGCTGAACAGCCTCGGCTGGCTGCCGGTCGGGCTGCGCGAGGGGCTCATTGCCGCATCCAATGCCTGCCTGCTGGTCACCATGGCCGCGCTCGGCATGCGCACCCCCCTGGGCGAACTGTTCGCCCAGGGCTGGCGGCCAATGCTGCTGCTGATAGCGCTCAGCATCGGTCTGCTGCTGGCTGCGATGGGGATGCTGGCGCTGGCCCCGCCCTGACGATTTTTTCCTGCCTCGTTTCCCTTTTGACTGTTGGAGGATTTGCCATGGCTGCAATCGGTACCGAAAGCGTTCTCAGCGTCCGTCACTGGAACGACACCCTGTTCAGCTTCACCACCACCCGTGATCCTGGCCTGCGCTTCGAGAATGGCCATTTCGTGATGATCGGCCTCGGTGTCGAGGGCAAACCGCTGATGCGCGCCTACAGCATCGTCAGCGCCAACCATGACGAGCACCTGGAATTTCTCAGCATCAAGGTGCCGGACGGCCCGCTCACCTCGCGCCTGCAGCATCTGAAGGCAGGCGATCCGATCCTGGTCAGCCGCAAGCCGGTCGGCACCCTGGTCATGCACGACCTGCGGCCCGGCAAGCACCTCTACCTGTTCGGCACCGGCACCGGGCTCGCGCCGTTCATGAGCATCGTCCGCGACCCGGAGGCCTACGAACGCTTCGACAAGATCGTGCTGGTGCATTGCGTGCGTCGCGTCAGCGAGCTGGCCTATCACGACTACTTGACGCAGCAACTGCCGGAACATGAGTTTCTTGGCGAGGACGTACGCGCCAAACTCATCTATTACCCCACCGTCACCCGCGAGCCGTTTCGCAACCAGGGCCGCATCACCAGCCTGATCGAGAGCGGCAAGCTCGCCGGCGACATCGACCTGCCGCGGCTGAACCCCGACAGCGACCGGGTGATGCTCTGCGGCAGCCCGGCGATGCTCGACGAGCTGAGCGCCATGCTCGACACCATGGGTTTCGAGGTCTCGCCACAGCAGGGCGAGCCGGGCGACTACGTGATCGAGCGGGCCTTCGTGGAGAAATAGCCGAGCACCGCTCGCAGAGCGCACCGATGGCCGGCCGGTTCCCATCCGCGCCGGTCATTCGTCGCAAACCCGCCTTCCGTTCGTCGTGTGATCGTTCGGGCGGTGTCGCTTGCCGTATCCTCGCCGCTGTCGGTAGGTCAATATCCGACCAGCGGTCTGGCACATAACCTTCATCCAACATGCTAGCGGCCGCATGCACCTGCCTGGGTGCGCATGCGGGTACTCACGCCCGCCCCAAAAACTGTGGTCCGCCTGCGAGGCGGTTGTTTTGTCGATGCGTCGGGTTTCCCGATTGGATGTGAAATGAAGAAACCACGTCTGCTGCAAGGTCGCCACGGCCTTGCGCTGTTCATTTTCCCGCTGTTGCTGCTCGGTGCCCTGGCCTGGTGGCAGCTGCAGCCCGACGCCCCGGGCGAAGCCCCTGCCGCCGGCCCGGCGGCGGTCATGCTCGCCGAACTGCAGGCATCCAGCGACGCCTGGAAAGCCAGCCGCGGCGATCTCTCCAGGCTGATGAGCGACCTGCGCAACGGCGCCATCGCCAGCGCCGCCGTGGGCACCGATGCGGTCTACGTCACCACCGCCAGCGATCAGCGCTACTGGGTGCCGGACCAGGCCGGACGCGTCGCCGCGTTGCTACTCGAGCACTACGCCGGCAGTAATGGCGAGCTGTTCCCGCTGACGCTGTTCCAGACCGATGCCGAAAAGCCGCTCTACAAGATGCTGCTGCCGTACTCGCCGATCGCCCTGCTGCTGCTCGCCGGCGCGATCTACTTCGGTCTGAAGACCCGCAGTTTCCAGGTGCAGCGCAAGGGCAGCGGCATCACCTTCGCCGACGTCATCGGCGCCGCCGAAGCCAAGCAGGCCCTGCGCGACGTCACCGCCTACCTGCGCGACCCGACGGCCTACGCCAGGCTCGGCGCCCGCCCACCCAAGGGCGTGCTGCTGACCGGCGAACCGGGCACCGGCAAGACCCAGCTGGCCAAGGCCCTGGCCAGCGAATCCAACGCCAGTTTCATCCAGGTCACCGGCAGCGACTTTTCCTCGATGTACTTCGGCGTGGGCATCCAGAAAGTGAAGTCGCTGTTTCGCACCGCGCGCAAGCAGGCGCCGTGCATCATCTTCATCGACGAAATCGACGGCATCGGCAAACGCGCCGAGCAGCAGCGCTCCAGCGATGCCGAGAGCAATCGCATCATCAACCAGTTCCTCGCCGAGATGGATGGCTTCGACGGTGCCAGCGGCGTGCTGGTGCTGGGCGCGACCAATTTCCCCAACTCGCTCGATCCGGCGCTGGTGCGCGAAGGCCGCTTCGACCGCTCGATCGCCGTCGGCCTGCCGGGGCTGGAAGATCGCGAAGCGCTGTTCCGCCTGTATGCCGGCAAGATCAGCGCGGCGCCCGGGCTGGATCTCGCCCAGCTGGCGCGCAACACCGTCGGCCTGACGCCGGCGGCCATCGCCTATATCGTCAATCATGCCGCGCTGCTGGCCGCCCGCGCCGGCGCCACGCAGGTGGAGATGAGCCACGTCGTCGATGCCGTCGAGACCTGCCGCATCGGAGAACAGCCATCCGGCGTGACGCCGATGTCGCCGGCCGATCGCAAGCGCATCGCCGTGCACGAGGCCGGGCACGCGCTGGTGGCCGCCGAACTCAAGGTCGGCCGGGTGGAGAAGGTCACCATCCTGCCGCGCGGCCAGGCCCTCGGCGTGACGCTGGTGACGCCGGTGGAGGACAAGCGCCTGCACATGGAGTCCGAGCTGCGCAACCGCATCCAGATGCTGCTGGCCGGCCGCTGCGCCGAGCAGCTGTACTTCCATGAGGTGTCCTCTGGTGCCGGCCAGGACCTGCAGGAAGCCTCGAAGATCGCCCTGTCGATGGTCGGCGCCCTGGGCATGGGCCCGAAAGGCTCGCTGCTGAGCCTGCAGGCGGTGCGCGACGCCCACCTGGAAAGCGATCCGCGCGAGGCGCTGGAAGCGGCCGACGAGCTGCTGCAGCAGCTCAATCGCGACTGCATGGCGCTGCTGCTACGCCTCAGGCCGGCGCTGGACCACGTCACCGAGCGCCTGCTGGAAACGGAAACCGTGCCCGGCGAGGACGTGCTGGCCGCCATCGCCGAGCTGCCCGCCGCCCACCACCACGGCGTCAGCCCGCTGCACGCCCCGGGTGCGCATGGCCTGGAGCGGGTCGCCGCCAGCGGCTACGAGAATCCGGCCGACGCGCTGTTCGAGCTGGTCGCCGGGGAAGCGCAACAGGAACAGGAGCCCCAGGGCCCGGGCATGGCCTGAAGCGGCGGCGGCACACGAACGCCGCCCTCGCCTCAGGGCAACAGCACCAGGCGATTGGGCAGTTCGTTGCGTTCGTGGGTCTTCGGCACGTGCTGCGCCAGCAGCGCGCCGCTGGCTTCGATGCAGCCGAGGAATCCTTCGAGCACCTGCCCTTGCTTCACCCGTTCGGTGAAGGTCGCGACGATCGATTCCCAGGCGGCATTGTCGATGCGGCTGGAAATGCCGCGGTCGACCAGAATCTCCACGTAGCGCTCGGCCTCGGAGACGAAGATCAGCACGCCGGTATCGGCGTCGGTGTGGTGCAGGTTGAGCTCGATGAACTGCCGCCGAGCCAGATTGCAGGCCCGCCAGTGGCGCACCGAACGCGGGATCAGGCGGCTGGTCAGTGCCGGGCTGCGGAACGCCCAGGCCAGCACGATGAAGGTCGCCCATTGCACCAGCAACAGTTGCCAGGCGCCCAGCCAGCCGGTGAAGAACAGCGCGGCGCCGGGTACCAGCAATGCGATCAGGCTGGCCCAGAGCAGCGGGATATAGCGGTAGTCGTCGGCCTGGGCGGCGAGCACCGTCACCACTTCGGCATCGGTGTCGTGCTCGATCCGGTCGATCGCCTCGGCCACCTGTTGCAGTTCGCTTTCGCTCAGTAAGGTCATTGCGCGTCCATTATCGAATTACCAGCCGCCGGAGGCGCCACCGCCACCGAAGCCGCCACCGCCGCCGCCGAAACCTCCGCCACCGAAGCCCCCGCCGCCAAAGCCGCCACCGCGGCCCATGCCGCCCAGCAGCGCCCCGAGCAGCAAGGCGCGGCGGCCACCGCCACGTCCGCCACGGCCACCACCAATGACGAAGATCGCTACCAGCATCAGGAAAAACCCCAATATGCCCAGCCCACCGGGCTGCTGCTGCCCCATTGGCATCACCGGGCGCAGCTCCGGCGGCAGCGGGTCGCCGCCGAGTACCTTGATCATCGCCGCCGCGCCCTCCGTGATGCCCGCGGTGAAGTCGCCACGCTGGAACGCTGGAGCGATGATGCGGTTGATGATCACCGAGGACTGCGCATCGGTCAGCCGGCCCTCCAGCCCGTAGCCGACCTCGATACGGATCTTGCGGTCATCGCGGGCGACGATCAGCAGCGCACCGTTGTCCTCGCCCTTCTGCCCGATGCCCCAGCTGCGACCCAGCTCCACGCCGAACTCCTCGATGCTGCGCCCTTGCAGATCCGGCACGGTGACCACCACGAGCTGCTCGCCGCTCGCCTGCTCGTGGGCGGCGAGCAGGCTGGTCAGACGCGCCTCGGCCTGGGCATCGAGCAGCTCGGCCTGGTCCACCACCCGGCCGCTCAGCGCCGGCAGGCCGGCTTGCTGGGCCGAGGCGCCAGTGGCGCAGACCAGCAGGCCGAGTATCAGTGCCAGCGCCCGGATCATTGGAACTGGACTTGCGGCGCCTGCTCGGCGTTCTCGGCCGTGGCCTCGAAGTTCTCGCGGATCGGCATGTCGCTGTACATCAGCTTGTGCCAGATGCGCCCGGGGAAGGTGCGGATCTCGGTGTTGTAGCGTTCCACCGCGGCGATGAAATCGCGCCGGGCCACGGCGATACGGTTCTCGGTGCCTTCGAGCTGCGACTGCAGGGCAAGGAAGTTCTGGTTGGACTTGAGCTCCGGATAGCGCTCGGACACCGCCATCAGCCGGCTCAAGGCGCCGGTCAACTGGTTCTGCGCCGCCTGGAAGCGCTGCAGTTGCTGCGGGTCGTCCAGCGTGGCGGCGTCGACCTGGATCGAGGTGGCCCTGGCGCGCGCCTCGACCACGGCGGTGAGGGTTTCCTGCTCCTGGCGGGCGAAGCCCTTGACCGTCTCCACCAGGTTGGGAATCAGGTCGGCGCGGCGCTGGTACTGGTTCTCCACCTGCGACCAGGCGGCCTTGACCTGCTCGTCGTAGGTCGGAATGTTGTTGATGCCGCAGCCGGCGAGCAGCCAGGAGAGAAGAACGACAACCGTCAGGTGCCAGCTGAATCTGAAGCGCTGCATATACATGGTCCGCTCGTCCATCCGTTATCGATACTGGAATGATACTGGAATAAGGATAGCCAAGCGTCGCGAGAGTTCAGGCTGCGAAGAGCAAACCGCCTGCGCCGGTCCATTGCTAGGTCTGCCAGGGCGCCCGTGCCAGCAGAACGGCGCAGCGCTCGTGCAGGTGCTCGCGCAACAGCCGCACCGGTTTGCTCAGCTGCGCGCGATGGGCGCAGAGCAGGCTGAGCGGCGCCACCTCGCCGAGGCACTGCGGCAGCAACACGCGCAAGCGGTCCGCGGCGACATCGTCGGCGATATCCAGCCACGACTTGTAGGCCAGCCCGGCTCCGGCGAGCGCCCAGCGCCTTACCACATCGGCGTCATCGCTGACCCGGTCGCCAGCGACCTGCACCTCGAGTTGCCGGCGCCCCTCATGGAAACACCAGCGGTCGTGCACGCGCCCGGCCAGCATGAAGCGCAGGCAATTGTGCTCGCGCAAGTCCTCCAGCCGGCGCGGCACCCCGTGACGCTGCAGATACGCTGGCGCAGCGCACAGCACCCGCCGATTGGCGGCGGCGACAGGCAGCGCCACCAGGCTGGAATCTTCCGGAGCGCCGTAGCGCAGGACGATATCCACCGGCTGGCGGAACAGATCGGTGAGCCCGTCGCCCAGCAGCAGCCGAACCTGCAGCTGGGGGTGGCGCGCCTGGAACGCGTCCAGCCAGGGCAGCAGCACGTTGCGACCGAAATCCGAAGGTGCCGAGAGCTGCAGCACGCCGCTGATCGCCTCCCGCCCACCGGCGAGCAGTTGCGTACCCTCCGCCAGGCTGGCCAGCGCCGCCCGGGCATGGCCGAGGAACAACTCGCCCTCGGCCGTCAGCCGCAGGCTGCGCGTCGAGCGTACGAACAGCCGCGCGTCGAGTGCGCTTTCGAGGCGCTTCAACGCCGCGCTGGCCACCGCCGGTGAGATGTCCAGCACCCGCGCGGCGGCCGAAAGGCTGCCGGCCTCGGCCGTTCGAACGAACAAGTGCAGGTCGTCGAAGCGCAGCATTTTCAAAATCCTGTTGAAAGAGCCTCGCTTATCGCCCCGTTTTTCCTCCGCGTCAAATAAACGAGGATGCCAGAACTCATCCGCCCCTATGGAGAAACCCCATGAAAGCCGTCGCCTACCTCGACTCCCTTCCGGTAGAGCATCCCGAAGCCCTGCTGGACGTCGAATTGCCCGAACCGGTGCCGGGCCCACGCGACCTGCTGGTGGAGGTGCGCGCCATCTCGGTCAACCCGGTGGACACCAAGGTACGCCGCAACACGCAGCCCGAGCCGAATCAGCCGAAGGTACTGGGCTGGGACGTCGCCGGCGTGGTGGTGGCGGTCGGCAGCGAGACCAGTCTGTTCAAGGTCGGCGACGAGGTCTTCTACGCCGGTTCGATCGCCCGTGCCGGCGCCAATAGCGAACGGCACCTGGTGGACGAGCGCATCGTCGGGCGCAAGCCCCGGAGCCTCGACTTCGCCGAGGCCGCCGCACTGCCGCTGACCGCCATCACCGCCTGGGAACTGCTGTTCGAGCGCCTGCAGCTGGTCGAAGGCCAGGGTGCCGGTCAGCAGTTGCTGATCGTCGGCGCCGCCGGCGGCGTCGGTTCGATCATGCTGCAGCTGGCCCGCCAGTTGACCGAAGTCAGCGTGATCGCCACCGCCTCGCGCCCGGAAACCCAGGCCTGGGCACGCGAGCTGGGCGCCCATCACGTCATCGATCACAGCCAGCCGCTGCAGGGCGAGCTGCAGCGCGCCGGCTTCGCCAGCGTGAGCCATGTCGCCAGCCTGACCCAGACCGACCGCCACTTCGACCAGTTGGTCGAAGCCCTGGCGCCGCAGGGCCGCCTCGGGCTGATCGACGACCCGGCCCAGGCGCTGGACGTGATGAAGCTCAAGCGCAAGAGCCTGTCGCTGCACTGGGAGCTGATGTTCACCCGTTCGCTGTTCGAGACGCCGGACATGATCGCGCAGCACCGCCTGCTGCAGCGGGTCAGCGCGCTGGTCGACGAAGGTGTGCTGCGCACCACGCTCGGCGAGCACTTCGGCACCATCAACGCGGCCAACCTGCGCCGCGCCCATGCCCTGCTGGAAAGCGGCAAGGCCAAGGGCAAGATCGTGCTGGAAGGGTTCTGACGGCCTGCTAGGGTCAGTTGTCGTTTCGTCGCGAGCCGCGAAGGAAATGGCAACAGCCTCTAGATGACGCCGGCTTCGCGCAGCCCGGCGATCTGCTCTTCGCTCATGCCCAGCAGGCGCCGCAACAGCGCCTCGCTGTGCTCACCGAGCAGCGGCGGTGGGTTGCGGTAGGCCACCGGCGAGGCGGACAGGCGCAGCGGGCTGGCCACCTGCGGCACGCTGCCGGACAGCGGATGCGCCATCTCGACCTTCAGGCCGCGGTGCCGCACCTGCGGATCGGCGAATACCTGCGCCAGGTCGTTGATCGGCCCGCAGGGCACCCCGGCCTGCTCCAGCGCCGCCACCCATTCGGCGGTGCTGCGAAACACCGTGGCCTGGCGGATCAGCGGAATCAGCTCGGCGCGATGGGCGACCCGTGCCTTGTTGCTGGCGAAGCGCGGGTCCTGCGCCCACTCCGGATGCCCGGCCACCTCGCAGAAGCGACGGAACTGCCCATCGTTGCCGACGGTGAGAATGATGTCGCCATCGGCCGTGGGAAAATCCTGGTAGGGCACGATGTTCGGATGGGCATTGCCCATGCGCCTGGGCGACACGCCGGTGGCCAGGTAGTTGAGCGCCTGGTTGCCGAGGCAGGCGACCTGCACGTCCAGTAGCGCGGTATCGATGTACTGGCCGAGGCCGCTCTGCTCACGATGATTCAGCGCCGCCATCACGCCGACCGCGGCGTACAGCCCGGTGAGTATGTCGGTCAGCGCCACGCCGACCTTGATCGGCCCGGCACCTTCCTCGCCGTCGGCACGGCCGGTCAGGCTCATCAGACCGCCGAGGCCCTGGATCATGAAGTCGTAGCCGGCGCGCTGGGCGTAGGGCCCGTCCTGGCCGAAACCGGTGATCGAGCAATAGACCAGCCGCGGATTGATCGCCTTGAGGCTTTGGTAGTCCAACCCGTAGGCCGCCAGCCCGCCGACCTTGAAGTTTTCCAGCAGCACGTCGCACTGCGCCGCCAGCTCGCGGACGATGCGCTGCCCCTCGGCCTGGGTGAAATCCACGGTCAGCGACTGCTTGTTGCGGTTGGCGGCCAGGTAGTAGGCGGCTTCGGAGGTATCGGCGCCCTGTTCGTCGCGCAGGAACGGCGGCCCCCAGTGGCGGGTGTCATCGCCGGTGCCAGGCCGCTCGACCTTGATCACCTCGGCACCGAGGTCGCCGAGAATCTGCCCGCACCAGGGCCCGGCGAGCACGCGGGACAGGTCGAGGACGCGGATATGGGACAGGGCGCCGGACATGGGAAGCCTCAAGCTGCAAGCTTCAAGCCGCAAGAGTTGCAGCCTGAAGCCGGGTTACGGATGAGCATGCTTTTAGCTTGCCGCTTGTAGCTTGCGGCTTGCCGCTCAACAAAACGCCTGGATACCCGTCTGCGCCCGCCCGAGGATCAGCGCATGCACGTCGTGGGTGCCTTCGTAGGTGTTGACCACCTCGAGGTTGACCAGATGCCGCGCCACGCCGAACTCGTCGCTGATGCCGTTGCCGCCCAGCATGTCGCGGGCCATGCGCGCCACGTCCAGCGCCTTGCCGCAACTGTTGCGCTTCATGATCGAGGTGATCTCCACCGCCGCCGTGCCCTCGTCCTTCATGCGCCCAAGGCGCAGGCAACCCTGCAGGGCGAGGGTGATTTCGGTCTGCATGTCGGCGAGTTTCTTCTGGATCAGCTGGTTGGCCGCCAGCGGACGGCCGAACTGCTGGCGGTCGAGCACGTACTGGCGGGCGGCATGCCAGCAGAACTCGGCGGCGCCCAGCGCGCCCCAGCTGATGCCGTAGCGCGCACTGTTCAGGCAGGTGAACGGCCCCTTCAAGCCGCGCACCTCGGGGAAGGCGTTCTCTTCGGGGCAGAACACGTTGTCCATCACGATCTCGCCGGTGATCGACGCGCGCAGGCCGACCTTGCCATGGATCGCCGGGGCGGTCAGGCCTTGCCAGCCCTTCTCCAGTACGAAGCCGCGAATCTGCCCTTCGTCGTCCTTGGCCCAGACCACGAAGACGTCGGCGATCGGGCTGTTGGTGATCCACATCTTGCTGCCACTGAGGCGATAGCCGCCATCGACCTTCTTCGCCCGGGTGACCATCGAGCCCGGATCGGAGCCATGGTTCGGCTCGGTCAGGCCGAAGCAGCCGATCCATTCGCCGCTGGCGAGCTTGGGCAGGTACTTCTGCTTGGT
>NZ_JADDIX010000055.1:0-13642 GCF_015070855.1 Pseudomonas lopnurensis
CGTTTGTTGCGTCGTAGGTCTTGTTGTTGGCGCTGATACCGCTGACGGCCAGATCGGCCTTGTCGATGGTCAGGCTGGTGTTCGTGCTCGCATAGCTGATGTCATAGCCCTGCTGGCCGGAATACAATCTCTTGCTGATCGTCAGGCTGTTATCTGCGGTGCTGTAGGTGGCTGCGTTCTTGCTGTTGGTGGCGTAGCTCAGTGTGCCGTCAAGCGCCGCGCCGGGCACGTTGGTGCTGTAGGTAGCGGTACCAGTGGCGGCGGTGCCGTCGTAGGTTTTGCCGGTGATGCTGCTGGTATCCGCCGTGACGGTGACTTGCTTCAAGAAACCGCGCAGCAGCGGTCCGGTCTGGCCTTCGTAGATGCGCCAGACTTTGCCGGTGCCGCCTGCATCGTCGATATCCCAGCCCGCGTCGGTGAACGTTTGCAGTTGTTGCAGTTGCTCGGTGGTTTTGCCGGTACCGCCTTTGCTCTCGCTGGTCAAGTTGCTATCCCAGAAGCTGTTGGTCACAGTGGTCCTGAACTGGGAGCTGTTGACGAGGGATGCAATCAGCCCTCCGGCATAGGTGTAGTCGCCGTTTTCACTCGTAGCGGTGGCGATGACACTGGCATAGCTATCATCGATATCGCCCCCGCCGATGCTGCCCACCAGGCCACCTGCATAGGTGAACGAGCTGCCGTCCAAGGCGCTGACATGACCGCTGGCATAGTTTTGGTTGATGTTCGGCCTAATGTCATAGATGCCGGAACTGCGGCCTAGCAAGCCGCCGGCATAGCTGCTCTGGCCGCCCGATGCGGTCACGTTGGCGTTGCTGACATAGTTTTGGGTGATGGTGGTGCTGCCGCTTACAGCCCCCACCAGCGCCCCTGCCTGGTTCGTATCCGCCCCGCTGGCCGAGACCCTTGCATCAATCAGCCCCACTTGCTCGATCCATGCACCGCTGCTGGTCATGCCAAACAGGCCCGCATAGCTATTCGTAGTGCCGCTACCGGCGGTAAAGCTCGGGCGGGTGACGTTCACCACCAGGTCGCCAATGGTGTGGCCCTGGCCTTTCAGTGTGCCAGTGAAGCGCGTGTCGTCGGTGCCGCTGCTGCCATCGCCAAGCGGCTTCCACCCCGCGCCGTCATTGGCTGTAGCGCTGGCCAGGCTGTGGTAGCCCTGGCTGTTTTGATCCAGATCGGCTTTGAGCTGGAAATACCCTGCCAGGGTGGTGGCGTTGGTGTTGATGTTCTGCAGCTGCTGCCAGTTGGCCAGCGTCCAGGGGCTGGCTTCGGTGCCGAGGCCTGAGTCGAAATACTGGTAGTCCGTCTTGCGCGTAACGCCTTGCAGCGTAGGTAGGCCGTAAAAGGCGTAGCCGTCCGTGCCCGCGCCGGTGGCGCCGATGCGCCAGGTGCTGTCGAAATCCCAGCCAGCGTAGGTGGCCTTGCTCTGCATCTCGGCGGTGGATTTGCCCGTGCCGCCGCCTGCGCTGCCGCTCTGGCCGGTGGTATTGGTGTCCCAAAAGCTGTCGGTAATGCTGGTGCCACCGCCACTGAGGGAGCTGTTGTCGCCCACCAGCCCGCCCACATTGCTAGGACCCGTGACAGCCCCCGTGGCATAAGCGTGGCTGATGCTGCTATTGTTGCTATATAAGCTGCTATTGCTCCCCACCAACCCGCCCACATTGCTAGAACCCGTGACAGCCCCCGTGGCATAAGCGTGGCTGATGCTGCTATTGCTGCTATCGTAGCTGCTGCTATTGCTCCCCACCAACCCGCCCACATTGTTAGAACCCGTGACAGCCCCCGTGGCATAAGCGTGGCTGATGCTGCTATTGCTGCTACCGAAGATGCTGCTATTGCTCCCCACCAACCCACCCACATTGCTAGAGCCCGTGACAGCGCCCGTGGCATAGGCGTGACTGATGCTGGCACTGCTGCCGAGGCTGCTGTACATAAAACCCACCAGCCCGCCCACCTTCAAGCCGCCTTCGCTGCCCATATCCCCCTCTGTTGTAACCCCCGTCACACTGCTCGTGGCATAGACATGGTGGATGTGACTGCTGCTGTTGTAGCCCGCCAGCCCGCCCACATTATCTTTCCCCGTCATGCTGCCGCCTTCCAGCCCCACATTGCGCAGCGTGGCGTCGATGATAGAACCGAACAGGCCCACGTTACCTTGATCGGGGCGGTTGATGGTCAGGCCGCTGATGGTGTGGCCCAGGCCATCGAAGGTGCCAGTGAAAAAGCCAATGGGAGCAAAGTTCGCCACGTTGCTGGCGTCCAGGTCGCCGCCCAGCGCGTAGTTGCCTTCGACCATGCCTTGCAAGGCAGACATATTCTTGATGACGGTGTAGCCCGCGCCATTGATGGTCAGCAGACCTGCACCGCTGCCCGCAAAGTTGACCTTGCCTTTAAAACCGCCGCTCTCCCCAAAGCTGGCGTTGATACTGCCGGCGCCGTGGTTCATCGCCAGCGTGCCGCTGCCGTTCACGTTGATCACTGCGTTCAGGTTGATGGCGTTGTGGGCGGTCAGGGTGAGTTGGTTGGCTGTGTAAGTGATGTCGGCATTGACGTGAATATCGCCCTTGTCCGTGCCGTTATCCGCCGCCATGGTCTGCAGGATGACGCTGGTGCTATTGAGGTTATTGCTCAGGGTGTCGGCACCGATGCCGCTGCCGGTATGGGCGGCGCTGCCCGCGCTGACGGTGAAGTCGGTCGGGTCGATCAGCCATTCGCCGGTCTTGCCGTCCGCCGCCAGGGTGGTCACCCGGGTGCCGTCCTGAATCTGCACATGGGCGCCACTGGTGTCGACAAAGCCGCCATTGCCGCCGTTGGGCGCACTGGCATCCAGGGTGCCGGCCACCTGCACGGTGCCGCCGTCGAAGTCGCCGAGCAGGACGATCTTGCCGTCCTTTTCACCCAGGGTTCGGGCTTCGATGACCCCGGTGTTGTTGACCACGGTTTTCAGCAGGGCTTCACCGGCATTGGCGGTGAGCAACACCTGGCCGCCATCGGCGCGGATCAGTTGGTGGTTTTCCACCAGGGCATCGACCAGGGCTTCATCGACCTGCACGTTGAGCAGGCCGTCGCCGGCGAAATCGAGCGTCATCGCATTGCCGGCAGCCAGGGTCACGCTGCCCTGGTTGGCGACGATCACGCCGTTGTTGCTGACGGTGCCACCGAGCAGGGCGACGCTGCCGCCGTCGGCTGCGGTGATCTGGCCGTTGTTGATGACGCTGGCGTTGCTGCCGTTGCCCTTGAACTGGTAGTTGCCCGCTTCGAAGTCGCTGTTGCTGAGGTCCAGCGTAGAGGCTACCAGGCCGCCGACGTTGACCTGCGCGCCCTGGCTAAAGAGCACGCCGTTGGGGTTGATGATGAACACCCGTCCATTGGCATCGAGCTGGCCCATGATCTTCGAGCCGTCTGCACCTAGCACACGGTTCAGGGCAATCGAGTCGGTGCCGGGCTGGTTGAAGGTCACCTTGTTACCGGCGCCGATATCGAAGCTTTGCCAGTCGATGGCGAGCTTGTTGCTGGCCTGGTCGATGACCATCTGGCTGTTCGAGGGCGTGCCGATCTGGCCGCTGCCGGATACCACCTGGCCACCGGTGGGCAGGTCGGCGGCGATTGCCGTGAGCGGCAGCAGCAGGGAGGCCGCGAGTATAGCGCCTGCGCCTTTGGCGCGGCGGCGGGCGTGCTCATCGGTCACGCTCCAGGCGCCGAGGCTTGGGTTCCAGACAAGGGCGTAGGTGCGGTTCATGGTGTAATCCCTTTAACAATGAAGACCGGCCGGTTTGCCCAGACGTGGAGCGACAAGGGGCGAGCCGGGAGTTGGGCACGCAGGCCTTACAAGAACGGGTATTGGACGGGAGGTGTTGGCGACTGGCTATCACTGAAACTAGGTAATTTCGGTGATTTTTTACCGACGCGATTGCGGGCGAATGCGATGCCGGGCCAGCCCATACAGGCCGATACGCCTGCCAAGATTTGCCGCTAAAGCGCCTCCCACGGCACGCCCGGTTCGTGGGAGGCGCTTTGCCTCGATGGGGCGTGGCAGGTGAAGCATTGATGCGACTGCCCTGCCTTGCGCAATGCGGCAAGGCTTGGCTATACCTGATTTCGGTGATAGGCGGAGCCTCTATTGCGTGCCACACTCGCTGCTCTTCACTGACCTGCTCCGAGTCCCTTCGCTGATGTCGACCGCCAGCACTGCCCCTGATGATGTTCTGCTGCCTGCGCCGGTGCTGGTAGTCGAGGACGACCCGCTGATGCGTCAGCGGCTGGCGCGGGTGCTCGGCGAAATCGGCTATGCCAGCGAGGCGGTGAGCTTCGTGGTGAACCTGGCCGAGGCGCGTGCGCATGTCGGTAGCCATCCGCTGGCGATGGTGCTGGTGGATCTGGGCCTGCCCGATGGCAATGGCATCGAGCTGATTCAGGAGTTGCGCGCGCAGGACCCGGCGCTGTGGATTCTGGTGATTTCGGCCTGGAGTACCGAGGAGGCGATCCTTGGTGCGCTGCGGGCCGGGGCCACGGGTTATGTGCTCAAGGAACGCGATGATCTGGAGGTGAGCCTGTCGATTCGTAGCGTGCTGCGTGGCGGTGCGCCGATCGATCCGTTCATCGCGCGACGCATCCTCACCCTGCTGCCGGCGGCACCGCTGCACAAGCCTGCCGATACGAGCGAAGCAGAAGCACTCAGCACCCGCGAGAGCGAGATTCTTGAATGGGTTTCCCGCGGGTTGAGCAACCGGGAAATCGCCGAACAGTTGACCATTTCTCGCTATACAGTCGAATGCCATATCAAACGGATCTACCGCAAGCTGGCCGTCTCCTCGCGCACCCGCGCGGTGAACGAGGCCAGGCAGCGCGGTTTGTTGCCCTGATCCTGCTGCTGGTCCTGTTGCCTTGGTTTCCGAGCCCAGCACAGGCGAACTGCCAGGCGAGCATTACCCGTGTGCTGGTGGCTCCCGAGCGGGCCGGCGATGGCGTACGCCCGCTCGAAGGCTGGCAGCCGGTAACCCTGCCGGATCTGTGGCAGCGCCACTGGCCCGGCTTTCTCGGGCCGGTGTGGTATCGGCTGGACTGGCAGGCCGATTGCCCGGCTGAGCCACTGGCGCTGAATATCAGTCGCATGGTCATGGCCGGTGAGGTGTGGCTCAACGACGATCTGATCTGGCGCGACGAGAGCCTTGTCGAGCCCTTGTCTCGCAGCTGGAACCTGCCGCGCTACTGGCTGTTGCCAGTCTCCAGTCAGCGGGAGGCCAATACGCTGTGGATTCGCCTGGTCGGTTCGGAGCATGCGGCGCCGGGCCTGGGGACGGTGCGCCTGGGGGGCTCTGAGCAGGTCTGGCCGGAGTATCGCCAGCAACTGTTGGAGCAGCGAGAGATCATTTTTGTCAGCCTGCTGATTTCCCTAGTGTTGGGCGTGCTGTTCCTGACGTTCTGGCTGATTCGTCGCCAGGAACGTACCTTTGGCTGGTTCGCGCTGGCTTCGCTGCTGTGGTCGGTTGGCCTTGGCAATATGCTGGTGACCACGGCCTGGCCATTCACCAACGGTGAGGTTTGGGATCGCCTGAGCCAGGGGGCGCTGGCGCTGTATTGCCCGGTGTTCTGCATGTTCATCTGGTCGTTCGGCGGCATGCGCTTTGCGCGCCTTGGAAGAGTCGTCTGGGCTGGGGCGATCCTGTTCACTGTGGCTGCGGTGCTGGTGCCGCAGATGTACATCGGGCAACTGCAGCTAATCTCTGCCTTTGCGCTCAGGCTGGTCTTGTTCGTTGTCGCCATGCAGCTCCTTTGGCATGCGCACCGTGTGCAAGAAGCCCGCCTGATGCTGTTCGGGGTGTTCATGTCGGCATTGTCGATATATGAGTTCCTGGCGTTCATGGGCTGGCTTGACGTCACCGGGGTGTATGCCGCGCTGTCGGCCCCTGCCTTGTCGATGGTGATGTTCCTGGTCCTGGCGACGCGCTTCGCCAGCAGCCTGCGCCGCATCGAGCGCTTCAACGATGAATTGCAGGCAACCGTGGACAGCACGCGCGCGGAGTTGATCCAGACGCTGCAGCGCGAGCACCAACTGGAAGCCGACAACATTCGCCTCAACGAACGCCTGCGCCTGACTCATGACCTGCATGACGGTCTGGGCAGCTCGCTGATGCGTTCGATCACCCGCATCGAGCATGGCGAGGGGCTCAAGGATGCTCAGTTCCTCTCCGTGCTGAAGACGCTGCGCAGCGATCTGCGCGATGTCATCGACGGCTCGTCTGTGGTGCCCGCCTGGCAATCGCCGCAGGAATGGTTGGCACCGGTGCGGCGGCGTTTCATCGACCTGTTCGACGATCTGGGCATCGAGTCGCATTGGAATCTGCCCGAGCATTGGCCTGGCAGGTTCACACCGCCGCAGTTGCTGGCGCTGACGCGCTTTCTCGAAGAGGCGCTGACCAATGTGCTCAAGCATGCGGGCGCCACCCGGTTGGACGTGGGGGTGCGTGCCGAGGCGGAGAATGGCCTGAGCCTCTGGATACGTGACGATGGTCGGGGATTCGAGGTGGATGCCGTACTTGCAGCGGGCACCGGGGTCGGCATGAGCAGCATGCGCATGCGCATCGAGCGCATGGGCGGGCGCCTGCGGATCGAGTCCCGCCCTGGTGAAACGCTGCTGACGGCCACCCTTCAGGGAGAGCGGGAAGGCTCGAGAATACCGGAGGGCGTGCCGCTCAACCGCTCGGCAGCAGACGGCAGATCAGGCTCTTGATGTAGCGCGTTTCGGCGATCACCGGGTGCTCCGGGTAGTCCGGGCCCTGGGCGCCGCGCCCGAGTTGCTGCATGTGGCTGTCGAGGTGGCGGGCGCTGCCGAGCAGGATGTTCTGCAGTCGTCCTCGGGCAGGTGCTGCACTCGTATTCGGCGCTTAGATATCAATTGGTTGGTATTCATAGGCATAGGCTCTGGTGCTACTTCACGCCCATCGGAACTCACTGAGGTATCTCGATACCGCGCATGCGCTCCGCGCGGCGGCGCAGCAGCTCGAGCGTCAGCAGCAGGACGATCGACAACAGGATCAACAGGGTGGCCACCGCCAGGATGCTCGGGTTGATCTGCTCGCGCAGTCCGGAAAACATCTGCCGCGGGATGGTGCGTTGTTGCGGACCGGCCATGAACAGCACCACCACCACTTCGTCGAACGAGGTGATGAAGGCGAACAGCGCGCCGGAAATCACCCCGGGGCGGATCAGCGGCAGGATCACGTCGAGGAACACCCGCAGTGGCGAGGCGCCGAGGTTCAGCGCGGCGCGTGCCAGCGAGTAGTCGAAGCCGGTCAGCGTCGCGGTGACGGTGATGATCACGAACGGCGTACCCAGCGCGGCATGGGCGATGATCACCCCCAGATGGCTGCCGGCGAGGTTCAGGCTGGAGTAGAAGAAGAACATCCCGGCTGCAGTGATGATCAGCGGGACGATCATCGGCGACAGCAGCAGCGCGGTGATGAAGCGCCGCAGCGGCATCTCCGCGCGGGCCAGGCCCACCGCTGCGCAGGTGCCGAGCACGGTCGCCAGCAGGGTGGCGAAGAAGCCGATGATGAAGCTGTTCTTGATCGCCAGCAGCCAGCGCGGGTCGCTGAAGACCTGCTCGTACCAGCGTAGTGACCAGGCGTCCGGCTGCAGGCGGAGCATGCCTTCGGTGAAGCTGAAGAACGGCTCGGCGTTGAACGACAGCGGCACGATCACCAGGATCGGCAGGATCAGGAACAGCAGCACCAGCCAGGAGAATAGCTTGAGCAGCCGGTTGCCCAGGTGATGCCAGAAGCCGTAATAGGATGGGGTTTTCATTGCATGTCATCCTGAGAAATAGCTGTAAGCCGCAAGCTTCAAGCTTTAAGTAAGAGCAAAGGCGGAGCGGCCCTGGCTTTAAGCTTGTGGCTTGAAGCTTGCCGCTCGATATCATCCGAGTTTGATGCTGCCGGCACCGACGAAACGGTCGTACACCCAGTACAGCAGCAGGATCAGCGCCAGCAGCAGCGAGCCCAGCGCGGCGGCCAGCTCCCAGTTGTTCGACGACTGCATGTGGAAGGCGATGATGTTGCTGATCATCTGCCCGTCGGTGCCGCCGACCAGCGCCGGGGTGATGTAGTAGCCCACCGAGATGATGAACACCAGCAGCGCGCCGGCGCTCAGCCCCGGCAGGGTCATCGGGAAATAGATGCGGGCGAAGGCCGGCAGCGGCCGGGCACCGAGCGAGAGGGCGGCGCGCAGGTAGCTGGGATCGATGCCGCGCATCACGCTGTACAGCGGCAGGATCATGAACGGCAGCAGGATGTGGGTCATCGCCAGCACGGTGGCGAACGAGGTGTAGAGCATCTCGAACGGCGCGGCGATGAGGCCGATGCCCTGCAGGAAGCTGTTGATCACGCCGTTGGTCTGCAGCAGTGCGATCCAGGCGGTGGTACGCACCAGCAGCGAGGTCCAGAACGGCAGCAGCACCAGCACCAGCAGCAGGTTGGCGCGGTTGCTCGGCAGGCTGGCCAGGTAGTAGGCCAGCGGATAGCCGAGCAGGGCGCAGAGGGCGGTGATCGCCAGCGCCATCTTCAGCGTCTTGGCGTAGAGCTGACGATAGATTTCGGTGTCGCGGGCCTGGATGCCATGCTCGGGATGCAGCTCCAGGTCCAGCGCGGTCAGGTAGTAGTTGTAGGTATAGACCTGACCGGCGCGTTGGACCGCCAGCCAGGTTTCCGTTCTCGACCAGTTGCGATGGGCGTCGAGCAGGGTTTGCACCCCCTGCTGCTGGAGTTCCTCGGGGCTCAGCCGGCCGACCCGGCGCGCGGTCGACTTGACCATGCTGGACATGCCCGCCTGCGTCCGGTTGAGTTCCTCGGCCAGCTTGCCGGACCGGCGTTCCTTGGCCAACCCGTGCAGTTCTTCGACGAACACCGCCAGGGTGGCGGGTTCCGGTGTTCCCGTACCGTCCCACTGGCCGAGCCGTTCCAGGGTGATGGGAATCAGCTCGGCGACGGTAGGGTGGTAGACGCTGCGCCAGAGCATGCTGGCGATGGGCGCGACGAAGCTCAGCAGGAGAAACAGCAGCAGCGGCACGACGAAAGCGAAGGCCAGCAGGCGCTTCTTGCGCCGACTGACGCTGGCCTGGCCGGCTTCGGCACGGGTCAGAATGGTCAAGGCGATACTCCGGTGCAGCGCCCCTGCGCCGGAGCGAAGGGGCGCAGGATGATCACTTCAGCAGCCACTCGTTGAAGCGCTCGCCGAGGGATTCACCATGATCGGCCCAGAACTCCGAACCGGCCTGGATGCCCTCGTCCAGGTGCGCGGTCGGCAGGTGCGGCGCGGCGCTCTGGTCCGCCAGCGGCATGGACGACTTGCGCGTCGGACCATAGGCGACGTCGGGCATGCCGGCCAGCGGCTTGGACTGGGTGGCATAGGCGATGAACTTGAAGGCCAGGTCCTTCTTCGGCGTGCCCTTGAGCACGGCCCAGGCATCGAGGTCGTAGACGTGGCCGTCCCAGACGATGACGAAGGGTTTGCCTTCCTGGCGGATCGAGTCGTAGAAGCGCCCGTTGGCCGATTGCACCAGTACCGCGCCGCCGTCGTTGAGCAGTTGCGGCGCCTGCGACCAGGATTCGAACCAGACGATGTCCTTCTTCAGGGTGTCCAGCTTGGCGAAGGCGCGCTGCTGGCCTTCCGGCGTGCCGAGCACCTCGTAGACATCCTCCGGCGCCACGCCGTCGGCCAGCAGCGCCCACTCCATGTTCACCTGCGGGCGTTTGCGCAGGGCGCGCTTGCCGGGAATCTTGGCGGTGTCGAAGAAGTCCGCCAGGGTTTCGGCCTTGGTGCCGCCGATGGTGCGCTCGTTGTAGGCGAACACCACCGACCAGACGATGTTGCCGACCGCGCATTCGCTGGCCAGCGCCTCGGGAATGAAGTCCTCGGCGGCCGGCGTGCCGTCGTCGCCCGGCGGCAGGATGTCGCGCGGCACTTCTTCCAGCAGGCCTTCGGAGCAGGCGCGTTCGAGGTCGATCACTTCGAAGTCGACCACGTCCCACTGGATGTTGCCGGACTCGACCTGCGCCTTCATCTCGGCGATGCCGCCGGAGTAGTCCTCGAACAGCACCCTGACGCCGGTGTCCTTCTGGAACGGGTCGATGACGTGTTTCTGCTGCGCCGCGCCGTAGGCGCCGCCCCAGGACACCACCGTCAGCGATTCCTGGGCGCTGGCGGTGAGGGATGCCGCGGCCAGCGCGGCGCTCAGGGCGAATGCGGAAACGCTGGTAGTCAGTGATCTAGCCATGTGTGTGCTCCGTTGCCTGTTGCAGTGAGGTGATGCGTCGTGGTGCTGCAAGTCATAGCTGCTACACCGGTTTGGGGGCTTCCTGCCCATCCAGGGCCTGGCTGTCCTGCGGCAGCCAGGCCAGGGCAATTTCGTCGCCCGGCGCGAGTGGTGGCGCCGAACTGTCGTTCATGTTCTTCACCACCAGTTCGCTGCCGTTGGCGGTCTCGAAGTGGTAGCGGATGTATTCGCCGACGTAGTGGCTGGTGACGAAACGGGCGCGGACCCGGTTGCCGGCATCGCCCAGGCGTTCGGTGAAGGTGAGCTTCTCCGGGCGGATCGACACCGTGGTCGGCTGGCCCAGGTCGCAGCAGTTGGCTTTCAGGGCGCTGACCAGGCCGCCGTCCTCCAGGCGCACGCGGACGCTGTCGGCCTCGACCGCCTCGATCGCGCCGCGCAGCTTGTTGCTCTCGCCGATGAAATCGGCGACGAACAGGTTGGCCGGGCGTTCGTAGAGCACGTGCGGCGGCGCGCACTGCTGTACCACGCCCTGGTCGAACACGGCGATGCGGTCGGACATGGTCAGCGCCTCGGTCTGGTCATGGGTGACGTAGATCACCGTGAAGCCGAGCTGGTCGTGCAGGCGCTTGATCTCGAACTGCATTTGCTCGCGCAGCTTCTTGTCCAGCGCGCCGAGCGGCTCGTCCATCAGCACGATGTCGGGGTTGAAGATCAATGCGCGTGCCAGGGCCACGCGCTGGCGCTGGCCGCCGGAGAGCTGCGCCGGGTAGCGGCCGCCGAAGTGCTGCAGCTCGATCAGCGCCAGGTACTGCTCAACCTGCTGGTCGATCTGCTCGCGCGATTGCTTGCGGATCTTCAACGGGTAGCCGAGGTTCTCGCGGATGGTCATGTGCGGGAACAGCGCGTACTGCTGGAAGACCATGCCGATGTTGCGCCGGTAGGGCGCGATGCTGGTGACTTGGCGGCCGTCGATCAGGATCTCGCCGCTGGTCACGTCCTCGAAGCCGGCGAGCATCATCAGGCAGGTGGTCTTGCCCGAGCCGGAAGGGCCGAGCAGGGTGATGAACTCGCCCTTGGCCACGTCCAGGTTGAAGTCCTTGACCACCAGCGTCTTGTGGTCGTAGGTCTTCTTCACGTTGCGAAATTGCAGGAACGGTCGGTCCCCGGCTTGATCGTCCATAACCTTTCCCTATGCCTTGGCAACGGTGGGCTCGTGTCCGTTGCGCACAGCAGGCCGTTCACGGTTGTTGTGGTCGTTGCTCGAGTAACGGCAGGAAGCAATAAGCACGCCAGCCAAAAGGCTGGGCGAGCCGAAAAGCAGCGTCCCCTGGAGTTCAAGCCTAGACCAGACCAGGCGTTGCGCGAGTTGGAGTGGCGAGCGGAGCGCGAATGCACCTGCCGGGCGGATGCACCCGGCAGGTGCGACTGCTCAGGCGTTGGGCAGGATGCGGCAGGTCAGGCTCTTGATGTAGCGCGTCTCGGCGATTGCCGGATGGCCCAGGACCCGCAAACGCTACCGGATGTGAGCTTGGGCAGGGAAAGCCTCGTGTCGCACGGGATGCTCAGAAATACCGCACCAGCTGTCCCCACACCCGCGGCGTGCGCTCCACGTCGCTTTCGGCATCGCTGTTGCCCAGCTTCCAGGCCGCCGTGGCGGTGATCTGCCAGCCGTAGGCCGCCCAAGTGGCACCTAGACCCGCGCCGGACAGGCTGCGGTGGTTGTCGCCGTCGTCCCATGGGGCCTTGTTGCGCCGCACCTGACCATGGTCGACGAAAGTTGACAGCTGCCATGCCGGGGTCAGCGCATAGCGCAGCTCCAGGTTGGCCAGCCAGCCCTGGTCGCCGGACGCCTCGCCCTGCGGATAGGCGCGCACGCCGTGGGCGCCGCCCAGGTAGAGCTTTTCCGAACTGTCGAGGTTGCCGTCGGCCCATTGGCCCTGTACCTGGCCATAGAAGCTGAAGCGATCGTTCAGCCGCTGCAGGCGCGTGAAGGTCGGGCGCAGTACGTTGAATTGCCCGGCGCTGCCGGCGGACAGGTCGTCCAGCAGGCGCTCCAGCTCGCCGTCGATGTTCAGGCTGCCGTGGCTCAGCGACAAACTGGCGCTGCTGAGCCCGCCGCCGAGCAGCACGTCGCGTCCGCTGGCGCTCAGGCTGGCGGTGATCTGCCGCGACCGCTTGTCGCTCCTGCTCGCGAACAGGTCGATGTCGTCCTTCAGGTGCTTGCCGTCGAACTGCAGATGGGCGTCCAGGTAGAAGTCCCGGCGGCGCACCAGCGGCTGGGCGAGGAAGATGCTGGCGATGCGCGCGTTACCGTGGGCGTCCAGGTCGCCGAAATCCTTGGCCAGCTGATAGTCCATGTCCGAATAGGCCACGCCCACCTGCGTGGCCCAGGGGCCGAGTGGCAACTGGTAGGCGGCGCGGTAGTAGTGCTGGTCCTCGTCCGAGCCCATGGCCCGCAGGCTGACTCGGTCGCCCAGGCCCAGCGGATTGTTCAGGTTCAGCGTGCCGCCGAGGCGGTACTCGCCGGTGAAGCGGTTGCCGTAGTTGTCGGCATCGATGCTGCCGGACAGCAATGGGTCGGGCCGTACGTCCACCCGCAGATCGGTGGTGCCCACCGAGGCGCCGGGCTTGAGAGTGGCAGCCACCTCCACGCCGGGGGTGTCCTTGAGCAGCAGCAGGCTGTGCTCCAGCGGGCCGGCCTTGAGCACGTCGCCGCTGCGCAGGGCGGCGAGCGGCGCCAGCGCGGAGCCCCACAGATCGGCCTGATCGTCAACTTCGATCGCACCGTAGCGGCCCTCGAGCACGGCGATCCGTACCACACCATGCTCGATCTCCTGCGCCGGTAGGTAGGCACGGGCCAGCGGATAGCCGCGCTCGCGGTACAGCCGGGTGATACGGTTGGCGCCGGCCTGCAATTCGCCGAGAGAGACCGTGCGGCCCTTCAGGTCGTCCAGCAGCGCCAGCAGCTCGGCGTTGGCAAGGGCCGTATTCCCCTCCAGGGCGAAGCCGCTGACCTGCAGTGTCGGCCCGCCGGCCTGAACCTCTGCGCCGGGAGCGTCCGGCAGGTTCAAGTCCAGCGGCTGTGGCGTCGGCAGTTGCAGCGGCCGCTGGTCGAGGCCGCGCAGCGACTGGCCGGCGTCCGGCGGCGGCGACTCGGGGGCGGCCAGCAGATCGAGCGGGGCTGAAGTCAGAGCCAGGGCAAGCAGGCACAAGGTGAAACGCATGTTCAGATTCCTTCTGGCAGGCGGATGCCGCTGGCGATGATGCGGTAGGGCAGTTCCCTCTCGATCAACGAGGCGGGCTTGCGCCGCTGCTCCTGGAGCGCGGCGAGGATGTCGGCGTAGGCGGCCGGCGGCGCGGCAGGGTCGG
>NZ_JADDIX010000055.1:13649-25382 GCF_015070855.1 Pseudomonas lopnurensis
CGGCGCCGCCTGGATCGACAGGCTGCCGGGGGCGTAGACGATGGCGTAGTTGTCCGCGCTCAGGCCGGAGACGGTGATGGAATAGGTGCCGGCATTCATCGCGCCCTGGCTGGTGCCGCCGTAGCCTAGCGTACCGCCGAGCACCGAGCTGTCCTCGCCATTGACGAAGCCGCTGTAGGTCACTCCGTTGCCACCGCTCCAAGCCACGCCATCGTAGGGTTTGCCTGCATCGTTGGCGGTGACGGTGAGGGCGGCCTTGTCGATGATGTAGTTGTTGGTATCGGCGTAAACGATGTCGTAGCCCTGCTGGTCGGAATACAGGCCGGACAGGGTCAGCCCATGGCCCTGCGTGTAACTGCCGGCATTGTCGGAGTCGGTGCGGTAGGCGGCGTCGCCCTGTAGTATGGCGCCAGCCAGGTCGGTGGTGTAGGTGAAGTTGCCGCTGGCGACGTTGCCGTCGTAGGTCTTGCCGAAATCACCGTTGGCTTCGACGGTCACCGCGGTCAGGAAGCCGCGCAGCAGCGGCGCGCTGCTGCCGCCGTAGATGCGCCACACGGTGCTTTCGCCGCCCGTGGCGGAGATGTCCCAGCTCCCATAGCTGTTCAGCGATTGCAATTGCGCAGTGGTGAGGCCGATCGCATCGAGGGCGCCGCCGCTGCCGGTGGCGTTGGCACGCCCGCGGTCGAGGTTCCAGCGAACCTGTTCGATGGTGCCGGAGCCTTCGCCGGCCACCGCGCCAACGACGTAGTTGCCGCTCACCTCGGCATCGGCGTAGGCGAAGCGCAGCACGCCGTAGTTGCTGCCGACCAAGCCACCGTTGAAATTGGCGGTGGCGGCGACCCGGCCGCTGAAATAGGCATTGGTGATGCTTGCACCGCCGTTGTTGCGGCCGACCAGCCCGCCGGTATAGTCGCGTCCGGCCACGGTGCCAGTGGCGAAGACCTGGTCGAGGGTTCCCTCGTTCGATCCGGCGACGCCGCCGACGCGGTCGTCGCCGGTGACCGTCACGCTGCCATCGAAGCCGGCCAGGACGATGTCGCCCTGATTGTCTCCGACGATGCCGCCGGTCTGGTAGCCGCCGGCCACGCTACCGTCCACCCGCACGTTGTCGATCCGACCGTTGTTGATCCCGGCCAGCGCGCCGGTATTGCTGCTGCCGCGCACGTCCACGGCGCTCAGGCGCAGGTTCGCCACGTGGCCGGCATTGACGCCGAACAGGCCGACCCCGCTGTCGCCGGTGGCGACGATGGAAAGGCCATCGATGACATGGCCCTGGCCGTCCAGTTCGCCGCTGAAGGCGGCGCTCGCATCGCCGATGGCGAGGAAGCCCCGGCAATTACCGCTCACACAGTTCCAGTCGGCCGTACCGGAAGCGTCGATGTCGCCCGCCAGCACGAAGTCCGAATTCAGGAAGCCGTTCATGCCCTGCAGGCCGTAGACGTCGGTCAGCCGGTAGGGATCGGCGGCGCTGCCGTTGCCGCCTGCCACACGCAGGAAGCTACCGCCGGCGAGGCGGAAGTCGATGGCGCTGAAAGCCGGCAGGCTGGCGGCGTTCTGTGTCCAGGCGCCGTTTTGCAGGGTGAAGGTGCCGACGTCGACGGCCGCCGCCGCGCTGATGGCGTTACCGGCACTCAGGCTCAAGCCGCCATTGCGGGCCGTGATGGCCGAGTCGATGTGGATGTCGTGGCCTGCCTGCAAGGTCAGGGTACTGGCGCTGCTCCAGGTCACCGGCACTTCGACGTGGATGTCCCCGACCTGAGAGCCGGTGCTGCCGGTGGTGATCAGCACATTGCTCGTCTGCAGGTTGTTGACGATGTGGTCGACGTCGATCTGTGAGTCGGCGGTGATCGGTGTGTAGGTGCCGCCCGCATAGCTCCAGTCGGAGTCGAGAAGGTCGGTGATGCGCACGTTGTACGGGTCCAGCAGCAGCGTGCCGGTAAGGCCCCGCCCGGCGCGCAGGTCCGCCGTGCCGGTGAAGGCCAGCAGCGCCTTGCCGGAGACTTCGGCGTTGCCGCCGTCGCCACCCTGCGCGCCGCCGGTGGCGCTGATGTGGCCGGCGTAGGTGGTTTTCTCATCCGCCCAGACCACCACGGTGCCGCCGTTGCCTTTCTGTGTCGCGTTTGCCTTGAGGGTGCTGGCCGTGTCCACCGTGGTGGTCTGGGCGCGGGCCAGTTCGCCCGAACCCTGCCAGTCGCCGCCGATCTTGATCGAACCGCCGCCGCTGGCACCGGAGGCATCGAGCGTGGCGCCGACGAGGGCGATGTTGGCCCCCGTCACTTCGATGGTGCCGCCCTGGCCGCTGGCGGAACTGGCGTCCAGTGTCCCCGCCACTTGCACTAGGCCGCTGTCGCTGCCGTTCAGCACGATCTTGCCGTCCTTTTCACCGAGGGTGCGGGCCTCGATAACCCCGGTGTTGTTGACCACGGTTTTCAGCAGGGCTTCGCCGGCGTTGGCGGTGAGTAGCACCTGGCCGCCGTCGGCCTTGATCAGTTGGTGGTTTTCTACCAGCGCATCGACCAGCGCCTCATCGACCTGCACGTTGAGCAGGCCGTCGCCGGCGAAATCGAGGGTCACGGCATTGCCCGCCGCCAGGGCCACCGTGCCCTGGTTGGCGATGATCACGCCGTTGTTGCTGACGGTGCCGCCGAGCAGGGCGATGCTGCCGCCGTCGGCTGCGGTGATCTGGCCGTTGTTGATGACGCTGGCATTGCTGCCGTCGCCCTTGAAGCGGTAGTTACCCGCTTCGAAGTCGCTGTTGCTTATATCCAGCGTGGAAGCCACCAGGCCGCCGACGTTGACCAGCGCGCCCTGGCCGAACAGCACGCCGTTGGGGTTGATGATGAACACCCGACCATTGGCATCGAGTTGGCCCATGATCTTCGAGCCGTCTGCACCGAGCACGCGGTTCAGGGCAATCGAGTCGGTGCCCGGCTGGTTGAAGGTCACCTTGTTACCGGCGCCGATATCGAAGCTTTGCCAGTCGATGGCGAGCTTGTTGCTGGCCTGGTCGATGACCATCTGGCTGTTCGAGGGCGTGCCGATCTGGCCGCTGCCGAGAACCACCTGTCCGCCGCTGGGCAGGTCGGTAGCGAAGGCCCAGGGCGCCAATGTGGCCAGCCCCAATCCCAACGTTGCGCCGCGCGCGGATTTGCCGCGCCGTGCAGCGTGCTCGCTGGCCACCGTCCAGCCGCCCAGCGCCTGGTTCCAGACCACTCTGAAGACTCGGTTCATGCTCCCCCCTTCCTTGAATGTGCTGTCAGCTGCTCGTCGCGCGCTGGCTCGGCACGCGCGAGGCAATCCTCTCCAGGCCGGCGGCGCCGGCGCGGTGAACATTTGCAGCCCACCAGCATAGGAAGGGAGGGAAGGTATTTCTTGATCGAAATTGCCGTTTTTGGGCGCCGAACCCTGTTTCAGTCCTCAAGCCCGATGGTCACGTCCAGCCATTGCTTGCCGCTGGCGTTCAGCCAGGGTGGTTGGTAATAGCGCTCCAGGGAGCTCGGCCCGCCAGCGGCGAAGCGCTCGCCGGAACGAAGGCCCCAGACGGAGCCGAGGATGCGGTAGACGGGAAAGATGTGGTTGTAGGGCGCACGGTGCTCCAGGCAGGCAAAGCGCACGGCGGGAAGGGTCAGCCGCGAGAGAGCCGGGTGCGTGCGGTCGAAGCCTGTGTCGACGATAGCGCAGTCGTAACGCACCAGGTCGTTGGGGGTGATTTCCGGATTGTCCTGCACGATGCCGACGGCCTGGAGCTCATCCAGCGGGAAGCCGGCGCGGTCGAGAAGCTCGGCGAAGTGCCGCCAGTTGTCCTCGACCTGTGCATAGCTGCCATAGAAGCGCATGGCCAATACAGGCTGCGCCACGAAGTGCTCTACCCGCACTTGGTCCACCCGGGGCTCGTCCTCCGGAGCCAGTGGCGTAGAGGCCTGGCGGGCGAACTGGCGATATTGCGTGGGCACCAGGCCGAACTGGCGGTGGAAGGCGCGGATGAAGGCTTCATGGCTGGCATAGCCGGCTGTCAGGGCGATCGACAGCACTGATTGCTGAGTGATGATCAGGAAGATCGCTGCGCGTTCCAGGCGGGTGCGCCGCAGATATTCGCCGGGGCTTTCGCCCATGACGTCGAGGAAGCGGCGTTGCAGGCGTGAGCTGCTGAGGTGGGTATGGACGGCGATCTGCTCCAAGGTCAGCGGTTCATCCAGCGTTTCCTCTATCAGGCGCACGGCCTTGATGATGCGTGGGTCTTCCAACAGGCGTGGCGGCGGTTTCTCGCGCTGATAGGGGGCATAGGAGCCGGCTGGCGGGCTGTCGAACAGCAGCGCCCGCTCCTGCTCGATCAGTCGGGCCGTCATGGTGGCGGAAGGCTGGCTGGCAACCGTTTCTGCGGGCTCCATGGAACGTGACTCCATCTGATAATGAGTGCGTCCCACGCTAGCAAATAGCGAGCCTGTCCAGGCGACTCTACGAACAGGCGCGCGTGACCAGCTTATTTTTCATCAGTAAGTCGGGGTGAAGCGGCAACGGCCCGGGCTTTCCGGTCATTTCGCTTTGTATCGCCCGCTCGTGCCGGTTTTGTAAATATCCTTTCAGTCAGGCGCGCAACAGCCGAACCGTCAGGCTCTTGATGTAGCGCGTCTCGGCGATTGCCGGGTGCACCGGATGGTCCGGGCCCTGGGCACCGCGTTCGAGCAGCTGGATGTTGCGGTCCAGATGGCGGGCGCTGCCGAGCAGGATGTTCTGCAGGTCGTCCTCGGGCAGGTGCATGGAGCAACTGGCGCTGACCAGAATACCGTCCTTGGTGAGCAGGCGCATGGCGGTTTCATTGAGGCGGCGGTAGGCGGCCTCGCCGTTCTTCAGGTCCTTCTTGCGCTTGATGAAGGCCGGCGGATCGGTGATGACCACATCGAAGCGCTCCTCGGCATTCTTCAGCTCCTTCATCGCCTCGAAGGCATCACCCTCGACGCAGGTCATTTTTTCCGCCACGCCGTTGAGCGCGGCGTTGCGCTCGACGCCATCGAGGGCGAAGGCCGAGGCGTCGACGCAGAACACCTCGCTGGCGCCGAAGGCCGCAGCCTGCACGCCCCAGCCGCCGATGTAGCTGAACAGATCGAGCACGCGCTTGCCCTTGACGTAGGGCGCCAGCCGCGCGCGGTTCATGCGGTGGTCATAGAACCAGCCGGTCTTCTGGCCCTGCAGTACCGGGGCTTCGAACTTCACGCCGTTCTCTTCCAGCGCCACCCATTCGGGCACCACGCCGAAGGCGGTGTCGACGTAGCGTTCCAGGCCTTCGGCATCGCGGGCGCTGGAATCGTTCTTCCACAGCACGCCGCTGGGCTTGAGCACCTGCACCAGCGCTTCGAGCACGGCGTCCCGGTTGCGTTCCATGGTCGCCGAGGCGAGCTGGACCACGAGGATGTCGAAGAAGCGATCGACCACCAGCCCCGGCAGCAGGTCGGAATCGCCGTAGACCAGGCGGTAGCAGGGCTGCTCGAACAGCCGCTCGCGCAGGCTCAGGGCCACTTTGATGCGGTGCACCAGCAGCGACTTGTCCAGGCTGTGCTTGAGGTCGCGTGACAGCAGGCGGGCGCAGATCAGGTTGTTCGGCGACACGCCGACGATGCCCAGCGGCTTGCCGCCGGCGGCCTCGAGGATCGCCTGGTCGCCGGCGGCGAAGCCCGACAGCGGCGTCGCCGCGGTGTCCACCTCGTTGCTGTAGACCCACAGATGGCCGGCGCGCAGACGGCGATCGGCATTGGCTTTGAGGCGCAGGCTGGGCAGGGTCATCGGACGGGCTCCCGGAAAAAGGCGGGTATTCTAAACGAGAGCGGCAAGCTGCAAGCTTCAAGCGGCAAGAAAAAAAGCGGGAGGGCCGACAAGGGCACCGACCCGGCGAGCGGGGCTGCGGTGGATGTAAACAGCGACATCCACCCTACGATCCTTGCAGCTTGCAGCTTGCAGCTTGCAGCTTGCAGCCGTCAGTCCGCCAGCGCCTTGATCAGCGCCTCGCTGAAGGCCGGGATGTCGTCCGGCTTGCGGCTACTGATCAGGTGGCCGTCGACCACCACCTGCTCATCGACCCAGTCGGCGCCGGCATTCTTCAGGTCGTCGACCAGCGACGGCCAACTGGTCATGCGCTTGCCGCGCACCAGGTCGGCGGAAACCAGCAGCCAGCCGCCATGGCAGATCACTGCGATGGTCTTGTCGGTGCGGGCGGCGTCGCGCACCAGCTCCTGGGCCATCTCGTCGGTGCGAATGGTGTCGGAGTTGACCACGCCGCCGGGCAGCAGCAGCGCGTCGTAGTCTTCCATGCGGATGCCGTCGAAGGTGTGGTCGACGGTGAAGGTGTCGGCCGGGGTGGTGTGGTTCCAGCCGGTGACCTTGCCTGGCTTGGCGGAAACGATGTCGACCCGCGCACCGGCGTGTTCGAGGGCCTGCTGCGGGCCGGTCAGCTCGACCTGCTCGAAACCGTCGGTCACCAGTGCCGCCACGCGTTTGCCTGTGAGGGGATGAGCCATGGATGTGCCTCCGTCTTTTTCCCGGGCCCGCGGAATGCGGGTCACTTGAAATCGGACCAGCTTCTCGGCCAAAGTTCGCATCTCGCGTGCCGCTGGCACTTCGCCTTGTCCTTCTCTTTCCGAGCGCCTCGCCATGGCCGTCGAACTCACCGCCGAACAGATACAGCGCGTGTTGCAAGGCATCAGCGTGCCGCCGCAACCGCAGATCATGGTCGACCTGCAGATGGAACAGGTCATGCCGGTGCCGGATCTCAAGGCGATTGCCCGGCTGATCGGCCAGGACCCGGGGTTGTCCGGCGCGCTGCTGAAGATCGTCAATTCGCCTTATTTCGGCCTGGCCAACCGCATCGCCTCGATTCAGCAGGCGGTCAACCTGCTGGGCTGCGATTCGGTGATCAACCTGATCAACGCCCAGTCGATCAAGGGCGAGATGAGCGACGAGACCATCGTTACGCTCAATCGCTTCTGGGACAGCGCGCAGGACGTGGCCATTGCCTGCCTGACGCTGGCCAAGCGCATCGGCTACCAGGCGGCGGACGAGGCGTACGCCCTGGGGCTGTTCCACAACTGCGGCATCCCGCTGATGCTCAAGCGCTTCCCCGGCTACATGGCGGTATTGGAAGAGGCCTATGCCAGCACCGGGGCCGGGCAGCGCATAGTCGATATCGAGAATCGCGTGCTCAGCACCAATCATGCGGTGGTCGGCTATTTCACCGCCAAATCCTGGAACCTGCCGCTGCACCTCTGCGACGCCATCGCCAACCACCACAATGCGCTGTCGCTGTTTACCGATGATTCCGGGCGTGATGCCCAGATCAAGACGCTGCTGGCGATCCTCAAGATGGCCGAACACATCTGCGCCTGCCATCGCGTACTGGGCGATCAGCCCGAGGATCACGAGTGGGCAAGCGTCTCCCACCTGGTGTTGGACTACGTCGGCCTGTCGGAATACGACTTCCTCTGCCTCAAGGAAAGCATCCGCGAGTTGGGGGTGGGCTAGAGGCGGTTGCAGGCCACAGGCTGCAGGTGGAAAGCGCTTGCCGATGCCGGGCGAGGCCTGCAACTGACTCGTCTCAAGCCTCAAGCCTCGCCCCATGCTAGGATCCGCCGCCTGTACCCACCCGCTTCGTCACCGTCATGCCCGAACTCCCCGAAGTCGAAACCACCCGCCGCGGTATCGCGCCGCATCTGCTTGGCCAGCGCGTCAGCCGCGTGATCGTGCGTGATCGGCGCCTGCGCTGGCCGATCCCGGAAGATCTGGATGTGCGCCTCAGCGGCCAGCGTATCGAGGCGGTGGAGCGGCGCGCCAAGTACCTGCTGATCCGTTTCGAGGCCGGCACGCTGATCGCCCATCTGGGGATGTCCGGCAGCCTGCGTCTGGTCGATGCCACGCTGCCGCCGGCCAAGCACGAGCACGTCGACCTGCTGCTCGAATCCGGCCAGGCGCTGCGCTACACCGATCCGCGCCGCTTCGGCGCGCTGCTGTGGAGCGACGACCCGCTCAATCACGTGCTGCTCGCCAGTCTCGGCCCGGAACCGCTCGGCGAGGCCTTCGATGGCGACCGGCTGTTCCGGCTGTCGCGTGGGCGCAGCATGGCGGTCAAGCCGTTCATCATGGACAACGCCGTGGTGGTGGGCGTCGGCAACATCTATGCCAGCGAGGCACTGTTCGCCGCCGGCATCGACCCGCGCCGGCCCGCCGGCAGCATCTCGCGGGCGCGTTACCTGAAGCTGGCCGAGGAGATCAGACGGATCCTCGCCATGGCCATCGAGCGCGGCGGCACGACGCTGCGCGACTTCGTCGGCGGCGACGGCAAGCCGGGCTACTTCCAGCAGGAGCTGTTCGTCTACGGGCGCGGCGGGGCGTTCTGCAAGCGCTGCGGCGCGACCCTGCGCGAGATTCGCCTCGGCCAGCGGGCCAGCGTCTACTGCGGGCGTTGCCAGCGTTGAAGCCGGCCGCAGCCCGGGTCGGCATCTGCCCGGGCATTGACGGCGTTCACGCCCGGTGCGCCCTGGCCGCTGCTATAGTGGCCGTCACAACTAAAATTTGCCGCGTTTCGCACAGCTGAAGGACCACACCATGAAAGCGTTCCGCTCCACCGCTGTTGTCTTGGCTCTGACCACTGGCCTGCTGGCGCTGCCGGCGCAGGCGGAAACAGTGCAGCAGAACACCAGTGGCGATCCCCTGTACACGGTCGAAGCGCCAAAGGCCTTTTCCATGGTCGGTGACCTGGTCATCGCCCGCCCGCTGCTGATCGCCGCCACCGTCATCGGCGCCGGTGCGTTCGTCGTCAGCCTGCCGTTCACCGCGCTGGGCGGCAACGTCGGCGAAGCCGGCCAGGCGCTGGTGGTCGAGCCGGGCAAAGCGGCCTTCGTCCGCTGCCTGGGCTGCACCACCAGCGGCTACGACGCGCGCAATTGATCGGCGTCATCCGCGCCGCGACCGGCAGGGGCTGAGCCTTCCGGTCGTGGTGTCGTTGCAGTAGGCTTCGCCTCCCATTCCGCGCCGCGAAGCCCCCGCCTTGAACAGACGCTCCGTCAAGATTGTCCTGCCCGTAGTCGGCGTGCTGGCCCTGTCCTGGTCGTTCTGGGCCAGCAGTGGCTGGCTCGAGCTCTGTGCCGGCTTGGCCTTGTTCCTGTTCGGCATGCAGTGCCTCGAGGAAGGCCTGCGCGAGCTGGCCGGCAGCAAGCTCGAACAGCTGCTGGCGCGCAGTACCGCGACGCCCTTCAAGGGGCTGATGTTCGGCATCGGCGGCACCATGTTGCTGCAGTCCAGCACGCTGGTCTCGTTGCTCACCATCGCCTTCATCAGTACCGGCCTGATCAAGCTCGCCGGTGGCATCGCCATCCTCTTCGGCGCCAATCTCGGTTCGACCACGGGCATCTGGCTGCTGGCGCTGGCCGGGCAGAACATCAGCCTCAGCCCGCTGGCCCTGCCGCTGCTGGTATTCGGCGTGCTGGCGAGCTTCACCGGCGACAAGGGCAAGGCCGCCGGGCGCATCGTGCTCGGCATCGCCTTCATCTTCCTCGGCATCGATCAGATCAAGAGCGGCTTCTCCAGCTTCAGTGGCGCGATGGACCTGTCCGCCTACCAGGCCGGTGGCCTGGCCGGGCAGCTGCTGTTCGTGGCGATCGGCCTGTTCGCGACCGTGGTGCTGCAATCCAGCCACGCCACCCTGATGCTGACGCTGACCGCCCTGGCCGGTGGCCAGCTGGATCTCGGCCAAGCGCTGGCGACCGCCATCGGCGCGAACGTCGGCAGCAGCATCACCACCGCCTTCGTCGGCTCGCTCGGCGGCAACCGCAGCGGTCAGCGCCTGGCGCTGGCGCATGTGCTGTTCAACATCACCACTGCCGTGCTGGCATGGGTGATGCTGGTGCCGCTGACCTGGCTGGTGCAGTGGCTGGCTACCCCGCTGGGCCTGGGTGACAACCAGCTGATCCAGTTGGCGCTGTTCCATAGCCTGTTCAACTCCATGGGCGTGTTGCTGTTCTGGCCCTGGCAGACGCAGTTGGCCAACCTCCTGCTGCGCGTGCTGCCCGAGAAGGCCGAGCCGGCGGTGCTGATCACCGAACTGGCGCCGACGCTGCCGGAGCGGCTGACCCACGCGCGCTATCTCAGCGAGCGTGCGCTGGATTCGGCGGATGCCGCCGCCAGCGCGGTCGCCCAGGAGCTGCAACACCTCGGGCGGCTGAGCCTGGAAGTGATCTGCCATGCCATCTACCTGCCGGTGGAGCAGTTGCGGCAACAGGGGCGGATCGACGAGGCGCTGATCCGCGCGCGCCCCGAAGCGCAGGCGCTGGATGCCGAGCAGCTCTATCAGCGCCATATCAAAGGCGTCTATGCCGACCTGCTGACCTTCATGGGCCGCCTCGAACTACCGCTGGACGAGAGCCACCAGGCGTTCTGGCTGAGCTGCCAGGTCGCCGCCCTGCAACTGGTGGATGCGGTCAAGGATGCCAAGCACCTGCAGAAGAACCTCGGCCACTACCTGCGCCAGGACGAGTCGGCCGCACGCCAGGCCTACGTCGAACTGCGCCGCCACCTGCTCGAGGCGCTGCGGGAAATCCGCACGCTGAACCACTCCGAACTGCCTGACGAACGCTGGCGCGAGCGCCTGAACTGGCTGGACGAGCGCGCCGCGCAATTCGACGGCGCGTTCCGTCAGCGCTTGTTCGAGTCGGTGCGCAACCAGAAGCTGGACGGCCTGCAGACCAGCTCGCTGATGAACGACCTGGGCTACGCCAGCCGCATCATCCAGAGCCTGCGCAACGCGCTGCTGCTGGGCGAAGGGTACGAGCTGACCCGGCAGCTGCGGCAGTTGGCCGAGGACGATGGGCCGGTCATTGTGCAGGTGTGAGGGGCGGCACCCGCAGCGCCCGGCCGATTCCGCGCGGATCGCTGGCGGCTTGTACCCTGCCGCTCGGCTTGTGCCAGTAGAGCACCTGCTGGTTGCCGTAGTCGCGTTCGATCAGCCTGGGGTGGTGGCCGCGTGCGCGTAGCGCTTCGAGTTGCGCGGGGGTGAAGGCATCGGCCTCGTACTGCAGCACGTCCGGCAGGTACTGGTGGTGGTAGCGCGGCGTGGCCGGCCAGGCCTGCACCGGCTCCCCGTCCAGGTAGGACAGGGCCGAGAGCAGCACCATGCTGGGAATGCGACTGCCGCCCGGGGTGCCGAAGGCGGCGAATTCCTCGGCGCTTTCGATGAAGGTCGGGCTCATGCTCGACAGCGGGCGCTTGCCGCCGGAGATGGCATTGGCACTGCTGCCGTGCAGGCCATAGGCGTTGCTGCCGTCGATCTCGGCGGCGAAATCGTCCATCTCGTCGTTGAGCAGCACGCCGGTGCCGGGCACGGTGAAGGCGGCGCCGAACATCATGTTCAGCGACAGCGTCGCGGCCACCGCGTTGCCGTCGCTGTCGATCACCGCGAAGTGGGTGGTGTGCTCGCCCTCGCGCCAGGGCGGCGCCGGCGGCAGCGTGCGGCTCGGGGTGGCGCGTTCGCGGTCGATGCCGGCGGCGAGCCGGTCGAGGTAGCCATCGGACAGCAGCCGGGCCAGCGGCGCGGCGACGAAATCCGGATCGCCGAGCAGGGCGCGGTCACGGTAGGCGCGGCGCAGGGCCTCGACCACCAGGTGGCTGCGCTGCAGCGGCTCGGCCTCGTGCCAGGACAGCCGCTCGAGCATGCCCAGGCTCTGCGCGACGATCATGCCGCCGGCCGAGGGCGGC
>NZ_JADDIX010000055.1:25411-25731 GCF_015070855.1 Pseudomonas lopnurensis
GCGCCGATCAGCTCGCGGCCATCGGCGAGGGCGAAACGCAGGGGCTCGCGCTCGACGGTGCGGTAGCCGGCCAGGTCCTCGCGGGTCCAGATGCCGCCGGCGGCGCGCACGCCCTCGACCAGTTTCTCGGCGACTTCGCCGCGGTAGAAGCCATCGTGGCCGTGGGCCGCGAGGCGTTCCAGGGTCTCGGCCAGCTCCGGCTGGCGCAGCCGGTGGCCTTCGGCGGGCAATTCGCCGGCGGCGAGGAACAGCCGCGCGCTTTCGGCATCGTCGCGCAGCGCCGCCAGACGCCAGCCGGCACGCTGGCGGTAGACGGCATC
>NZ_JADDIX010000055.1:25758-108223 GCF_015070855.1 Pseudomonas lopnurensis
AGCCGTCGCGCGCCAGGGCGATGGCCGGTGCCAGCGTAGTTTTCAGCGGCAGGCGTCCGCGCTTCTCGGCGAGCTCGACCAGCGCCGCCGGCGTGCCGGGGATTGCCGCGGCGAGCGGGCCGTCGAGGGTCAGCTGGCGCTGGAATTCACCGTCGCGCAGGTACATCTCCGGCGTGGCGGCGCGCGGCGCGCGTTCGCGGGCATCGAGGAACAGGTGGCGGGCCGGCTCGCCCGCGTCGCGCAGGAGGAAGAAGCCGCCGCCGCCGAGGCCCGAGCCGTAGGGCTCGACCACGGCCAGGGCGGCGCTGACTGCGACGCTGGCGTCGAAGGCGTTGCCGCCGGCCTGGAGGATCTGCCGGCCGACCTCGCTGGCCAGCGGGTGGGCGGTGGCGACGGCGCCGTTCTCGAGGGGGCGGGCCTGGGCCGTGCAGACCAGCAGGAGCAGGAGCGCGAGAGAGGCCTGGAGGCCCGTCTGCAGGCGTGAGGTGCGGCGGGTCCGTCGCCGGTGAATCATCAGGCCTTGCCGGTGATGATCAGGTATTTCTGCATCAGTTCATCCTTGCTCTCGACGTTGTTTTCGTCGAGCGGGATGCAGTCGACCGGACATACCTGCTGGCACTGCGGCTCGTCATAGTGGCCGACGCATTCGGTGCAGAGGTTGGGATCGATGACGTAGATTTCCTCGCCTTGGGAAATGGCGCTGTTCGGGCACTCGGGCTCGCACACATCGCAGTTGATGCAGTCATCGGTGATTATCAGGGACATCCAGCGAACTCCAGCCGTGGCACGAGCCACGGCATAGCTAACATAACGACCGGCCAATTGTGCCGCATCGGCAGCGCGCGTGCACCTCGCTGCCGAGCAACGGCGCGCCTCAGGCCTGGCCGAAGCGCTCCTTCAGCGCTTGCATCACCGCTGGATGAACGAATTTGGAGACATCCCCTCCGAGCGAGGCGATTTCGCGCACCAACGTCGAGGAAATGTAGGAATACTTTTCCGACGGGGTGAGGAACAGGCTCTCCACTTCGGGTGCCAGCTGGCGGTTCATGTTGGCCAGCTGGAATTCGTATTCGAAATCGGAAACCGCGCGCAATCCACGCAGCAGGACATTGGCGTTCTGCTCCTTGACGAAGTGCGCCAGCAGGGTGGAAAAGCCCATGACCTCGACGTTCGGCAGGTGCTTGGTGACTTCGCGGGCCAGTTCCACGCGTTGCTCCAGGGGGAACAGCGGGTTCTTCTTCGGATTGGCCGCCACGGCGATGATGATGTGATCGAACAGGCGCGAGGCGCGTTCGACCAGGTCGGCGTGGCCCATGGTGATGGGATCGAAGGTTCCCGGATACAACACTCGATTCATCGCGGCGTCCTGACGCATGCGTGGGGTGTGGATGGTAGCGGCTCGGTGTCGGCAGCGTAAAGCCTGAATGGCCGTGCGGCGATCTGCCTGGATACATAGCCGATCTCAGGCCTTCTGCGGGCGAACGCTCGACTGACTGGTGAGTTCTACGCGATGGCGCGCGGCGATGGTGCATTCAGCCCTCGTACAGCCACTGCGGAATGCGCCGCTCCAGGTAGTAGCCTGGCCTGCTCGGCGGGCCCTCGATAAAGCCGACGTGGCCGCCCCGGGCATGCAGCTCGAGGGTGGTGGAGGGCGACAGTTCGGCGGCTTCCGGCACGCTATGGCGGAACACGAAGGGATCGTCGGCGGCCTGGATCAGCAGGGTCGGGATCGCGATGTCGGGGAGGAAATAGCGGCTCGAGGCGCGCCGATAGTAGTCCTGGGCGTCGCTGAAACCGTGCAGCGGCGCGGTGACGCGGCCGTCGAAGTCCCAGAAGGTGCGCATGCCCTGCAGCGGGCCGAGGCGGTGCAGGGCGCCGAGGTGCTCGGCAAGGCCTTCGCGCTGGAAGCGCTGCTGCTTGTCCTTCACGTAGGCGACCATGGCCTTCATGAAGTGCGCCTGGTAGATCCGCGAAAAGCCCAGGCTGATGCGGTCGGCGCACTGATCCAGGCGGAACGGTACGGATACCGCCACCGCCTTGCGCAATGGGCAGCCGGCCGCGGTTTCGCCCAGGTACTTGAGCAGCACGTTGCCGCCCAGCGAATAGCCCACGGCATGCAGCGGCGCCAGCGGGCGGCTGGCCTGCAGATGGGCGATCACCTCGGCGAGGTCGTCGCTGGCGCCGGAGTGGTAGGCGCGCGGCAGCAGGTTCGGTTCGCCCGAGCAGCCGCGCCAGTTGATCGCCACGCTGGCCCAGCCGCGCGCGGCCAGTTGCTGCTGCAGGCCGAGCACGTAGAGCGAGCTGGACGACCCGGTGAGGCCGTGCAGCACCAGTACCAGCGGCACCGTTGCGTCGTGCGGGCCATGCCAGTCGAGGTCGATGAAGTCGCCATCGGCCAGCCACAGCCGCTCGCGCCGACGCGCGAGCCGTGGCGCCGCACGGAAGAACGGGTTCCACAGGGTCTGCAGATGAGGGCCCGGCAGCCACCAGGCGGGTTGGAACGACGCTGTCATGGCATGGGGGCGACTGGCCGTGACGGGAGTGGCGTCAACATACGGCAACGGGAGGCAAGCTGCCACGTCGAACCATTCGCGGACGAACCCTCTCCCGTAAGGAAGAGGGAAGACGCTGGCCCGGCGGGCATCGGGCGGACGGTTTTCAATGTGCCAGCGTTTCCGCCTCACGGCCCAGCGAGTAGTAGGGCAGAGCCCCATCCGGCAAGGCTATTTCGCCACGTTCGAGACGTTCCAGCTGATAGCGGAAGCTTTGCATCGTTTGCGCCAGCAGGTGGTCGCCGGAAACCAGCCCTTCCTTGTCTGTGCTGCCTGGTTTCCTGAAGCTGTCGAGCGGGCTGACCACGGTTTCAAAGTCGACGGTGAAGAACAGCGGGAAGGCGTAGCGCTCTTCCTTGACCTTTCTGACGCGATGGCTGGTAGCCACGTAATAGCCGCTGGTCCACAGCTCGAGCAGGTCGCCGATATTCAGGACCAGCGCATCAGGGTTATAGGGTACCGGGATCCATTTCCCGTCGGTACTGAACACTTCCAGGCCGGGCGCCGTGGGTTTCAGAAGCGTGAAGCATTCGTAGTCGGTGTGCTCGCCGATGCCAGGGCGATCGACTGCCGCTTCGTTGGTGGGGTAGTGCAGCAGGCGCAACTGGGAGGGTGGTGTGGTCACATGGCGCAGGAACAACTCCGGGTCCTGATCGAGGCCGACCGCGAAGGCTCTGAATATCTCGCGGCCCAGCCCGAATACCGCGTCGTAATAGTCCAGTACGGCTTCCCTGAAACCGTCCAGCTCCGGCCATTGGTTCGGTCCGATCAGCGGTGTTCCGGCCAGCACGGCCGGGTGTTCAACTGACAGGTCCATGGACAGGTCGAAGGCTTCCTTGGTGTCCGGCTGGCCAGAGGCCATGATTTCTTCGCCGAACGGAACATATCCACGGTGATTGCTGGATTTGCCAATGTAGACCTTCATTTTTTCTTCTGCGGGCAGTGCGAAGAAGCGCTTCGTCACTTCCAGAAGACGTGCCTGTTTTTCACCCAGACCGTGGCCGGTCAATTGGGCGAAGCCTACGTGGTGTGCCGCGTCTGCGAGCTGCCGGACGGTTTTCAGGTAGTCCGGGCCGGTATGGCCCGCAAGCAGCGGGCCGATGTCCAGAGTCGGGATCTCTTTGAAAGATGTTGTGCTCATTGCAGGCTCCGGTGCTGGTGCGTTGCTCTAGAGTTCGCCGTCCGCCGCCAGGCGGGCGTAGGTATCGTCGAAACGCAGTTTGATGTTGTTGTGGTCCCCGCGGATTGCGCCGGCCGGGTAGGCGAGACCGATCGTCTCGGAGGACTGTGCGCCGCTGCCGAACAGCCCGTTCTCGAAGGAAAAGTCGGCGATGCTGGCCATGGTGTCCTGCAACCGGCGGTCGGCCATCAGCGCGACGACTTCGCCGGGATCGTCGTACAGATGGGTGGCCTGCAGCTGGGCTTCATAGCCGGCACGGTCGGTTCCTGCTGCCAGGCCCATGATTTCGCGGGCCTTGCGGCCTTCTTCGTCATCCTTTTGCATGACGGCGAGGGTTTCGAACCAGGCGCCGACCAGCGCCTTGCCGAGGGCTGGGTGTCGTTCCAGGGTCTTGCTGTTGACGACAATGCTGTCGGTCAGCTCGCTGGGCATCTTCCGTGAGTCGAACACGTTGACCGCGTCCTTGCTCTCGAGGATTTTGCTGGCCATCGGGTTCCAGGTCACCATGGCGCTGACGGAGGGCTGGGCGAACAGGGCTGCCATGTCGGCATCCGAGGTGTTGACCAGGGTGACGTCACGCTCGCTCATGCCGACGCTTTGCAGGGCCCGGGCCAGGAAATAGTGGGATATGGAGTACTCGATCAGGTTGACCTTCTCGCCGCGCAGGTCCTCCAGGCTCTTGCCATTCTTCACGATGATCACGTCGTTGCCGTTGGAATAGTCGGCGATGGCCAGTACGGTGGAATCCGTGCCGGCGGCAGCGGGGATGGTCAGGGCATCCATCGTCGCCATCATGCAGGCATCGAAATCGCCGGTGGTGTACTGGTTGATGGCCTCGACATAATCATTGACCTGTACGGCCTCGATTTCGATGCCATACTTCTTCGCCCATTTTTCCAGGATTCCGGAACCTTGCGCATACTCCCAAGGCATGTAGGCGGGGTAGAGGGTCCAGGCGATGCGGAATTGTTCGGCAGCCTGGGCGCTGACGGCCGACAGCCCCAGCATGAGGATGGCGACATGACGGGCGATGCGGGACAGGTTCATTGACAGGCACCTTTCTGGGAGACGGCAAGTGGGCGGAACGTGCTGGTGTACGTCTGGAAATGCGCTCGTTCGGTATCCCCGATCCAGCGATTGATCTGCCAGAGGTCGGCTATCGGCTGGTCGGTGAACGGCAGGGTGTGCAGGTAGCCGTCCGGACCGAACTCCGGGGTCAGGGTGCTGGTGCCGTAGCCGCGCAGATGCTGCGAGTGCCAGACGGCTTCCCAGAACCGCTGGTGGAAGGCCAGGCAACCGGCGTATTCGGGCGCTGCGGGGTGCGGTACCTGAGGCCCTTGCGGGTAGCCCACCCGGCCGTGTACGTGGTGTACTTGTGCGGCGACGGCCAGCAGGGTCTGCCAGTCCGAATCGTCGTCGAGCAGCCGCTCGGCGACCACGATCCAGTGGCTGATGTCGGCGGTGAGGCGCAGATCCGGCAGACGTTCGATCAATGCCTCGGTCAGCCAGGGGTTGAACGTCGAGCGGCTGCGATGCGTCTCGAAGCTCAGCACGACATCGTGGCGGGCGCCTAGCTCCTGGGCGGCGGCGAAAAAGTCGTACTGGACCTGCAATGGCCAGGCGTCGCAGCCGGCCATGACATTGATCAGGCGGGGGCGCAGGGGCCGCGCGATGCGGATCTTGCTTTCCAGATCGCTCAGGTGTACCGCAGGCGTGGCCTTGCGATCCGGCACATAAGACCCGCCGGTGCAGATCTCCGCGATGTAATCGAGGTGGTGCTCTTCCAGGACGGCAGCCAATCCGTCACGCGTTTCGGGGGCGGCGGGTGCCGGGCCTTCGATGCCATCGAAGCCGGCCTCTACCGCTTCCCGGGCCGCTTGCCGGGGGGGGCCGGAAAATCCCCAAAGGGTCTTGAATACCTTGAACTGCATTTTCTTCTCCACATCGAGCTGGCGAAGGAGAAGAGCAAGCCGTATGCCAGATAGTGGAGTTTTTTGCTAAGGTGTTAATTTACATGTATTTTTGCAGGAAAAGGCCAGGGGATGACGACGATGGAGATGCTCCCGCTGCTTTGATAGAGTGCTATTGCATGCATATTTGCACCATAGTGAGCCGCCACCGGAAGGTATCGACACCATGACTCGAGATAACCTCGGCCGTCGCCAAGCCATCGCCCAGGCACTGATTGCGATGGATGAGAGCTGGATTTCCCTGTTCGACGATATCGGCCTCCGGGACCTGAGTTACAGCGACCTGCTGACGCACATGTGGCTGCGTCGCGACCAGGCCTTGCATAAGACGGATCTGTACGCCTTCATGCCAAGTATCAGCAGGCGTACCGCCGTCAAGTACGTGCAACAGATGATCGATCAGGGGTTGCTGAAGGAAACCGGCTCGCGTGAGGACAAGCGCGTTCGGCAGGTGTGCCTTGGCGAACAGCTGATCGAGCGGCTGGAACGGTTCTATGATGAAACCGGCCGACATTTCTCCGACTGAGCGGAGCGCCCGGCCAGCTGCAGTAGATTACCCGGCCGGTATCCGCTCCCAGAGTGCGTAATGCACCTTGCCGGCCTTCTTTTCGCGGTGCAGCCGCCAGTTCCCCGGCAGGCCGAGGCTGGAGGGCACCGCTTCGCTCTCGGTATAGACCCAGGCGTGCTCGGCCAGCCAGCCCTTGCCTTCCAGCAGCTCGCATGCCGGTTGCAGCAGGTTCTTGTTGAACGGCGGATCGAGAAAGACCAGGTCGAAGGTCGCCGGCGACTGGGTTTCCAAGTAGCGCAGCGCGTCGCTCTGCAGCAGTTGCCCGTGGCCGCAGTTCAGCGTGTCCAGGTGTTTGCGCAGGCTGGCGATGGCATTGGCGTTGACGTCCAGCGCCAGGGCCATGCTGGCGCCACGCGACAGCGCTTCCAGGTAGAGCGCGCCGCTGCCGGTGAACGGATCGAACACGCGAGCGCCGGAGAGGTAGGGCGCCAGCCAGTTGAACAGGGTTTCGCGGACCCGGTCCGGGGTCGGGCGCAGGCCCTCGGCATCGGGGAAGCCGAAGCGGCGCGAGCGCCATTCGCCACCGATGATGCGCAACTGGCCCTGGCCGCCGTGGGCGCTGGGGCGAATGGGTGGATTGGCCATCAATGCTCCGGAACCGCGCTGGGCTGTTCGACTGGTTTCTCGGTGGGCGGCGGCAGCGGCTGCTGCTCGACGCTGGGGCCGGCGGTGACGATGACGAAGCCGTCGCTCTGCAGATGCTTGTTCATCGCTGCCTTCACCTGTTCGACCGTCAGCGCCTGGACTTCGCTCATGAAGTCCTCCAGGTAGCTCAGCGGCAGGTCGTAGAAGCCGATGCTGCCGAGCTGGCCGACGATGTCGGCGTTGCTCGCCGTGGACAGCGGGAAACTGCCGGCGATCTCGCGCTTGCTGCGCTCCAGTTCGGCCTCGGTCGGGCCGTCGGCGAGGTAGTCGCGCACCAGTTGCTGGACCAGCTCCAGGGCTCCGTCGGTGAGTTCGGCGCGGGTCTGCATGCTGATCATGAACGGGCCGTTGGCGCGCATCGGGCTGAAGCCTGAATAGATGCCGTAGGTCAGGCCGCGTTTCTCGCGCACCTCTTCCATCAACCGGGTGCCGAAGCCGCCGCCGCCGAGGATCTGGTTGCCCAGGTAGAGCGCCGCGTAGTCCGGGTCGCCACGCGGGATGCCGAGCTGGGCCAGCATCAGGTGGCTCTGGTTGGAGGGGAAGTCGATATGGTGCGTGCCGGCCACGGGCGCTGCGGGGGCGGGCGTCGGCGGCAACGCGGGGCCCTGCGGCAGGGCGGCGGAGACCTGCGCGGCCAGCGCCTCGGCCTCTTCGCGGGAGAGGTCGCCGACCAGAGCGATCACCGCATTGCCGGCCGCGTAGGCGCGGGCATGAAAGGCGCGCAGCTGCTCGACGCCGATCGCCGGGATCGACGCCGGCGTGCCTTCGCTGGGGTGGGCATAGGGGTGCTCGCCGTAGAGCTGGGCGAACAGCTCCAGGCTGGCCAGCTTGCCGGGATTCTGCTTCTGGAATTCGAAGCCGGCCAGCAGCTGGTTCTTGATCCGCTGCAGCGAGTCCTCGGGGAATGTCGGCTGGCCGATCACCTGGCTGAACAGCGCCAGCGCCGGCTCGCGCTTGTCGGGGGCGCTCAGGCTGCGCAGGCTGGCTACCGCCATGTCGCGGTAGGAGCCGTTGCCGAAGTCCGCGCCGAGGCCTTCGAAACCGCGGGCGATGGCGCTGACATCCTTGCCTTCGACGCCCTCGTTGAGCATGGCGTTGGTCAGCAGTGCCAGCCCGGGTACGTCGCCGTCCTGGCTGCTGCCGGCGGCGAAGGTCAGGCGCAGGTCGAACATCGGTAGTTCACGCGCCTCGACGAACAGCACCTTGGCGCCTTCGGCGGTCTGCCAGCTCTGGATGTCCAGGGTGCGGCGCGCCAGCGGCTGGTCGCCCAGCTTGGCCAGCGACTCCAGGCGCGGCTTATGCTCGGCAGCGTTCGGCACGGCAGGCTGGGTCGCCTCGCGGGCGACATCCTGCTCGACCGGTTGGCCCGGCTGTGGCAGCGCACTGGAGCCTTCGTCGCACCCCGCCAGGCCGAAGCTGGCCGCCAGCAACAGGCCGAACAGGCCATGGCGCAGGGCTTTGGATTCACTCATCACGGGCTTCCTCGGGCAGAACATGGGCGACGCTCAGGCGCGTGCGGGAAAAATAGCTGCGGGCGGCCTGCTGGATGTCCTCGGGGGTGACCGCCTCCAGGGCGCTCAGCTCCTCGTCCATCAGGCGCCAGGACAGGCCAACGGTTTCCAGCTTGCCGATGGTGGTGGCCTGCTGGGTGATGGAGTCGCGCTCGTAGACCAGCCCGGCGATGACCTGCGCACGCACGCGCTCGAGTTCGTCTGCCGAAGGCGGGTTCTGCTTGAGCGCGTTCAGCTCCTGCCACAGGCCGGCTTCGACTTCTTCCAGCGTGCGGCCCTTCTGCAGGTTCGGCGCGGCGCTGAGGACGAACAGGCTGTCGCCGCGGGCGTAGGCGTCGTACCAGGCCGAGGCGCTGGTCACCAGTTCCTCGCCTCGCTCCAGGCGCTCCGGCAGGCGGGCGCTGTAGCCGCCGTCGAGCAGGGCGGAGATCAGCCGCAGCGCGTGCACCTGGCGGGCGTTCTCCTCGGTGGCCAGGCTCGGTACGTTGAAAGCCATGAGCAGGGTCGGCAACTGGGTCTTGACGTGCAGCCTGAGCCGCCGCTCGCCCGGCTCGGCCAGCTCCAGCGGGCGCTTGGCGGTCGGCACGGTGCGCTGCTCGATCGGCCCGAAGTAACGCTCGGCGAGATCGCGCACCTCGTCCAGCGAGACGTCGCCGACCACCACCAGGGTGGCGTTGCCGGGCGTGTACCAGCGTTCGTACCAGGCGCGCAGTTCGTCGGCCTGCATGCGTTCGAGGTCGGCCATCCAGCCGATGGTCGGGTTGCGGTAGCCGCTGGCCGGGTAGGCGATGGTCTTGAAGCGTTCGTAGGCGAGCGAACTGGGCTTGTCGTCGGTGCGCAGGCGACGTTCTTCCTTGATCACCTCGATCTCGCGCGCGAATTCCTCGGGCGGCAGCCTGAGGCTGGCCAGGCGATCGGCTTCCAGCTCGAAGGCCACCGCCAGGCGGTCACGCGCCAGTACCTGGTAATAGGCGGTGTAGTCATCGCTGGTGAAGGCGTTTTCCTCCGCGCCCAGTTCGCGCAGGATGCGCGAGGCCTCGCCGGCGTCGAGCTTGCGGCTGCCCTTGAACATCATGTGTTCGAGGGCATGGGACAGCCCGGTCTGGCCGGCGGTCTCGTAGCTGGAGCCGACCTTGTACCAGAGCTGGGACACCACCACGGGGGCGCGATGATCCTCGCGAACGATGACCTTCAGGCCGTTGTCGAGGAAGAACTCGTGGGTCGGCTGGTTGTCTGCTGCTGCCAGCAGGGGCAGATAGAAGGCTCCGAGCAGCAGGGCGGCGGCGCGGCGTAACATCAGGGGCATAGTCGGGACTCGTCCAGGTGGGTATCCGCCACGGCAGACTGGCAGGGCGGCGACACGGCAGCCATGGTACTGGCGTGCGCGGATCAGGCAAAGCCGGGATATCCGCAGTGAGCGCCGGCCCTGATGCAGGAAACCGTGCTTAGCGCACCCGCTTTGCGAGGTGCTAGGATAGGGCCCGTTTGGCCGACGGCGTGGCCGCCGGCGTTTCGCACCTTTGAGAATACCTTCTCCATGTTTGGTTCCAACGACGACAAGAAGACGCCGGCCGAGCCCGGCGAGAAGAAAGGCCTGTTCGGCTGGCTGCGCAAGAAGCCGCAGCCCCCGGTGGCCGAGCAACCTGCCGCCGAGCCGCAGGAAGACGGCTTGCCGCGCGCCGAGCAGCCCGAGATCGAGGCTGAGCAGCCGGCGATCATTGCGCCCGAGGTGTTGCCAGAGCCGCCCGTCGCCGCCGAAATCCTGCCAGAGCCAGAGCCAGAGCCAGAGCCAGAGCCAGAGCCAGAGCCAGAGCCGGAAATCGCGCCGCCCCCGGCGCCCGTCGTAGCGGCCGCGCCTGCCGAAGCGCCCGCCAAGCTGGGTTTCTTCGCCCGCCTCAAGCAGGGGCTGTCGAAGACCAGTTCGAGCATCGGCGAAGGCATGGCCAGCCTGTTTCTCGGCAAGAAGGCCATCGATGACGACCTGCTCGACGAGCTGGAAACCCGTTTGCTGACCGCCGACGTCGGTGTCGAGGCGACCACGGCGATCATGCAGAACCTCACCCGGCGTGTCTCGCGCAAGGAGCTGGCCGACAGCGGCGCGCTCTACACGGCGCTGCAGGAAGAGCTCACCGGTCTGCTCGAGCCGGTCGAGCAGCCGCTGGTGGTCGACGGCGACAAGCGCCCGTACGTGATCCTGGTGGTCGGTGTGAACGGCGTCGGCAAGACCACGACCATCGGCAAGCTGGCCAAGAAGCTGCAGCTCGACGGCAAGAAGGTCATGCTCGCCGCCGGCGATACCTTCCGTGCCGCGGCGGTCGAGCAATTGCAGGTGTGGGGCGAGCGCAACGGCATTGCGGTGATCGCCCAGCACACCGGTGCCGATTCCGCCTCGGTGATCTTCGATGCGGTGCAGGCGGCCAAGGCGCGCGGCATCGACGTGCTGATCGCCGATACCGCCGGCCGCCTGCACACCAAGGACAACCTGATGGAAGAGCTGAAGAAAGTCCGTCGGGTGATGGGCAAGCTGGACGAGACGGCGCCGCACGAAGTGCTGCTGGTGCTCGACGCCGGCACCGGGCAGAACGCCATCAACCAGACCCGCCAGTTCAACCAGGCGGTCGAACTGACCGGCCTGGCGCTGACCAAGCTCGACGGCACCGCCAAGGGTGGGGTGATCTTCGCCCTGGCCAAGCAGTTCGGCACGCCGATCCGCTACATCGGCGTCGGCGAGGGTATCGACGATCTGCGCACCTTCGAGGCCGATGCCTTCGTCAAAGCGTTGTTCGCCCAACGGGACGGCGCATGATTCGCTTCGAACAGGTCGGCAAGCGCTACCCCAATGGCCACATCGGGTTGCACGAGCTTTCCTTCCAGGTACGCCGCGGCGAGTTCCTCTTCGTCACCGGCCATTCCGGCGCCGGCAAGAGCACCCTGCTGCGCCTGCTGCTGGCGATGGAGCGCCCCACCAGCGGCAAGCTGCTGCTGGCCGGGCAGGACCTGTCGCGCATCACCAATGCGCAGATTCCCTTCCTGCGCCGGCAGATCGGCGTGGTGTTCCAGAACCACCAGTTGCTGTTCGACCGCACGGTGTTCGACAACGTCGCCCTGCCGCTGCAGATTCTCGGCCTGAACAAGCGCGAGATCGGCCAGCGGGTGATGACCGCGCTGGAGCGCGTCAGCCTCAAGGACAAGGCGCTGCAGTACCCGGCGGACCTGTCCACCGGCCAGCAGCAGCGCGTCGGCATCGCCCGCGCCGTGGTGCACCGACCGGCACTGCTGCTGGCCGACGAGCCCACCGGTAATCTCGATCCGCGTCTGGCCGCCGAGATCATGGGTGTTTTCGAAGACATCAATCGCCTGGGCACCACCGTGCTGATCGCCAGCCACGACCTGGCGCTGATCGCGCGCATGCGTCACCGCATGCTGACCCTGCAGCGTGGCCGCCTGATCGGCGATGGGGAGGCCGGCTGATGAGTGCCGAACGCAAACCCAAAACGAACCCACGCACCGCCGAACGCGTCGGCGGTTCGGTGAAAAAGCCCGAGCGGCACAACGGCGACGAGCCGGAATTCAAGGCGCTGTTCCACGCCTGGCTGGAAAGCCATCGCGCCAGCCTGGTCGACAGCGTCAGCCGTCTGTTCAAGCAGCCGATCGGCAGTTTCTTCACCTGCCTGGTGATGGCCGTCGCGCTGAGCCTGCCGATGGGCCTCGCCCTGCTGCTGGACAACGTCGAGCGGCTCGGTGGTTCCTGGCAGCGCGCCGCGCAGATCTCGCTGTTCATGCAACTGGAGGTGGACGCCGAGGCGGGGACGAAGCTGCGCGATGAAGTCGCCGCCATGCCGGACGTGGCCGAGGCGCAGTGGGTCGGCCGCGAGCAGGCGCTGGAGGAGTTCCAGCAGCTCTCCGGGCTCGGCGAGGCGCTCAAGGAATTGCCGGAAAACCCGCTGCCCGGGGTGATCCTGGTGACCCCCGAGGAAGTCGACAAGGACAAGCTGGAGGCGCTGCGCCAGCGACTGGCCGACCTGCCGGGCGTGCAGCAGGCGCAGCTGGACCTGCTCTGGGTCGAGCGGTTGACTGCGATCCTCACGCTGGGCGATCGTTTCGTCTTCGGCCTGACCCTGTTGCTGGTGGCCACGCTGCTGCTGGTGATCGGCAACACCATCCGCCTGCACATCGAGAATCGCCGCACCGAGATCGAGGTGGTCAAGCTGGTGGGCGGCACCGACGGCTACGTGCGTCGTCCATTCCTGTACATGGGCGCGCTCTACGGTCTCGGCGCCGGACTGATCGCCTGGCTGTTGCTGGCCTACGGGCTGGGTTGGCTGAACGAGGCCGTGGTGCGTCTGGCCGGCCTCTACGGCAGCGATTTCGGGCTGCAAGGCGTTCCGGCGGGCGATGGCCTGTCATTGGTGGTCGGGGCCGTGCTGCTCGGCTATATCGGTGCCTGGCTGGCGGTCGCGAGGCATCTGAGTGAACTGGCGCCAAGGTAAAAAAGCTTTAAAAACAACCGGTTGTTCGTTGCGTAAGGGAACTTTTCCACTGGCTTGCAGTCTGATGCGGCAATGCTAAACTGCTGCAGCTTCATCATCGGAGGAACTGCATGACTACTACTCTGCAACCTGTTCAAGCCCTGGTCCCGGGAGCCAATCTCGAGGCCTACGTGCAGACCGTGAACAGCCTCCCGCTGCTCACCGTCGAGCAGGAGCGCGAGCTGGCCGAGCGTCTCTTCTATCATCAGGATCTCGAGGCCGCCCGGCAGATGGTGCTGGCGCACCTGCGTTTCGTCGTTCACATCGCCCGCAGCTACTCCGGCTACGGGCTGGCCCAGGCCGACCTGATCCAGGAAGGCAACGTCGGTCTGATGAAGGCGGTCAAGCGCTTCAACCCCGAGATGGGCGTGCGCCTGGTGTCCTTCGCGGTGCACTGGATTCGCGCCGAGATCCACGAGTTCATCCTGCGCAACTGGCGCATCGTCAAGGTCGCGACCACCAAAGCGCAGCGCAAGCTGTTCTTCAACCTGCGCAGCCAGAAGAAGCGTCTGGCCTGGCTGAACAACGACGAAGTGAGCGCCGTGGCCGACAGCCTGGGCGTCGAGCCGCACGAAGTGCGCGAGATGGAAAGCCGCCTGACCGGCCACGACATGGCCTTCGACCCGGCGACCGATGCCGACGACGACAGTGCCTACCAGTCGCCGGCGCACTACCTGGAAGATCATCGTTACGATCCGGCTCGCCAGCTCGAAGACGCCGACTGGAGCGACAGTTCCAGCTCCAGCCTGCATGAAGCGCTCGAGAGGCTGGACGAGCGCAGCCGCGACATCCTGCAGCAGCGCTGGCTGAGCGAGGACAAGGCGACCCTGCATGACCTGGCGGCCAAGTACAACGTCTCGGCCGAACGGATTCGCCAGCTGGAAAAGAATGCGATGAACAAGCTCAAGGGTTCGATGCAGGCCTGAGGCCCGTAGCCGAACGGCGAATCGCGGGATGGCTGGCGCCTCCCCGCGATTTTTTTTGCGCTGCAAGCCGGGTGCGACGTTGGGCTGGCCGGTTGTGCCGCAAGCATCGCCTGGTGTGGGGTGGGCTGAAGCCCGCACGATTTCCTGTAGGAGCGAGCCTTGCTCGCGATGCTCCTGCGTGGCCGGTGTTCGCGGGCATGGCCCGCTCCTACGGGGACGCACGATCGGTCCCGTGCGTCGCTTCAGATCCTGCTCCGGGCACGCTCCAGCGCCTTGTCGAGTGCCGCCAGCAACTGCGCATTGGTGATCGGCTTGTGCAGCCAGACGACCCGCTCCGGGAACAGCGCCTCGTCGAATTGATGGGCGGCGGAAATGACGATGATCGGCAGGCCTTGCATCGTCGGCTTGTCGCGTAATTCCTCGATCAACTGGACGCCGCTGCCGTCGGGTAGATGCAGATCCAGCGTCATCGCCTCGTAGCGCCCGCTGGCAAGCTTTTCTCGCGCCTGGTGCAGGCTTTGCACGCGCTCCGCGGCGTAGCCGCCTTCGCGCAGCATCAGGTGCAGCAGGCGACCGGTGTCCGGCTCGTCCTCCACCACCAGGATGCGCGGCAGCCCCTCGCGGCTCTCCGTCTCGCTGGAGGGCGTCTGGATCGGCAATTCGCACCAGAAGGTGGTGCCCCGGCCTTCTTCGCAGTCGAAGCCGACGGTACCGCCCATGCGTTCGATCAGTTCCTTGGTGATCGCCAGGCCGAGTCCGGTGCCGGATTTCTGCCGGCTGTCGGAGGCATCGGCCTGGGCGAATTTTTCGAATACGCGCGCGCGGAAGGCCTCCGGGATGCCCGGCCCCTGATCCGTGACGCTGATGCGCACCCGCGAACCGCGCAGACTGCTGTGTACCCTGATCTCTCCGCCTTCGGGGGTGAACTTGATGGCGTTGGAGAGGAAATTGCCCAACACCTGCTGCAGGCGCAAGCCGTCGACCCAGACCAGCGCATCCGTCGAATGCTTCAGCGTGCAGCGCACGCCGTGCTGTTCGCAGAGCGCCTGATTGTTCGCCAAGGCCTCTTCGAGCAGGCGGCCGAGGGGGTGTTCGCGCAGCTCGAAGGTCATCTTGCCGGCGGCGATCTTTTCCATGTCCAGCAGGTCGTTGATCAGGTGGCCCAGGCGCAGGCTGTTGCGATAGGCGATCTCGAGCATCTGCTGCATGGTCGGCGGCGTCTCGCCGAGTGCGCCGCCGACGATCAGCCCGAGTGCGCCGCTGATGGACGTCAGTGGTGTGCGCAGTTCGTGGCTGACGGTGGAGACGAAGTCGTTCTTCATCTGCTCGACGCGCTTGCGCTCGGTCAAGTCCATGAGGGTGCCGCTGATGCGCTGGGCCATGCTCTGGGCATCGCGCTGGATGTAGCCGCGGACCAGCACCGGGACGACGTGGCCCTCCTTGTGCCGCAGGCGCAGTTCGGTGGTGAAGCGATCGACTTTGGCGAGCATGGTCTGCGCCAATCGGGCCTTCTGTTGGGCGAGGTCTTCCTCGAGCATTACCCGCTCCCATAGCCTGAGATCGGACTGCAGCTCGTTCGGCCGGTAGCCGAGCATGTCCCAGGCGCGTGGCGAGGCATACATGGTGCCGGCTTCCAGGTCCAGGTCCCAGAGACCGTCGTTGCTGCCCTTGAGCGCCAGCGACAAGCGTTCTTCGCTCTGGCGCAGGTCATGCTTGCTCTTGTGGATATGCCGGGTCATTTCCTCGGCCAGCGCCTTGGCACGGCTGTGGCGCAGCGCGAGCGACGAGGTGAGGAAGAACAGCAGCAGGCTCAGGCCCAGCCCGAGGCCGATCACCAGCGTTTCGTTGGCGTGAAAGCGCGCCTCGAACGCCGGCAGGCTGTCCAGGCGCAGGGTCCAGGTCTGGCCGTAGAGATCCAGCCGCTGCACCTGGCTGTACTGCGCGGTCCCGGCTTCGGGTATTTCCTCGGTGGAATGGATCAGGTGCTGCGGCTGCTCACCGGGGCTGGCATAGATGCGCAGGGCCAGTGGCAGATTGGCCGCCTGAAGGATGCCGCGCATCAGGTCGTCGACCCGGTAGGGGCTGTAGACGAAGCCGAGCAGCGCCTGCATGCGCTGTTCCGGCGTGGTCAGAGGCAACCCGGGTTCATACACCGGCACGTAGAGCAGGATGCCGGCCTGTACCTCGCCATGGGTCTCCTGCATCAGCCTGACCTTGGCGGTGATGCTGGTTTCGCCCAGCCGCGCGGCGCGGCGCATCGCCTCGTGGCGGGTGGGTTCGGCGTACATGTCGTAGCCGAAGGCGGCCAGGTTGCGGTCGGCGAAGGGCTCGAGGTAGATGATCGAGGTATAGAGTTCACGCTGGCCGGGCGGGCGGATGTCGTAGTCGGGAAAGCCTTCGGCGCGGATCCCGGCGACGTGCGCGGGGCGCTCCTCGGGACGAATGGCCCGGGCGAACCCGACGCCCTGGATGCCGGGGTAGCGATCCGGCAGCCGCAGGCGCTCGACGTAGATGCGCCACTGCTCGCGGTCGACGTGCCCGGCGGCATCGAACAGGCCGGCACCGCCCAGCAGTATCTGTTCATGATCGACCAGGCGCTTGCGAATCGCTTCGGTGACTTTCTCGCGCAGCATGTCGAACTGTTGTTCGGCGGCGCGGTTTTCATAGGCGCGCAGGTTCTGCAGGACGACCAGCTGTACCAGCAGCGTGAACACCAGTACCACCCAGGCGATACCGTTTCGCCAGGTGAAGTACTGTCGTAGGCCCTGTTCCGGGCGGTGGTCCATCGCTGGGTCGCTCATCATCTTCGCTGCAGTATGCGGTGAAACCGGTTTGCTATCTGCCGAGGCGAGCGTTGCCGTTGGAGCGAACGCCTACTGGCAGGCCGAGGCCAGTATGCCGCAATGCGCGCCACCTCAGGCCCTTGCCGGGTCAGTCTGCGACTGGGCGCACTGTGGCAGGCTCGCTAGCTTACTTGTCGTGATGGCATTTTGATATATGAGTTTGTCAGCTCCGCGTCGCGTGGCAGTTCTGGCCATAATCAAGTTCAGCCGCTTGCCAGTCGATTTCGGCCGCCGGTTGCGGGCGGGCAAAGCCGTAGCCCTGGCCGAAGTCGCAGTCGTGGGCCAGGAGGAAGGCCGCCTGGTCGACTGCCTCGATACCTTCCGCGACCACTTGCAGGCCCAGGTTGTGGGCGAGGCTGATGACCGAGCGAGTGATGGCCGCATCCTCGCGGTCCTCCGGCAACCCTCTGACGAAGCCCTGGTCGATCTTCAGCTTGTGCACGTTCATCCGCTTGAGGCGCTGCAGTGACGAATAGCCGGTGCCGAAGTCGTCGATGGCCAGGCGCACGCCGAGCGCACGTAGCCGCTGCAGCAACTCCAGCGCGGCATCGGGGTCTTGCATCACCGCGCTTTCGGTAATCTCCAGTTCCAGGTGGCGGGCGTCCAGGCCGCAGTCGGCCAGAGTCGTGGCGACCTGCAGGTCGAGTTCGCCCAGCCCGAACAGCCGGCTGGAAATGTTCACCGCGACGAATCCCAGCGACCGGCCCTGCGCCAGCCAGTCGCGTGCCTGGTTGCAGGCCTGCGCGAGTACCCAGCGGTCGATGGCGCTGATCAGCCCGCTCTCTTCGGCGATGGGAATGAAGGCCGCCGGGGAGATCAGGCCCTTCTCCGGATGCTGCCAGCGTACCAGGGCCTCGAAGCCGGCGATCTCGCCCCGGCGCAGATCGTAGATCGGCTGGTAGTGCAGGCGCAGTTGTCCCTGTTCCAGCGCCTGGCGTAACGCGGTAGCCAGCTCGACCCGCTGGCGAGCCTGGCTGGTCAACTCCTCGGAATAGAACGCGTAGGTCGAACGGCCGCTGTTCTTGGCCTTGAACAGCGCCGAGTCGGCGTTGCGCATCAATTGTTCGACGTTCTGTATGTCGTTCGGGTAGGGGTACAGCACGATGCCGATGCTGGCGCTGCTGAACAACTGCTGGCCATCGATCTGGAACGGCTCGTTCAGCCTGTCGAGGATACACAGGGCCAGGGCGGTAGCTTTCTCGGCGCCATGACCTTCGCAGAGCAGGGCGAACTCGTCGCCGCCCAGGCGGCCGAGGGTCATGTCGTCTTTCAGGTATTCATTGAGGCGCGCGGTGACGGCCTGCAGCAGGGCGTCGCCGAGGCTGTGTCCGAGGCTTTCGTTGATGTCCTTGAAGTGATCGAGGTCGATCAGCAGCAGTGCGCCGCTGTGTCTTTGCGAACGGGCGCGCTCGAGCGCCTGCTTGGCGCGTTCGGTGAACAGCAGGCGATTGGGCAAATTGACCAACGGATCGTAATGGGCGAGCAGGTCCACCTCTTCGCGCGAGCGCTTGAGTGCCGAGAGGTCGGAAAAGACCGCCACGTAATGGCTGAGCTGGCCCTTGTCATCATGGATGCTGCGCAGGTTCTGCCACACCGGATAGATCTCGCCGCTCTTGCGGCGGTTCCAGATCTCGCCGCTCCAGGCGCCTTCGCTGCCCAGCGCCTGCCACATCCGCTGATAGAAGGCGGCGTCGTGCTTGCCGGAGGCGAACAGCCGTGGCGTCTGCCCGAGCACTTCTTCGGCGCTGTAGCCGGTGATACGGCTGAAGGCCGGGTTGACATGCACGATGTGCTGCTGCGGATCGGTCACCAGCACGCCTTCCTGGGTCGTGGCGAAGACCGCCGCGGCTTGCCGCAGGCTGGCTTCCTGCTGGCTCTGGGTATTCTGCTGCTCGGCCAGGCGGAGAAAAAGCCGGCGGCTGATCAGGTACAGCAGAATACTGGTGACCGCCACGAAGAACGCGCCTTTGCCGATATCCCAGGCCCGGCTGCTGTCGGCGGTCAGGTGCTCCAGCAGTACGTCGCCGAGCAGGACCCAAAGCATCGAAAGGACGAAATAGCCCAGGCTCAGCCGAAGGAGGTGCGTATTCATTTCTCTTCAAATCCGATCGAGGTGCTGCATGAAGAAACCCGCCTGCGCCAGGGCGCGCGGAGGTCGGTTGCGGCAGGCCGGCGATGTCTCACTAGACGCCGGGCCGGGAGTGGGTGTCACCGCCGCTCATCGCATTCAGAGCCAGGCGGGCCACCCGTTCGGGTGGTTCGGCGCGAGTCGCTGCAGATAGTGACTGCCGCCGAGCTGGCGCATCTGCTGGCGAATCCAGGCGGCACGGTTGTTCACATAGCCGCTCGGCTGGCCGGCGCTCCATTGCCGCGGGTTCGGCAGCACCGCGGCCAGCAGGCTGGCCTGGCGTGTCGACAGATAGGGGGCGGCCGTGCCGAAGTGATGCCGCGCCGCCGCCTCCGCACCGAAGATGCCCTCGCCCCATTCGACGCTGTTGAGGTAGACCTCGAGAATGCGCTGCTTCGGCCAGAACAGTTCGATCAAGGCGGTGAACCAGGCTTCCAGCCCCTTGCGCGGCCAGCTGCGGCCGGACCAGAGAAACAGGTTCTTGGCCACCTGCTGGCTCAGCGTGCTGGCCCCGCGCAGCGAACCACCGCTTTCGTTGTGGCTCAGTGCCGCGCGGATCGCGGCGATGTCGAAGCCCCAATGCTCGGCGAACTTCTGGTCCTCGGCGGCGATCACCGCCATCTTCAGATCGTCCGGCAGTTCGCGCCAGGGGCGCCAGTCACGCGTCAGGTCGATGGCCTGGCCGCTGCGCCAGGACTCGAGCTTGCGTTCGACCATCAGTGCGGTGAAGGGGGGCGGCACCCAGCGCAACAGCAACACCAGCAGCGCCGAGAGGGTGAGCAGCCAGAGCAGCAGTTTGGACAGGCGGCGCAGCAGGGGTCGGAGCATGTCGCAGATGGCCGTGGGCGAAAAGAGCGGGCATTATAGCGACCGCATTTGGCCATCGAACGGAAAAGGGAATGATTCGTCCTTATCTCGTGCTTGCCGCCCTGTTCGGCTTGAGCGGCGTCGCCCTCGGCGCATTCGCCGCCCACGGGCTGAAGAGTCGACTGAGCGCCGACTACCTGGCGATTTTCCAGACCGGCGTGCATTACCAATTGATCCATGCGCTGGCGCTGTTCGGTGTCGCGCTGCTGGCGCTGCACCTGCCGAGCCGCCTGCTGACATGGGCGGGTGGGCTGTTCATCCTGGGCATCGCACTGTTTTCCGGCAGTCTCTACCTGTTGACGCTGACCGGTGTCGGCAAGCTCGGCATCATCACGCCGCTGGGGGGCACGGCTTTCCTCGCCGGCTGGCTGTGCCTGGCGCTGGCCGGCTGGCGCGCGCGCCGCTGAGCGGGACGAACGGCCGCGGCCTTCGCCTTGGTGCAGGGGGTGGTTCGGGCTAGAATGCCGACCCCTTTCGCAATGGCGGCGGAACAGTATGCAGATTCAGTTGAATGGTGAACCTTACGAGCTGCCCGCCGGCCAGACGGTGGCCGAGCTGCTCGTGCGTCTGGAGCTGAGCGGGCGCCGGCTGGCGGTCGAGCTCAACCGCGATATCGTGCCGCGCAGCGCGCATGCATCGACCGCGCTTAGGGACGGCGACCAGGTCGAGGTGGTGCACGCCATCGGCGGCGGCTAGCCCGCCCGCGTCGGCATCCCTTACCCGAAGCGTCNGCGGTGCGGCGGGCGTTGTGCTGTACCACGTCTGAACGAGGATTTCCCATGCGCCCAGTTCCGAACGACAAACCCTTCACCCTGGCCGGTCGCACCTATCAATCGCGGCTGCTGGTGGGAACCGGCAAATACAAGGATCTTGAGGAGACGCGCGCGGCCATCGAGGCCTCCGGGGCGGAGATCGTCACCGTCGCGGTGCGTCGCACCAACATCGGCCAGAATCCCGGCGAGCCGAACCTGCTCGACGTGATCAGCCCCGAGCGCTACACCATCCTGCCGAACACCGCCGGCTGCTTCACCGCCGAGGATGCGGTGCGCACCTGCCGCCTGGCCCGCGAACTGCTCGACGGCCACAAGCTGGTCAAACTGGAGGTGCTGGCCGATCAGAAGACCCTGTTCCCCAACGTCATCGAGACCCTCAAGGCCGCCGAAGTGCTGATCAAGGACGGCTTCGACGTGATGGTCTACACCAGCGACGATCCGATCATCGCCCGCCAACTGGCCGAGATGGGCTGCATCGCGGTGATGCCGCTGGCCGGTCTGATCGGCACCGGGCTGGGCATCTGCAACCCCTACAACCTGCGCATCATCCTCGAGGAAGCGAGCGTGCCGGTGCTGGTGGATGCCGGGGTCGGCACCGCCTCGGACGCCACCATCGCCATGGAACTGGGCTGCGAGGCGGTGCTGATGAATAGCGCCATCGCCCATGCGCAGAATCCGCTGCTGATGGCCGAGGCGATGAAATACGCCATCGAGGCCGGGCGCCTGGCCTATCTCGCCGGGCGCATGCCGAAGAAGCTCTACGCCAGCGCCTCGTCGCCGCTGGACGGATTGATTCGCTGAAACGATTCGTGGCCGGCCCCGGCGGCATGATCGCCGGGGCCGGCTTTTTTATGGCGGTGTCTGAGTTGGCTGTTGTGGATAGACGTACCCTCCTACGGACTTTCAGAGCACCTCGGCACTTCGAGCAACACGCAATCGGGGCAGAGCCTTTTTATCCCCCGCAGGTACCCCATGACTGAGCAGACCCCCGCGGCCGAAGAGCTGCAAACCGAGCACCGCCGCACCATCAAGAGCTTCGTGATGCGCGCCGGGCGCATGACCGAGGGCCAGCAACGCGGGCTGGAGCAGGGCTGGCCGAAGTTCGGCCTGGCCCTCGAGGATGGATTGCGCGATTTCGACGAAGTATTCGGCCGCAGCGCGCCGCGGACATTCGAAATCGGTTTCGGTATGGGGCACTCCACGCTGGAAATGGCGGTGGCGGCGCCGGAACAGGACTTCATCGGCGTCGAAGTGCATAAACCGGGCGTCGGGGCGTTGCTCAGCGGACTTCTGTCACAGAAATCGACCAACGTCCGGGTCTACAGTTGTGACGCCCTGGAGGTGCTGCGCGATTGCGTGGCCGACGCCAGCCTGGACCGGGTCCTGCTGTTCTTTCCCGACCCCTGGCACAAGAGCCGCCATCACAAGCGGCGCATCGTCCAGCCGGCCTTCGCCGAACGGGTGCGCAGGAAACTGAAGATCGGCGGCGTGCTGCACATGGCCACCGACTGGGAGCCCTATGCCGAGCACATGCTCGAGGTGATGAACGCCGCTCCGGGCTACCGCAACCTGGCTGAAGATGGGCGCTGCGTACCGCGCCCTGCAGAGCGGCCGGTGACCAAGTTCGAGCGTCGTGGTGAACGCCTCGGGCATGGCGTCTGGGATCTGAAGTTCCAGCGCGTCGACTGAACGAAGCGATGAGAGGCAGTAGCCGGAGCTACTGCTGTCACGCCGCCTGCTGGCGGTACCAGGTCAGCAGCGCTGGCCGGATCCAATCGAAGAGCCGCGACAGCGGTCAGGGACGAGTGTCGGCCAGGAAGGCATGCCTGCCCACGCCATATAACAATGCAACGCCGATGCCTGGGCATGCCTGGCAGTGCCCATCATCGTGCGTAATTGGGGGGAGTAGACGATGGACGCAAAGATTGGAATCTTCCTGCTGGCGGTCTGCGCCGCGCTGCCGGTACAGGCCAAGGTGGACAGTACCCAGGCCGCCCGGCTGGGGCAGGACCTGACGCCGCTGGGGGCCGAGCGAGCCGGGAATGCGGCCGGCACCATCCCGGCCTGGACTGGAGGGATCACCCCGCCGGCCAGCTACGAGCGAGGCATGCACCACCCGGACCCTTTTGCCGCCGATTCGATGCTCTATCGAGTCGACCGCAACAACCTGACCGCGTACAGCGAGCAGCTCTCCGAAGGGCTCAAAGCACTGCTTGAGCGCAATCCCGAGTACTACCTGCGGGTGTTTCCGACCCGGCGCAGCGCGTCGGTACCGCAGCGCATCTATGACGCCACCCGCTTCAACGCGATGAGCGCCGAGCTGATCGCCAACGGCAACGGCATCCAGGGTGCGGCGGCCGGTATTCCCTTCCCGATACCGCAAAGCGGAATCGAGGTCATCTGGAACCACATCCTGCATTACAAGGGTGACCAGAGCCACATGATCAACAACCAGGCGGTGGTGATCGGCGGCAGGGCCCACTACATCAAGCGCGACCGCCATATCTACTACGTCTACAACCGCGAGGGGATGACCCATGCGGATCTGGACAACACCGTCCTGTATTACAAGTACCGTGTCACCGCGCCGGCCAAGCTCTCCGGCACCGCGTTGGTGGTCCAGGATCCGCTGGACCAGGTGCTGACCACGCGCAAGGCCTGGCGCTACAGCGCGGATGATCGACGGGTTCGCCGTCTGCCTTCGCTGGCATACGATTCCCTGCAGCCGGATACCAGCGGCCTGGCGACCGCCGATGTGGTCGACTCGTTCAATGGCGCACCGGACCGCTATGAGTGGCAGCTACTCGGCAAGCGCGAAATGCTGGTGCCGTACAACAGCTATGCGGTGCATCAGCAAGGCATCCCCTACGACGCCATCGTCCAGCCGCGTACGCTGACCCCGGAACTGCTGCGCTATGAGCTGCATCGCGTATGGGTCGTCGAGGCCACGCTGCGCAAGGGCTTCAGCCATCTCTACGACAAGCGCCGGTTCTATATTGACGAGGACAGCTGGGCGATCCTGGCGGTCGATCTGTATGACGAACACAACCAACTGATCGGCCTGCAGGAAAGCCATCCGGTCAGCTATTACGAGGTGCCGATGTTCAACAGCACGCTCGAGACGCTCTATCACCTCAAGGAGGGGAACTATTTCGTCGATGGCCTGGACAACAACGAGCCGATGTACGACTTCGACGTCAAGCTCAGCCCGCGTGACTTCTCGCCTCAGGCGCTGCGCCGCGGTAACTGAGGCCCCTCCCTGGAAAAAAAAGAAGGGCGTCGCAGGCGCCCTTTTTTTCATGCGTGACGCAGGCCAGCGGCCGCCAGGCTGACGCGGGTGCCAGCTTCGCCTCGGACGATGGCCTCGATCTGTCCGAGCGAGCCGATCACCGCGACCTTGCCGGTATTGCGGGCGAACTGACAGGCTGCCTCGACCTTCGGCCCCATGGAACCGGCGGCGAAGCCAAGGTATTCCAGCTGCTGGGGATGGGCTTCGGCGATCCGCCGCTGCTGGGGAGCGCCCCAATCCAGGTAGGCGCCGTCGACATCGGTGGCGATCACCAGCAGATCGGCACCGAGCTGCTCGGCCAGCAGCGCCGAACACAGGTCCTTGTCGATCACCGCTTCGACTCCTTGCAGTCGCCCGTGCTGGTCGTAAACGGTTGGAATACCTCCGCCGCCGGCGCAGATCACCACGCAGCCCTTCTCAAGCAGCCAACTGATCGGTCTGATCTCGAAGATCCGCTTCGGACGCGGGCTGGGCACCACGCGGCGGAAACGCTCGCCATCGGGTGCGATGCTCCAGCCCCATTGTTCGGCCAGACGCTGTGCCTCTTCGCGATCGTAGACCGGGCCGATCGGCTTGCTCGGCGCCTGGAAGGCCGGGTCTTTCGGGTCCACTTCGACTTGGGTCAGCAGGGTGGCGAAGGGCACCTCGAACGGCAGCAGGTTGCCCAGTTCCTGCTCGATGATGTAGCCGATCATGCCTTCGGTTTCGGCACCCAGTACGTCCAGAGGATAGCTGGGAACATCCTTGTAGGCGGCCCCCTGCAGGGCCAGCAGTCCGACTTGCGGGCCGTTGCCGTGAGCCACCACCAGTTCGTTGCCCGGTGCGATCTGCGCGATCTGCGCGCAGGCCAGGCGGATGTTCTCACGCTGATTCTCGGCGCTCAGCGGCTCCCCCCGGCGAAGCAGGGCATTGCCGCCCAGTGCGATGACGATGCGCATGTCGCGTCCTCCGTGCGCCCCCGACCGCGGACAGCGGTCGGTTCAGATATCGGCAAGGGTGGAGACCAGGATCGCCTTGATGGTGTGCATGCGGTTCTCCGCCTGCTCGAAGGCGATGCAGGTCGGGGATTCGAAGACCTCCTCGGTCACCTCGATGCCGTTGGCCAGGTGCGGATAGCGCATGGCGATCTCCTTGCCGACCTTGGTTTCGCTGTTGTGGAACGCCGGCAGGCAGTGCATGAACTTCACCCGCGGATTGTTACTGGCCTGCACCAGCGCTGCGTTCACCTGGTAGGGCAGCAGCTGCTGGATACGCTCGGCCCAGGCTTCCATCGGCTCGCCCATCGAAACCCAGACGTCGGTGTGGATGAAGTCGACACCCTGCACCGCTGCCTGCGTATCTTCGGTGAGCAGCAGGCGCGCACCGCTCTGCGCGGCGAATTCCTCGCAGGCCTTTACATGCTGTTCGCTGGGCCACAGCGCACGCGGCGCGGCGATGCGGACGTCCATGCCCAGCTTGGCCCCGATCAGCAGCAGTGAGTTGCCCATGTTGTTGCGTGCGTCGCCCAGATAGGCATAGCTGATCTGCTGTAGCGGCTTGTCGCTGTGTTCGCGCATGGTCATGACGTCAGCGATCATCTGCGTGGGGTGGTACTCATCGGTCAGGCCGTTGAATACCGGCACGCCAGCGTAACGGGCGAGTTCTTCGACGATTTCCTGGGCGAAGCCGCGGTACTCGATGGCGTCGTACATCCTGCCGAGCACCCGGGCGGTGTCTTTCATCGTTTCCTTGTGGCCGATCTGCGAGGAGTTGGGATCGATATAGGTGACATTCGCGCCCTGATCGTAGGCCGCCACCTCGAAGGCGCAGCGGGTGCGCGTCGAGGTCTTCTCGAAGATCAGCGCGATGTTCTTGCCCTTGAGGTGCTGGCGTTCGGTGCCGCTGTACTTGGCCCGTTTGAGATCGCGGGACAGGTCGAGCAGATAGCGCAGCTCGCGCTCGCTGTGGTGCATCAGGCTGAGCAGGCTGCGGTTGTGCGTGTTGAAAGGCATCGTTCGCTTCCTCTTTCCACGGGGCACCGGAAGGTGCCGCCTGGCGCTGTCAGTAGTCGATGGCGTCGCGGATGATCGGGCAGGTCATGCAGTGCCCACCGCCGCGGCCGCGGCCCAGTTCGCTGGCGCTGATGGTGATGACCTCGACGCCGGCTTTGCGCAGCAGGGTATTGGTGAAAGTGTTGCGGTCGTAGCCGATGACCACGCCGGGTTCCAGAGCGACGACGTTGTTGCCGTCGTCCCACTGTTCGCGCTCGACTTCATAACTGTCGCCGCCGGTCTCCACCACTCGCAGCGCCGGCAGACCGAGCGCCTGCGCGACCACGTCGAGGAAGGGCGCTTCTTCGCGCCGCAAGTCGATGCCGTCCGGCTTCCGCTCATCGGGGCGCAGACTGAACGCGACGATGCCTTGCACCACGTCGGGGAAGATCGTCACCAGGTCGCGATCACAGAAGCTGAAGACGGTGTCCAGGTGCATGGCCGATCGCGAGCGGGGCAGACCGGCGACGATCACCCGCTCGGCGGCGCCGTTGCGGAACAGTGACTGGGCCAGCTGGCCGATAGCCTGGCGAGAGCTGCGCTCGCCCATGCCGATCAGCACGACGCCCTTGCCGATCGGCATGACGTCCCCGCCTTCCAGCGTGGCGAGGCCGTGATCGCGTTCAGGATCGCCGTACCAGACCTTGAAGTCCTGATCGCGAAACTGCGGATGAAAGCGGTAGATGGCGGCGGTCAGCAGGGTTTCCTGGCGCCGCGCCGTCCAGTGCATCGGATTGAGCGACACGCCGCCATAGATCCAGCAGGTGGTGTCGCGGGTGAAAAGGGTGTTGGGTAGCGGTGGCAGGATGAAGCTCGAGTGGCCCAGGTAGTCGCGGAATAGGCTGACGATCTCGCCGCTCCGGGTGCCCGGAATATCACTGCCGGACACGCCGCCGATCAGGTAGTCGGCAAGCTGTCTGGGTTGCTGTTCTTCAAGCCAGCTGCGCACCTCGCCCTGCAGGCCGATGCCGACCTGGTTGGCGGTGATCTTGCGGTCGAGAATCCATTTCAGGGCCTCTGGATTGCTCACCGTCTCGGTCAGCAAATTGTGCATTTCCAGCACCTCGACGCCGCGCTCGCGCATCTTGCTGACGAAGTCGAAGTGGTCGCGTTTGGCCTGGCTCACCCAGAGCACGTCGTCGAACAGCAGCTCGCCGCAGTTGGTGGGCGTCAGTCGCTGATGGGCCAGGCCGGGCGCGCAGACCATCACCTTGCGCAGCTTGCCTGCTTCGGAGTGAACGCCGAGCTTCGGTAGTTGCAGCGTCGTCATCGTATTGCCTCCATGAGCGGCGCACCTGTAGGGCGCCAGTGACTTGCCGCGACTCGTGGTCGTGGCAAGTGGGCGCGGTAGTGTCTTCAGAGAGAGAGGAAGCCGTCGTAGAGCCCGTAGGCGGCGATCGCCGCGCCTATGAGTACCGCCACGAAGATCAGCTTCTCGATAGTGGTGAACAGCTGCTGTCCCAGCTCATGCTTGGCCTTGGCGAAGAACAGTACGCCCGGGGCATAGAGCAGTGCGGACAACAGCACGTACTGCAAGCCGCCGGCGTACACCAGCCACAACGCGTAGAGCGTGGCGATGGCGGCTATCACGCCCTCCTTGCGGCGCTCGCCCGGGGCGCCCTCGTATCCTTCGCCGCGTATGCCGAGCAGCAGCGCATAGGCCGCCGACCACAAGTAAGGCACCAGGATCATCGACGTAGCGAGGTAGAGCAGGCTCAGGTAGGTGGATGCGTTGAACAGGGTGATGACCAGGAACAGCTGGATCAGCCCGTTCGACAACCACAGCGCGTTGACCGGAACCTGTCTGGCGTTTTCCTTGCGCAGGAAGCGCGGCATGGTGTGGTCGCGCGCCGCGGCAAACAGAATCTCGGCGCACAGCAAGGTCCAGGACAGCAGGGCACCGGCCAGCGAAACCACCAGCCCGACACTGATCAGCACTGCGCCCCAGCGTCCGACCACCTGTTCCAGCACGCCCGCCATCGAAGGGTTCTTCAGGCCCGCCAGTTCGGCCTGGCTCATGATGCCCATCGACAGCACGTTCACCAGCACCAGCAGGGCGAGCACGCTGCAGAAACCGATCACCGTGGCCCGGCCGACATCGCTGCGGCGTTCCGCACGGGCCGAGAAGATGCTGGCGCCTTCGATGCCGATGAATACCCACACCGTCACCAGCATCATGTTGCGCACCTGCTGCATGACGCTGCCGAGCTCGAGGTTGCCGCGGCCCCAGAAGTCGGTGGTGAATACCTCCAGGCGGAAGGCCAGCACGGTGATCACGATGAACAGGATCAACGGCACGATCTTGGCGATGGTGGTGACCAGGTTGACAAACGCCGCTTCTCGGATACCGCGCAGGACCAGGAAGTGCACGCCCCAAAGCACCAGCGAGGCGCCGATCACCGCCGGCAGGGTGTTGCCCTCGCCGAACATCGGAACGAAGTAGCCTAGGGTCTGCTGACGTTTCAGCGCGAACCGCGTTGCTGCGCCAAATGGCGCCAGGCAAGGCGCGGGACGCAGGTAATGGTCGTTTCCTTGCCAAGTCCCGCAACGCCGCATGGCGACATTTGCCGCGCAACCCTTTGGGCCGGGCCTGTTTTTGCGCGATGCGGCGTTACTCGTCGCTTATTTGGAATGACCAAACTTCGCTCCTCGTGCCTTGCCTCGCGCAAAAACAGGCTCCGGCGCGGCCGCGAACGAAACGTCAACAGACCCTAGCGTGCTGAACAGCAGCACGAAGTAGCTGACGTTGCCGATCCACGCGCTGATCCAGTAGCCCCACGCCGAAGAGAAGCCCATGTAATCGCCGAAGCCGGCCTTGGCATAGGCGTAGACGCCAGCATCCAGTTCCGGCTTGCGGTTGGCCAGGCTCTGGAAGACGAAGGCCAGGGTCAGCATGCCAATGGCCGTGATGGCCCAGCCAATCAGAATGGCGCCGGCACTGGCACTGGCTGCCATGTTCTGCGGCAGGGAAAAGATTCCGCCACCGATCATCGAGCCCACGACGAGAGCCACCAGCGCTCCGAGCTTGAGTTGCTTCGAGTCTGCGGCCATGGCTACCCTCCTGGAAAGTTTGCGGCACTGGCTCGATTAAAGTCCGCGGCGAATGGCTACGTAATGATCTCGCTCAAGTAGTCGGGACTTGGTTGCAGGGATGATCGCCCCCGGAAACCGTCGCGATAACCGCTGGAAAGCGCCATGAGCGGCGTGCCAGCCAAAAGCAACAGAGGTGTTCATTGCGTGTTCAGACCTGGTCATCTGCAGCTGCACGACCTTCCTTCGCCGGGAAGGCCAGCCTATCGCCTGCTGCTCGATTACCGTGTGGAGGGTGGCCCGGAGGCGCCGCAGTGGGCCTGTTTCCATCTGCGCGGTGAGATCGGCCAGATCCGGGTAGACGAGCAGTTTCGCATGCACCGGGATGTGGCCTGCAATTTCCTGCAGCGGATTCGCCAATGCCTGCGCCGACACGGCGTGCCCGTCCGCTCGGACGTCGTGTTCGGTTTTCACCGCCTATACGATCCGCTGTTCGAGGATCTGCGCCGGCAGCTGCATTGCCGTGCCGGTGAGCCTGTGGACCTCGACCGCTTCCTGCGTGAAGGCTGAACGGCGCTAGTTGCGGTCGGCGATCACCCCGATGATGAACAACACCAACAGCAACACCGGGGCCAGGGTGTAGTTGTTGAAGTGGGCCAGCCCCTTGGCCAGCCAGGGGCTCAGGTAGATGATGCCGAGGCCGTAGACCAGCGCGCAGAACAGCACGAACAACAGCGTGCGCAGTATGAAGTTCAAGCCGCCGATGTTCTTCTGCACCCAGGCATTGAGCGCCGGGCCGAACAGCACGAACAGGGTGGCCATGATCGCCAGGGAGATATCGGACAGGTGGCTGCGGCTCCAGCGCGACAGGGTGGCGATCAGGTCGAGTAGCAAATCCATGCGGGGTCCTATGGCAGAAAGCGTTGCAGCAGGTCGTTGAGGAACAGCTGGCCCTTGGGCGTGGCGACCAGGCGCTGCGGATCGGCGAGCAGCAGCCCGCGGGTCTCGGCCTCGCGACGGGCCGAGGCGAGCGCGCTCAGCGGCAGGCCGGTGCGCTGAGTGAACAACAGCGCGGGCACGCCGTCGGTGAGGCGCAGCACATTCATCAGGAATTCGAAGGGCAACTCGTCCGCCTGCAACTGTTTTTCACCGGCGCGGAAGGCCTTGGCCGGGTCGAGGTAGTCCTTTGGCAGGCGGGTCTTCCAGCTGCGCAGGATGCGCCCGTCGGCCTGGCTGAGCTTGGCGTGGGCGCCGGCGCCGATGCCGAGGAAGTCGCCGAAGGTCCAGTAGTTCAGGTTGTGCCGCGCCTGCCGTCCGGGCTGCGCATAGGCGGAGGTCTCGTACTGGCGGTAGCCCTGCTCGGCCAGCAGCGCCTGGCCGGCCTCCTGGATGTCCCAGAGGGTGTCGTCTTCCGGCAGTTGCGGCGGCTGGCTCCAGAATACCGTGTTCGGTTCCAGGGTCAGCTGGTACCACGACAGGTGTGCCGGCTGCTGGGCGATGGCGATGCGCAGATCGCTCAGCGCATCGTCCAGGCTCTGATTCGGCAGGCCGTGCATGAGGTCGAGGTTGAAATTGTCGAAACCGGCGGCGCGCGCCATGTCTGCGGCGCGGATGGCTTCGTCACCGTCGTGGATGCGTCCCAGCGCCTCGAGCTTGTCGGCCTGGAAGCTCTGCACGCCGATGGACAGCCGGTTGATACCGAGCTGGCGATAGTCGCGGAACTTGGCCTGCTCGAACGTTCCCGGATTGGCTTCCAGGGTGATCTCGATATCCCCGGCGAAACCGACCCGTCGCTCCAGGCCGTCGACGATGGCTGCCAGTGCCTTGGCGGAAAACAGGCTCGGCGTGCCACCGCCGAAGAAGATCGAGCTCAGCCGGCGGCCCTGGACGTGTTCGAGGTCAGCGCGAAGATCGGCCAGCAGCGCGGCGACGTAGGCATCCTCGGGCAGCTCGGGACCGGCGGTGTGGGAGTTGAAATCGCAGTACGGGCACTTGCGCACGCACCAGGGGATATGGATGTAGGCCGCCAGGGGCGGCAGCTCGAAGCGGCAAGCCTCAAGCGGCAAGTTGTCGGAGTCGCCTTCTCTTGTTGCTTGCAGCTTGTCGCTTGCAGCTTCTTTCATATTTCCAGCCGCGCCTTGAGCTGCGCCATGGCGCGGGCGCGGTGGCTGAGCTGGTTCTTCTCGGCGGCCGGCAGTTCGGCGCTGGAACACGCGCGTTCCGGCACCCAGAACAGCGGGTCGTAGCCGAAGCCGTGTTCGCCGCGCGGGGCATGCAGGATGCGCCCGTGCCAGAGGCCTTCGCAGAGGATCGGCAGCGGGTCGTCGGCGTGCCGCACCAGCGCCAGGGCGCAGACGAACTGCGCGCCGCGCTCGGCGTCCGGGACGTTCGCGAGCACCTCCAGCAGCTTGGCATTGTTCGCCGCATCGCCCTGGCCGCCGGCATAGCGCGCCGAGTAGATGCCCGGCGCGCCGCCCAGGGCGTCCACCGCCAGGCCGGAATCGTCGGCCAGCGCCGGCAGCCCGGAAATCCGTGCTGCATGGCGTGCCTTGAGAATGGCGTTCTCGACGAAGGACAGGCCGGTTTCTTCCGGCTCGATGTCACTGAATTCGGCCACCGAGCGCACGCGCACGGCGTCGCCGAGCATGGCCTGCAGTTCCTTGAGTTTGCCGGCGTTGTGGCTGGCCAGCACCAGTTCGTGGAAAGGCGTCATCGGTCGGGGAAGAATTCCTGGTTGAAGTCGAAGCTGAACGGCTCGGCACCGGTCGGTTGCACGGTCAGGCTGAAGCGCAGGGTTTCCTGCGAATCGAAGGGGAACTGGGCCAGGTAGTAGATCGCTTCATCGCCTTCCTTGAGCTGCTTGAAGCTCAATGGCCGATCCTGGCCGAGCAGGTTCTTCACCTGGCCGCTGACCTGCGCCGCGACCGGCGTGCCGCCCTTGAGCACCGAGACGTTGACCACGCCCCGGGTCTTGCTGCGTACCAGGCCCGCGGCGGCGGCGATGTCGGGCTGCAGGAAGCCGGAGTTGAAGGCGATGTAGTGGATATCGTATTCGCCGACGCTGTGCTTGCGTTCGGCGAGCGCCGGCAGCGTGAGTAGCGCGGCCAGCAGCCCGATCAGGACAGCTTTCATGATGATTTACCTCCAGCGTTGAAGCCGCTCAGCGGGACGGTCCCGTGACGCGGTAGATGCCGATCTCCCCGAGCAGATTCGGCCACAGGCGACTGGCCCAGCCATGCTTGTGCTCACGGTCGACGGCCAGGCGTTCGAGCACTCTGGCGCCGCGCTCCTGGCACAGTCGCTCGAAGTCCTCGAAGGTGCAGAAGTGAATGTTCGGCGTGTTGTACCAAGTGTAGGGGAGGAACTCGGAAACCGGCATGCGACCCTTGCTCGCAAGGTACCAGCGACAGCGCCAGTGGCCGAAGTTGGGAAAGGTGATGATGCATTCGCGGCCGACCCGCAGCATTTCCTTCAGCAGTTTGTCGGGGTAGTGCACGGCCTGCAGGGCCTGGGTCATCACCACCATGTCGAAGCTGTCGCTGGCGAAGTTGCCCAGGCCCAGGTCGAGGTCCTGCTCGATGACGTTGACGCCTTTTTCGATGCAGGCGGCGATGTTGTCGGGGTCGATCTCCAGCCCGTAGCCGCTGACCTGCTTGTGCTCGCGCAGCCAGGCCAGCAGCTCGCCGTTGCCGCAGCCGAGATCCAGCACTCGGCTGCCGGCCGGAATCCAGTCTTGGATGATGTCCAGATCGGCGCGCATCTTCGTTCCTTATACGGCTATGCGGTTCATGTAACCGCGGAAAGCTTGCAGATAGCGGGGATTCGGGATGAGGAAGGCGTCATGGCCCTGGGGCGCTTCGATTTCCAGATAGCAGACGTTCTTGCGCGCGGCCAGCAGCGCATCGACGATCTCCCGCGAGCGCTCCGGCGAGAAGCGCCAGTCGGTGGTGAACGACATCACGCAGAAATTCGCCTTGGCTGCCGCCAGGGTCTTGGCCAGGTCGTCGTCGTGGGCCGCTGCCGGGTCGAAGTAGTCCAGCGCCTTGGTCATCAGCAGGTAGGTGTTGGCGTCGAAGCGGCCGGAAAACTCCTCGCCCTGGTAGCGCAGGTAGCTCTCGACCTGGAATTCGACGCTGTTGAAATCGTAGTTGAGCTTCTCGCTCTTCAGTCCGCGACCGAACTTGGTGCCCATGGCATCGTCGGACAGGTAGGTGATGTGCCCGACCATGCGTGCCAGCATCAGCCCACGCTTGGGGATCACGCCCTGTTCCTGGAAATGCCCGCCATGGAATTCGGGGTCGGAGAGGATCGCCTGCCGCGCGACTTCGTTGAAGGCGATGTTCTGTGCCGACAGCTTGGGCGCCGAGGCGATCGCCAGGCAGTGGCGCACCCGCTCGGGGTAGCTGATGGTCCACTGCAGGGCCTGCATGCCGCCAAGGCTGCCGCCGACCACGGCGGCCCACTGCTCGACGCCAAGACGGTCGGCCAGGCGTGCCTGGCTGTGCACCCAGTCCTCCACGGTGACCACCGGAAAGTCCGCGCCGTAGGGCTTGCCGGTCGCCGGGTTGGTACTGCAGGGCCCGGTCGAGCCGTTGCAGCCGCCCAGGTTGTTCAGGCTGACGACGAAGAAGCGCTCGGTGTCGATGGCCTTGCCCGGGCCGATGCACGAATCCCACCAGCCCGGCTTGCGGTCGTCCAGGCTGTGGTAGCCGGCCGCGTGATGATGGCCCGACAGGGCATGGCAGATCAGCACGGCGTTGCTGCGCGCGGCGTTCAGTTCACCGTAGGTTTCATAGATCAGCTGGTAATCGGCCAGCGTGCGGCCGCAGGCGAGTGACAATGGTTCGGCGAAATGCGCGACCTGCGGACTCACCAGGCCAACGGAATCGGCGGGAATTGCAGTGGGCATCGACCCTGGCTCTTGCTTGAAGAAGGCGGCAAAGTCTAAAGGTATGCGCGCTGCAATTCATCCTGAATCGCAACGGCGCTACCCGATCTGGGCGTTGCCCAGGCTGACCACCTTGCCCTGGCGGCGGATCGGTGCCGGCCGGCGTAGGGCCCGGAGCATTTCCGCGGCCTGCGCCAGTTGCTGCTCCAGCTCGCCGCTGTAACGGGTCAGCAACTGTCCGCGCTGGCTGTTCTGCTGGCTTTCCTGGGCCAGGGTCTTGAGCCGCAGAATGTGGGTTTCCAGCTGTTGCTTGTGCTCCAGGGAGAACTGCAGCAGTGGCGTCAGGGCATCGCCGGACCATTGTTCGGCCTCCTGGCGCAGGCGCTGGTGCAAGCCGATGACCTCCTGTACCAGGGTGGCGAAGAAGCGCCGGGTCAGGGTGCGCTGCTCGGTGAGCAGGGTCTTGAGCTGCAGGCGGAATTGATCGGCCTTGCCCTGCAGGCTCCTGAGTTCGTGCTGATAGGGCCGCAGCAGGAACTGCGGCGGATCGATGCCGTGCAGTGGGCTTTCCTCGTTGTGCCGACGATAGATGGCCGCGACCATCTTGTTGGCGCGCTCGGCTTCCTGTTCGAGGATGCTCAGGTCCTGCTCCATGGAGCGGAAGAAGTGCAGGATGGCGAGATTGATGCCCAGCGTGGTCAGGCTGCCGGTGAGGCTGCGACGCAGGCGCGCCAGATGTTCCTCCAGGCGCTCGGCACGAATCGCCGTCCGCAGCAGTTCGCCCTGGCGCTGCAGCAGGCGCTGGTTGGTCTTCAGATCGAGCAGGCGCTTGTGGTGGCGGTTATGGTCGTGGCGAGTGCGGGCGGTGAGTTCGAGGAGCATCTGGCCGCTGCCCTGCTGGTGGCTGGCCAGCAGGTCGCGCTGCTCGATGACTTTTTCCTGGCGCAGCTTGAGCACGTGCTGGCTGTTCTGTACCAGCGCCAGCACCTGGCGCACCACCTGGTCTTCCAGCAGGCGTTCCTTCTGCGTCAGGATGCGCTCGGCAAGCAGCTTTTCCAGTCGCTCCAACTGGCTGCGGTCGAGCAGCGCCTGATCGCCGCGAATCTTCGCCATCAGTGCCTGCTTGGCCGACAACGGCAGCACGTCGGCGCTGTCGATGCCCAACTGTTGGGCGGTGGCGGCCTGGATTTCACCGATGGCGTCGTGCACGAAGTCCTCGCCGGCCAGGTCGTCCCAGAGCACGTCGATCTTGTTCAGTACGGCGAACAGGCTGTTCTGGGTGTTTTCGTCGAGCTGGCGGATGTGCTGCTGCCAGATCTGCATGTCGCTGGCGGTGACCCCGGTGTCGGCCGACAGCAGGAATATGATCGCCTGGGCATTGGGCAGCATCGACAGGGTCAGTTCCGGCTCGCTGCCCAGGGCGTTGAGGCCGGGCGTGTCGAGAATGCGCAGGCCCTGGCGCAGCAGCGGATGGTCGAAGTTGACCATGGCATGTCGCCAGGCCGGCACCAGCACCCTGTCCGCGCTGCCGGCGCTCTCCAGCGCGCCCGGGTCGAAGCCGAGCTGGATCGCCTGCTCCACCGGCATGGCCTTGGTCAGCGCGACCTGGGTGAAGGCTTCGACCATGCTGTCGGGGTCCTGCGGGTCCAGCGGCAGGTTCAGCCAGTGCCGCGGGGTGCGCTTGAGCTGGGCGATGCCGGTGTCTTCCAGGCGTGACTCGATGGGCAGCAGGCGGATGTAGGAGCGCTCCGAGCGCGGATCGAACAGCAGTTCGGTCGGACACATGGTGGTGCGTCCGGCGCGCGACGGCAGGATGCGCTGGCCGTAGCTGGAAAAGAACAGGCTGTTGATCAGTTCGGTCTTGCCGCGCGAATACTCACCGACGAAAGCCAGCGTGATGTGGTCGGTGCGCAGTACCCGCAGTGCGCGTTCCAGGCGGGTCTCGACGGCCTCGCTGCTGAGCCGGTTGTGCACCAGCCAGCTGCGGTAACGGGTGATCTCGCGAATGAGGTCGCGCTTCCAGGCTACGTAGGCATCCACCTGTCGATCGAGTCGTTCCATGCTCATCCTGCCCCTGGGGAAGTGGGTCGGCGAATTATCGGATTCGCTCTCGCGCGGTCAATCGAGCCGGAGTCGCTAGCCGCCGAAAGGGCCGGGAAGGCGCCTGGGCGGTCGCGGCCCGCTCGAAAAGTCCTGTCGTCCTCGTTCACCCCGCCAGGCAGGTTGGAAACAGCCGAGAAGGCCGAGTCTAGGTGCTACCAGGCGGCAATCCGAACGGGTTTCTCGTTTCCGTCGCCGCTTGGCCGCAAAGCATGAGCGGTGTCTCAGATCAGCATGCGCAGGATGTTCGGCATGTGGGTCATGGTGGCCAGGTTGTTGATCACCAGCATGTCCAGCAGCTTGATCGCGAGGAAGGCGAAGATCGGCGAGATGTCCAGTCCACCGAGGTTCGGCAGCAGCCGGCGGAAGGGTGCCAGCACCGGTTCGCAGAGCTGGTTGACCAGTTGCGCGCCGGGGTTGTGGCTGCCCGGTGCGACCCAGGAGAGGATCACGCTGATGATCAGCGCCCAGAAGAAGATGTTGAGGAACAGCCCGGTGATGCCGACCAGCCCCCAGATCAGCAGCAGCGCCGGATTGCCGGTGGTGCCGTAGGCCACCAGCAGGATCAGCGCCATCAGCACCATCTGCACGATCAGCGCCAGTACCAGCGACGACAGGTCCAGCGTGCCCATGCTCGGAATGATGCGGCGCATCGGCCGCAGCAGCGGGTGGGTCGCCTTGACGATGAACTGGCTGAGCGGGTTGTAGAAGTCGGCGCGCACCAGTTGCAGGATGAAGCGCAGCAGTACGATCAGCAGATAGAGGCTGCCCAGGGTCTGGATGACGAGGATCAGGGCTTGCGAGAGTTGGGACATGAATGCTCCTTATTGGCCCAGTTGTTCGGCGAGTTCGGCCGAGCGTCGCGCGGCGGCGTTCAATGCCTGTTGCACCAGCTGCTCGAAGCCGCCGGCCTGGAAGGCTTTGATCGCCGCTTCGGTGGTTCCGTTCGGCGAGGTGACGCGACGGCGCAGTTCGGCGGCGTCGACGTCGCTCTCGCAGGCCATGCGCGCCGCGCCGAGGGCGGTCTGCAGGGTCAGCTGGGCAGCGGTCTCCCTGGGCAGACCGAGCTGCTCGCCGGCGGCGGTCATGGCCTCGACGAGCAGGAAGAAGTAGGCCGGACCGCTGCCGGAAACGGCGGTCACCGCATCGATCAGGCGCTCTTCTTCGAGCCACAGCGCCAGCCCGACGGCGGACAGCAGTTGCTCGGCCTGCCGGCGCTGGGCATCGTTGACCCGGGCGTTGGCGAACAGGCCGCTGACGCCCTGGCGCAGCAGCGCCGGGGTGTTCGGCATGCAGCGCACGATCGCCTGCGGCTGCGGGCCGAGCCAGCTTTGCAGGCTGTCGCAGCTGATGCCGGCGGCGATGGAGACGATCAGCGGGGCGTGGCCGAGGTGCCGGGCCAGGTCGCGGCAGACCGCCTGCATCACCTGCGGCTTGACCGCCAGTACGACCACGTCGGCGCCCGCCAGCGCCTGGGCATTCTCGGCGAAGGCCTGGATGCCGTGCTCGGCGGCGATCTTCGCGCGCTGTTCGGCGCCGGGGTCGCTGGCGCGGATGGCGTCGGCGGCGACGCCCTGGGCACGCAGGCCGCCGATCAGACTGGCGGCCATGTTGCCGGCGCCGATGAAGGCGATGCGGGGAGTGCTCATGGAGGGGGTTCCTTCATTGGGGGCGGCCGTAGTCACGGGCGCCGAACAGGGCGGTGCCGATGCGGACCCAGGTCGCGCCTTCGGCGATGGCGGCTTCCAGGTCCTGGCTCATGCCCATGGACAGGGTGTCGAGATCGAGCCCGAGTTCATCGCGCAATGCCCGCAGGCGGGCGAAGGCGGCGTGCTGCTCGGCGGGATCGTCGCTGGGCGCCGGGATGCACATCAGCCCGCGCAGGCGCAGGCGCGGCAAGGCGGCGATGGCCTGCGCCAGCGGCTTCAGTGCTTCCGGCGCGCAGCCGGACTTGCTCGCCTCGCCACTGACGTTCACCTGCAGGCAGACGTTCAGCGGCGGCAGCTCTGCGGGACGCTGGTCGGACAGGCGCTGGGCGATCTTCAGCCGGTCGACCGAATGCACCCAGGCGAAATGCTCGGCGATCGGCTTGGTCTTGTTCGACTGGATGGGGCCGATGAAATGCCAGGTCAGCGCCAGGTCGGCCAGCTCGGCCTGCTTGTCCAGGGCTTCCTGCAGGTAGTTCTCGCCGAAGTCGCGCAGGCCGGCGGCGAACGCTTCGCGGATGGCGGCGGCCGGCTGGGTCTTGCTCACGGCGAGCAGGCCGACGCCAGCGGGCTCGCGCTGCGCAGCTTGCGCCGCCTCACGGATGCGCGCTGCGACCTTTGCAATATTCTTCTCTATCGTGGACATTACGTGCGCCCGCCGCCTCAGGGTCTGCGCGGCATTCTACCTGCTTGCTTGTAATTGGGGAGTCCCATGGATATCACAGAACTGCTGGCCTTCAGCGCCAAGCAGGGTGCGTCGGACCTGCACCTTTCCTCCGGCCTGCCGCCGATGATTCGCGTCGACGGCGACGTGCGGCGGATCAACCTGCCGGCCATGGACCACAAGCAGGTGCATGCGCTGATCTACGACATCATGAACGACAAGCAGCGCAAGGATTTCGAGGAATTCCTCGAGACCGACTTCTCCTTCGAAGTGCCGGGCGTGGCGCGCTTCCGGGTCAACGCCTTCAACCAGAACCGCGGCGCCGGCGCGGTGTTCCGCACCATTCCCTCCAAGGTGCTGACCATGGAGGACCTGGGCATGGGCGAGGTCTTCCGCAAGATCACCGACGTGCCGCGGGGGCTGGTGCTGGTCACCGGGCCGACCGGTTCGGGCAAGTCCACCACCCTGGCGGCGATGCTCGACTACCTGAACAACACCAAGTACCACCATATCCTCACCATCGAGGACCCCATCGAATTCGTCCACGAATCGAAGAAGTGCCTGGTCAACCAGCGCGAGGTGCACCGCGACACCCTCGGCTTCTCCGAGGCGCTGCGCTCGGCCCTGCGCGAGGACCCGGACATCATCCTGGTCGGCGAAATGCGTGACCTGGAGACCATCCGCCTGGCGCTGACCGCCGCGGAAACCGGTCACCTGGTCTTCGGCACCCTGCACACCACCTCCGCCGCCAAGACCATCGACCGGGTGGTCGACGTGTTCCCGGCCGAGGAGAAGTCCATGGTCCGCTCGATGCTCTCCGAATCGCTGCAGGCGGTGATTTCCCAGACGCTGCTGAAGAAGGTCGGCGGCGGTCGGGTGGCGGCTCACGAGATCATGATCGGCACCCCGGCGATCCGTAACCTGATCCGCGAGGACAAGGTCGCGCAGATGTATTCCTCGATCCAGACCGGCGGCTCGCTGGGCATGCAGACCCTGGACATGTGCCTCAAGGGGCTGCTGGCCAAGGGCCTGGTCAGCCGCGACAGCGCCAGGGAGAAGGCCAAGCAGCCGGAAAACTTCTGAGTGCCTGAAAAAACGGAACGCCGCTCGATGCGGTTCTTGCCACGACTGCGAGTACGACGATGGAATTCGAGAAACTGCTGCGCCTGATGGTGGAAAAGGGCGCCTCCGATCTGTTCATCACGGCCGGCGTGCCGCCGTCGATGAAGGTCAACGGCAAGATCCTGCCGGTGAGCAAGACCGCGATGTCGCCAGAGATGACCCGCGAAACCGTGCATGGCGTGATGAACGAGCAGCAACGCCGCGAGTTCACCGAGAACCACGAGTGCAACTTCGCCATCAGCGCCCGTGGCATCGGCCGCTTCCGCGTCAGTGCCTTCTACCAGCGCAACCTGGCCGGCATGGTCCTGCGGCGCATCGAGACCAACATCCCGACCATCGAAGAGCTCAAGCTGCCGGACATCCTCAAGAAGCTGTCGATGACCAAACGCGGCCTGGTGCTGTTCGTCGGCGCCACCGGCACCGGCAAGTCGACGTCGCTGGCCTCGATGATCGGCTACCGCAACAAGAACTCCAGCGGGCACATCATTTCCATCGAGGACCCGATCGAATTCATTCACCAGCACCAGAACTGCATCGTCACCCAGCGCGAGGTGGGCATCGACACCAGTTCCTTCGAGGTGGCGCTGAAGAACACCCTGCGCCAGGCGCCGGACGTGATCCTCATCGGCGAGATCCGTACCCGCGAAACCATGGACTACGCCGTGGCCTTCGCCGAAACCGGCCACCTGTGCCTGGCCACCCTGCACGCCAACAACGCCAACCAGGCGCTGGACCGCATCATCAACTTCTTTCCGCCCGACCGTCACAACCAGGTGTGGATGGACCTGTCGCTCAACCTCAAGGCCATCGTCGCCCAGCAACTGGTGCCGACGCCCGACGGCAAGGGTCGCCGTGCGGTCATCGAGGTGCTGATCAACACGCCGCTGGCGGCCGACCTGATCCGCAAGGGCGAAGTGCACGAGCTCAAGTCGCTGATGAAGCGCTCCACCGAGCAGGGTATGCAGACCTTCGACCAGGCGCTGTACAACCTCTACGAGCAGGGCGAAATCACCTACGAGGATGCGCTGCTGCATGCCGACTCGGCCAACGACCTGCGCCTGCTGATCAAGCTGGGTTCGGAAACCGATGGCGAGCATTTGACCAGCGTGTCGCAGGGGCTGAGTCTGGAGATCAGCGAGGAAGACCCGGGCCTGCGCTTCCGTTAGAGACGTTCGATAAAAGCGCTGAAGGCTCGAGGCTGGACGATAGAGAGCCGAACCGACGCTTTTACGTCCAGCCTCCAGCGCTGTTTTCGGCTCTTCGAGCCTTCTATTGGGAGATCACCCATGCAACGACAGGACACCCATAGCAAGGTCATCGGCTATCTTCTGTGGATCTTCGGTTTCCTCGGCTCGCACCGTTTCTATTACGGCAAGCCGGTGACCGGGACCATCTGGTTCTTCACCCTCGGCCTGTTCTTCATCGGCTGGATCATCGACCTGTTCCTGATCCCGTCGATGGACCGCGAAGCCGACCTGCGCTTCACCGCCGGGCGCATCGACTACAACGTCGCCTGGATCCTGCTGACATTCCTCGGCGTGTTCGGCGTGCACCGCATGTACCAGGGCAAGTGGATCACCGGGATCATCTACCTGTTCACCGGCGGGCTGTTCTTCCTCGGCGTGCTCTATGACTTCTGGACGCTGAACACGCAGATTTCCATCCGCAACAACGAGCGTGGCTGACGCTGGACGGGAACGCCGGGCCGGGCTTGTGCGCCGCGGTTCGCGAGCATGGCTCGCTCCTACAGGTTGCGCGAGCTTGCCGGCCCGGTGTTGCGGAGGATGATCCTCTGAAGCTTGAAGCTTCTTCAACCCTCGTAACTGATCCGCCCGTCGACGATCGTGTAGCGCACCGCGCCGGGCAGGCAGTGGCCCAGGAACGGGCAGTTGCGGCCCTTGGAGTACCAGCGTTCGCCGGCCAGGGTCGAACTCTGCGGGTCGAACAGCACCAGGTCCGCCGGCTGGCCGGCCTGCAGTTTGCCGACGGGCAGTTGCAGTGCCGCCGCCGGGCCGCTGGACAGGCGCGCCAGCAGCGTCGGCAGATCGAGCAGACCATCCTGAACCAGCGTCAGTGCCAGGGGCAGGAGGATTTCCGCACTGCTGATACCCGGTTCGGTTTCGCCGAACGGCGCCAGCTTGGCGTCGGCTTCATGCGGTTGATGATGACTGGATATGGCCGAGATCACGCCGGCCTTGACCGCTTCGCGCAAGCCGTCGCGATCTGCCGCGCTGCGCAGCGGCGGCTGCACGTGATAGAGGCTGGAGAAACCGTGCAGCGCCTCGTCGGTGAGAATCAGCTGGTACATCGCCACGTCGGCGGTGACCGGCAGGCCGCGCGCCTGGGCGTCGGCGATCATCTCGGCGCCCCGGGCGCTGCTCAGCTGGCTGAAATGCGCGCGCACGCCGGACTGTTCGACCAGCAACAGGTTGCGCGCCAGCGCCACGGTTTCCGCGGTTTCGGGAATGCCCGCCAGGCCGAGAAAGCTGGCGGCCGGACCTTCATGGGCGAGCCCGCCCTCGGCCAGGTCGCGGTCCTGCGAGTGGAAGATCACGCTGAGATCGAAGGTGGCCGCGTATTCCAGCGCGCGTCGCAGGTTGCGGTTGCTGGCGAAATCGGCCAGGCCGTTGCCGAAGGCGACGCAGCCGGCCTCGCGCAGCGCGACCAGTTCGGAGAGCTGGTCGCCGGCCAGGTTGCGGGTCAGCGCGCCGATCGGGAAGACTTTGGCGTGGCCGGATTCGCGGGCACGGTCGAGGATCAGTTCGGTGACGGCCGCGGTGTCCAGCACCGGGCGCGTCTGCGGCGGGCAACACAGGCTGGTGATGCCGCCTGCAGCCGCGGCCAGGGTTTCGCTGGCGATGGTGCCCTTGCGGCTGTAGCCGGGCTCGCGCAGGGCCACGGCCAGGTCCACCAGCCCGGGGGCGGCGCTCAGCCCCCGGGCATCGAGCATCCGCTGGGCATCGAAGCCGGCCGGCGCCTGGCCGATCGCGGCGATCCTGCCGCCCTCCAGGAAGATGTCGGCGACTTCGTCGCGCCCGCTGGCGGGGTCGATAACGCGCGCGTCGAGGATTCGGGTTGCCACCATCACTGCTGCTCCTCGGATACGGTTTCGGAATCGATCTGGCGCTGGGCGGCCTGGCCGCTCATCGCCATGGACAGCACCGCCATGCGGATGGCGATGCCGTAGGTGACCTGGTTGAGGATGACCGACTGTGGACCGTCGGCCACCGCCGACTCGATTTCCACGCCGCGGTTGATCGGGCCGGGATGCATGACGATGGCGTCGGGCCTGGCCAGTGCCAGGCGCTGGGTGGTCAGGCCGTAGAGCTTGTAGAATTCGCCTTCGCTGGGCAGCAGCCCGCCCTGCATGCGCTCGCGCTGCAGGCGCAGCATGATCACCACGTCGACGTCGCGCAGGCCTTCGTTCATGTCGTTGAACACACGTACACCGTACTGATCGAGCCCTTCGGGCAGCAGGGTCTTCGGGCCGATCACGCGGATGTCCGGGCAGCCCAGGGTTTTCAGTGCCAACATGTTCGAGCGCGCCACCCGCGAGTGCAGGATGTCGCCGACGATGGCCACCGAGAGGTTCTCGAAGCCGCCCTTGTGACGGCGGATGGTGAGCATGTCGAGCATGCCCTGGGTCGGGTGGGCGTGCCGCCCGTCGCCACCGTTGATCACCGCCACGTCGGGGCAGACGTGCTCGGCGATGAAGTGCGCGGCGCCGGAGTCGGCATGGCGCACCACGAACATGTCCGCCGCCATGGCTTCGAGGTTGCGCAGGGTGTCGGTGAGCGTCTCGCCCTTGCTGGTCGAAGAGGTCGAGACGTTCAGCGTGATGACGTCGGCCGACAGGCGCTGCGCCGCCAGTTCGAAGGTGGTGCGGGTGCGCGTGGAATTCTCGAAGAACACGTTGCAGACGGTCTTGCCGCGCAGCAGCGGAACCTTCTTCACCGCGCGCGCGCCGACCTCGAGGAAGGAGTCGGCGGTGTCGAGGATCTCGGTGAGCAGCTCGCGGGGCAGGCCGTCGAGGGAGAGAAAGTGGCGCAGCTGACCGTTGTCGTTCAGCTGTAGCGGGCGCTTGGCGTCGGTGGGCGTCATCGCAGGATCTCGGTTGGCGGCGGGAGATGGGCGGATTGGTGGTTGTGCTGCGTAACGATCAGGGCTGGCTGGCTCCCATCAGCTGCGGTTCGAGCGCCAGCGGGGCGGGACCGAGCAATTTTATCCGCTGCTCGGGTGCCAGCGACAGCGTGGCGCCGACCACATCGGGGCGGATCGGCAGTTCACGGGCGTTGAGGTCGAGCAGGCAGACCAGCGTCACGCTGGCCGGGCGGCCATAGTCGAACAGCTCGTTGAGCGCTGCGCGGATGGTGCGGCCGGTCATCAGCACGTCGTCGATCAGGACCAGGTGCTGGCCTTCGATCTCGAAGGGCAGCTCCGAGGGCTGCACCTGCGGATGCAGGCCCTTCTGGGTGAAGTCGTCGCGGTAGAAGGATACGTCGAGGATGCCGAGCGGTTCGTTCTGTCCGCGCGCCTCGAGCAGCGCCTGGGCGACCCAGACGCCGCCGGTACGGATGCCGATGAAGCGCGGCGCCTGGATGTCGCGTTCGTTCAGGTGCCGCTTCAGTGCTTCGGCCATCTCTGGCAACAGCTGCTCGGGATTGGGCAGGTTCATGCAAATCTCCTTCAGGTCCGGATCAGGCTGGCGCGTGGTCGCTCAGCCAGCCCTCCAGTAACAAGGCGGCGGCCAGCGCATCGACCGGGCGTTCGCGATAGCCGCCGTGCTGGCCCTGGCGCAGACGCTCGCCCTTGGCCTCGAACGTGGTCAGGCGTTCGTCGTGGGTGTGTACCGGCAGGTTGAAGCGGCCGTTGAGCCGGCGGGCGAATTTTTCCGCGCGGGCGCTCATCTCGCTCGGGCTGCCATCCATGTTCAACGGCAGGCCGACGACCAGGGCATCGGGTTGCCATTCACGCAGCAAGGCTTCGACCCGCTGCCAGTCCGGCACGCCGTTCTGCGCCTTGAGCACGCACAGCTCGCGGGCCTGGCCGGTGACGACCTGGCCGACGGCCACGCCGATCTGCTTGGTGCCGTAGTCGAAGCCGAGCAGCAGGCGGGGCCCGTTCATGCGTGGCCGACCTGAGTGCTGAGCAGGCGCAGGTCGATGCCGAGGGACGCCGCGGCAGCGTTCAGGCGCTGATCGTGCGGCAGGTCGAAGAGGATGTCCGGGCGGGCCGGGCAGCTCAGCCAGGTATTGTCGGCCAGTTCGGCTTCGAGCTGGCCGGCATCCCAGCCGGCATAACCGAGTGCGACGAAATAGCGCTCGGGCCCCTGGCCGTCGGCGATGGCGAACAGTACGTCCTGGGACGTGGACATGCCCAGCGAGCCGAGCGACAGGGTCGCCTGGAACTGCTGGTCGGCCGGGTGCAGGACGAAGCCGCGGTCGGTCTGCACCGGGCCGCCGGAGAAGATCGGCAGGTTCTGGCAGAGCGCCGGTATCGGCGCGTCCGGGCGCAGTTGCTCGAGGATGTCGGCCAGGCTCAAGCCGCTCGGGCGGTTGACGATCAGGCCCATGGCGCCTTCCGGGCCATGCTCGATCAGGTAGATCAGGGCCTGGGCGAAATTCGGATCGGCCATTTGCGGCATGGCGATCAGAAAGTGATGCTTGAGGTAGCTGGGCGCGGTGTTTTTCATGCGCGTTAGCTTAAGCGTTGCACCGCTTTCCGGCTACCGCTGCGACGGTTCGTCCGGGAGGCCGGCTCAGCGGCTCGACAGCCTGTCGCCGCGCTCGAAGCGCCAGGTGCGGATGATCTCCACCTGGTCGAACTTCTGCGCCAGTTCACCGGTGAACGGCGCGAAGGGGGCGGCCAGGCGCACGATGCGCAGCGCGGCTTCGTCCAGCACCGCCTGCCCGGAGGATTCGATGACGCGCAGTTCCTGCACCGTGCCGTCGCGGTTGATGGTCACCAGCATGCGCAGGCTGCCGTAGATCCGCTGGCGGCGGGCCTCGTCCGGGTAGTTGAGGTTGCCGATGCGCTCGACCTTCTTGCGCCATTCGTCGCGGTACCAGGCGCTGATGTCGCGCATGGTGGCGGCGCTGTTCTGCCGGCTGACCCGCGGCCGTTTGGCGTAGCGTTCGACGTCCTGCGCCAGTTCCGCCTCGAGGCTGGCGATTTCGGCGCTCAGCTGCGAGCTGTCGAATGCCGGCGCGGGTTGCGGCTTGGGCTGCGGCTGGTTCTGCTGCCTGACTTCGGTCTTGTCCGGTTGCGGGCTGCGCGTGGCGACGGCGGTCTTGGCCGGCTCGCGGTGAGCGCTGCGCGGCGGCATGGCGGGCGGGGTGACCTTGCGCACCTCGGTGTCCTGGAACGGCGCCTGCTCGGTGGTCTTCGGCGAGGCCTTGTGCTCGAGGGTGCCGCTGCCCTGCTGGTTGTCCTGGGCGAGGAAGTCGGCTTCCTTCGGCTTTTCCTCGCTCTTGAAGGTCGAGAGGGTGATTTCCAGTGTCTTGCTGATCTGCTCCGGCTCGGCCAGGGTAAAGCCCAGGCCGAGGATCAGCGCCAGGTGCAATACGGTAGCCAGGAACAGGGTGAAGCCGAGCCTGTCCGCCGGACGGACTCGGGCGGATTCAGGTGCGGGATGGCGAATAGCGGCGTTCATCGCATGTCGGGTCGGCTCGGAGTGCCGCGCAGTCTGCCGGCTTTGAGCGCGCAGCCGCAAGCTTCGCGCTCAAAGCTGTTAGCTCGGTCATAAAAGCAGCGGCAAGCTGCAAGCCGCAAGCTTCAAGTAAAAGCGAGAAAGGCAGCTTGCAGCTGTAGGTCGGGTCACGCTTCACCGACCCGACGGGCGGAGTCGCGGTGGGTGTAAAAAGCGACATCCACCCTACGCTGGCTTGCAGTTCGCTCAGTTTTTCAGCCTGGTGGCGATGGCGTCCATCAGCCGCTCGCCGATGCGGGTATCGAAGGCGTTGTCGATTTCGCGGATGCAGGTCGGGCTGGTGATGTTGATCTCGGTGAGGTAGTCGCCGATCACGTCCAGGCCGACGAACAGCAGGCCGCGCTTGCGCAGTTCCGGGCCGACGATGGCGGCGATCTCTCTATCGCGGTCCGACAGCGGTTGCGCGACGCCACGGCCGCCGGCGGCCAGGTTGCCNCCGGCCGCCGGTATCCGCGCCAGGCAATAGGGCACCGGCTCGCCGTCGATCATCAGGATGCGCTTGTCGCCGTCCTTGATCGCCGGAATGTAGCGCTGGGCCATGATTTGCCGGGTGCCGTGCTCGGTGAGCACTTCGAGGATGACCGAGAGGTTCGGATCGCCTTCGCGATGGCGGAAGATCGAGGCGCCGCCCATTTCGTCCAGGGGTTTGAGAATGATGTCACGTTGTTCGCGGGCGAACTCGCGCAGAATGTCCGACCGCCGGCTGACCAGGGTCGGGGGCGTGCACTGCGTGAACTGCGTGGCGAAGAACTTCTCGTTGCAGTCGCGCAGGCTCTGCGGGCGGTTGACCACCAGCGTTCCGGCTTTCTCCGCCAGTTCGAGCAGATAGGTCGCATAGACGTATTCGCTGTTGAAGGGCGGGTCCTTGCGCATGAGGATCACGTCCAGATCGGCGAGGGCCGCGTCGATTTCCTCGTCCGTCTCGAACCAGTGTTCGGGGTCGTGGAATACCCGCAATGGCCGCATGCGACCGCGGGCCTGGTCGCCGAGCTGATAGAGGTCGCGCTGCTCCATGTAGAACAGGGTCCAGCCGCGGGCTTGGGCGGCCAGCAGCATGGCCAGCGAACTGTCCTTCTTGAAGGCGATCTGCGCGATAGGGTCCATGATGATCCCGACGCGAACGGTCATGAGGTTGCTCTCCGGCAGTGGGCAGCAGGGGCTGCCAAATGGCTGAAATGTCGCCGCAGATTGGCGGCGGTTGTGCACTGGGTCAAGGAAAATTCCGCTGCTTTTGCGGTTGATAGCGTGTGCATGAGGAGTGTGCTACAAGGGGTTCGCGATTGGGTGCAGCCCATCGGTGGCAGGGCCTCCGGCGCACTGACATAACGATAAACTACGACTCACCAAGGCGATGGTAGGGCGAAATGGAACAGCACTCCGAGGGCTTGAAGGTCATGGTGATCGACGACTCGAAAACGATTCGTCGCACCGCTGAAACCCTGCTGAAGAAAGTAGGTTGCGATGTCATCACCGCAGTGGACGGTTTCGATGCGCTCGCCAAGATAGCGGATACCCATCCCCGTATCATCTTCGTGGATATTATGATGCCGAGGCTGGACGGTTATCAGACCTGCGCTCTGATCAAGAACAACAGTTCCTTCAAGTCGACGCCGGTGATCATGCTGTCCTCCAAGGACGGTCTGTTCGACAAGGCGAAAGGGCGTATCGTCGGTTCCGACCAATACCTCACCAAACCGTTCAGCAAAGAAGAGCTGCTCGGTGCGATCAAGGCGCACGTGCCCGATTTCGCGCCGGTGGAGCAAGCATCCTGAAGTTCGGCATAGTGTGCCGCTGAAGCCTTCCTATGGAGAAAACATGGCTCGCGTTCTGATTGTTGATGATTCGCCCACCGAAATGTACAAGCTCACCGCCATGCTGGAGAAGCATGGTCACGTGGTGCTCAAGGCCGAGAACGGCGCCGACGGCGTCGCGCTGGCTCGCCAGGAGAAGCCGGACGCGGTGCTGATGGATATCGTCATGCCGGGTCTGAATGGCTTTCAGGCCACTCGTCAGCTGACCAAAGATGCGGAAACCAGTCACATTCCGGTGATCATCGTCACCACCAAGGACCAGGAAACCGATAAGGTCTGGGGCAAGCGTCAAGGGGCGAAGGATTACCTGACCAAGCCGGTGGACGAAGCCACATTGCTGAAAACCCTGAACGCCGTTTTGGCGGGATGACGCCGGGGCGACCCAAACTCGGACAAAGGGATATGGCCAGCATGGCTGACATGCAAACGCCGTTTCAGCGACTGCTGGAGCTCGACAACCGCTGCCGTGCACTCGCGGCCGGCCTGCCTTCTCAGCAGCAAGCCGTACAGACCTGGGGAGGGATCGGTTTCCGTATGGGGGGGCGTTTGTTCGTCGCGCCGATGGGGGAGGTCGGCGAGATTCTGCACGAGCCTCGCTACACCCTGTTGCCCGGGGTCAAGAGTTGGGTCAAGGGTGTCGCCAACGTCCGCGGCCGGCTGTTGCCGGTGATGGATCTTTGCGGCTATTTCGGCCTGGAGCTTTCGCCGTTGCGCAAGCAGCGGCGGGTGCTGGTGGTCGATCATCAGGAAGTGTTCGCGGGCCTGACCGTCGACGAAGTCTTCGGCATGCAGCATTTCCCGGTGGAGACCTTCTCGGAGCAGTTGCCTCCGATCGAGGCCTCGATCCAGCCGTTCATTCATGGTGTGTTTCAACGCGAGCAACCCTGGCTGGTCTTCAGTCCGCACGCATTGGCCACGCACCAGGCGTTTCTTGACGTCGCTTTTTAAGTGGTAGGTGGGTCGACCGAGGTCGGCCTTTTGGTTCTTGGATGGAAGCGCACGGGGGTCCAGGCGGGGGCCGGATAATGAGAAAAATGAATGCAAATGCTTTGTTGGGCGGTGTGCGCAGCACGACGCTGACGACCGGTCTGTTCATCGTTCTGATCGTTTCGATCGTGCTGCTGTTCGCGAACTTCGCGTACGTCAACACGCAGGCGGATCACGACAACGAGTACATCGCTCACGCCGGAGAGCTGCGCGTTCTGTCCCAGCAGATCGCCAAGGACGCCGTGGAAGCGGCGGCGGGCACCCAGGAGGCCTTCGCCTCGCTGAAGCAGGCCCGCAACGAGTTCGACCAGCGCTGGGGCTATCTCTCGCAGGGCAACGAGAGCATCGGCCTGCCGGCCGTGCCGCAATCGCTGCGCAGCGAGGCCGAGGCGGTGGAGCGTGACTGGACCACGTTGCGTCGCGGCACCGACGCCATTCTCGCCAGCGAGCAGACCGTTCTCTCGCTGCACCAGGTGGCCAGCACCCTGGCCGAAACCATTCCCCAGTTGCAGGTCGAGTACGAAGAAGTCGTCGACATCCTGCTCGAGAGTGGCGCGCCGGCGGCCCAGGTTTCGGTCGCCCAGCGCCAGTCGCTGCTGGCCGAACGTATTCTCGGCTCGGTGAACAAGGTGCTGTCCGGTGACCAGGACTCGGTTCAGGCCGCGGACATGTTCGGTCGCGATGCCAGCCTGTTCGGTCGGGTCATGAACGCGATGATCGAAGGCAACGTGGCCATGGGTATCAGCGCGGTGGCCGACGAGGAAGCGCTGGACCGGCTGGCCGAGATCGCCGAACTCTTCCAGTTCGTTTCCGGCTCGGTGGACGAGATCCTCGAGACGTCGCCGGAGCTGTTCCAGGTACGCGAATCGGCGAACAGCATCTCCGAGGTCTCGCAAACGCTGCTGGACAAGACCTCCGCCTTGTCGCAGGGCCTGCAGAATCGCGCCGACGCCCGCTATCTCAACACCATCATCGGCTATGTACTGGGCGCCCTGGCCCTGGCTTCGATCATCCTCATCGGTCTGGTCATGGTTCGGGAGGCGCGCCGCCGCCTGAGCGAAACCGCCGAGAAGAACGAACGCAACCAGGCCGCGATCCTGCGTCTGCTCGATGAGATCGGCGACCTCGCCGACGGTGACCTGACCGTGGCCGCGACGGTGACCGAAGACTTCACCGGCGCGATCGCCGACTCGATCAACTACTCCATCGACCAACTGCGTGAACTGGTGGCGACGATCAACCAGACCGCGGTACAGGTGTCCGGTGCGGCGCAGGAAACCCAGGCGACCGCCATGCACCTCGCCGAAGCGTCCGAGCACCAGGCCCAGGAGATCGCCGGTGCTTCGGCGGCGATCAACGAGATGGCGGTTTCCATCGACCAGGTATCGGCCAACGCCGCGGAATCCTCGGCGGTAGCGGAACGTTCGGTAGCCATCGCCAACAAGGGCAACGAGGTGGTGCACAACACCATCACCGGCATGGACAACATCCGCGAGCAGATCCAGGACACCTCCAAGCGGATCAAGCGCCTCGGCGAATCGTCCCAGGAGATCGGTGACATCGTCAGCCTGATCAACGACATTGCCGACCAGACCAACATCCTCGCACTCAACGCGGCGATCCAGGCCTCCATGGCCGGCGACGCGGGCCGCGGCTTCGCGGTGGTCGCGGACGAGGTGCAGCGTCTTGCGGAGCGTTCCTCCGCGGCGACCAAGCAGATCGAGGCACTGGTCAAGACGATTCAGACCGACACCAACGAAGCGGTGATCTCGATGGAGCAGACCACCTCGGAAGTGGTGCGCGGTGCGCGTCTGGCCCAGGACGCCGGTGTAGCGCTGGAAGAGATCGAGAAGGTATCCAAGACGCTCGCGGCGCTGATCCAGAACATCTCCAACGCGGCGCGTCAGCAGGCGTCGTCCGCCGGCCACATCTCCAACACCATGAACGTGATCCAGGAGATCACCTCGCAGACCTCGTCGGGTACCACCGCTACCGCCAAGAGCATCGGTAACCTGGCGAAGATGGCCAACGAGATGCGCCATTCCGTTTCCGGCTTCACCTTGCCGGATGCTCAGGATCAGGCCTGACTTGACGAGCGCGGCAGTCGCTGAAGGCTGCCGCCGATGATCATGCGCGAGGGGCAGGGCATGCAGCCGAGGTTTGACTGGGCATTGGAGCCCTTGGCCGATATGTCGCCGGCGGAATTCCATGACTGGCAGGCGCTTCTCGAAGAGCGCTCCGGCATGGTGGTCACCGAGCGCAGGCGCACGTTTCTGCAGACCAACCTGAGCGTCCGCATGCGTGAGGTCGGGGCGCGCGATTACGCCAGCTACTATCGCCAGGTCACCTCCGGCCCGCGTGGCGCGGTGGAATGGTCGACGCTGATGGACAGGCTGACGGTGCAGGAGACACGGTTCTACCGCCATCCGGCATCTTTCGAGTTGCTCGAAGGGCATCTGCGCCAACGCCTCGAGCAGGGCGCTGTCGAGCGCCCCTGGGCCCTGTGGAGCGTGGGCTGCTCGAGCGGTGAGGAGACCTATTCGCTGGCCATCACCGCCGCCGAAGTGTTGCGCGATGGCGAGGCTGATGGGCGTTTCGGCGTCACCGGTACCGATATCAGCCTCAGTGCCCTGGAAAAGTCGCGTGCGGCCACCTACGGCACGCGCAGGCTGGAACAGGTCGCTGCGGGCTTGCGCGAGCGCTATTTCCAGCCGCTGCTGGCGGATCGCTTTCAAGTCTTGCCCAGCCTGGCTGCACGCGTGTGCTTCGCCAGGCTCAACGTGCTGGAGCTGGCGAATGCGCCGCTTTCCGGCATGGACGTCATTTTCTGTCAGAACCTGTTGATCTACTTCCGCCGCTGGCGTCGCCGCGAAATCCTCAACCGCCTGGCCGAGCGCCTGGCGCCGGGAGGCCTGCTGGTGATCGGGGTGGGTGAAGTGGTCGGTTGGCAGCACCCGGAGCTGTTGCCGGTGGCCAACGATCAGGTTCTGGCCTTTACCCGGAAACGTTTATGAGCGGAGTCGCTATGGGTGATCGGCATGATTATGTCGCCCTGGAGTGGGTGAAAGGCGAGATTGCCGAAACGCTTAAGCAGGCGCGTCAGGCGCTGGAAGCCTTCGTCGAGAATCCGCAGGACTCGACACGGATGCGCTTCTGCCTGACCTACGTGCACCAGGTTCATGGCACTCTGCAGATGGTCGAATTCTTCGGCGCGGCATTGCTTGCCGAGGAGATGGAACAGCTCGCGCGGGCGCTGCTCGACGAACGTGTGGCCAACCAGGCCGAGGCGCTCGAGGTACTGATGCAGGCGATCCTGCAGATGCCGGCCTATCTCGACCGCATCCAGAGCGCGCGCCGCGACCTGCCGATGGTGGTGTTGCCGCTGCTCAACGATCTGCGCGCGGCCCGGGGCGAGAAACTGCTTTCGGAAACCAGCCTGTTCTCGCCGGACCTGTCCGGGCGCACGCCGGTGTTGTCGGGCGAGTCGGTGGAGCGCCTGCGCACCGAAGACCTGCCGGTGTTGCTGCGCAAGCTGCGGCAGATGCTGCAAGTCGCCCTGGTCGGGGTGATCCGCAACCAGGATCTGCCGACCCATCTGGGCTATATGGCGCGCGTGTTCGCCCGTCTGGAGACCCTCTGCAAGGATGCGCCGCTGGGCGCGTTGTGGCAGATCGCCTCGGGCATGGTCGAGGGCCTGGCCAGTGGCGGCGTGGCCAATGGCACCTCGGTGCGCACGTTGTTGCGCCAGGTGGACAAGCAGCTCAAGCGCCTGGTCGAACAGGGGGCCGATGGTCTCAATCAGGCCGCGCCCGACGAGCTGATCAAGAATCTGCTGTTCTATGTTGCCAAGGCGCCGGGGCAGACGCCACGCATCCAGGCGCTGAAGGCTCACTACCGGCTCGATGACGCACTGCCCGACAGCGCCGTGGTCGATCAGGAGCGCGCCCAACTGGCGGGGCCCGACCGTGGCGCGATGCGCTCCGTGGTGGCCGCGCTGTGCGAGGAGCTGGTCCGGGTCAAGGACAGCCTCGATCTGTTCGTACGCAGCGACCGCAAGGTCATTGCCGATCTCGCCAGCCTGGAGGTGCCGCTCAAGCAGATCGCCGATACCTTGGCGGTCCTCGGTTTCGCGCAGCCGCGCAAGATCATTCTCGACCAGATCGCCCTGGTTCAGGCGCTTGCCCAGGGCCTGCGCGAGCCCGACGATGCCGTACTGATGGATATCGCCGGGGCGCTGCTGTATGTCGAGGCGACGCTGGCCGGCATGGTCGGCGGGCCGGCCGAGGAGCGCAACGAAGACAGTCATCTGCCGACCACCGACGTGGCGCAGATCCATCAACTGGTCATCAGGGAAGCGCGTACCGGTCTGGAGCAGGCCAAGGACGCGATCATCGAGTTCATCGCCTCGCAATGGAACCATGAGCACCTGGCCCGGGTACCGGAACTGCTCACCCAGGCGCGCGGCGGTCTGGCCATGATTCCGCTGGAGCGTGCCGCGGCGTTGCTGGCGGCCTGCAATGGCTACATTCAGGACCAACTGCTGGCACGCCAGGCCGTGCCCGACTGGCAGAGCCTGGATACGCTCGCCGATGCGATCACCAGCGTCGAGTACTACCTCGAGCGCCTGAGCGAAGACTGTGGCACCCAGGGCGACCTGATTCTCGACGTGGCCGAGGAGAGCCTGCAGAACCTCGGCTATCCCCTGTACGGCATGGAGCCGGCGCAGGACGTGCAGCCGCTGGCCGATGCCGGCCCCCTCGATCCGCTGGAAGAGATCGAGGTGTTGCCGGAGGAGCTGGAGGCGAGCGCCGAGGAGCTCGATTTCGTCGCGTTGCCGCAAAGGCATGGCTTGCCCCGGGCTGAGCCCGAAATCCTGTTCGGGTCGGAGCCGGCTTCCGAGGCAGAGACCCGGCCTGCGGATGAGGCGAGCGCCGAGTCGTACGCGGAAGAGATCGTTTTCGGCCTGCCCGAAGAGCCGCAGGCAGCGCAGCCGAGCATCGCCGGGGCTGCCGTGCCGGCTGAGGACGACGAGCAGGCAGTGGCTGACTGGGGCGAGGCGCAATTCGCCGAACTCGATCTGCCGGAGGTTACCCTGCCAGCCTTCTGCGAACCGGAGCTCCCGCAGCCCGGCAGCGCCGAGCCTGCTGTCGGCCTGGAGCAGGTCATGGCCGCCCCGGTTGCGGCGATCAACCCGCCTGCCCAGGACGTCCCGGCGACTCTGCTGCCGCCGCCTGCCGATGAAGAGCCGGTCGATGAAGATCTGCTGGACGTGTTCATCGAGGAAGCCGCCGAAGTCCTGGAGACCATTGGCGAACACCTGCCTGGTTGGGCCGCCGATCCAGAGGACAAGAATGCGCTCGGCGAGGTGCGTCGCGCGTTCCATACACTCAAGGGCAGCGGCCGGATGGTGCGGGCGCTGGTCATCGGCGAGCTGGCCTGGTCGATCGAGAATCTGCTCAACCGGGTTCTGGATCGGAGCATCGAGCCCGCCGAGCCGGTCAAGCAGGTGGTGACGGATGTCGTCGCGCTGATGCCGGCGCTGGTCGAGGAATTCGCCGCCAAGGCCCAGCGCCAGCGTGACGACGTCGATCGCCTGGCCGCCACGGCGCATGCGCTGGCCAAGGGGCAGCCGGTCCAGCCGCTGCCGGCCAGCGAGACGCAGTCGAGGCCCGGAACGGTCGGTGCCAGCGCGGCGGCGCTCGGCGAGGAAGCACTGGATCCGCAGTTGCTGGAGATCTTTCGCAATGAAGCCGAATCGCACCTGACCACACTGGTCAGCTTCCTCGCCGATTGCGCGCAGCGTCTGCCCCAGCCGGTGACCGACGCCCTGCAGCGCGCCCTGCATACGCTCAAGGGCAGCGCGCACATGGCTGGCATCCTGCCGGTGGCGGAAATCGCGATGCCATTGGAGAAGATGGTCAAGGAATTCAAGACCAACCTGATCCAGATGAACCTGGCCGAGGCCGAACTGCTGCACGACGCCGAACAACTGCTGCGCCAGGGCCTGGCCAATCTCGACCATGAACCGCTGGCACCGATCGACGGGGCGACCGCGTTCCTCGAACGGGTGCATGCTCTGCACCAGGCCAGGCTGGCCGAGGCGGGCGCGCGCAACGAGAGCGAGCCCGGCGAGATGCGCGATCCGAGCATGATCGCGCTGTTCCTCTCCGAAGGCATGGACATTCTGCTGGATGCCGAGGACCTGTTGCGCAGGTGGCGTGAACATCCCGCCGAGCGTCAGGAGCTCTCCGCGTTGTTACAGGAGCTGACCACGCTGGGCCAGGGCGCGCGGATGGCCGATCTGCCGCAGATGGACGCGCTCTGCCAAGTATTGCTGCGGTTGTATGCGGTGGTCGAGGAAGGGCGCCTGGCCGTCAGCGAGCGTTTCTTCGATGACGCCCAGCAGGGCCATGAAGCGCTGGTTGGCATGATGGATCAGGTCGCCGCGGCGCTGCAGGTGAGCGAGCAATCGGAGCTGGTGGCCCGGCTGGAAGCGCTGCTCGATGAGGCCGTCGACCCGTTGCTGCTCGAGCGAGAGGCGTCGGCAGGTGAACCGGAGCAGCCGATCCTCGAACCGCTGGTGCCGATGGCAGACTCCCTGGCCGAAGCCGAAGCCGAAGCCGAAGCCGAAGCCGAAGCCTGGCCGGCCGCCGATACGCCCGCTATGGAAAATGAAGAGGATCTCGACCAGGAAATGGTGGAGATCTTCCTCGACGAGGCCGTCGATCTGATGGAAAGCGCGGGTCATGCGCTGGATCGCTGGCTGGCCGATCCAGCCAACCAGCTGGCGCTCTCGTCGTTGTTGCGCGACCTGCACACCCTCAAGGGCGGCGCACGGATGGCCGGCATTCGTCCCATAGGCGACCTGGCGCATGAGCTGGAGTCGCTCTACGAAGGACTGTCCGACGGCCGCTACGCACATTCCGCGCCGCTGGCCTCGTTGCTGCAGCGCAGCCATGATCAACTGGCGCTGCAACTCGAACAACTGCAACGCCAGCAACCGATGACCAGCGCCGGCGAGTTGATCGAGACGATGCGTGCCTTCCGTCAGGGCATTCTGCCGGCACTCGATGCCGCCGACATGGAACAGCCCGGCGAAGTCACGGCGTGTGAAACCGGTGAACCGGTCGAGCGGGATTCGGTCGAGGTTGCGGATGACGCGGCAGGCGAGGGCGACGCCGACGATCTGCTGTCGGAGCCCGAGCCTTTGGAATTCTCGGCGGTCGATCCCGTAGAAGCTGTGGACGGCTTGGACGATGTCGCTGAACAGCTCATGGACACGCCTGAAAAGAGGCCGCCGGACGACCATCCGGCGATACCTGATCTTTCGCCGGAGCCCGACGAGCCCAGGCGGCCGGCTGCGAATGTCCAGGCCGGGCTGCAGGAGGCTGCGGACGAGCGCGATGCCGAGCTGGTGGAAATTTTCCTCGAGGAAGGTTTCGATCTTGTCGAAAGCGCCGCGGGTGGTTTGCAGCGCTGGATGGCCGACGTCGACAACAGCTTCGAACTCGAGGCGCTGCAGCGCGACCTGCATACCCTCAAGGGCGGTGCGCGGATGGCCGATATCCGCGAGATCGGCGATCTGGCGCATGAGCTGGAGTACCTCTACGAAGGCCTGTGCGCTGGTAACTACCGCGCCAGCGCCGAGCTGTTCGGTCTTCTGCAGGCTTGCCAGGATCGCCTGGCCGAAATGCTCGAGGCGGTGCGGGACCACCGGACCGTACCCGCTGGCGATGGCCTGATCGACACCGTCCGGCGTTTTCGCAACAACCCCGATGAACGGCTGAGCATGCCCAGCAGCGTTTCGCTGAAGGCGGCCCAGGAAGATGCCCAGCAGGCGGCTGAAGCGGAGATTCTGGACATCTTCGTCGAGGAAGCGGATGACCTGCTGGAGGAAATGGAATCGGCCCTCGGGCGTTGGGATGCCATGCGCGAAGATGCGGCCCCGCTGAGCGACATGCTGCGGGTCCTGCATACTCTCAAGGGGGGTGCCCGGCTCGCCGGGCAGGGGGCGCTGGGTAACCTGGCGCACGATCTGGAGCAGCGGCTGAGCGAAGCGCAGCTGCAGGGTGCACCCTGGCCGGACAGCCTGTTTCTCGACGTACAGCAGGGCTACGACGCGTTGCTCAAGGACATCGAGCGACTACGTGCAAGCCTCGCCGCGGACGGCGTCGATGAGCCCCTGGCGGAACCTGTCGAACAGGAGCGCCCGAGTGCTCCGCTGGCGCTGCAGCAACCGATCGTCGCGGCCAGTGCCCAGCCGTCGCCGACCAACGCGCCGGCCAAGGTGCTGCCGTTCATCCGCCGTGCGCAGCAGGCCGCCCAGGAAGCCGCCGCGCGCCGCGCGCCACAGGAGTTGGTCAAGGTTCCGGCGGAGTTGCTGGAAGGGCTGGTCAACCTCGCCGGTGAAACCTCGATCTTCCGCGGCCGTGTGGAACAGCAGGTGAGCGACGTCGGCTTCACCCTCGGCGAAATGGAAGCCACCATCGAGCGTGTGCGCGATCAGTTGCGCCGGCTGGATACCGAGACACAGGCGCAGATCCTCAGCCGCTACCAGGCCGAGGCCGAGCGGGCCGGCTACGATGATTTCGATCCGCTGGAAATGGACCGCCATTCGCAATTGCAGCAGCTGTCGCGGGCGCTGTTCGAGTCGGCGTCGGACTTGCTCGATCTGAAAGAAACCCTGGCGGCGCGCAACCGTGACGCCGAAACGCTGTTGCTGCAGCAGGCGCGGGTCAACACCGAGCTGCAGGAAGGCCTGATGCGCACGCGCATGGTGCCGTTCGAGCGCCTGGTGCCGCGGCTGCGGCGGATCGTTCGGCAGGTCGCCGGCGAGCTGGGCAAGCAGGTCGAGTTCCTCGTCGGCAATGCCACTGGCGAAATGGACCGCAGCGTGCTGGAGCGCATCGTCGCGCCGCTGGAGCACATGTTGCGCAACGCGGTCGACCACGGCATCGAGTCGGTGGAACGCCGTCGCGCCGCCGGCAAGCCCGAACAGGGTCGTATTCGCCTGGATCTCGCGCGCGAGGGCGGCGATATCGTCCTGACCCTGGCCGATGACGGTGCCGGCATCAACTTCGACGCGGTACGCCGCAAGGCGATCGAGCGTGGGTTGATGACCGCCGATGGCGATCTCACCGAGCACGAGATCCTGCAATTCATCCTCGAGGCCGGTTTCTCCACGGCCGAACGGGTCACGCAGATCTCCGGCCGTGGCGTCGGCATGGATGTGGTGCATTCGGAGGTCAAGCAGCTCGGCGGTTCGATGAGCATCGAGTCGACGCTGGGCCAGGGCACCCGCTTCCTGATCCGCCTGCCGTTCACCGTATCGGTCAATCGCGCCTTGATGGTCTATTCCGGCGAGGACCTCTACGCGATCCCGCTGAACACCATCGAAGGTATCGTGCGGGTTTCGCCCTACGAGCTGGAGGCCTACTACCAGCCCGGTGCACCGCGCTTCGAGTATGCCGGCCAGGCCTACGAGTTGCGTTACCTGGGTGAGTTGTTGAGCAACGGGCAGAAGCCCAAGCTGGTCGGACAGAGCCTGCCGCTGCCGGTGATCCTGGTGCGCTCGAAGGAGCACAGCGTCGCGGTGCAGGTCGACAGCCTGGCCGGCTCGCGGGAAATCGTGGTGAAGAGCCTCGGTCCGCAGTTCGCCGGCGTCCATGGGATTTCCGGCGCGACCATCCTCGGTGACGGGCGCGTGGTGGTGATTCTCGACCTGCTGGCGACCATCCGCGTCCTCCACGCGCACCTGCTGACGCAACTGCAGCAGCCGCGCCTGCTCGACCAGTCGCCGGAGGCCGTCGAGGCGGAAAGCGAGCGGCCGACGCTGGTCCTGGTGGTGGACGACTCGGTCACCGTGCGCAAGGTCACCAGCCGCCTGCTGGAACGCAATGGCATGAACGTGCTGACCGCCAAGGACGGGGTCGATGCCATTACCCAACTGCAGGAACGCAAGCCGGACGTCATGCTGCTGGATATCGAGATGCCGCGCATGGACGGCTTCGAAGTGGCCACGCTGGTGCGCCACGACGAACGCCTCAAGGATCTGCCGATCATCATGATCACTTCGCGCACTGGCGAGAAGCACCGCGATCGGGCGCTGGGCATCGGCGTCAACGACTACCTCGGCAAGCCGTACCAGGAGTCGCTGCTGCTCGAGACCATTCAGCGGCTGGTCAAGGCCGATGGCTGAAACCATGTCCGCCCGCATCGCGGTTCTCGCCGACACCTCGCTGCAGCGCCATGTGCTGCAGCAGGCGCTGAGCGCCAATGGCTACCAGGTGGTCCTCAACAATGACCCGGGACGCCTGGAGCCGGCGGATCTGGACGGCACCGAGGCCGACCTCTGGCTGGTCGATCTGGCGCAGACCGAGGATTCGCCATTGGTCGATGCCCTGCTCGAGCGTGATCGCACGCTGGTGCTGTTCGGCGAGGGGCATGCCCCCGAGCGCCACTCGGAGCATTACCCGCGCTGGGAACGGCGCCTGTTCGGCAAGCTCAAGCGGCTGGTCGGCGATTCTACCCACGCAGTAGGGCCTCGCCTGGAGGTGTTGAGAGGCGAGGCCCCGCGTCCTGTCCCCGTGGCGTTGCCGAGAGCATTGGCCGGCAACGAATCGCAAGCCGGTACACCCGCGGTCCAGGTGTGGTTATTGGCCGCTTCGCTGGGCGGCCCGGAAGCGGTCAAGGCCTTTCTCGACGCCCTGCCCGGGGAACTGCCGCTGGGCTTCATCTATGCCCAGCATATCGAAGCCAGTTTCGAGCCCGCCTTGTCCCAGGCGGTCGGACGGCACAGTCAGTGGCAGGTCCGGCAGGCGCGTGAGGGCGAGCCGGTGCGCTGTGGTGAGGTGATCATCGCACCGATCGGCGAGGAGCTCCGTTTCGCTCCCGACGGGAGCCTGCACCTCAGCGGTCGTTGCTGGCCCGAGCCCTACAGCCCATCGATCGACCAGATGATGCTCAACCTGGCCCAGCAGTTCGGTCAGCGCTGTGGGGTCATCGCATTCAGCGGCATGGGCCGCGACGGGAGCGCTGCCGCGGCCTACGTGCTGCGCCAGGGCGGGCGAGTCTGGACCCAGCGCGCCGATTCCTGCGCCTGTTCCAGCATGCCCGACAGCCTGCGCGAAGGGGGCTACAGCTCGTTCAGCGGCGATCCGCGCGAGCTGGCGCAGGCCCTGGTCACTCATCTCGCGAAGCAGGCCGGTCCGGTCGTCGCGACCCTCGAACAGGATATTTCATGAGCCAATCGGTTGTTTCCCAGGAGAGCCAGAGCAGCCTCACCGGGCTGCTGGTGCCCCTGTCCGATCGCACGTTGCTGCTGCCCAACGTGGCGGTGGCCGAGCTGATCCCCTACCGCGCGCCGCAGGCGGCGCAGGGTGCGCCAGCATGGTTCCTCGGCCAGGTGCGGTGGCGCGATCTGAGCCTGCCGCTGCTGTCCTTCGAGGCGGCTTCGGGCGGTCAGCCGCCACCGGTCGGCAGCGGCGCGCGGGTCACCGTGCTCAACGCGATCGGTGGCCGCGAGCACGTCAAGTTCGTCGCCCTGCTGGTGCAGGGGATTCCGCGCTCGATCAAGGTCGATGCCAGCCTGGCGCGGGTGGACGTCGAGCTTGCGCCGCTGGAGCTGGATGCGGTGAACCTGGGCGATGTGCAAGCACGGATTCCCGACCTGATCGGGCTCGAGCAGAAACTGGCGGATGCCGGGCTAATTTGATCCACCTAGCGGGCGACACATGGGTAGGTTGGCGCTGAGCGCAGCGAAGCCCAACGGGACCGGCGTGTAGGTGTTGGGCTTCGTCGCTGCGTTCCTCAGGCTATGTGCCCCCGACCCGGATTACGCGTCCCGCCCCCCTGTGGGAGCGGGCCATGCCCGCGAATATTCCCGCGCACAAAAGCTTCGCGGGCATGGCCCGCTCCTACGGACGTTCAAAACACCTCGGCACTTCGAGCAACACGCCATTGGGACATGGCCTTTAGAAGTCGCCCCACAGCTGCTGCGCCACGCTCAATGCCACCACCGGCGCCGTTTCGGTACGCAATACCCGCGGGCCGAGACGGGCGGCGTCGAAGCCGGCTGCGCCGGCACGTTCGAGCTCGTCATCGCTCAGGCCGCCCTCGGGGCCGATGAGAAACGCTAGCGTCTGTGGCCTGGCATGGCTGGTCAGTGGCGCAGCGACCGGATGCAGCACCAGTTTCAACTCCGCTTCGACGCTCAGCCAGCCGTCGAGGCTGCGCGGCGCATGGATGACCGGCAGGACCGAGCGGCCGCACTGCTCGCAAGCGCTGATGGCGATCTGCCGCCAGTGCGCCAGGCGCTTGTCGGCGCGCTCGTCGTTCAGCCGTACCTCGCAGCGCTCGCTGACGATCGGGGTGATCTGCGCGACGCCCAGTTCGGTGGCCTTCTGGATGGCCCAGTCCATTCGTTCGCCACGCGATAGTCCCTGCCCGAGGTGAATCCGCAGCGCTGATTCCGCCATCCCGGGCCGTTGCTCATGCAATTGGACGACAACCGACTTCTTGCCGACGTCGGTGAGCACGCCACGAAATTCGCTGCCGCTGCCGTCGAACAGCTGCACTGCGCTGCCTGCGGATAGCCGCAACACGCGGCTGATGTAGTGGGCCGACGACTCGGGCAGGGCGTGCTGGCCGAGGGACAGCGGGGCATCGATGAAGAAGCGGGAGAGGCGCATAGAAGCAGCTGCAAGCGGCAAGTTGGAAGCGCCAAGTTTAAAGCATTGGCGGCCCGTCCGGCCCGCCCGTGCCGTCCAGCGGGCCGCATTTCTTTGAAGCTTGCCGCTGCCGTCAACCCGGATCCCGGAATCCCGGATAGCGTCCGGCCGGTACCGCCACGCTCACCGCTTCGCGGGTCGCGATATCGATGCCTTCGCTGGCGACTTCGGCGAGGAAGTCGATCTGTTCTTCGGTGATGCAGTAGGGCGGCAGGAAATACACCACGCTGCCCAGCGGGCGCAGCAGCGCGCCGCGTTCCAGGGCGTGCTGGTAGACCTTGAGGCCGCGCCGTTCTTGCCACGGATACGGTGTACGGCTGGCCTTGTCCTGGACCATCTCGATGGCCAGCGCCATGCCGGTCTGGCGCACCTCGGCGACCTGCGGGTGTTCGGCCAGGTGCGCGGTGGCGCTGGCCATGCGTGCCGCCAGCGCCCTGTTGGCCTCGATCACGTTGTCCTCGGCGAAGATGTCCAGCGTCGCCAGCGCGGCGGCGCAGGCCAGCGGGTTGCCGGTGTAGGTATGCGAATGGAGGAAGGCACGCAGGGTCGAATAGTCGTCGTAGAAGGCCTGGTACAGCCGGTCGGTGGTGAGCACCGCGGCCATCGGCAGGTAGCCGCCGGTCAGGGCCTTGGACAGGCAAAGGAAATCGGGGGTGATGCCGGCCTGTTCGCAGGCGAACATCGTTCCCGTGCGGCCGAAGCCGACGGCGATCTCGTCATGGATCAGGTGCACGTCGTAGCGGTCGCAGGCCTCGCGCAGCAGTTCGAGGTAGACCGGATGGTACATGCGCATGCCGCCGGCACCCTGGATCAGCGGCTCGACGATGACCGCGGCGATTTCCCGGTGATGCTCGGCAAGGGTCCGCTCCATGTGCGCGAACATGTTGCGCGAGTGCTCTTCCCAGCCCATGCCTTCCGGACGCAGGTAGCAGTCCGGGCTCGGCACCTTGAGGGTGTCCAGCAGCAGCGGCTTGTAGGTGTCGGTGAAGAGCGCGACGTCGCCCACCGACATCGCCGCGACGGTTTCGCCGTGGTAGCTGTTGGTCAGGGTGACGAAGCGCTGTTTCTCCGGCCGGCCGCTGTTGCGCCAGTAGTGGAAGCTCATCTTCAGCGCGACCTCGATGCCGGTCGAGCCGTTGTCGGTGTAGAACACCCGCTCCAGGCCCGGCGGCGTGAGCGCCACCAGCCGCTCCGACAGCTCCACCACCGGCTGATGGCTGAAGCCGGCGAGCATCACGTGTTCGAGCTGGTCGAGCTGGTCCTTGACGCGCTGGTTGATGCGCGGGTTGGCATGGCCGAATACGTTGACCCACCACGAGCTGACCGCGTCCAGGTAGCGTTTGCCGTCGAAATCCTCCAGCCAGACGCCCTCGCCGCGGCGGATGGGAATCAGTGGCAGCTGTTCGTGGTCTTTCATCTGGGTGCAGGGGTGCCAGAGTACGGCGAGATCGCGTTGCATCCAGCTGTGGTTCAGGCTCATCGTTGCTCCTCCGCAGTGAGACGGCGCAGCCTAGCAGAAGCTCGCCGTTGCGACCGAGGCGAAAAGTGTTATCGGTCCATTCGATGGTTCGAAGCGAAAAAATTCGCTCTACGCCGATAGATAACTGGCTAGGCTTGTTGCCACGAAATTGAAGGGACAGGCCGATGCGCTGGCGCAACTCCTCCGCCCACTATGGGCTGATCAGCATCGTGCTCCACTGGCTGGTCGCCGTCGCGGTATTCGGGCTGTTCGCCCTGGGGTTCTGGATGGTGGGGCTGGACTACTACAGCAGCTGGTACCGCGCCGCTCCGGACATTCACAAGAGCATCGGCATCATTCTCTTCACCGTGATGCTGTTGCGGGTGTTTTGGCGCTTTCTCAGCCCTGGCCCCGTCGCGTTGGCCAGCCACGGTCCGTTGACCCGGCTGGCCACCAAGGCCGGTCACGGCGTGCTTTACCTGGGGCTGTTCGGCGTGATGATCTCGGGCTATCTGATCTCCACCGCCGACGGCCGGCCGATCAGCGTGTTCGGCTGGTTCGCGGTTCCGGCGCTGATCACCGGCATTCCCAGCCAGGAGGATATCGCCGGCCTGGTGCACGAATATCTCGCCTGGGCGCTGGTTATTCTCGCGGGGCTGCATGCCCTGGCGGCGCTCAAGCACCACTTCATCGATCACGATGCGACGCTCAAGCGTATGTTCGGTCGTGCCGATGGCTGATCTCAACCCAAGTAGGAGAATTACCGATGCTGAAGAACACCCTCGCAGCGTTCGCTCTGGGCTCGGCCCTGTTCGCCGGCCAGGCCATGGCCACCGACTACGCCATCGACAAGCAGGGCCAGCATGCCTTCGTCAATTTCAAGATCAGCCACCTCGGCTATAGCTGGCTGTGGGGGACCTTCAAGGACTTCGACGGCAGCTTCAGCTTCGATGCCGCCAAGCCGGAGGCGAGCAAGGTCAACGTCACCCTGAAGACCGCCAGTGTCGACACCAACCACGCCGAGCGCGACAAGCATCTGCGCAGCGATGATTTCCTCAACGTCGGCAAGCATCCGACCGCGACCTTCGAATCCACCGCGGTGAAGGCCACCGGCGAGGGCACCGCCGAGATCACCGGCAACCTGACGCTGAACGGTGTGACCAAGCCGGTGGTGATCGCCGCCAAGTTCATCGGCGAAGGCGACGATCCCTGGGGCGGCTACCGCGCCGGCTTCGAGGGCAGCACCACGCTGACGCTCAAGGATTTCGATATCAAGATGGATCTCGGCCCGGCCTCGCAGACGGTCGACCTGATCATCTCCGTCGAGGGTGTACGCCAGTAAGACGCAAGGGAGTGCCATGGACGCCGGCGTATGCCGGCGTTCTGTTTTATGGCGCGAACGAGCGAGAGGCCTGCGCCGAATGCCTGTCGAGGTCCATCTGGATCAGAGGTCTCGGAATATTTAGTCGGTTCTGAACGGTTTACAGACAGTCTTGGATGTAAGTATATTTCCGTCACTCTGCTCTCCGCGCGTCTGCGGTCGGCTGTCACCCTTTAAGCGCCTGCAGCTTTTCAAGAGGTTTTCCATGTCAATCAAGCCAGCCAATGCTGCCCTGATGTCCATTCTTGCCGTGGCCGTTTTCCTCGGTGGCTGCGAGGAACAGGAAGCGCCGTCCGCCCAGGAGATACCGCGGGTCGGCATCGTCACCCTGCAGGCCGAACCTTTCGCGCTGACCACCGAGCTGCCGGGGCGTACCCGCGCCTACCGCATCGCCGAGGTTCGCCCGCAGGTCAACGGCATCATCCAGAAGCGCCTGTTCACCGAGGGCAGCGATGTGCAGGCCGGCCAGCAGCTGTACCAGATCGACGCGGCGGTGTACGACGCGACGCTCAAGAGCGCCCAGGCCAGCCTGGCGTCGAGCAAGTCGCTGGCCGACCGCTATGCCGAACTGGTCAAGGACCAGGCCGTCAGCAAGCAGGCCTATGACGAAGCACGCGCGGCCGCGTTGCAGGCCGAGGCGGACGTCGAGCGTGCCCGCATCGACGTGCGCTACACCAAGGTGCTGGCGCCCATTTCCGGGCGCGTCGGCCGCTCCGCCGTCACCGAAGGGGCGCTGGTCAGCAATGGCCAGGCCCAGGAACTGGCGACCATCCAGCAACTCGACCCGATCTACGTCGATGTCACCCAGCCGGCGCGCGAGCTGCTCGCCCTGCGCCGCGACCTGGCCGAGGGCCGTTTGCAGAAGGCTGGCGAGAATGCCGCCAAGGTGACCCTGACGCTGGAAGACGGCAGCGCATACCCCCATGAAGGCACGCTCGAATTCAGCGAGGTCACGGTGGATTCCGGAACCGGTTCGGTGACCCTGCGGGCGGTATTCCCCAATCCGGACAAGAACCTGCTGCCCGGCATGTTCGTGCATGCGCAACTGATGGCCGGCATGAAGAACGAGGCGATCCTGGTGCCGCAGCAGGGCGTGACCCGTAATGCCAAGGGTGAGCCGACCGCGATGGTGGTCAATGCCGAGAACAAGGTCGAGTTGCGTCGGATCAAGACCGAGCGCACGGTGGGCAACCGCTGGCTGGTGGGCGAAGGCCTGCAGCCGGGCGACCGGGTGGTTACCGAGGGACTGCAGTTCATCCAGCCGGGCGTCGAAGTCGACGCCGTTCCCGCGACCAATGTCGACAATGCTGGGGCGCCTGTCGGGCCCCAAGGCCAAGAAGGCTGAGGGGTTCCTAGTTCATGTCCAGATTCTTTATCGACCGGCCGATCTTCGCCTGGGTGATCGCCTTGGTGATCATGCTGGCCGGTGGCCTGTCCATCCTCAATTTGCCGGTCAATCAGTATCCCAGCATCGCCCCGCCGGCGATCGGCATTCAGGTCAACTACCCGGGTGCCTCGGCGCAGACGGTGCAGGACACCGTGGTGCAGGTGATCGAGCAGCAGCTCAACGGTATCGACGGGCTGCGCTACATCAGCTCGTCGAGCAACTCCGACGGCAGCATGGAAATCACCGTCACCTTCAATCAGGGCACCGACCCGGACATCGCCCAGGTCCAGGTGCAGAACAAGCTGCAGTTGGCCACGCCGCTGTTGCCGCAGGAGGTCCAGCAGCAGGGCATCCGCGTGACCAAGGCGGTGAAGAACTTCCTGATGGTGGTCGGGATGGTTTCCATGGACGGCAGCATGAGCCAGAGCGACCTGGCCGACTACATCGTCTCCAACATCCAGGACCCGCTGTCGCGTACCCGTGGCGTCGGCGATTTCCAGGTGTTCGGTTCGCAGTACGCGATGCGCATCTGGCTGGACCCGGCCAAGCTGAACAATTTCCAGCTGACTCCGGTGGATGTGAGCAATGCCATTGGCGAGCAGAACGTGCAGATTTCCTCGGGCCAGTTCGGCGCGTTGCCGGCGGTGCCGGGGCAGCAGCTGAGCGCGACCATTGTCGGCAAGACCCGCCTGCAGACGCCCGAGCAGTTCCGCGAAATCCTGCTCAAGGTTAACAACGACGGCTCCCAGGTGCGCCTGAAGGACGTCGCCCGGGTCGAACTCGCCGCCGAGCGCGCGGCCATCACCGCCCAGTACAACGGCAATCCCGCGGCCGGTATCGGTATCAAGCTGGCCACCGGCGCCAATGCGCTGGATACCGCCAAGGCGGTGCGTCAGACGCTGGCCGAGCTGCAGCCTTACTTCCCGCAGGGAATGGAAGTGGTCTACCCCTACGACACCTCGCCGGTGGTGGCGACCTCGATCAACAACGTGGTGAACACGCTGTTCGAGGCCATCGTGCTGGTGTTCCTGGTGATGTACCTGTTCCTGCAGAACTTCCGCGCGACCCTGATTCCCACCCTCGCGGTTCCCGTGGTGCTGCTGGGAACCTTCGGCCTGCTGGCCGCCTTCGGCTTCAGCATCAACACGCTGACCATGTTCGCCATGGTTCTGGCCATCGGCCTGCTGGTGGACGATGCCATCGTGGTGGTAGAAAACGTCGAGCGGGTGATGGCCGAGGAAGGGCTGTCGCCGGTGGAGGCCACGCGCAAATCCATGGGGCAAATCCAGGGCGCGCTGGTGGGCATCGGCCTGGTGCTCTCCGCGGTCTTCGTGCCGATGGCCTTCTTCGGCGGCTCGACCGGCATCATCTACCGGCAGTTCTCCATCACCATCGCTTCGGCGATGGGGCTGTCGGTGCTGGTGGCGTTGATCTTCACTCCGGCATTGTGCGCCACCATGCTCAAGGCCAGCGATGGCGAGCATCAGCAGAAGCGTGGCTTCTTCGGCTGGTTCAACCGTACCTTCGACCGTGGGGTGAACCGCTACGAGCGGGGCGTGGCCGGGGTGCTGCGGCGCAAGGTGCCCTATCTGATTGTTTATCTGGTGATCGTCGCGGCCATGGCGCTGCTGTTCACCCGCCTGCCCAGCGCCTTCCTGCCGAACGAAGACCAGGGCGTTCTGTTCGCCCAGGTACAGACGCCGGCCGGCTCCACTGCCGAGCGGACCCAGAAGACCGTGGATTCCGTGCGCCAATACCTGCTGGAGGAAGAAGGCGATGTGGTCAATTCGGTGTTCACCGTGACCGGCTTCAACTTCGCCGGTCGCGGGCAGAACTCGGCCATGGCCTTCATCGGCCTCAAACCATGGGATCAGCGCACCGAAGCCGGCACCAGCGTCTTCGACCTGGCGCAGCGTGCGCAGGAGCGCTTCTTCCAGTTCCGCGACGCGCAGGTATTCGCGTTCGCGCCGCCGGCGGTCATGGAGCTGGGCAACGCCACCGGCTTCAACTTCTTCCTGCAGGACCAGGCGGGACTCGGTCACGATACCCTGATGCAGGCGCGCAACCAGTTCCTGCAACTGTCGGCACAGAGCCCGCTGCTGCAGGCCGTGCGGCCCAACGGGCTGAACGACGAACCGCAGTACCAGTTGTTGATCGATGACGAGAAGGCGCGTGCGCTGGGCGTTTCGTTGAGCGACATCAACAACACGCTGGCGATCGGCTGGGGCTCCAGCTACGTCAACGATTTCATCGACCGCGGCCGGGTGAAGCGGGTCTACATGCAGGGCGATGCGCCCTCGCGCATGACGCCCGAGGATCTGGACAAGTGGTTCGTGCGCAACGCTCAGGGCGAAATGGTGCCGTTCAGCGCCTTCGGCAGCGGCGAATGGGTCTATGGTTCGCCGAAGCTCTCGCGCTACAACGGTGTGCCGGGGATGGAAATCCTCGGCGAGCCGGCCGCGGGCTACAGCACCGGGGATGCCATGGCCGAGGTGGTGCGCCTGGCGCAGCAACTGCCGTCCGGGATCGGAGTATCGTGGACCGGGCTTTCCTTCGAGGAGATCCTGTCCGGCGGCCAGGCGCCAGCCCTCTACGCGCTCTCTTTGCTGGTGGTGTTCCTCTGCCTGGCGGCGCTGTACGAGAGCTGGTCGATTCCCTTCGCGGTGATGCTGGTGGTGCCGCTGGGCGTCATCGGCGCGGTGCTGGCGACCACCGGTCGTGGCTTGACCAACGACGTGTTCTTCCAGGTCGGCCTGCTGACCACCATCGGCCTGACGGCGAAGAACGCCATTCTGATCGTCGAGTTCGCCAAGGACCTGCACCGGGACGGCATGGACCTGTTAGAGGCCACCGTGCAGGCCTGCCGCATGCGCCTGCGTCCGATCATCATGACCTCGCTGGCCTTCACCCTTGGCGTGGTGCCGCTGGCCATCGCCAGTGGTGCCGGCGCCGGCAGCTCACATGCCATCGGCACCGGGGTGATCGGCGGGATGGTCACCGCTACCGTGCTAGTGATCTTCTGGGTGCCGTTGTTCTTCGTGCTGGTGACGTCGCTTTCCAGTCGCAAGTCCGAGGTGGGTGAAGACGCGAAGGGGGATGCCCAGTGAACAAGTCCTTATTGAGCCTGGCATTGCTGGCGGCCCTGAGCGGCTGTTCGCTGATACCCGATTACCAGCGACCGCAGAGTCCGGTCGCCGACGCCTGGCCCGAAGGGCCGGCCTATGCCACGGGGGCGGCGCAGGCGCAGCGCGAACTGGGCTGGCGCGAGTTCTTTCGCGACCCGGCACTGCAGCAACTGATCGAAGTGGCGCTGGAGAACAACCGCGACCTGCGCGTGGCGGCGCTGAATGTCGATGCCTACCGTGCGCTGTATCGCATCCAGCGCGCCGACCTGCTGCCGGCGGTGAGCGCCGACGGTGCAGGCAGCCGCAGCCGCACCCCGGGCGATCTGAACGTGACCGGCGAGCCGGCGATCAGCAGCCAGTACAGCGCCACCTTCGGCGTGTCCTGGGAGCTGGACCTGTTCGGCCGTCTGCGCAGCCTGCGCGACCAGGCGCTGGAGGAGTTCTTCGCCAGCGAGGCTGCGCAGCGCAGCGCGCAGATCAGCCTGATCGCCAGCGTCGCCAACGCCTGGCTGACGCTGCAGGCCGACCAGGCCCTGCTGCAGGTCACCCGCGATACGCTCAAGACCTACGAAGAGAGCTTCGGCCTGACCCAGCGCAGTTTCGACGTCGGCGTCGCCTCGGCGCTGGAGCTGCGCCAGGCGCGCAGTGCCGTCGACAGTGCGCGGGTGAGCATCGAGCAGTACACGCGTCTGGTGGCGCAGGACCGAAACGCCCTGACGCTGCTGCTCGGGCAGAGCCTACCCGCCGGCCTGCCGAGCGAGGGTGGCCTGGAACGTACCCAGCTGGCCGCGTTGCCGGTCGGTTTGCCATCGGATCTGCTCTACAAGCGCCCGGATATTCTCCAGGCCGAATATCAGCTCAGGGCGGCCAATGCCAGTATCGGCGCGGCGCGTGCGGCGTTCTTCCCGCGCATCAGCCTGACCGGCGCGGCGGGTACGGCCAGCAGCGAGCTGTCCGGCCTGTTCGACGGCGGGTCGGGCTACTGGAATTTCGCGCCAAGCATCAGCGTGCCGATCTTCAATGCCGGCCAGCTGCGGGCGAATCTGGATTACGCCCGGATCAGCGAGAACATCCAGGTGGCGCAATACGAGAACGCCATCCAGACCGCGTTCCGCGAGGTCGCCGATGGCCTGGCCGCCCAGGCCACCTATAGCCGTCAGGTTCAGGCTCAGCGCGACCTGCTCGAGACCAGCGAGGCCTACTACAACCTCGCCGAGCGCCGCTATCGCACCGGCGTGGACAGCTACCTGACCCTGCTCGATGCCCAGCGCCAGCTGTTCAGCGTACAGCAGCAACTGATCGGCGATCGTCTCGCGCAACTGGTCAGCGAGGTCAATCTGTTCAAGGCGCTGGGCGGGGGTTGGCAGGAAAGCGCGCAGGCGCAGGCCGGCGAGGGCTGAGTCTCGTGGCCGGCTGCCGATAGGCGCCCTCCTGTAGGACCTTCAGAACACCTCGGCACTTCGAGCAACACGCAATTGGGGCAGAGCCAAACGAAAACGCCGCCCATCCGGGCGGCGTTCTTGTTTCCCGCTTTGGCTCAGCGGTTGCGCGTCAGCAGCGCGGGTTTCTCGCCACGCGGCCGGCTTGGCAGCTGCTCGAGCTGATCCAGGCTGGGCAGGCGGTCGATCTTCGATTCCTTGTGAATGATCACCGGCTGCTTCTCGCGCGGCTTGGCGGACTCCTGGCGAGTCACCACCGGCTCGTCGATCCGACGGCTTTCATTCTTGCGTCGCGGCTGGCCGTTGCGCCCCTGGCTCTGGCCACCACGGGTGGCCTGTCCCTGACGCTTGCCTTTGCCTGGCGCAGCACCCGCGCCGGCCCCGCGCCCCGCGCTGGCTGCGCGCGGTTGGGCGCTGCCCGGCTGGGCGGGGGCGCCGGGGCGGCGGCCGCGGTTCTGCTTGTTCTGATACGGACTGACGTAATCGACGCGATTGCCGAAATTGTCCACTTCGTCATCGAGGAACTCGTCGGGCGCGCGGTCCGGAGGTAGCTGCGGCGGCCGGATGGCCGTCTGCGCCTCGCTGGTCGAACCGTCGCGAGCGGGCTTGCGGGCCTTGCTCTTGTTACGGCGGTTGCGTTCCTTCTGCTCGGCGCCTTTCTCGGCCGGCTTGTCCCGCTCGCTGCGCGCCTTGCGCTCGCCGCGCTGCGGACGCGGCTGGTGCGGCTCGCGTACTTCAGGCTTCTCCGCTTCGATGCTGCTGGCATCGAAGCCCATCGGGTCACCTTCAGGAATGCGCTGCTTGGTAAGGCGCTCGATGCCCTTGAGCAGCTTCTCTTCATCGGGCGCCACCAGCGAGATGGCCTCGCCGCTGCGTCCCGCACGGCCGGTACGGCCGATACGGTGCACGTAGTCTTCCTCGACATTGGGCAGCTCGAAGTTGACCACATGCGGCAGTTGGTCGATGTCCAGCCCGCGCGCGGCAATGTCGGTGGCCACCAGGATGCGTACCTGGTTCGCCTTGAAGTCGGCCAGTGCCTTGGTACGGGCGTTCTGGCTCTTGTTGCCGTGAATCGCGGCAGCCGGCAGGCCATGCTTTTCCAGGTACTCGGCCAGGCGGTTGGCGCCGTGCTTGGTGCGGGTGAAGACCAGCACCTGTTCCCAGGCGCCCTGGGTGATCAGGTGGGCCAGCAGGGCGCGCTTGTGGCTGGCGGCGACGCGGAACAGGCGCTGTTCGATGCGCTCGACCGTGGTGTTCGGCGGGGTGACCTCGATGCGCTCGGGGTTGTGCAACAGCTTGCCGGCGAGATCGGTGATGTCCTTGGAGAAGGTGGCCGAGAACAGCAGGTTCTGGCGCTTGGCCGGCAGCTTGGCCAGCACCTTCTTGACGTCGTGGATGAAGCCCATGTCGAGCATGCGGTCGGCTTCGTCGAGCACGAGGATTTCCACGTGCGACAGGTCGATGGCCTTCTGGTTGGCCAGATCGAGCAGGCGGCCCGGGCAGGCGACCAGCACGTCGAGCCCCTTGGCCACGGCCTGGATCTGCGGATTCATGCCGACGCCGCCGAAGATGCAGGTGCTTTTCAGCGGCAGATCGCGGGCGTAGACCTTGAAACTGTCGTGGACCTGGGCGGCGAGTTCGCGGGTCGGTGTCAGCACCAGCACGCGCGGCTGTTTCGGGCCGTAGCGATGTTCGCGGTCCGGGTGACCACCCGGAAACAGTAGTTCGAGTACCGGCAGGGCGAAGCCGCCTGTCTTGCCGGTTCCGGTCTGGGCGGCAACCATCAGGTCGCGGCCTTGCAACACGGCGGGAATGGCCCGCTGTTGCACGGGAGTAGGCTGGGTATAACCGGCGGCCTCGACGGCACCGGCCAAAGCCTCGGAGAGACCGAGGGAAGCAAAGGACATGAGTAATCCTGTCTTGTTAGGGGCGAGGCCCTGGGATGATCATGCCTGGCTTGAATCGCGACTGGCGTGCGATCCCGTCCGGTCCTGCCGCGATTTGCTGATGGCGGCATCCGGGCGTAAGCCTGGCGGAAGCGCGGAGTATAACAGAGCCTGTCAACGCCGCATTGCTCTGACAGTGTCGCAGGTCACGGGTTCATTAGCCAGCTCCGTATTGCTACGGAGCCGGGAAACGTCAGCGTGGCAGCTTGAGGTTGTTCCAGATCGCCAGGCTCGGCTCGGCCTGGTTGAGGGTGTAGAAGTGCAGGCCCGGCGCGCCGCCGGCGAGCAGTTTCTCGCACATCTCGCTGATCACCAGCTCGCCGAAGGCCTGGATGCTGTCGATGTCGTCGCCGTAGGCTTCCAGTTGCTTGCGGACCCAGCGCGGTATCTCGGCGCCGCAGGCATCGGAGAAGCGCGCCAGCTTGCTGTAGTTGGTGATCGGCATGATGCCGGGGACGACCGGGATGTCGACGCCCAGCTTGCGTATGCGCTCGACGAAGTAGAAGTAGCAGTCGGCGTTGAAGAAGTACTGGGTGATGGCGCTGCTCGCGCCAGCCTTGGCCTTGTGCACGAAGTTGGCCAGGTCGTCCTCGAAATTGCGTGCCTGCGGGTGCATTTCCGGATAGGCGGCGACTTCGATGTGGAAGTGGTCGCCGGTTTCGGTGCGAATGAACTCCACCAGGTCGCTGGCGTGGCGCAGTTCGCCGCTGGCCATGCCCATGCCCGAGGGCAGGTCGCCGCGCAGCGCGACGATGCGCTGGATGCCGGCGTCCTTGTAGAGGTTGAGCAGTTCACGCAGCTCCTGCTTGCTATCGCCGACGCAGGACAGGTGGGGTGCGGTGGGCACCTTCACCTCGCCGTCGAGCTGCAGCACGGTGTTCAGCGTGCGGTCGCGGGTCGAGCCGCCGGCACCGTAGGTGCAGGAGAAAAAATCGGGTTTGTATTCGGCCAGCCGGCGTGCGGTGACCAGCAGTTTTTCATGCCCGGCTTCGGTCTTGGTGGGGAAGAACTCGAAGCTGATCGACGGGCGATTGGGAGGAGTCATTTGTTTTTCCAAGCTTGAAGCTTGAAGCTTGAAGCTTGAAGCCAGAAGCGACGGGGATTCCCGGACCGCTTCCAGCTTCCAGCTTCCGGCTTCCGGCTTAGTAACGATAGGTATCCGGCTTGAACGGTCCGTCGACCGCCACGCCAATGTATTCGGCCTGCTTCGCGGTCAGTTGGGTGACCACGCCGCCGAAGCCCTTGACCATTTCCAGCGCCACTTCCTCGTCGAGCTTCTTCGGCAGGACCATGACGGTGACGTTCCGGGTCCTTTCCGCCACCGGCAGGTCGGCGAACTTCTCGTTGTACAGGTGGATCTGCGCCAGCACCTGGTTGGCGAAGGAGCCGTCCATGATCCGGCTCGGGTGGCCGGTGGCGTTGCCCAGGTTCACCAGGCGGCCTTCGGCCAGCAGGATCAGGTAGTCGTCATTGGTCGGGTCGACGGTCTTGCCGGTGCGGTGGATCTTGTGCACCTGCGGCTTGACCTCTTCCCAGCCCCAGTTCTGGCGCATGAAGGCGGTGTCGATCTCGTTGTCGAAGTGGCCGATGTTGCAGACCACGGCGCGCTTCTTCAGCGCCTTGAGCATGCCGGCATCGCAGACGTTGACGTTGCCGGTGGTGGTGACGATCAGGTCGATCTTGCCCAGCAGGGCGGCGTCTACGCTGGCCTCGGTGCCATCGTTGAGGCCGTTCTTGTACGGCGAGACCAGCTCGAAGCCGTCCATGCAGGCCTGCATGGCGCAGATCGGGTCGACTTCCGAGACCTTGACGATCATGCCTTCCTGGCGCAGCGACTGCGCCGAGCCCTTGCCCACGTCGCCGTAGCCGATCACCAGCGCCTGCTTGCCCGACAGCAGGTGGTCGGTGGCACGCTTGATGGCGTCGTTGAGGCTATGGCGGCAGCCGTACTTGTTGTCGTTCTTGCTCTTGGTGACCGAGTCGTTGACGTTGATCGCCGGGACTTTCAGGGTGCCGCCCTTGAGCATGTCGAGCAGGCGGTGCACGCCGGTGGTGGTTTCCTCGGTGATGCCGTGGACCTTTTCCAGCACCTGCGGGTACTTGTCGTGCAGGATCTGGGTCAGGTCGCCACCATCGTCCAGCACCATATTGGCGTCCCACGGCTGGCCGTCCTTGAGGATGGTCTGCTCGATGCACCACTCGTACTCTTGCTCGGTCTCGCCCTTCCAGGCGAACACCGGGATGCCGGCGGCGGCGATGGCGGCAGCGGCCTGGTCCTGGGTGGAGAAGATGTTGCAGGACGACCAGCGTACTTCGGCGCCGAGGGCGATCAGCGTCTCGATCAGCACGGCGGTCTGGATGGTCATGTGGATGCAGCCGAGGATCTTCGCGCCCTTGAGCGGTTGCTCGGCGGCATACTTGCGGCGCAGGCCCATCAGTGCGGGCATTTCCGATTCGGCAATGATGATTTCGCGGCGGCCCCAGGCGGCCAGGGAAATGTCGGCGACCTTGAAGTCGGTGAAACCGGCAGGCGTCATGACAGCACTCATCGAAGAGTTCTCCATTCGTAAAAGGTGCGAATGGGCGCCGTTGATGCGTTTCAGGAAACGCCCCATCCGAGCCTGACAGGCAAGGGCCCGAGCGGGTTGCGGTTCGCAAGCTCCGGAACGGGCTCTTCGTCTGCTGCAGCGCCCCTCGGACGGGTGGCGGGCACGGCCGAAGCGGAGTCGGCCGGGAAAAGCCCGGCGATTATAGCCGCGCCGGCGGGCAATCCCAAGCCCGGCGCCGGCGAACTCGTCCGCGCAGTGGGGGGTCGAAATTTCAGGTTCGGCGCGAAGGCGCCGGGCGAAACCGCTTCAGGAGAACGCCAATGAACCTTTTGCTGCGCATTGCGCCCCTGTTCCTGCTCGGCGCCTTCAGCCTGCCCGCCGCCGCCCAGTCCTGTTATGTGCATACCGAAACCTCCGGGGCGGTGCCGGCGCCAGTGGTGACCGAGCAGTGCTTCGAATTCCATGGCCTGGACAAGGACGATGCCATCGACTGGGTCTGCCAGGACAACGAGGCGGTGGAGAATTCCCGGCGCGAAATCCGCGACAGCTGTCCCGAGGGCCACTTCGGGATCTGCACCGCGCCGATGACGCCGGAAACCCTGGCCAACGAGCGTGCCGCCGGTTCCCAGGCAGCCAATGGCACCTGGCCGACCACCGTCGATGACGATGCGCGGGTCGTGACCTACCACTACCACGCCAGCGATCGGGCACAGGCGAAGGTCGACTGCGAAAGCTCGGGCGGCACCTGGTCTCGCTGACGTCAGGTGACGGGCTGGTGGACGAGCGTGCAGCTTTTTCTTACGAAGCCGATGCCCGACCGATTTGTTCAACCGCGCCGGGCCGGGGATAATCCCGCGCTTTGCATCGACGAGTGGTTGAACCATGAAGCTGAGACTGCTGAGCCTGTCCCTGATCGCCGCCTTGGCCCTGAGCGGTTGCGATCGGATCGATCCCGACTCACCGCTCGGCAAGCGCAAGGCGATCTATCAGCAAATGCTCGATACCAAGGAGGACCTCGGCGGCATGCTCCGTGGCCGCATCCCCTTCGATGGCGAGGCCTTCGCCGTCGGCGCGGTCAAGCTCGACGAGCTCTCGCGGCAGCCCTGGCAGCATTATCCCGAGGCCAGGGAAAAGCAGAGCGATGCCCGCGATGACGTCTGGCAGCGTCAGGAGCGCTTCAACGAGATGGCGCGCAAGCTGGAAGGCACCACCGCCGCGCTGGTCGAGGTGACCTCTGCCTCGACGCCGACGCCCCAGGGCGTGGCGCCGGCCCTGCAGCGGGTCGAGGACGCCTGCGAGGCCTGCCACAAGGAATTTCGTGCCTACTGACCGGCAGGCTCACTGGCGCAAGGATTCGAGCTTTGCCCGCGCCTCGGCCAACTGATTCCTGCGCAGTTCGATCAATTGCGCATCGCCGCTGCCCAGGGCCTCGCGCAGCAGCGTTTCACGGCGTTCCACCTGGAGGGCGGCATGCCCGTGCCCGATCTGGCGCGGGTGTAGCGCGACCAGCCCCTGGCATTGCTCGGTCAGGTTCTGCAGCTCGGTGTTGAGCTGGTTCTGGCGCGGCTTGTCGCCCTGCAGACGCGCCTGCTGCAACTGCGCGCGCAGGGACTGGCGTTGTTCGTTGCAATGCGAGTCGGGTTCAGCCGCCGCCAGCGTCGGGCCGATGACGGCGCAGGCGAATATCAGGGCAATCGGTACATGCCAGGCAGACATGCCTCGCCTCCATGATTGTTATGAGCTTCTATCGACCGCGGCGTCAGACGAAAGTCCCTCGGAGCCTGTTTTTAACGCAGCAGGGCCGACGCGCAGCAGATCGTGAGCAGGCTCTCAGAAGCCGGCTACCCCGGCTGTCCGCAGACGATCACGCAAGGCTTGCAGCTCCTCGACGGCGAAGAAGGCCTGCAGTTGACGCGCCCGTATCGGCCCGATGCCGGATCCCGTCTGCCACTGCTCGGCGCTGCGAGCAGCCAGCGCGTTCCAGTCGGAGGCGTCGTCGAGCGGCACGCTGGCGGGCAGGCCGAGGGCCTGTAGCCATAGCGCCAGAGACCTGTTGCGCGCCAGGGCGAAGCTGCGGGCCATCGCTTGCGCCCGCTCCACGCCGACACCGGGTACCTGCTGCAGTGCCGCAGTGTCCAGCTCCAGCCAGGCGAGCAGGTCCGGCAGCAGACCGGCATCCAGCAGCGCCCGCCAGCTGCCGGCGCCGATGCCGGGCAGATCGAGGCCCTGCCTGCCGCTCAGCCAGGCCAGGCGGGCGAGGAACTGCTGGCGACAGCCCGGCGTTGGCCGCCAGCAGCTGTGGGCATGATGCAGCGCCGGATCGGGCACGCTCACCGCCGCGCGCTCGCGGGCGCGCCAGACCACGGCACCCAGTTGCGGGATGGTCTGGCCGGCGAGCACGACGGAGATCTGGTCGCCGGGGCGGATATCCAGCGCCTGCCAGCGCCGCAGGGAACCCAGGCCGAGCGTGCGGATACGACGGCCGTCCAGTTGCACCGGGTCGAGCTGCAGCAACGGCGTGATCCGGCCGCTGCGGCCGATGCGAAACTCCACGGCGCGCACCTGCGCCAGCGCGCTACGCAGCGGATATTTCCAGGCTGCCGCCCAGTGCGGCTCGGCCTGCCAGCGTTCGGCCGGCGGTCGCTGGCCCTGGCGCAGCACCACACCGTCGGTGGCGAAGGGCAGCGGCTGACGATACCAGCGCTCGCGCAAGCGACTGGCCTGGGCGAAGTCCTGCAGGCGCAGGGTGAAGCGCTGGCTGTCAGCGAAGCCCAGCGTCGCCAGGCGTTCGAGTCGTGCGGGCATGGCTTGTGGGCCGTTGGGCCAGTCCCAGACGAACAGGCCGATCCGCGCGGCGCTGCCGGCTTCGAGCCGCTCGCTCGCCATGGCCCCGGCGACCCGACTGCGCGCGCCGCCGCTGCCGGCCTCGGCTTGCACGTGCCGCTCCAGCCGCCAGTAGAGTTCGCCCTGCAGGATCACCTCGCCCGGTTCCGCCAGTTGTTGTGGGATCGCCGGCAACTGCCGGGCCCTGGCCGTCCAGTCCTGGCCGCTGCGCCCATCGCCACGGCTTATGGCCTGTTGCAAGCGACCGTCGCGATAGACCAGGCTGACGGCCACGCCGTCGACCTTGGGCTGGATCCACAGGTCCGTGCGCCGCGCGATCCAGTCGCGAACGGCGCGTTCGTCGGTGAGCTTGGCCAGCCCGGTCTGCCTGACCGGATGAGGCAGCGGCCCGCCGGCATGGGCCAGCGGAACGGCCGCCGGGTAACCCCGCGCGGGAAAACAGCGCTGCCAGTCGGCCAGGCGCGCACGGCTCTGGTCATAGATTTCGTCGTCCACCAGCGACAGGCCGCGCTGGTGATAGGCCTCGTCCCAGCGGTCGAGCTGCTGCTGCAGATGAAGGACTTCCTGTTGCGCCCGCACGCTGCTCCAGTCCGGGCAGGCGGCGGCGAGGAAAGGCGAGACGAGGCATAGCGATAACGCGATCAGGCGTTGCATGGCGAGCTTCCTTGCTCCGGTAGGGGGGCGCGGCCTGTCGTCAACGGCAGGCCGCGTTGCCATTGTCGCCGGCACGCGGCTGGCTGACTGTGCGTCAGCGCATATTGAACAGTTCCTGGTGGAAATCCTTCGGCAGCAGGCCATGGCGCTGCAGATCCTTGCGCAGCGCCAGGCCGAAACCTGCCGGGCCGCAGAACCAGACATCACAATCCGGCCAGTGCGGCGCCAGCTGGCGCAGGCGCTCGGGGGTCAACCGGCCGTCCTCGCCGGCCACCAGCACGTGTAGGCGTACGTGGGCGCGCTCGGTAAGCTGCTGGATGCGCTCGATGAAGCCGCGGTCCGGCGCGCTGGTGCTGTAGAACAGATCGACGTTGCCGCCCTGGCCGCTATCCGCCAGGGCCTGCAACCGGCCGATGAAAGGGGCGATGCCGATGCCGCCGGCGACCCAGAGCTGGCCTGGCTTGTCGCCATGGAAGTCGAAACAGCCATAGGGCCCTTCGATCTTGACCAGGTCGTCCTGCTTCAGGGTGTCCGGCAGGTTACGGGTATAGTCACCGAGGCCCTTGATGGAGAATGCCAGCCGGCCATCATCGCGCCAGGCGGAGGAGAGGCTGAAGGGGTGCGGACCTTCCTTGTCGTCGAAGGTGACGAAGGCGAACTGTCCGGCCTTGTGGCCCGGCCAGGCACCGTCGAGCTGGATGTCGACCCGCAGGACGCGGTTGTCGCGGTGATGGGTCAGCGCTGCTATGCGGCCGACCACCTGGTGCTTGCGGCCGATTCGGCGCGACAGGGAGATGCACGCCGCCACCGAGCCGGCGGCCAGCATCAGTGCCAATACCAGGCCCAGCGGCGAGCGCCAGTATGTCGGCGGGATCAGCACCAGCGAATGCAGCACGAGCAGCAGATAGACCAGCGCCAGCCAGCGGTGCGTCTTGAAGAACCAGCGGTAGGGGAAGCGCTTGACCAGCGCCAGCACGATCAGGATCGCTCCGGCGTAGAAGGCCCACTCGCCGAGGTCCTCGGCCGGTCCGCGCAGGCTTTGCAGCATGCCGGCGATGCCTTCGGCGGCCTGTTCGGCGCCGCGTCGCGCCGGCCGCTCCAGCCAGCCGAAGCCGACCAGCCATTTCGGTATCTGCCCCCAGCCCCAGTGGACGATGGCGATCGCCAGGGCGCTGATGCCCAGCCACTTGTGCAGCCGGTAGGTCTTGTCCAGGCCGTCGAAGAAACGCTCGAATCTTTTCGGTCGGGCGGCCAGCACCATCGCGACGCTCATCGCGCCGATGGCCAGCACGCCGCTGTAGTCGACCAGCATCTTGCGCAGCGGCCAGAACGGGTAGCGCGCCATGAACACATCCTCGACCAGCAGCCAGAGCAGGGTCAGGCCGATGAACAGGGCCGCATAGGTCAGTTTGATCGATCTCATTCGACAGGCCTCCTCGCCGGCTTGTGGTGTCAGCCCCCGGAGCATGCGCACGCAGCCATGCGGCCGCCATGATCCTGATCAGTACCTGGAAAAGGCGGCGACCGCTGGTTGCGCTTTTTATCTACAATTCGGCCCTTCAATTCCTCGAAGAGACGAGCCCGTGCATCCCGTGATCTCCATCGAGCAGCTCACCAAGACCTATGCGTCCGGCCATCCGGCGCTGAAACGGATCGACCTGGATATCCGCAAGGGCGAAATCTTCGCCCTGCTCGGCCCCAACGGCGCCGGCAAGACCACGCTGATCAGCATCATCTGCGGCATCGTCAATCCCGGCACTGGACGCGTGCGGGTGGATGGCCACGACATCATCCGCGACTACCGCGCCGCGCGTTCGAAGATCGGCCTGGTGCCGCAGGAGCTGTACAACGAGGGCTTCGAGAGCGTCTGGGCGACGGTGCGCTTTTCCCGCGGGCTGTTCGGCAAGGCGCCGGACGATGCCTACCTGGAACGACTGCTGCGCGACCTGTCGCTGTGGGACAAGCGCGATGCGCGCATCCTGGAGCTTTCCGGCGGCATGAAGCGCCGGGTGATGATCGCCAAGGCGCTGTCCCACGAGCCGTCCATCCTGTTCCTCGACGAGCCCACTGCGGGCGTCGACGTCGAGCTGCGGCGCGACATGTGGGAGATGGTCCGCGGCCTGCGTGCACGCGGGGTGACCATCATCCTCACCACCCACTACATCGAGGAAGCCGAGGAAATGGCCGATCGCATCGGGGTGATCAGCAAGGGCGAGATCATCCTGGTCGAGGACAAGGCCGTGCTGATGCACAAGCTCGGCAAGAAGCAATTGACGCTGCAACTGCAGCGCCCGCTGGCGGCGATCCCGCCCGAGTTCGCCGACTATCCGCTGGAACTGGCGAGTGAAGGCAACCAACTGGTCTACACCTTCGACGCCCAGCACGAGCACACCGGCATCGCCGAGCTGCTCAAGCGCCTCGCCGAGCACGGCATCGACTTCAAGGACCTGCAATCCAGCCAGAGTTCGCTGGAAGAGATTTTCGTCAGCTTGGTAAAGGGCAGCCGCACATGAATTTTTATGCAATCCGCGCCATCTACCTGTTCGAGCTGGCGCGCACCTGGCGCACCTTGCTGCAGAGCATCGCCACGCCGGTCATTTCCACCTCGCTGTACTTCGTGGTGTTCGGCTCGGCCATCGGCGCACGGATGGAGGCCATGCACGGCATTCCCTATGGCGCCTTCATCATTCCCGGCCTGATCATGATGGCGTTGCTCACCGAGAGCATCTCCAACGCTTCGTTCGGCATCTACATGCCGCGCTATTCCGGGACCATCTACGAGGTGCTGTCGGCGCCGGTGTCGTACATCGAGATCGTCGTCGGCTACGTCGGTGCGGCGGCAACCAAGTCGATCATCCTCGGGGTGATCATCCTGCTCACCGCCCGGCTGTTCGTCGATTACGAGGTTCAGCATCCGCTGATGATGGCGCTGTTCCTGGTGCTCACCGCGGTGACCTTCTGCCTGTTCGGCTTCATCATCGGCATCTGGGCCGACGGCTGGGAGAAGCTGCAGATCGTCCCGGCGCTGATCGTCACGCCGCTGGCGTTCCTCGGCGGCAGCTTCTATTCGATCGAGATGCTGCCGCCGCTGTGGCAGAAGATCACCCTGTTCAACCCGGTGGTGTACCTGATCAGCGGTTTCCGCTGGAGCTTCTACGGCGTCTCGGACATCAGCGTTGGCATCAGCCTGGCGATGATCCTGGGCTTTCTCGCTGCCTGCCTGCTGGCGGTGTGGTGGATCTTCAGGACCGGATACCGGCTGAAGAACTGATACGGCCTGATCTCATTCCCACCGGCAGCGCAGGTACTATGGCGGTACATCTTTCATTTTCGAGGCAAGCATGAAACGCGTTCCTTCTCTCGCCCTTCTGGCCGCTCTCGGCCTGGCGGCCGGTTCCGCCAGCGCCTTCAACCTCGGCGAGGCCGCCCGGGCGGTGTCGGGCATCGCCGGCAGCGGCGCCACGCAGAACACATCGCAGACCCAGGCACTCGGCCTGATCGGCCAGCTCGACGCACTCGACGTCACACCCGAGCAGGCACTGGGCGGCAGCGGTGCGCTGCTGCAATTGGCCAAGCAGCAGCTGAGCAGCACCGACTATGCCCAGCTCGCCAAGTCCGTGCCCGGTATCGACAAGCTCACCGGCGACAGTGGGCTGGAGCAGCTCGGCCAACTGGGCGCGCTGACCGGCCTGCTGGGCAAGTCGGATACCGCCGTCGATGCCCAGGCGGCCGCTGCGGTGGACGACGTGCAGAGCCTGGCCGACGTCAACCAGGCGTTTTCCGCGCTGGGCATGGATGCCGGCATGGTCGGCCAGTTCGCACCGATCCTGCTGCAATACCTGGGCAGCCAGGGTGTAGGTGGCTCGCTGTTGCAGAGCCTGGGCAGCATCTGGGGCGTCGGCGGCGCCTGACTCGCGTCCTCGGAAAGAAGGAAGCCCCGTCCGGCATTGCCGACGGGGCTTTTTCATTCCATCGAGCGCGCGCTACCAGGAGCCATAAGGGATGCCGTGTTTTTCGATATAGGCTCTGGGGGTTTCCGAGAGGAAGTAATATTCGCCATCGGATTGCCCGCCATACGGCCCCTTGGGCTCGATTTCCGCCTGGGCGCGCAGGACTTCGATGGGC
>NZ_JADDIX010000056.1 GCF_015070855.1 Pseudomonas lopnurensis
TCTTCGTGCCAGGCGCGAGCAGCAACGGGCGCCGGTTGTTGCGGCAGTGCCGGCGCGGCGGGCGCCCGGGCCACGGGCGCGCCGCCGATATTCAGCGGTTCGGGCGGAACGAAGGGTGCCGGGGTGTGCGAGGTGCCGATGATGACGGTGCCCGAGCCGCCGATGACCAGATTGCCGTGGTCGCCGAGGCTGCCCTGGACGACGGCGGGCCTGCCGTTGATCCGCACGTTGGGAATGAGATTGCCCGTCAGGGTGCTGCCGCATGCGGTGGTATCGCCGGCGCGGGCGGCGGGCAGGCCGTCGAAGAAGACGTCGGGCGAGCCGCTGACGATGGGGTTGTCGCCATGCCCGGTCTTCGGGCAGGCAGTGGAGTCGCCGAGGCGGGCGGCGGGTTTGCCGGACATGACCAATCTCCTTATCGGTATGCGAGCCGGCACCTTGCCGCACGGGCGGCGGCGAGCGCAAACGACGTTCGGTTTTTTATGGACTGGTTCGCGGGTTGCGCGCCGGTTGCGCCAGAACTTGCGCAGTCGCGGAATGCAAAAAGCCCCGTACGGTCTTCACCGCCGGGGTTTTATCTTGCCTTTTTCTTGGCCAAGCAAGAAAAAGGGACTCGGCCAGGAAGGCCGAAACCAGAAGTGTCAGCTCACTCGGTAGTCGTCTTGATCTTCAAGGCTCAAGCCCAAATCAAACGGCGGCAACACCCAAACTTGCCAGCCCGGTGTCCAGCCAATAACTGCTCTTCTCATTGCGGCACGTTCACTCCACCGCCCCAACCTGCCCAGGCTGCGCCTGCCAGCCCCCTCCCAACGCCACGAACAGCGCGACCTGCGCCGTGGCCAGTTCGGCGCGTCCCTGTAGCGCCCGTTGCCGCGCCTCGAGGGCGCCGCGCTGGGCGTCCAGTACCTCGCTCAGGTTCGCCTCGCCCAGTTCATAACTGCGCTTCGCCAGCCGGTACGCGCGTTCACGGTGCGCGCGGGTGCGTTCGAGCGAGGCGTGCCGGCGCTGCTGGCCGTCGATGCGGGCCAGGCTTCGCTCGACTTCTTCCAGCGCCTGGGCCAGCGCCTGTTCGAAGGCGACGTAGGCGCCCTCGCCTTCGGCATCGGCCAGTTCGATGGCGGCGAAGCGGCGTGGATAGTCCAGCAGCGGCAGGCCGAAGGTCGCGCCGACCCGGGCAAAGTTCGAGGCGCTGGAGATGGCGTCGCCCAGCGCCAGCCCCGAGCGCCCGACCGCGGCCTGCACCGCCAGGGTCGGAAACAGGTCGCGGCGGGCGGCCAGCGCTTGCAGTTCGGTGGCGTCCAACCGCGCGGCTTCGGCGATCAGGTCCGGGCGGCGCCGCAACAGGTCGATGGGCTGGCCGGGCGGGACCGGCCGCTGCGCCAACGGCACGGGAGCCGCCGCCGCGAGTCGACCAGCGGTGCTGCCCGGTGGCTCGGCGAGCAGGGTGTCCAGGGCCAGCTGCGCCTCGGCCAGGTGAATCTCCAGTTCGTCGAGATCGGCTTGCAGCGCCGCGCGCTCGGCGGACGTCGCCTCGACATCCAGCCGGGTCACCTCACCGGCATGAAAGAGCAGCCCGGCGATGCGCTCCAGCTCGCGCGCCACCTCGATGCCCTCGGCCAGCAAGGCGCGTTGGCCCTGCAGCGCCCGCAGCTGCACATAGCCTTGTGCGGTATTCGACGCTACCGCGAGGCGCGCCGCGACCGCCTGGGCCTGCGCCGAGCGCACCTGCCGGGCAGCGCTGTCGCGGCGTGCGCGGGTGGCGCCGAACAGGTCCAGCTCCCAGGTGGCCTGCAGCGCCAGCTCCCAGCTATCGAAGCTGATCACGTCGTCGTCCGGGATAAAGTCGGCCAACGGACTACCAGATTCGGCCTCCTGGTCGTTCTCGATCCACTGGCGGCTGGCCGAGCCGGGCAGGTCGAAGCTTGGCAGCAGGCCGGCACGTGACTGGCGCAGTTGCGCACGCGCCGTGTCGACCCGCGCCATGGCCAGGCGCACGTCGTGGTTCTGCTGCATGGCGCGGGTGACCAGGGCGCTCAACTGCGGGTCGTCGAACTGGCGCCACCAGTCGGCCAGCGCCGCGGCATCCGCCGCTCGCGTGCCGCTGGCGCCGAACCAGCTGTCCGGCAGCGGCGGCGCGGGGTGTTGCGGCACGCTGGAGCAGCCGGCCAGCGCCAGGGCGAACAGCAGCGGGATGGCCCGCGGCTTGGCGTTCATGCGGTTTCCTCCGGGCGCACCTTCATGAACAGCAGGTACAGACAGGGTACGGCGAGCAGGGTAAGCAGGGTGGCGAAGCCCAGACCGCCCATGATGGTGACCGCCATGTTGGCGAAGAAGGGGTCGACCAGCAGCGGCACCATGCCCAGCACCGTAGTGCCGGCGGCCATCGTCACCGGCCGCAGGCGCGACGCGGACGCTTCGATGATGGCGGTCAGGCGCGGGACCTCGGCATCGATCTGGCGGTCGATCTCGTCCACCAGCACCACGGCGTTCTTGATCAGCATGCCGGTGAGGCTGAGCAGGCCGAGCAGCGCCATGAAGCCGAACGCCTGCCCGGTCAGCAGCAGGCCGAAGCTGACACCGCAGATCGCCATGGGCACCACCGCCCAGATCATCAGCGGCTGGCGCACCCTGGCGAACAGCAGCACGGTGACCAGCACCATCGCCAGATAGGGCACGGCGAGCGTGCTGGCCAGCGCCTGCTGGGCGTCGGACGACTGCTCGTAGTCGCCGCCCCACTTGAGGCTGTAGTCGAGCGGCAGTTCGATGCCTTCGATCAGCGGCCGGATGCGCTGGTGGGCCTGGTCGGTGTTCTCGCCGTCGCGCGGTTCGGCGCGGATGGAAATGGTGCGCGCGCGGTCGTAGCGCACGATGATGCTGTCTTCGCTGGCCGGCTCGATGCCGTCGGCGACCTGCGCCAGGGGCACGTAGCCGCCGTCGGCCGGGCTCCAGATCAGCCGTTGCAGCAGGTCGTCGCTGCCGATGCGGTCTTCGGGGCGGGCGCGCAGCAACACCGGGATCAGTTCGTCGCGTTCGCGCAACAGGCTGACCTGCTGGCCTTCGCTGCCGGCGGCCAGTGCCCGCGCCACCGCCTGGCGGGTCAGCCCGGCATCGGCCAGGCGCTCCAGCGCCAGCTGCGGGCGCAACACCAGCACCGGCTGGCGCCAGTCGTCACGAACGTTGAGCACCTCGCCGCGCTCCTGCAGCCGCTGGCGGCCCTCGGCGGACAGCTGGCGCAGCACGCCGATGTCCGGGCCGCTGATGCGCGCCTCCAGCTTGGCCTCGGCGTTGGGGCCGAACATGAAGCGCGCGGCGGAGACATCGGCCGACGGATAGCGTGGCGGCAGTTCCTGGTTGATCTGGCGGACCAGGCCGTCGATGACGCCGGCATCCTCGCTGCGCACCAGAAAGTGCATCAGCGAGGCGTTCGGCTGCTCGGGCATGTAGGTGAGCATGAAGCGCGAGGCACCGGCGCCGATGAAGCGGGTCACTTCGCTAACCCCGTCCAGCTCGGCCAGATACGCCCCGACATCGGCGGCGGCGCGCTCGGTGTCGCGAATGTGCGTGCCCTGCGGCAGGAACAGGTTGACGTAGAACAGCGGCGTGCTCGACGGCGGAAAGAAGCTCTGCGGCAGGCGGGTGAAGACCACCGCGCTGATCACCGTCAGCACCAGCAGCGCGCCGATGGTCAGCCAGGGCCGGCGCAGCACGCCTCCGGCCAGCCGGCGATAGCGCGCGTACCAGCGGCCGCTGTAGGCCGCGTCGGCGTCCTCGTCGGCGCCGGCCTTGCGCAGCAGGTAGTGGCCGAACAGCGGCACCAGCAGCAGCGCCAGCAGCCAGCTGAGCAGCAGGGATACGGCGATGACGAAGAACAGCGAGAAGAGGAATTCCCCGGTGGTGTCCTGCGACAGGCCGATCCCGGCGAAGGCGAGGATGCCGATGATGGTCGCGCCCAGCAGCGGCCATTGCGTCTGCTGCAGGGTCTGCTGCGATGCTTCGAGAATGCTCTTGCCTTGGCGCTGGCGCACCAGCATGCCGTCGCAGACCACCACCGCGTTGTCCACCAGCATGCCCATGGCGATGATCAGCGCGCCGAGGGATATCCGCTCCAGTTCGATGCCGGCCAGCCACATCACCAGCAGCGTGCCGAGCACGGTGAGAAACAGCACCGCGCCGATGATGATCCCGGCGCGCAGGCCCATGGCGAGGCACAGCACGCCGACGACGATGGCCACCGAGAGGAACACGTTGAGCGCGAAGCTGTTCACCGATTCGTCGACGATGCGGTGCTGCTCGTACAGCGGATGCAGCTCGGCGCCCAGCGGCATGCGCTGCTGCATGGCCTGCAGCGCGGCTTCGACGCTGTGCCCGACCTCGACGATATTCGCCCCCGATATGCCGCTGATGCCCAGCGTCAGGGCCGGCTGGCCGTTGTGGCGGATGATCTGCGGCGGCCGCTCGGCGTAATCGCGCGAGAGCCTGGCGATGGCGCCCAGTTCCACGCGCCGTGGCCCCTGGCCGACCGGCAGCGCACGCAACTGGTCCAGCGAGTCGAAGGCGCCACTGGGGCGCAGGCGCACGAAGAAGTCGCCGGCATTCACCCCGCCAGCGTCGACGGCTGCATCGGTGTCGGCCAGCGCCGCGGCGATCTCGTCCGGTGCCACGCCGAGCGCCGCCAGCTGCGCCTGGTCCACCTCCACCAGGATGCGCTCCTCCTGTACGCCGGCGATTTCCACCTTGCCGACGCCTTCGGTGGTTACCAGCCCGCGGCGCAGGTCCTTGGCCGTTTCATGCAGCTCCTTGAGCGTCAGGCCTTCGCCGGTCAGCGCGTAGAAGATGCCGTAGACGTCGCCGAAATCGTCGTTCACCTGCGGCGGCTCGATGTCGGGCGGCAGGTCGCCCTGGGCATCGTCGATCTTGTTGCGCAGCTCGTCCCAGATCTGTGGCAGCGCATCGCCGGAATAGCGATCCTGCATTTCCACGCGGATCTCGGCGACGCCCGGCATCGAGCGCGAACGGATTTCCTTGACCTGCGCCATCTGCTGGATGGCGCTTTCCAACGGCTCGGTCACTTGCTGCTCGACCTCCAGCGCGGTGGCGCCGGGGTATTGGACGTTGACGATGGCCTGCTTGATGGTGAATTCGGGATCTTCCAGGCGGCCGATCTCGAAGAAGGCGAGCGTGCCGCCGAACAGGCAGGCCAGCACCAGAATCCAGATGTTGACCGGCCGGGTGATGGCGTAACGGGCGAAATCCATCGGCTCAGTTCCGCGTGGTCGGTTCGATCGGCTGGTCCTCGTGGAGCTTGCTGCCGCCGGCGACGATCACCGGCATCCGCGCCCGCAGGGCATCGCCGCGGATCAGCGCCTGGTCGCCGTCGATGCGTTGCAGGCGCACCGGCTGGCGGCGCGCGTGGCCGTTTTCGGCATGCCAGATGAAGTGCGTGCCGTCGCTGTCGGTCTGCACGGCCGCGAGCGGCAGGCGGAACGCGCCGCTGGCCGTCCGCGTGGGCGACGGCCGCTGCAGGCGGATGCGCATGGCCATGCCGGGCAGCAGGTTGTAGCCTTCCGGCGGTTCGCCCTGCAGCACCAGGCGATAGGTGCGGGCGCCCTCGCGGGGCTGGGTGCTGTGCTCCTTGTAGCGCAGCGGCAGGCGCAGCTCGGCGATGACCAGTTCGCCCTCGGCCTCGAGCTCAGGGCCGAGCGGAATGTCCAGCGCAGCGGTTTCCGGCAGGTCGATAGCGACTTCGATGTGGCGGTTGTCCTGCATCTCCAGTACCGGGGTACCAGTTGACACCACCATGTCGGGCTCGACGAGGCGCCGTGCGACCACCCCGTCGAAGGGGGCGTTCAGCGTGCCGTGGTCGAGGTTGCGCCGGGCACTGTCGCGCGCGACGCGGGCGACGACGGTATTGGCCTCCAGCGGCTCGATCGCGGCCGGAGCGAGAATGCCTTCGGCGAGCAGGGTGCGTTTGCGCGCCAGGTCCGCTTCCAGCTGGCGCAAGCGGGCTTCGGTTTCGCGCAGTTGCAACTGGTAGTCGGTGCGGTCGAGTTCGGCCAACGGCTGGCCACGGCGTACATGGCGGCCTTCGTCGACCAGAATGCGTTCGATGCGCCCGGAGACCTCGAAGGACAGCTGCGTGTGGGTGACGCTCTGCACCACGCCGGAGAAGCGCAGCGCCCGGGGCTTCGGCTCGGCCGGCTGCAACGGCGCCACCAGTGCCACACGTGGTGGCGGCGGCGCAGGCTCGGTTTCCGACGAGCAGCCATGCAACAGCGGCAGGATGCAGGCGAGCATCATCAACCAGGATTTGGGCAGCGAGCATGCGGGCGTTGGCGCCATCGGAATTCCTGTCTGGGCTGATGACGACCACGCGGCCGGTCGTCGGGCTTTCAGTAGAGCCCCGGCGCGATCCATGAGTTCGCCACGATGGCGTTGCGAGAATTGTGACTGGCGGTCGACTTTCGTCCGGTCTCTGCCACACTTGAGGGCAGCATCGCTGCGGCTTTTGCGCGCTTGACCGGCGCCGGTTCAGCGGGGATGCTTGCCCGCTTGAACAGGCGGCATCGACACGGGGGAGCACGCAAATGCAAGGCCAGGCACCGGTAATCGACTATCTGAAGGAGCTGCTGCGCGGCGAGCTGGCGGCTCGCGACCAGTATTTCCTGCACTCGCGCATGTACGCCGACTGGGGCTTCACCCAGCTCTACGAGCGCATCAATCACGAGATGGAGGAAGAGACCCAGCACGCCGATGTCCTGCTGACCCGCATTCTCTTCCTCGAAGGCACGCCGGACATGACGCCGGAGCCGATCAACCCGGGCCATACCGTGCCGGAGATGCTGCGCAACGACCTGGCACTGGAATACAAGGTGCGCGCGGCGCTGGCCAAGGGCATCGCCCTGGCCGAACAGCACGGCGACTACGCCACCCGCGACCTGCTGGCCGCCCAGCTCCAGGACACCGAGGAAGACCATGCCTACTGGCTGGAGCAGCAGCTCGGCCTGATCGACCGCATCGGCCTGCAGAACTACCTGCAATCCCAGGCGAGCTGATCCGGGAAGCCGCGTAGCTTGGGTGGGGCCGCCGAGGTGGGGCCGCCGAGGTGGGGCCGCCGAGGTGGGGCGCGGCGAAGCCCAGCGAGCGGGGTGCCGGGGCCGCACATTCGTCACGTCATTGGTCTCTGGACGTGCCGAAGATCATCCTGGCCTCGGCATGAGTTGGGCTTCGTCGCTGCGCTCCTCAGGCTACGCGCCCCGGCCCAACGCGCTGATCCGTTTCGCCCATCGAGAAGGGAAAGCATCGTCCCGGGCTGGCCTTCCCTCTGAAGCGGCTAGACCCGGAAACGGCTCACCAATGTCTGCAGCTGGCTGCCCAGGCGCGCCAGCTCGACGCTGGACGCGGCGGTTTCCTCGCTGGCAGCAGCGGTCTGTTCCGCAACGTCGCGCACGTTCACCACGCTGCGGCTGATCTCCTCGGCGACTGCGCTCTGCTCTTCGGCGGCGGTGGCGATCTGCTGGTTCATCGCCTGGATGTTGGACACGGTGCGGGTGATGCTGGCCAGTGATGTGCCCGCGCGACGCGCCAGCTCGACACTGCTGTCGGTGAGGCTGCGGCTGCTTTGCATGATGGCCGCTACCTGCTGTGTGCCGCCGTGCAGGGCGCTTACCAGTTGTTCGATTTCCTCGGTGGATTTCTGCGTGCGCTGCGCCAGGCCGCGCACTTCATCGGCCACCACGGCGAAACCACGACCGGCCTCACCGGCACGCGCTGCCTCGATTGCGGCATTCAGCGCCAGCAGGTTGGTCTGTTCAGCCACGGCACGAATGACGTTCATCACGCTGCCGATCTTGTCGCTGTCGCTTTGCAGCTCCGTCATCGCTTCCGAGGAGCGGATGACTTCATTGGCCATGCGCTCGATTTGCGTGACCACTTCAGCGACGACGCGGTCGCCGTCGCGGGCTTCGATATCCGCTTCTGTGGCGGCCTGCGCCGCCTGTTCAGCATTTCGCGCGACCTCGTGGACTGTCGCCGACATCTCATGCATGGCGGTGGCGACCTGATCGGTTTCCTCTTTCTGGCTATTGACGCCGGAGCTGGTCTGCATCGTGACCGCAGACAGCTCCTCGGCGGCGCTGCTGATCTGGCTCACTCCGTCGCGAATACCGCCGATCAGCTCGCGCAGGGTCGCGCCCATCTGTTGAATGCCCTGCTGCAGAATGCCTAGCTCATCGCGACGGGTGATTTGCGCGGTGGCGGTCAGATCGCCGGAGGCAATGCGTTCGACGTCCGCCAGGGTCGCCTTTAGCGGCAGGGTGATCTGACGGGTGATCAGCCATGCGGCCAGCACGCCGAGCAGCAGAGCCAGTATGGCGCTGAGCATCAGGCGATTGCCTGCTTCGTTGCTCTCGATATCCAGCCGTTCCAGTTGATACGCATACAGGGCGTTGCCCACGCGCAGGATCTCGGTCTGATGGTCGATCATTCCCTGACGCGCCTCGGCAATCGCCAGGGTCGCTGCTTCGAGCGATTCGATCGCCGTACGGTATTGACCGAGGATCGAACGGATCTGTTGGGCGGCGTCCCGGTTGGCGAAGTCGAGAACGCTGTTATGCCTGTTCAGCGTGGCCAGGGCCACATCGAGCTGCGCATACACGGACTGGGCGTTCTGCGGAGTCGATGTGGCCATGTAGATACGCAGCAAATACTGCGCCTGCTTGAGCGCTTCTTTGATTTCGGTGATGGCGCGGTACTGCGCGAAGCGCTGGTCATTGTCCTCGGCCAACTGCAGGACCCGTGCGCTAACGTCAACGGCGAGTTCACCGAGCCGGGCGGCATTGTCTTCGATGGTCGTGGTGGCCCCACTGGCTAGGGCATAACCCTGGCGCATGTCCTCCAGCGAGCGACGGAACAACTCATTGTAGCCAGCCTGCTCCTTGAGCATGGCGACGTTTACCGGGTTCTTGAAGGTGTTGAGCAGCTTGGTCTGTTCCGACAGGTAGGTAGCTAGCGTGTCATCCAGACGCTCGGTGGTTTTCGCGTCACCTTTGGCCAGCATGAATTGCAGGCGTGCGATACGCAGATCCGTCAGCTTGTTGTTGAGCTGTGTTATTTGAGTCATCCAGCCGCTGCGCTGGATCACGCTGCCGAGGCTGACCCAGCCATTCCAGGCGAGGACGAGGGTCAGGACCAGGACGGCGCCGAAACCCAGCGCGAGCTTGCTGCTGACGCCAATGCTTGCAAACCATCTGTTCATGGCAGCTCCAGAAAATGAGGCGGAAAAATGAAGGGGAATTCGGGCGGCACCGGCCAAGCGCGGGCCGCCCGTTCGTGTCAGTCGCTCGCTGTCGGCCTTAGGTCCCGGGGCTTGAGGCGCACCGGCGATTTCCTGCCGCCCAGCCGACGAGCTGCATGGCGGCGCTCACTGCGCGGTCATGAGCGCCCCGCCGCCCCCACGTTGGGTCGGGGCGCACAGCGGCGAAGCCAACTCGCACCGAAGCGCTGGTCCGATAACCCACTCGTTGGGCTTCGCTTCGCTCAACCCAACGGCTCGTCATGACATCCAGCCACGGTGCTCCCGGGCCCGGCGGTGCGCGAAGCGCACCCGGAAAAACCCCGTGCAGCGGTAATTTTCGTCCCAGGACCTCAGTCCACCGAGGCTTCGGCAGCGGCCGTCGGCTGCGGGGCTGGCATATCGAGTTGCAGCTGCTGGTGGGTCGCCGCACGTATGCGCGCGGTGAGTTCGGCGTCGTCGTTCAGGGCCAGCCCGTAGGACGGGAAAATCGTCTTCAGGCGGGCTTGCCACTGCGGCGACTCGATCCGCTCCTTGAAGGTGGTCTCGAGCAGGGTCAGCATGATCGGCGCGGCGGTCGAGGCGCCGGGCGAGGCGCCCAGGAGCGCGGCGATGCTGCCATCGGCCGAACTGACGACCTCGGTGCCGAACTGCAGCACACCGCCCTTTTGCGGATCGTTCTTGATGATCTGGACCCGCTGGCCGGCGGTGATCAGCTCCCAGTCGGCCGCATCGGCCTGAGGGAAGTAGTCGCGCAGCACCTCGATGCGGTCTTCCTGGCTGAGCAACAGCTGGCCGACCAGATACTTGCTCAGGTCGAAGTTGTCCAGGCCGGCCTGCATCATCGGCAGTGCGTTGTCGGTGCTCAGGGAGCCGGGCAGATCCATCAGCGAGCCGTTCTTCAGGAACTTGCTGGAGAAGGTGGCGAACGGGCCGAACAGCAGCACCGTCTCGCCGCCGATCACGCGGGTATCCAGGTGCGGGACGGACATCGGCGGCGAGCCGACCGAGGCCAGTCCGTAGACCTTGGCCTGGTGCTGCGCCACCACTTCGGGGTTGCGGGTCATCAGGAACTGGCCGCCGACGGGGAAGCCGGCGTAGCCCTTGGCCTCCGGAATATCGGTCATCTGTAGCAGCTTCAGCGCGCCGCCGCCGGCACCGATGAAGACGAAGCGGGCCTTGACACTGCTCTGCGCCTCGCCGTTGGCGAGATCGGCGGCGGTCACGGTCCAGGTGCCGTCCTCGTTGCGCACGATGTCACGAACCTCGTGCTGCAGATGCAGTTTGACCTGCTCGTTCTCGTCCAGGGCGCCGAACAGTTGCCGGGTGACCTCGCCGAAGTTCACGTCGGTGCCGAGCGGCATGCGTGTCGCGGCGACGTGCTGGGCCTGGTCGCGGCCGTTCATCACCAGCGGAATCCACTCGGCGATCCGCTGCGAGTCCTCGGAAAACTCCATGCCGCGGAACAGCGGGCTTTGTTGCAGGGCCTCGTGGCGCTTGCGCAGGAACTCGATGTTGTCCTCGCCCCAGACGAAGCTCATGTGCGGGACGCTGTTGATGAAGCGCCGTGGCTCGTGCAGCACGCCGCGCTCGACCTGATGGGCCCAGAACTGCTTGGATATCTCGAACGACTCGGCAATGCTCACCGCCTTGCTGATGTCGATGCTGCCGTCGGCTTTCTGCGGGGTGTAGTTCAGTTCGCAGAATGCCGAATGACCGGTGCCGGCGTTGTTCCAGGCGTTGGAGCTTTCCTCGGCGATGGCGGGCAGGCGCTCGTAGATGTCGATCGTCCAGCCCGGTTCGAGCTCGTGCAGGTAGGTGCCCAGGGTCGCGCTCATGATGCCGCCGCCGATCAGCAGGACATCGACGGTCTTCTCGGGCTCGTTGGGTTTGGAGCAGGCGATCAGGCCGAAGCAGCAGATCGCCAGTAGCAGTTTTTTCATCGAAGGTTCTATTGCCTGATAACGAAGATTGCTTGAATGCATGCCTGAACGCCGGAATGGCCGTGCTGGAGCAATGGCAAGGCGGCCAGCTCGGGTCCGGTGAGTGCTCGGATGCATGTGAAGGGCCTTGGAAGGCTGGATTGGTCGGCGCTGCAAGGAGCGGGACCGGCATGGACGGCGTGGCGCCCCGTGGGGGACCGCGCCATGCGAGGGCGCGCAGTCTATTCGGCCGGGCGGCTCATCGCAATGCCGATGTGCAGGGCGAAGCCGGCCGGCGGCGGCATTCAGTCATCGGCGCCGTGGTCCCCTGCGCAGCAGCCCGACTCCAGGCCCCGCAGGATCGGGCAGTCCGGCCGTTCGTCGCCTTGGCAGTGGCCGACCAGTTCGCGCAGGGTATCGCGCAGGCCGACCAGCTCGGCGATTTTGCGCTCGAGGTCGTCGATATGCGCCTCGGCCAGCGCCTTCACGTCGGCGCTGGCACGTTGGCGGTCCTGCCAGAGGGCCAGCAGGCGGCTCACTTCGTCCAGCGAGAAACCCATGTCCCGCGCGCGCTTGATGAACGCCAACTGGTGGAGGTCCTTGTCGCCGTAGCGGCGGTAGCCGTTGGCGCCACGCCCGGCCGGCGCCAGCAGGCCGATGGTTTCGTAATAGCGGATCATTTTCGCGGTGAGGCCGCTGTGCCTGGCGGCTTGGCCGATATTCATGGCGTGTCCTCGTTCAGTCTTGCGGTTTCCAGGTCTTGAGCAGCAGCGCGTTGCTCACCACGCTGACGCTGGACAAGGCCATCGCTGCGCCGGCGACCACCGGGCTGAGGAAGCCGAAGGCCGCCAGCGGGATGCCCACCAGGTTGTAGATGAAGGCCCAGAACAGGTTCTGCTGGATCTTGCGGTAGGTGCGCCGGCTGATTTCCAGCGCTGCGGGCACCAGCCGCGGGTCGCCGCGCATCAGGGTGATGCCGGCGGCGTGCATGGCCACGTCGGTGCCGCCGCCCATGGCGATGCCGACATCCGCCGCAGCCAGCGCCGGGGCGTCGTTGATGCCGTCGCCGACCATCGCCACCACCGCACCGCCCTGCTTCAGTGCGGCGACGGTGGCGGCCTTGTCCGCCGGCAGCACCTCGGCATGCACGTCGTCGATGTGCAACGCCTCGGCCACCACGCGGGCGCTGCCGCGGTTGTCGCCGGTGATCAGGTGGCTGCGGATGTGCCGGGCATCGAGCGCGGCGATGGCTTCGGCGGCGCCGTCCTTGAGGCTGTCGCCGAAGGCGAACAGGCCGAGCACGCGCGGCTGCGGGGCGGTTTCCACCAGCCAGGAGAGCGTGCGGCCCTCGGCTTCCCAGGCCGGCGCGGTGTCGGCCAGGCCGCCCGGCTGCAGGCCGTTGTCGACGAGGATGCGACGGTTGCCCAGCGCCAGTTGCCGGCCGCCCAGGCTGCCGGCGATGCCGCGGCCGGTGAGCGACTGGCTGTTCTCCACGTCTGGCACCTGCAGGCCGAGCGCCTCGCAGCGCTCCAGCACCGCCCGCGCCAGCGGATGCTCGCTGCCACGCTGCAGCGCGCCGGCCAGGCGCAGCAGCAGGGATTCGTCGCCGTCCACGGCATGCAGGTGGATGATCTGCGGCTTGCCCGAGGTGAGCGTGCCGGTCTTGTCGAACGCCACGGCGTTCACCGCATGGGCCACTTCCAGTGCTTCGGCGTCCTTGATCAGGATGCCATGCCGTGCGGCCACGCCAGTGCCGGCCATGATCGCCGCCGGGGTGGCCAGGCCGAGGGCGCAGGGGCAGGCGATGACCAGCACGGCGACGGCGTTGATCAGCGCGACCTGAGCCGGCGCACCGGCCAGCAGCCAGCCGATCAGGGTGAACATGGCGATCACCAGCACCGCCGGGACGAACACCTGGCTGACCTTGTCCACCAGTTTCTGGATCGGCGCCTTGGCCGCCTGCGCGTCTTCCACCAGGCGGATGATCCGCGCCAGCACGGTTTCGCCGCCCAGCGCGGTAGTGCGCACCAGCAGACGGCCTTCGCCGTTGATGGCACCGCCGGTGATGCGGTCGCCCGGTGCCTTGTTCACCGGCAGGCTCTCGCCGCTGATCAGCGCCTCGTCGGCCTGGCTTTCGCCTTCGAGCACTTCGCCGTCCACCGGAAAACGCTCGCCGGGCTTGACCAGCACCAGGTCGTCGAGGCGCAGGGCGGCAATGGCGACGTCTTCCTCACGGCCATCGACCAGCCGCGTGGCGCGCTCCGGGCGCAGCGCTTCGAGCGCCCGAATGGCGGCGCTGGTCTGGCGCTTGGCGCGGCTTTCCAGGTACTTGCCGAGTAATACCAGGGCGATCACCACCGCCGAGGCTTCAAAATACAGGTGCGGCATCTGCCCGGCCGGTGTCGCCCACCATTGGTAGAGGCTCAGGCCGTAGCCGGCGCTGGTGCCGATGGCCACCAGCAGGTCCATGTTGCCGGCGCCGGCGCGCACCGCCTTCCAACCGGCGACGTAGAAGCGTGCGCCGAGCACGAACTGCACCGGTGTGGCGAGCAGGAACTGTATCCAGGGCGGCAGCATCCAGTGTCCGCCGAACAGCTCGGCGAACATCGGCAGCACCAGCGGGGCGGCCAGCAACAGGCCGGCGATGACCGTTCGGCGTTCGCGGCGCAGGCGTCGTTCGGCGTCGTCCGCTTGCGGTGCTGCGCCGCCGCTCGACGTGGCGTGGTAACCGGCGTTCTCGACGGCCTGGATCAACGCCGCCGGTTCCACTGCGCCGAGCACCTCGACATGGGCACGCTCGCTGGCCAGGTTCACCGAGGCGCTGCGCACGCCGGGCTCCTTGAGCAGGGCGCGTTCGACACGGCCGACGCAACTGGCGCAGGTCATGCCGTCGATGGCCAGTTCGAGGCTCTGCACGGGCACCCCGTAGCCGGCCTTTTCCACCGCCTGGATCAGCTCGGCGAGGTCCGCTGCGCCCGCGTCGATACGGACCTGCTCGTTGGCCAGGTTGACGCTCGCCGCCTCCACGCCCGGGACTTTCAGCAGGGCGCGCTCGACGCGACCGGCGCAGCTGGCGCAGGTCATGCCGCTGACCGGCAGGGTATAGGTGGCGCTGGACATGGTGCGATGCACTCCTGGATGGCGATGCGATGAGAATCGACCTTAACCCTATGTAAAGGTCAAGCCCTTGACCTGCGACAGTCGAACCCATTGACCTTGCCAGGGTGGCAAGGTCGAGAATCGGCGCTCCAACAGCTAAGGAGAGAAGCGATGCAAGTATTCAACGTGACGGGCATGACCTGCGGTCATTGCGAGCGTGCGGTGATCCAGGCGCTCCAGGCGCTGGACCCGGCGGCGAAGGTGGAAGTGGATCTGGCTGCGGGCACGGTGCGGGTCGACAGCACGCTGGACGGGCAGGCAATCCGTGATGCGATCGTGCAGGAGGGCTATCAGGTTCAATGAGGCAGGACGGGCCGTAGCCGTCAGGGATGGGGCTCGCCCCGATCGTCCGGCCAGTCGCGTACCAGGCCGCGAAACAGCGGATCGATCAGGGCGCGGGCTTCGGTCTGCGCCGCGAACAGCTGCGGGTCGCGTGTCCAGTCGGTGAACAGCCCGACCATCAACGCATGCAACGACCGCGCGGCCAGTCGAGGCGTGACTCCAGGGCGCAAGTGATCGGCGGCGTTCTGCAGCAGCTTCTCGCACATGTCGATGAACTGGTTGATGAAGGCATCGTGCCGCTCCTCGGCGTCGCGCAGCTCTTCGGTGAATTCGCAGCGATGCAGCAGGATGGTGAAGATGCGCCGCTTCTGTTCGTTGCTGGCGAGGGCGGCGATGGCCTCGATGCTCAGGTCGCGCAAGGCGATCAGCGCCTGCAGTGGCTGTTGTCGATCGCACGTGCAGAGCCGCTCGGCCATCTGTTCGGGGGGCAGGCGAACCTGGTCGAGCATCTCGTGAAACAGATGGGCCTTGTTCTGGAAATGCCAATACACCGCGCCGCGGGTCACGCCGGCGTCGCGGGCGATCTGGTCGAGACTGGTGTGGGCCACGCCCTTGTCCAGGAACAGCCGCTCGGCGGATGCGAGGATGGCGGCGCGGGTCTTCTCGGCTTCTTCTTTGGTTCGGCGCATGGCAGATTCGGGCAGGTAGCTGCTTCAGGGCTTCCAGTAGCGAGGGGCTGGCCAGTGTAATGGCGCGACTCGTCGCGTTGGAGGTTTACAATCGGTTGTGTATGTAACAGCATCTTGCACTCCTGTAAATGTCCGGGGTCTGCATTCGAGCCGGCTCGAATGACATCGGCACCCTGTCTCCCCTTTGCTTGTGAGCCTCTGATGCAGTTGCGGATTCTCCTCATACTGGGCGCGCTCAGCGCCTTCGGCCCCCTGGCCATCGACATGTATCTGCCGGCGTTCCCGATGCTGGCGCGGCATTTCGCGACCAGCGTCGACCACGTGCAACTTTCGCTGGCGGCCTATTTCATCGGCCTGGCGATTGGCCAGCTGGCCTACGGACCGCTGGCCGATCGCTACGGCCGGCGCGGGCCGCTGCTGGTCGGCGTGGTGCTGTTCACCCTGGCGTCGCTGGCGAGCGCCTTCGCACCGTCGATGGACTGGCTGATCGGTGTTCGTTTCGTTCAGGCTCTGGGCGGCTGCGCCGGGATGGTGGTGGCGCGCGCGGTGGTGCGCGATCTCTGCGACCCGATGACCAGTGCGAAAGTGTTCTCGCAGTTGATGCTGGTGATGGGGCTGGCGCCGATCCTTGCCCCCCTCGGGGGCGGTGCGCTGCTGGCGGCGTTCGGCTGGCCCTCGATCTTCATCGCGCTGACGCTGTTCAGCGCCGCTTGCCTGATCGCCGTGGCGCTGTGGCTGCCCGAAACCTATCCGGCCGGGCTCGCGCGACAGCCCATTTCCGGCGCCCTGGGCCAGTATCGGCGCCTGTTCCAGGACCGCTTCTTCCTTGGTCACGTGCTCACCGGCGCGCTGTGCATGGGCGGGATGTTCGCCTACATCGCCGGCTCGCCGTTCGTGTTCATCGAACTGTATGGCGTACCCGCCGAGCATTTCGGCTGGTTGTTCGGCATCAATGCCGCCGGTTTCATCCTGATGGCCCAGGTCAACGTGCGGCTGGTGCGCTGGCGCGGTCCGGAATTCTGGGTACGGCGCTGGGTGTGGTTCTTCTTCCTCAGCGCGCTGGTGCTGCTGGCCGTCGCCGCGGCGCGACCGGTGGCGCTGTGGCCGTTGCTGATCCCGCTGTTCTGTTGCGTGGCCTGCCTCGGTTGCCTGATGCCCAACGCTACGGCCTGCGCCATGGCCGATCAGCGCGCCAACGCCGGCAGTGCCTCGGCATTGCTCGGCAGCCTGCAGTTCGGCGTGGCCGCGGCGGCCGCTTCGGCGGTTGGCGCGCTGCACAACGGCACGGCGGTGCCGCTGGCGGCGATCATCAGTCTGTGCGGGCTGCTGGCGACGGTCGTCGCCTATGGCACGGCACGCGCCAGCACGGAATGAGGCGGCTCAGGCGCTGACCGGCAGCGGGTGCGGCGCTTTCAGACGCTGGCGCAGGGTGTCGACGAAGGCCTTGGCCTCGGCTTCATTGCGGAAGGTGACATTGTGGCGGTCGAGACGCACCTGCCAGGCGCTGTCGGGGAAGGGCGTCAAAGGGCGGACGAGAATGTTCATGGCGATCACCTCGTGGAAAAGGAAAGCCCAGTCTAGTCGAGACCGGGCCTTGCGCTTTTGATGGGTATCAATACCCGCCGACCGCTTCAGAGCCTGTTCTGATGCCGCAGGGCCGGCGCGCAGCCGATCGTCGGCAGGTTCTCAGTACGCCAGGCGCGCATCCAGGCTGTTCTGCGCCAGGCGCCGGGCCTGCGCCTCGGTCATCCCCAGGCTTTCGTGCAGGGCCATGAAGTTCTCCGTGACGTAGCCGCCGAAATAGGCCGGGTCGTCGGAATTCACCGTGACCTTCACGCCCAGTTCCAGCAGCTGGAGGATGTTGTGCTGACGCATGTCGGCGAACACCTTGAGCTTGGTGTTGGACAGCGGGCAGACGGTCAGCGGTATCTGTTCCTCGACCAGCCGGGCGATCAGCCTGGGGTCCTCGGCGGCGCGCACGCCGTGGTCGATGCGGCTGACCTTGAGCAGGTCCAGCGCCTGCCAGATGTAATCCGGCGGGCCTTCCTCGCCGGCATGGGCGACGGTGAGCAAGCCTTCGGCGCGCGCCTTGTCGAAGACCCGCTGGAACTTGCTCGGCGGATGACCGACCTCGGAGCTGTCCAGGCCCACGGCGAAGAAGGCATTGCGATAAGGCATGGCCTGTTCCAGCGTCCTGAAGGCGTCCTCTTCCGGCAGATGGCGCAGGAAGCTGAGGATCAGCCCGCTGCTGATGCCGAGCAACTCGCGGCCGTCGGCCAGCGCCGCGCTGATGCCGTTGAGCGCCGCTTCGAACGGCACGCCGCGATCGGTATGCGTCTGTGGATCGAAGAACGGCTCGGTGTGGATAACGTTCTGTTCCTCGCATTTCTGCAGGTAGGCCCAGGTCAGGTCGTAGAAGTCCTGCTCGCTGCGCAGCACGTCGGCGCCGCGGTAGTAGAGGTCGAGGAATTCCTGCAGGTTGTTGAAGGCATAGGCCTCGCGCAGGGTTTCCACGTCCTTCCAGGGCAGGGTGACCTTGTTGCGCTCGGCCAGGCTGAACAGCAGCTCGGGTTCCAGCGAGCCTTCGAGATGCAAGTGCAATTCGGCCTTGGGCAGATTGTTGAGCGATTCGTACATTGCTGGATTCTCGTCGTCCGGGTATGGGGCATTCTAGCCAGGGGCTGCAGCAACGGATATGCCAGTCTTGCGGTGGAAGGTGCTTGTACTCCTATGCTGTTGCCCTTCGATGACGAGCCGGTGATTGGCGATAAATTGACCAGTGCCCTGCAGCCCACTGCTGACGGGCTCCGCCGCGTTTGTTCCCGACCTTATCCACAAAGTTCTCCACGCCATTCGGGCATAACTTACAGACCTGACGAACAGGAGGGATGGCCATCCTTAATTATCGGACTGATGAGTCAAAAAGCACTTGATTCAATGGTTTAAGGTCCTACGCGGGCGCGTGATGGGGTGATTGCTCAAAAAATGAGCAGTGCCTTCGGGGCCGCACGGACCCAGCGTTGCAGCATGGCATCCAGAGGTTATCCACAGCGGCGCCCACAGTATCTGTGGGCAACGGAAACTCTCTCTCCCATAGCCTGTTGCGGGCGCGGTTTGGGCGCGTAGCCTGAGGAGCGAAGCGACACGTTCCGTGGCTGAGCCTGTTGGGCTTCGCTGCGCTCAGCGCCAACCTACCGGGCCGATCACCTGGGTGTGGCGGTCAAGGAGGCGGTTCATTCGTCCAGCACGTCCAGCTGGCTGCGACCTCGGCTGATGTCGGCGAGCAGCCGCTCGAGGGGCTGCAGGCTGGCGGCGGGCAGGGCGATATCCAGGGTGGCGCCTTCGGCATCGAAGCGTTCGCCTTCGAGCAGCGCCTCGAAGTCCGCCAGGCGTGCCTTGAGCAAGGCCAACTCGGCGAACCGGCAGTGGCAGCGGCAGCGCGAGCGCGCCACCAGCTCGGTGCGCTCGCCGGCCTGCAGGCATTTCGCCGTGGTGCCACCATAGGCGCGCGCCAAGCCGCCGGTGCCGAGCTTGATACCGCCGAACCAGCGGATCACCACCACCGCCACCCGATCGAAATCCTGCCCTTCGATGGCCGTCAGCATCGGTCGACCGGCGGTGCCGCCCGGCTCGCCATCGTCGCTGAAACGGTACTGGTTGCCGATCTTCCAGGCCCAGCAGTTGTGCGTGGCGCTGGGGTCGCTGACCGCCTGGATGAATGCCAGCGCTTCGTCGGCGCTCGATACGGGGGCCGCCTTGGCGAGAAAACGGCTCTTGCTGATGACTTCCAGCAATTCACAGGACGTGGCGAGGGTGAAGGGCATGGCGAGTCTGGCGCAGGCGGGCATGAGTGGGGTGGCCATTGTAGCGGCCCGGGTGCGGCAGCGCTGCCTGTGCCATCCGGCGAACGGGCTGAACTTCGCGGGCGGCGCGCGCCCTACTGAGTAAGGCGCGGTCTACGCGTGGTCGTGACGAAGGACCGCGATACCGCATTTCGCTGCATCCAACGGAGGAAATCCCATGCTCAATCCCAGCTACCAGTCGTGCATCCAGGCCTGCTCCAGCTGTGCGCTGGTCTGCGAGACCTGCGCGGCGTCCTGCCTGCGCGAGGACGACGTGAAGATGATGGCCCGCTGCATCCAGCTCGACCGTGATTGCGCCGACATGTGCGCCATCGCGGCGGTGCTGATGACCCGGGACAGTGACTACGCCAAGGCTTTGTGCAAACTTTGTGCGCAGGTCTGCCGGGACTGTGCCGAGGAGTGCGGCCGGCATTCGCACGATCATTGCCAGGCGTGCGCGCAGGCCTGCCGCCAGTGCGCCGAGGAATGCGAGCGGATGGCGGCCTGATGGCCGCGGGACGGCGCACTGACAGGTTTCGGTGGGCTGAAGCCCACCCTGCTACTGGCGCTCGCCCTCCGGGCCGGCCTTCGGCTGTTGCTCCCGTTGGTTGTTGCGCCTTGCCCTGGCTGCCTCGCCGACGTTTTTCAACGGCCTGCTAGCCGGCGCTCGAAAGCCCGTGATAGTTGCGGCCGAAGTAGACCAGGGCGTCGGCGCTGTCGCGCTGGCGCACGGCCAGCACCTCGCAATAGAGGATGTCGTGGGTACCGACGCTGGCGCTATGGCTGATGCGGCAATCGAAGGATACTGCCGCGCCGTCGAGCAGTGGCGCGCCGGTGACGCCGACGCTCCACTCGGCGGCGGCGAAGCGTTCGGCCATGGGCGTCTTGCCGCCGAACAGGCTGGACAGTTCGCGTTGGTCGCTGGCCAGGGTATTCACGCACAGGTGGGCGTTGGCGGTGACCATCGGATGCACCGAGGCCGCGCGATTGAGGCACACCAGCAACGTCGGCGGATCGTCGGTGACGCTGCATACCGCCGTGGCGGTGAAGCCGACGCGGCCGTGCGGGCCGTCGCTGGTGATCACGTTGACCGCCGCGGCCAGGTGCGCCATGGCATCGCGGTAGTCCTGCCTGATCACCGGGGGTATGAGTTCGCTAGCGGGTTCGCATTGAGCCAGTTGCATGGTCGGTTCTCCATCAGGCGAGGACGCAGGCCCGCTCGAAGGGCAGGCGTGGCAGGCGATCGCGCAGCTTGCTGGCGTCGCCATAGCCGAGGTTGATCAGCAGGTTGGATTTCCAGGTGGTGCCGGCGAAGAAGGCTTCGTCCAGGGCCTTGGCGTCGAAGCCGGACATCGGCCCGGTGTCCAGCCCCAGCGCGCGCGCGGCGAGGATCAGGTAGCCAGCCTGCAGCGAGCTGTTGCGCAGCGCGTTCTCGCTGATCAGCGCCGGCTGGCCGGCGTACCAGCTGCGCGCGTCGGCGTGCGGGAACAGTTCCGGCAGGGTTTCGGGGAAATCCTCGTCGTAGGCGACGATCACCGTCACCGGCGCGGCCATGGTCTTGTCCAGGTTGCCCTTGGACAGGCAGGGCGCGAGCTTCTGCTTGCCCGCGGGCGTGCGCACGAAGACGAAGCGTGCCGGGCAGCTGTTCACCGCGGTCGGGCCGAGACGCACGAGGTCGTAGAGTTCGTGCAGCAGGGCGTCGGGTACCGGCTTGTCCAGCCAGGCGCTGTGGGTGCGGGCTTCGTTGAACAGGCTGGCGAGCGCGCGTGGATCGAGGGGAGTGGTCATGTTCGGTTTCCTCAGGCTGCCGTCGCCGCCTGGTCGCGCATCTGCGCCAGGTGCTCCAGCAGGAGTCGGTTGAAGGGTGCGCTGTCGCTGACGCTGGAGGCGTGGCCGCCATACTCCAGCAGTTGCAGGCGTGCGTTGGGCAGGCGCTCGGCCAGATGCCGGGAGCGTTGCCAGGGCACCAGCATATCGTCACGGTTGGCGATCAGCAGGGTCGGCGTGGAAATGCGCGACAGTTCGGCCTCGATATCGAAGGCGAGCAGCGCCTCGATGCGCCGCACCAGATTCGTCGTCGGCGGGAAATGCGCCAGGGCATGGGCATCGTCGCGCGCCAGCCGCTCGCCGTTGGCGGCGATCCAGTCCGCGGGGTAGAGGAACAGCGATTGCGCCTGCACGTAGGCGGCCGGGCCGCTGTCGCGCAGCAGGTTCAGGCGCACGGCGAAGCAGCGGGCGCTGTGCGGGTTGGGGCTGCTCCAGGCATTGATCGGGACCAGGCTCTGCAAGAGCTGCGGGCGCAGCAGGGCGATCTGCAGGCCTACCAGCCCGCCGAGGGCATGGCCGATGAAATGGCAGCGACGGATGCCGAGGGTATCCAGCAATTCCAGCAGCTCGACCGCCATGGAACCGATGGAGTAGCCCGCCGGCAGGTTCGCCGGGCTGCGGCCGGTGCCGCGCTGGTCGTAGACCAGCACCCGGTAGTCCTGTGTCAGCGCCGGCAATTGCGGCGTCCAGAACGCCGCCGCGCCGCCGAGCCCGGAGCTGAGCACCAGGGTGGGGGCGTCCGGCTCCATGCGGCCGTGAAGTTCATAGTGCATGTCGTAACCTCCAACGATGAGGTGGCGCCGTCCTGTAGGGCGGGTGAAACCCGCCGGCATTGGGCCGAAACGGCAACCGGCGGGTTGCAATCCGCCCTACGGTGCGCCGGGCCGATCACCTGCCCACGTGGGCGATGCTGGCGATCTCGATCAGCGCGTCGGGCTTCACCAGGCCGCACTGGATGCAATAGCGCGCCGGTTTCTCGCCGGGGAAGTACTCGGCGTAGACCTCGTTGACCTTGGCGTAGTTGGCCCAGTCGGTGAGCATGATCATGTTGAAGGTGACGTCGTCCATGCTGCCGCCGGCGGCCTCGACGACGCCCTTGATGGTTTCCAGCACGTGACGAGTCTGCGCGGCGGCGTCGCCGACGTGGACCACGTTGTTGTCCTTGTCGAACGGCAGGGTGCCGGAGACGTAGACCACGCCGTCGGCCATGGAACCCGGCACGTAGGGGGCGAGGGGTTTGCCGGAGCCGGCGGGGATGATCGATTGCTTGGGCATGTCGGTGATTCCTTGCAAGGCGAATGAGCCGCAGCGAGGCGGCGATTTATCGTTCTGGTCAGCGCGTCGTGACGGTGGCCTCGGCCGGGGCGAAGGTGCTGCAGAAATCCGCCACGCTGGAGACCCAGCCGAAGAACGTCTCGATGTTGTACAGCGCCGCCTGCTGGGCGAACGCGGGGCCGGCCTGGTGGGTGGCATCGGCCAGCACCACGCCGAAATATTCCAGGTGGAAGCCGTCGCGCAGGGTCGACTCGACGCAGACATTGGTGGCGATGCCGGTGAACACCAGGTTGCGGATACCGCGGGCGCGCAGGGTGCTGTCCAGCTGCGAGTTGAAGAACCCGCTGTAGCGCGGCTTGGGCACGACGATATCGCCCGGCTGCGGCTTGAGTTCATCTACCAGTTGGTAGTCCCAGCCGCCCTTGGCCAGCAGCGTGCCAGCCAGCTCCGGGCGCTGGCGCATGGTCTTCAGCGCATTGGACTTGTGCCAGTTCGGGGAGCCCGGGCCGCCGGCCTCGACGTAGCGGTCGTCCCAGCCGTTCTGCAGGAAGATCACCTGGATGCCGGCGGCGCGGGCTGCCGCGATGGCCTGCTGGATTTTCTCGATCACGGGCCCGGTGGTCGACACGTCGAAACCGGCCAGGTCCAGATAGCCGCCCTTGGTGGAATAGGCGTTCTGCATATCGACCACGATCAGCGCGGTCTCGCTGGCCTTCAGCGCCAGCGGCTCGGGGCGCGCCGGCAGCTTCAGCGTGGCGCCGGTCGGGGCCAGGCCGTAGCCGGAAAAGTGTTCGGCGGCGTTCATCAGGCGGACTCCTGCAGCGCGGTGACGTGCCGGCGGCTGTGCATCAGCGGCTGGATCTTCTGGCCGAACGCTTCGACGCCCTCGAGGAAATCGTCGAAGGTCAGCATTACGCCCTGCATGCCGGGCACCGTGGCGATTTCGTCGAGCATCCTCGCCACGTTGGCGTAGGAGCCGACCAGGGTGCCCATGTTGATGTTCACCGCCGAGGTCGGGTCGGCCATCTGCCGCACGTTGGTGTCGCTGCCGGAGGTCTTGTCCGCCGCGCCCTGCTCGCCCAGCCAGGCGATGGCGTCCTGGTCGGCGCCGGCCTTGTAGTGTTCCCACTTGGCGCGGGCGGCTTCGTCGGTCTCGTCGGCGATCACCATGAACAGCACGCAGGAGGTGACGCTGCGGCCGGTCTTCTCGGTGGCCTTGAGCAGGCGCTCGGTGGCCGGGGCGAAGGCGGTCGGGGTATTGACGCCTTTGCCGAAGCAGAAGTTGTAGTCGGCGTACTGTGCCGAGAAGGCCATGCCGGCATCCGACGAGCCGGCGCAGATGATCTTCATGTCCGCCTGCGGCTTAGGGCTGACGCGGCAGTCCTCCATCTGGAAGTGCTCGCCCTTGAAGTCGCTGCGGCCGGTTTCCCAGAGGTCGCGCAGCACCTGGGCGTATTCGCCGAGGTACTGGTAACGGGTGCCGAAGAACTCGTCGCCCGGCCACATGCCCATTTGCGTGTATTCCGGCTTCTGCCAGCCGGTGACCAGGTTGACGCCGAAGCGCCCGCCGGAGATCGAGTCGATGGTCGCGGCCATGCGCGCGACGATGGCCGGCGGCAGCGTCAGGGTGGCAGCGGTGGCGAACAACTGGATCTTGCTGGTGACGGCGGCGAGGCCCGCCATCAGGGTGAAGGACTCCAGGTTGTGCTCCCAGAATTCGGTCTTGCCGCCGAAACCGCGCAGTTTGATCATTGACAGCGCGAAATCGAAACCGTAGCCCTCGGCCTTCTGCACGATGGCCTTGTTGAGTTCGAAGGTCGGCATGTACTGCGGCGCGTTCTCGGAAATGAGCCAGCCGTTGTTGCCGATCGGGATGAAAACACCAACATCCATGGGAAGCACCTCTGTACGCAATGGCTAGAAAGCGCTGCCCGAACGTGACGGGCAGAGTCAATGGTGCTTTAGCAGGAAGCAGGCCATAAATAGATTATTCTTTTAAATCAATATGATAGGTGATTTGTGTGATTCGTTATGGACCATTTGGTCCGAATCGGAGCACCTGGTTTGTGCGTGCTGCACGAAGATCGTGCAAAACGTGCGGGCGCTTGGGTCGGCGTCGCCGTTCGTGCGCAGTGGCCTCGTCGCGCGCTACAGTAGCGGCTCGTTCGAGCCCAGCCGGTAATCCCGTGACAGACCAGCCCCCCGTACCGCCCCGCAAGCGCCTCACCGCCAGCAAGACGCCCCGGAACAAGGGCGCAGCCCGCGAGCCGAGCGCCAGTGCGCAGAACCGCCGTTTGCGCATGATCGAAAGCAAGCGCGCCACGATCCTGCAGGCCGCGCTCGATCTGTTCTCCCGTTTCGGCCTGCACGGCACCAGCCTCGACCAGGTGGCGACCCAGGCGGACGTATCCAAGACCAACCTGCTGTACTACTTCGGCAGCAAGGAAGAACTCTACGTCAACGTCCTGCGCCAGCTGCTGGACGTCTGGCTGCAACCGCTGCAGGCCTTCAGCGCCGAGCAGGACCCGGTCGAAGCCATCGGTGACTATCTGCGGGTGAAGCTCGAACTGTCCCGCGACCACCCCGCCGAATCGCGGCTGTTCTGCATGGAGATCATGCAGGGCGCGCCGTTGCTGCTGGGCGAACTGCAACAACCCCTGCACGACCTCGTCGAGAACAAGGTGGCGGTGATCCAGGCCTGGATCGACGCCGGCAAACTCGCCGCCATCGAGCCGCACCACCTGATCTTCTCCCTCTGGGCCACCACCCAGCACTACGCCGATTTCCGCGTGCAGGTCGAGGCCGTCGCCGGCAAGACATTGGACGATCCGGCGTTCTTCGAAGAAGCACTGCAGAGTTTGCAGTCACTGATACTCGACGGGATTCGGCCGCGCTAGGTGGGGTCTTCAAGGCAATGCGCGATAGGCGGATAATCGGGGCATGGCTAAGAGAGTGATGAAATAGGAACTTATTTTTAATAGCCATTCCAATCTGGCATTCCTGCCTAAAAACAAACGAGCCTGGCGACGCACCCAACTACCACGAAAATCAGTTGGGATTTGCATCACGTTTTTTATCGGTTTATTTGACGGCTCATGGGGCCTGGATTTATTTAAGCGATCGTTTGGCCGGTTTGGATTCTGGCCATAACTTTTTGGTTGCTTTTCAGGGATGAAACTATGGCCGATCAGCGGCAGGAGTCAGCGGATCATTCCGCTTTGGATAGCGGTCTCGCCTGCCTGATTATGCTGGCGCGTTTCCACAACGTAGCCGCCTCGGCCGAACAACTGGCGCATGAGTTCACCGAAGACGGACGGGCTTTTGGCCGCGCCGAGCTACTTCTCGCCGCCAAGCGACTTGGCCTGAAGGCGAAGTCCGCACGCAGTACGCTGAAGCGTCTCGCCCATACACCCTTGCCCGCCATCGCAGCCGACCAGGATGGCTGCTTCTTCATCATCGCCCGCATCGACGAGGGCAAGGGCCAGGCCCTGATCCATGACCCGCAGGCACAACGGCCCGAAGTCGTGGAGTTGGAACAGCTGCAGGCCCGTTGGGCCGGCGAGCTGATCCTGATCCGTTCCGAAGCCTCGCTGGCCGGCGAGTTGTCGCGCTTCGACTTCACCTGGTTCATCCCGGCCATCGTCAAGTACCGCAAGCTGCTTGGCGAAGTGCTGCTGGTGTCCTTCGTGCTGCAGATCTTCGCGCTGCTCACGCCACTGTTCTTCCAGGTGGTGATGGACAAGGTGCTGGTGCATCGTGGCCTGTCGACACTGGACGTGATCGCCATCGGCCTGCTCGGCATCATGATCTTCGAGACCTTGCTCTCCGGTCTGCGCAGCTACGTGTTCGCGCATACCGCCAGCCGTATCGACGTGGAGCTGGGCTCCCGCCTGTTCCGCCACCTGGTGACCTTGCCGCTGGCCTATTTCCAGGCCCGCCGGGTCGGTGATTCGGTGGCGCGGGTGCGCGAACTGGAGAACATCCGCAGCTTCCTTACCGGCAATGCCATCACGCTGATACTCGACGTGCTGTTCTCGGTGGTGTTCATCGCCGTGATGTTCTTCTACAGCGGCTGGCTGACCCTCGTGGTGATTCTTTCATTGCCGCTGTACTTCGTGATCTCGTTGCTGATCACCCCGGTTCTGCGCGCTCGGCTCAACGAGAGCTTCTCGCGCGGCGCGGAGAACCAGGCCTTTCTGGTCGAGACGGTCAACGGCATCGACACGTTGAAATCCATGGCGGTCGAATCGCAGATCAATCGCAAGTGGGACAACCAGCTCGCGGGCTATGTGGCGGCCAGTTTCAAGACCCAGACCCTATCCACCCTCGCCAATGAAAGCGTCGGTTTCATCGGCAAGCTGGTTACCGTGGCCACCTTGTGGCTGGGCGCGCGGCTGGTGATCGAAGGTCATCTGACCGTGGGCCAGCTGATCGCCTTCAATATGCTGGCCGGCCGGGTTTCGCAGCCGATCATGCGGCTGGCCCAGTTGTGGACCAACTTCCAGCAGACCGGCGTCTCGGTGCAGCGCCTGGGCGATATCCTCAATACCCGCACCGAACTGTCCCAGGCCACCCGTAGCGCCCTGCCGCCATTGAAGGGGCAGATCGAGTTCGACCAGGTGCATTTCCGTTACCGACCGGATGGCTCGGAAGTCCTGCGTGGTATCAGTCTTCACATCCAGCCCGGCGAGATAATCGGCGTGGTGGGCCGCTCCGGTTCGGGCAAGAGCACCCTGACCCGTTTGTTGCAGCGCCTGTACACCCCCGAACGCGGCCGGGTACTGGTCGACGGCATGGACCTGGCGCTGGCCGATGTGTCCTCCCTGCGCCGACAGATCGGCGTGGTGCTGCAGGACAACATGCTGTTCGCCCGCAGCATTCGCGAAAACATCGCCCTGACCGATCCGGGCGCGCCCATCGAGCAGGTGATGCAGGCGGCAAGCCTGGCGGGTGCCCACGAATTCATCCTGGAATTGCCGGAAGGCTACGACACCGTGGTCGGCGAACATGGCGCATCGCTGTCCGGCGGGCAGCGCCAGCGCATCGCCATCGCCCGCGCGCTGATCGGCAACCCGCGCATCCTGATCTTCGACGAGGCCACCAGCTCCCTGGACTACGAGTCCGAGCGCATCATCCAGCAGAACATGCAGGCCATCTGCCAGGGACGCACGGTCATCATCATCGCCCACCGCCTGAGCGCCGTGCGCGATGCCCACCGTATCGTCGTAATGGACCGTGGGCAGATCGTCGAACAAGGCACCCATGCCGAACTGCTCACCCACCAGGTCGGCCACTACTCGCGCCTGCATCGTCTGCAACAGGGCTGAAGCGTATGACCGGACACCCTGTAGGAGCGAGCTTGCTCGCGATCGATCTGCCAGGCCGGCGCCGCTCGGTCAGGCCGTCCCACTCACCGACGAGCAGCGCCCAAGCATGAGCCGACCTTCAGCCTGCCGCGACCTGATCGACCGTTACCGCCAGGCCTGGCGCCACTCCTGGCGTCAGCGCAAGGCCATGGACGCCCCATCACGCCTGAATCACGAGGTACATTTCCTGCCCGCCGCCCTGGCCCTGCAGGAAGCGCCGGTGCATCCCGCGCCGCGCATCATCCAGTGGACCATCATGGCCTTCGCCGCGCTCGCGGTGCTCTGGGCCTGCATCGGCGAAATCGACGTGGTCGCCACCGCGACCGGCAAGGTCGTGCCCAGCGGCAAGAGCAAGGTCATCCAGCCCAGCGAAGTGGCCGTGGTCAAGGCGATCCACGTTCAGGATGGTCAGACCGTCAAGGCCGGGGAACTGCTGGTGGAGCTGGACACCCAGATCACCGGGGCCGACGTCCAGCGCCTGAAGAGCGACCTCCTGGCCGCCCAGGTGGACAGCGCACGCGCAAGCGCCTTGCTCGAATCCATAGAGACGGATCGGGAACCCGCCTCGCTGGCGGCTCGCATCCCCCAGGCCTCCGAGGCGCAGCAACTTTCGGCGCAGACCTGGCTGAGGGGGCAGTATCTCGAGCTGAAAAGCTCACTGGAGCAGAGCGACGCCGAAATTGCCCAGCGCGTGGCGGAAATCCAGGCGGCCCGCGCCTGGGTCGCCAAATTGCAGGAGTCGCTGCCCATCACCCGCCAGTTGGCGGCGGACTACAGGCGCCTGCTGGACAAGGCCTATATCGCCAAGCATGCCTGGCTGGAGAAGGAACAACTGCGCCTCGACCAGGAGCGGGAACTGGCCGTGCAGCAAGCCCGGGTCTTGGAACTGCAAGCGGCCAGGCAGCAGGCAGAGGGGCGCCGCCAGGGCGTGCTGGCCCAGACCCGCCGGGCCATGCTCGACCTGCTGCATGAGTCGGAACAACGCTCCGCCGGCCTGCAACAGGAATTGCACAAGGCCGAGCAGCGCGACCGGCTGATGCGCCTGACCGCTCCAGTCGACGGCACCGTCCAGCAACTGGCCATCCATACCCCCGGTGGGGTGGTTACCGAGGCCCAGCCGCTGATGGTCGTCGTGCCCAGCAACCAGCCGGTGGAAGTCGAGGCCCTGCTGGAGAACAAGGATATAGGTTTCGTGCGCCCGGGCCAGGAAGTGGAGGTCAAGGTGGATACCTTCACCTTCACCAGGTACGGCGTGGTGCATGGCACGGTGCAGAGCATCTCCGACGATGCCATCGAGGATGAACGGCTGGGGCTGGTGTACAGCGCACGGATACAGCTCAGGGAAAACAGCATCCTGGTTGGCAGCCAGCAGGTGCCGTTGTCGCCGGGGATGGCGATCAGGGCAGAGGTGAAGACCGACAAGCGCAAGGTTATTGATTACTTCCTAAGTCCTTTAAAACAATATATGGATGAGAGCCTAAGCGAGCGGTAAGTGCTAAATTGCAGGTTAATAAATGATATTTGATTTTATCTGGCAGCTAATTTTTTATTACCTGGGCCTTTATACGCTTAAGATCATTAGTCTAGGGGAGTTTTCCGATAGAAAAGCAAACCCCATAATATCTTTACTTGGTTTTTTTGTGCTGATCGTGTTTGCTTTTATAATCTATTCCATATTAAATGACTAAAGGTATGAGTATTGAAAAGATTGCGGAAAAGTTTGGAGTTGCAGCCGTGGTTAACGCTATTGCAGGTGCGAAGGTTTTAGGTGTTGGGGCTGCCATTCATTCAGAGCCTATTGGTGGCTATGGAGATCCAAATCAGATTAATGGGTATACTTATAATCCCGCCGATGGTAAGTGGTATAAATCTCCGTCGGCGCCTGATTATGGGCAGTACGGTTGGCTAGAGCCAGCTGACTCCTCTATGGCTGAAAGATTAGTTTATCTATGGCTGAACATGTTTATATGGTGGCTTTAGGGGCGGGAGTACTGTTTTATGGAGAACGTTCAAAGCTTGTGGTAGCTACTTTGGCAGTCTCTGCCTGCATGGTGTTTTTTCCTGAACATAGTGTGTTGAGAGGGTCGGCTGGATCAGTTGGTGTTAAGAGAATAGTCATGAGCTGCCTTGCAGCGGCATTATTGCTGGCTGCCCCTATGATTATTCTGGGCTCTTCGAAGCCTACCGAGATGGTAGTGCTTTTCATTGCTGTATATCTGGCTGCAAGGCCTTATGGGCTTTTTACTATTGCGATGATGCAAACAGCAGGTGTGAGAAATGAATAGCTATGAAACTACTAAGAGAGATAGGTGGGAAAATGAGTAATAAAATTGTTTTAAAGAGGGGCTTTTTTTATATGGTCGCTTTTTGGCTGGTGTCAAGTACTCTGTTGGGTTTTTTGTTTGGGTTACAGGAGGTAGACGCTCCTTATGTGACGAAAAGATATGCCTGGGTAGGGGGGTATATTGAAAATTATTCGAAATTTAGCTGGGCGATGTTTTTTTTGTTGATGGAGCTTCCGGTCTTGTTGCTTCTATCTTGCAGATATGGTGTCAGTCGTGTGGCTATTAGCGGTAAGGCAATAGTCGCGTTTGTTGCTGTAGTTATCTCATCATTGCTCGGCTTGCTAGGTATGATCGAGCCGAGAGGAGGCAATGCCTTTTCACGGTTTGTTCGAGTTTTGATGGTGGAGTTTGATTGGCTGGGGGCATTGTTGTTCTTCATGTTGCTGGCCTATTCTTTTTGGGCTTCATTATTGGTTCTGATTAATAGCAAAGGAAGGAGTGAGAAAAATGTCTGAGGAAGCTGTTTCTGCTGAAGGCTTATTTCAGGATTACTGGTCTAGTGTTTCTGGCGGACTATCCAGCACGCTAAGCAGTATATCTAATAGCTATGCACAAGCTGATTATGCCAACGCAGCAAAAAGAGCTGAAATAGCAAACACTCTGGCCTCTCAGTACGAGTACTTTTCAACTCGAGCAGCAGAACTTTCCAAATCCGCCGATCAGGCTGGTTTGGATATGAAAAAATCAGCTCAAAATGCTCTGGATAGCGCGTCCTTGATGTTCAGACAGCAGGCGGAAGCCCTTAGGACTCAGGGACTAGATGCATTTAGCAAAGTAAACGCTGATCTATTAAGCGGGCTAAATAGAGAGCTTCTAGCTAAGACAGGCGGAGTTTTGGGCCCTTTAGGAGATGTTCTTGATATAGGTCTGAAGTCAATAGAAGGGGACTATTATGGCGCTGCTGGAGCTTTCATTGGAGCTGTCGCAGGTGCAGCTTTAGCGGCAGCTTTAGTAGGGCTGACGGGATGGATTTCAATTCCGCTGGCAATTGGCTTTAGTATTCTTACAGGAGAAAGTTTTGAGTCACTATTCAATTATCTTGATCCATTAGGCATAAATTCAGACGTAAATACCAACTTCGATCTCGCCCTAAAAACAGCCTCCCCCATCGTCCTAGATCTCGACGGCGACGGTATCGAAACCTTCGGTGCCGATGGCCAGGTGCTGTTCGACCACGATGGCGACGGTGATAAACACGGAACCGGCTGGGTCAAATCCGACGACGGCCTGCTGGTGCTGGATCGTAACGGTAATGGCACCATTGATAATGGCCTGGAGCTGTTTGGCGAAAATACATTGTTGGCAGACGGTAGCAAGGCCCGCGACGGTTTTGAGGCCATGCAGGCAGTTGATCAAAACGGCGATGGCAAACTGGATGCGAACGATGCCGTCTGGGCCGATCTGCGCGTCTGGCGCGATATGAACGGCGATGGTATCAGCCAGAATGGTGAACTTTTCACACTGGCAGATCTGGGTATAAAGAGCATTGGTACTGGTTCCGACGGCAAGAAGCAGAACTTGGGTAACAATAACCATGTTGATGGTTTCGGTACCTTCGAGTGGGATGAAAACCGTGGTGGTGGCACGGGTGTCAGTGGCGACGTTTATTTCGAGGATAACCAGTTCTACCGTGAGTTCGGTGAATCCATAGAGATTCCGAGCGAGCTGACAGATATTGCCAATATGCGCGGTTCGGGCGCAGTTCGTGATCTACGAGAAGCAGCGGTAACCAGCGCTTCACTACGCGATACTATTGTCAACTACTCCCAAGCCGAAACTCGCTCGGAGCAGCAGGCCTTGCTGAACCAGTTGGTTAATGCCTGGGCGGGCAGTGCAAGCTTCCGGACATTCGATGAGCGCGTGGAAGACCTGGGAGAGGGAAAGTTTTACAATGTTGAGTTCTCCTATACTTGGGATATCGAGAATCGCATTCCTGGTCTGGCCGGTGGCGGATCAAGTGGCTCTGCAGAAGCTGGTGGCCTCTTGGGCGACACGCCTACCGGTTGGAACTTTGATAAGGATCCAACAGCAGAACAGCTTAAAAATAAAGAGCTGCTGGAAATGGTGCGAGTACTTGAGGTCTTCAATAATCAGTATTTCTTTGAATTTCAGTCCTCGACGCAGAACGAGAGAACTGGCTTGATCGGCGTGTCCTATAAGGCTGGAGCACAAAGCAGGTCCGGCGGCGCCCGGATGCCTTTAGGCAACACACTATATCTGACCGAAGAAGATTTCAGCTTCGGACCTCAACAGGAAGCCAATATCAGAAAGGCCTACCAGGCTCTATTGGACTCCGTCTACGATGGGCTGCTTCTGCAAACCCGCCTCAAACCTTATATGGACGCGGTATCCATAACCATCGGAGAAGATGGTGTCAGTCTGGACTTCAGCGCAGCGCTGGAAAAGCTTGAAGAAGCGCATACCCGCAACCCGGTCAAGGCTATAGTCGACATGTCTGAATTCGCATCGATGATGGCTGGTAGCCGAGGCTGGGCGACGAACGAGATCGTGGTCATTGGCGAGTGGGTGCGCCAGTTAGACTCCTCTCAACTCGGAGAACTTCAACAGCAACTAGGTGCCGACCAGAAAGTCATCATCGATACAGAGACCGGTACGACCCTTCAAGGGGGCGCGCGCTCAGACTTCCTCTTCGGAGAGGGCGGTAACGACTATCTGTATGGAAATGCTGGGGCAGACTTCCTCGATGGGGGCGAAGGTAGCGATCGTCTGTATGGTGGGGATGGAAATGACATCCTCTACGGCGGAGCAGGCAACGACACCCTCAATGGCGATGCCGGTAATGATGTTCTCGAAGGCGGCGCCGGCAACGACACTCTCAACGGTGGCGTCGGCAGCGATATCTACCGCTTCGGCCGTGGCTGGGGGCAGGACACCCTCAACAACTACGACACCAGCGCCAACAAGGTGGATGCCATCGTCTTCGCTGAAGACATTGTGCCCGACGATATCGTCATCGCCCGTTCCGGCACCAACCTGATCCTGTCGCTCAAGGACAGCACCGACAAGATCACGGTCAGCAGCTACTTCAGCAATGACGGCACCAGCGCCTACCGATTGGAGGAAATCCGCTTCGCCGATGGCACCACCTGGAGCATCGACCAGGTCAAGGTCATGGCGATCCAGAGTACCGACGGCAACGACACCCTGACCGGCTACGCGACGGACGACCATCTGAGTGGTGGCTTGGGTGACGACTCCCTCTATGGTGAAGCGGGTAACGACCTGCTGGATGGCGGTGAGGGCAATGATCGTCTCTATGGTGGCAACGGCGACGACACCCTGATCGGCGGAGCCGGTAATGACACCCTCAACGGCG
>NZ_JADDIX010000057.1:0-8216 GCF_015070855.1 Pseudomonas lopnurensis
CATGGGGACAGATTATCCAGTATGCCCTATTTATTTGCCAGGTTAATAATCCCGCCCTGGGCATTGAGAACTGTCCTCAGCCAGCAGTTGCAGGCGTTCGTTCGCTTCGATCAGACCGCTGTTGGCAATGTTCATCGCCTGCACGTGAGCTCGCCGCTAGCGCGCAAGGTGCCTGGTTGGTGAGATCGCCGCCACTGATCAGCGTCACGTCGCGGCCCTGGGCCAGCGGGCCGTTGGCTGCCAGCCGCCCCTCGGCCTGGGTTAGGTGGCAGCGGCACCAGTGCCAAGTCGGTGTTTAGCGCTACCCGAGCGACAGCCCGGACATCCTTGCTGGCATGGTTTCGATCAGGGCGATGCACCACATATTAATTCGGCAATCAAAGACATCAACTATGCTGGGTTTTAACGACCTCTAGTACTGCAATCTTGGCAAATCCCATGGAGGCCCTATTCTAAGTTCCATACAAGTGCGCATTTCAAACTCAAGCACAACTTTGGTGCATGCGCGCAAGAAGTGCCAGATATTGATTTCTACTATTGACACAAGATGAGATGGTGTTAGAGTTCCAAAACATTGAAGCGACCAGGGCAACGAAGCCCGCTAGGTGTCGTTGAGATAACTTACATATCTGGCACAGAAGCCCGTAGCGCCGCAAGGCGATACGGGCTTTTTTTTGGGGCGCTAAAAATGTCCAAGCAGATCCATGACATAGGCGTATTGATATCCACGACGGGCTCCTATGGAAACGTGGGCGAAACCATTCTGAACGGGTGCATGCTGGCCTGTGAGGAAATACGTGCCGATCCTTCGCTTTCCGTGGAACTTTCGCCCCTTCACCTGGATCCGGGCGGAGACCCCCTGCAGTATGTGAAATGCATGCAGCAGTTGATCTCTCGGGGGATTCGCCACATCGTTGGCTGTTATACCTCTATCAGCCGAAAGGAAGTTCTTCCTACTCTGGAAAAGCACAACGCCCTGCTCTTTTATCCGACCCACTATGAAGGCTTCGAGATTTCCGAACATGTGATATATACAGGCGCCTCGCCAAATCATCACACCTCTCCGCTGATCGGCTATCTCGTCAAGAACCATGGCACCCGGGCCTTCTGTATAGGCTCCAATTACATATGGGCATGGGAAAGCAATCGAACACTGCGCGAAGGTTTGCAGGCGCATCGAGCAAAGGTTCTTACCGAGCGCTACTTGCCGGTTGGCGAGACGGATATGCAGGACATTATCGAGTCCATCTTCCAGAGCCAGCCGGATTTCATATTCAACACCCTGATCGGCGAATCCAGCTACGAGTTCTTCCGGCAGTTCCGCAAGGCATGCCTGGCCCGGGGAATCGATCAGCCATCCCGCTTCCCGATCGCCAGTTGCAACCTGTCCGAGGCGGATCTCGAGTGCATCGGCACCGAGGCCTGCGATGGCCATATCAGCTCCAGCGTCTACTTCGCCTCGCTGGACACGTCGCAAAACCAGCGTTTCGTCCAGGCGTACCGCAAGCGCTTTCCCAATGGGCCGGCGGTCTCGGTGGAAACCGAGGCGTCCTACATCGCCACCTGGCTGCTCGCCTACGGCCTGCAGGCGACAGGCGGATCCGACTCCATGGCCCTCCGGGAAGCCATCCAGGCCAAGCCTCTGTTGGCCCCGCAGGGCAGGGTCTGGATCGATGGGGAGAATTTACATGCCTGGCTGACGCCCAGGCTGGCCAGTTCCATGAAGGATTTCAGCTTCCGGATCACAGAGGAAGCCCCGCAGCCGGTACGTCCCGACCCTTACATGTTGAATACGCAGGACGACACGGAGATGGGTCTTACCTTTCCGCGCCTGAGGATCGTTTCATGACTTATCGACTGGTACAGAATTTCAGCCGGCGCCGGGCATTGTTGATCAGCAGCGACGAGCGGACCATCGCGACTCTCGGGACCACGCTCGGCAAGCTGGGCTTGCAGGTTTGCCAGCTTCCCCTGGAGAACGACAGGGTCCGTCTGCCTGCTGAGGCGCTGGATCCGAAGCGGGATGTACTGTTCCTCGACGGCGACCTGCCCTTTCCGCTGGACGAGGAGTATTGCGCTCGAACATTGCCGCCCGCCCCGCTGATCGGTCTTGTCGGCATGGAGGCACCCAGTCGCCTGAAACTGCTAATGCAGGCCGGCGCGACCAGTTTCATACGCAAGCCGGTTCATGGGTCTAGCGTTTTCTCTGCGCTTTACCTCGGCATTAACGAATACGGCAAGATCCAATTCCTGCTGCAGAGAAGCGAACAACATGAAAGGAAGCGCCCCCAGCGCAGGGCGCTGATCAAGGCCATTCTCGAAGTCATGCGCATTCAAGCAGTCGATGACGAGGAGGCCTATCAATGGCTGCGTCGGACCAGCATGCAGAACCGCATGAATATCGAGGACTTCTCACAACAACTAATCGAAGACCCAAGACTATTTCTGCCAGAGCAATTGATTCGCAAAACTTCATGACCGGTAACGGGAAAGGAAAAATTTCATGTATCAGAAAGCCATAAGCGCCACCCTGGTGCTCGGTATCGCATGCGCTCCATTTCAGGCAGCCTTCTCCGCCGAGCCGATAAAGCTGGGGGTTCTGGAGGATCAATCGGGTGATTTCGCCGTCGCCACCGTTGGCAAGGTACATGCCATCCAGTTGGCCGCCGAAGAGATCAACGAGGCGGGTGGCATTGCCGGGCGCCCATTGGAACTGGTCATCTACGATACCCAGTCGGACAATACCCGTTATCAGGAATTCATGCGCCGCGTACTCCAGCGCGACAAGGTAGATGCGGTATTCGCCGGCTTTTCCAGTGCCTCGCGCGAAGCCTACCGGCCGATTGTTCGTCAGTTCGACGGCTTTGCCTTCTACAACAACCAGTATGAAGGCGGCGTTTGCGACGCGAACATGATCGTTACCGGAGCGGTGCCCGAACAACAGTTCTCCACGCTGTTGCCCTGGATGATGGAGCAGTACGGCAAGCGGGTTTATACCATTGCCGCCGATTACAACTTCGGGCAGATTTCCGCCGAGTGGGTAAGGCGGATCGTCGAGGAGAACGGCGGTGAAATGGCCGGCGAAGAATTCATTCCGCTGGGCGTCTCGCAGTTCTCGCAGACCATCCAGAACATTCAGCGCGCCAAGCCCGACTTCGTCGTCACGCTGCTGGTGGGCACCGCGCAGTCTTCCTATTACGAGCAGGCCATGTCCGCCAACCTGAGCCTGCCGATGGCCTCCTCGGTGAACGTGGGCCAGGGCTACGAGCACAAGCGCTTCACGCCGCCGAGCCTGGCCAACATGTATGTCACCACCAACTACATCGAGGAAGTGGACAGCCCGTCCAGCAAGGCCTTCGTGGAGAAATTCCGCGCCCGTTTCCCCAACGAGCCCTACATCAACCAAGAGGCCGAGAACTCCTACTTGGCGGTGCATCTGTACAAGCAGATGGTCGAGCGCGCGGACGGCTCCACCGAGCGGGAGGACCTGCGCAAGATCATCGCCGCGGGCGATGTCTGCATGGACGCCCCGGAAGGCAAGGTATGCCTGGATCCGAAGAGCCAGCACATGTCGCACACCATCTACCTGGCGAAGGTGGAACAGGACCACTCGATCAGCTTCCCCACCGTCTGGGAAAACGTGCAGCCCTACTGGCTGGGCGACAGCGGCTGTGACCTGACCCAGTCCAACCCGGCCACCCAGTACACCCCCTCCAACCCGCCGCCAGGCAGCTGACGCGCATCGGGGCGGGCCTGACCAGCCCTGCCCCATCCCCACTAGCCTTTGCCTGCAGGAGCCCTTCGATGGCCTTCCTAAGTGACCTTTTTGCCTTCCTCTACCAGGCGGGCGACGCCTTCGCCTTTCTGGTGCTCGCGGCCTGCGGCCTGGCCGTGGTGTTCGGCATGATGGGCGTGATCAACATGGCCCACGGCGAATTCATCCTGTGCGGAGCCTATGTCTGCGCCAGCGCCACACGGATGGGGCTGCCGCTGCCGCTGGCGATCCTCATCGGCGCGCTGGTGGCCGGCCTGGTCGGGATGATCCTCGAGCGACTGATCATCCGCCACCTCTATCACCGTCCGCTGGATACCATCGTCGCCACCTGGGGCATCAGCATGATCGCCACCCAGGGCACGCTGATCGTGCTCGGCTCCACCTTGCCGGGCACCGGAACGCCGCTTGGCAGCTTCGAGATGGGCGACTACTCGTTTTCCCAGTACCGCCTGGTGCTGATCGGCATGGCGCTGGCCACGCTGCTCGGCCTGTACGTACTGTTCACGCGCACCCGCTTCGGCATCCTGGCGCGCGCCACCATCCAGATGCCCGAAATGGCCAGGGCCATGGGTATTAACACCAGCCTCGTCTACAGCCTGACCTTCGGCCTGGGCGCCGCACTGGCCGGCCTGGCGGGCGGTCTCTACGCGCCCACTATGACCCTGGTGCCGACCATGGGCAGCGCCTTTCTCGTGGAGGCTTTCGTCACCGTCGTGGTCGGCGGCGCGGACATCTTCCTGGGCACCGCGCCAGCGGCAGCTGTCCTGGGCGTCATCAAGGCCGCGCTTACTTCCTGGCAAGGACAACTGATGGGCCAGATAGGCCTGCTGCTGGCGGCCATCGTAGTCATCCGCGTCATGCCGCGCGGGCTTTCCGGCTGGCTGCTGCGCGAGAGGAACTGATCGTGTATACCCCCTTCTTCAAGACCCTACTGCACAAGCGCCTGGAGGGACCGCAGACCCTCGGCAAGGGCAAGGGCTTCTGGTCCGCCTTTACACTGGTGCTCATCGCTGCCTGCACTTACCCGCTGTTCGCCGACGGTTACGACGTGGGCAACAATGTCTACTTCTTCAATTGGGTGTTCATGGCCCTCGGCCTGTGCCTGATCTGGGGCTACGGCGGGATCCTGAGCTTCGGCCAGGTCGCCTTTTTCGGCATCGCCGGGTATGCCTATGGCGTCATCACCATCAACCTGGGTGCGGCCTACGGGCTGACGCTGCTAGCCTTGGTGCTGGCCGTGCTGACGGCCGGGCTGGTCTCTGCGGCGCTGGGCTACTTTTTGTTCTACGGCCGGATCAACGGTGTCTTCCTCGGCATCGTGACCCTGTCCTTCACCCTCGTCTGCGAGCGCTTCATGACGCAGACCGCCGGGCCCCAGTGGGCCATCGGAACCGCCCGGCTCAACGGCTTCAATGGCATGGGCGGCATGCCCCCGCTGACCATCCCGTGGTTCGGCACCGAGCTGGTGCTGTATCCGGACCTGCAGCTGTACTACTTCACGCTTGCCCTGCTGGTGCTGGTGTACCTGGGCCTGCGAGTGCTGCTCAACTCCCGCTTCGGCAACGTGCTGGTGGCCCTGCGCGAAAGCTCGCAGCGTGCCGAGATGCTCGGCTACGACATTCGCCGCTACCAGCTCATCGCCTTCGTCATCGCTAGCATGCTGGCTGGGCTGAGCGGCGTGCTCTACACCGCTTGGGGCCAGTACATCACGCCGTCCAGCATGGGCATGACCGCCGCAGCGCTGCCGATCATCTGGGTCGCGGTGGGTGGCCGCGGCGACCTCACCACCGCGCTGATCGGCACCCTGCTGGTCCTCGCCGGCTTCCAGGCGCTGACCGTGTACGGCAGCCAGTACGCCTTGGTGGTCATGGGCGTCCTGCTGGTGATCACCGTGCTGGTAGCCCCGCAGGGCATCATCATGGGCCTCGCGAATGGCCTCGCCCGTCTGTTCCGCAAGTTTAAGGGAGCCGTCTGATGGCCATTCTGGAAACGCGCGATCTGAACAAGTGGTTCGGCGGCCTGCATGTCACCAACGGCGTGAATTTCAGGCTCGAGCCAGGCCAGATCCATTGCCTGATCGGGCCGAACGGCGCCGGCAAGAGCACTTTCTTCCGCCTGGTTCTCGGCGAGCACACGCCGAGCAGCGGACAGATTCTCTTCGAGAATCAGGACATCACTCGGGAGCAGTCCTTCGCCCGGATTCGCCGCGGCATCAGCGTCAAGTTTCAGGTGCCCGGCGTATTCAAGGCCCTCAGCGTGCGCCACAACCTGGAGATCGCGCTGCAGAGGCGCCTCTTCGGCGAGGCTCTGGAGGCGGAGATCGACCGCCTGCTGGCCTTCCTCAACCTGCAGGCGCAGGCCGGCGAACTGGCCGGCGTGCTGAGCCACGGGCAGAAGCAGTGGCTGGAGATCGGCATGGCAGTGAGCCTCGAGCCGAAGCTGCTGCTGCTCGACGAGCCTACCGCCGGCATGACGCCGGACGAGACCTTCGCCACCGGCGAGATGATCCAGGCGCTCAATGCCCGCGGGGTGTCGGTGCTGGCCGTGGAGCACGACATGGCCTTCGTCCGGCAGATCGCCCACCAGGTGACCGTCCTGCACTTCGGGCAGGTGTTCGCGCAGGGAACCATCGACGAGATCGTTAACGATGATCGCGTGGCCGCCATCTATTTGGGACAAGGCTATGACTGAACACATTCTTGAAACCGTCAGGCTCGAAGCCGGCTATGGCAGCAAGCCAGTGCTCCAGGGCATCGACATTCAGGTCGGGCGAGGCGAAATCGTCGCGGTCATCGGCCGCAACGGGGTGGGCAAGTCCACGCTGATGAAGCGCCTGATCGGCCTATTGCCCGACGGCGGGGGCGAACTCCTGCTGGACGGCGAGCGTATTGGGCACCTGCCGGCCTATCAGCGGGCCCGCCGCGGTGTGGGCTATGTCCCGCAGGGCCGGGATGTCTTCCCACGCATGACTGTCATGGAGAACCTGCGTACCGGCGAGTCCCTCGGCAAGCCCGCCGAGGGCATCTACGAGCGCATGTTCCGCTTCTTCCCGATTCTCGACGAGCGACGCGACCAGCGGGCCGGCACCCTCTCCGGCGGGCAACAGCAACAGTTGGCCATCGCCCGGGTGCTGATCGGCGGGCCGAAGCTGGTGCTGCTCGACGAGCCGTCCGAGGGCATCCAGCCCTCTATCGTCCAGGACATCGCCCGCACCATGGTGCGGCTGAACCAGGAGACCGGTCTGTCGCTGATTTTCGTCGAGCAGAACATCGACATGATCCGCGCCATGGCACACCGCTGCTACGTCATGGACAAGGGTCGGATCATCGCCGAACTCACCCCCGAAATGCTGGAGGACCGCGACACGGTTCGCCGCTACCTCTCCGTTTGACCATCCGCAACGCATCGAAAAAGGAGTACATCCATGAGCTGGTTCGAGACTTCCATCATGGCCCGCCGCGGCCTGGCCCAGGGAAAGGCCGGCACCACCCACAGCCTCACCGAGGCTGTGCAGGGCAAGTACCATTACACCCTCGGCCCCTATGCCGAGCCGGTACTGCACATCAATCCGGGGGATCTGGTCACCGCCGAGACCCACGATGCCTTCGAAGGCAAGCTGCAGTCGGAAAGCGACAAGCCCAGCGAACTGCTGAACATGCCCTACCTGAACCCGCAGAATGGCCCGATCTATGTGGAAGGCGCGGAAAAGGGCGACTGCCTGGCCGTCTATATCCGCCACATGAAGCCGCGCGGTCCCCAGCCCTGCGGCACCACGGCACTGATCAACGAGTTCGGCGGTCTGGTCGGCACGGGCGATACCGCCCTGCTCAACACGCCGCTGCCCGAGCGGGTGAAGAAAGTCGAGGTGGACCCGGTGAGCGGCGTCAAGTGGAGCGACAGGATCACCCTGCCCTACCAGCCCTTCATCGGCACCATCGGCGTCTCGCCGGAGATCGAGGCCATCAGCTCCCTGGTGCCCGACTACTACGGCGGCAACATGGATCTGCCGGACGTGGGCCCCGACTCGGTGCTCTATCTGCCGGTGCACACCAAGGGCGCCTACCTGTATCTGGGCGACTGCCACGCGGCGCAAGGTGACGGCGAACTCTGCGGGGTCGCCATCGAGCATCCCACCGTCACCACCGTCCAGGTCGACCTGATCAAGAACTGGACCTTCAAGTGGCCGCGCTTGGAGAACGAACAGTTCTACATGACCATCGGCTCCTCGCGCCCGATGGAGGACGCCGCGCGCATCGCCTACCGCGAACTGGTCCGCTGGCTGGCCGCCGAGTTCGGCTTCGACGAGATGGATGCCTACCTGCTACTGACCCAGGCCGGCCGCGTACGCCTGGGCAACATGGTCGACCCGAAGTACACCCTCGGCGCCTCGATCCTCAAGTCCATCGTGGGCCAGGCCCGCTGAACCCCCGGGGCGGCGGGG
>NZ_JADDIX010000057.1:8233-15025 GCF_015070855.1 Pseudomonas lopnurensis
CCGCCCCGTCTCACGAACCGGGAATCGCCGCCATGAAATACCCTGCCGCTGCCATCCAGTTCGAACCGCTGATGTTCGAGAAGACCCGCAATATCGCCGAGCTGAGCCGCCTGGTGGAACAGGCGGCCACTGCCGGCGCGCGTCTGGTAGTGACGCCCGAAATGGGCACCACCGGCTATTGCTGGCACAACCGCGAGGAAGTCGCACCCTACGTGGAGCCGGTCCCCGGCCCCACCACCCGGCATTTCGCCGAGCTGGCCCGGCGTCTCGATTGCCATATCGTCATCGGTCTGCCGGAGGTGGAGCCCTCCACCGGCCTCTACTTCAATACGGCCGCGCTGGTCGGCCCCGAAGGCTATATCGGCAAGCACCGCAAGAGTCACCCCTACATCTCCGAACCCAAGTGGGCCGCCTCCGGCGACAGCGGTCACTCGGTGTACGAAACCCCGCTCGGGCGCCTGGCCCTGCTGATCTGCATGGACATCCACTTCGTGGAGACCGCTCGCCTGGTCGCCCTGCAGGGGGCGGATGTCATCTGCCATATCAGCAACTGGTTGGCGGAACGCGCGCCGGCCCCCTACTGGATCAGCCGAGCCCGGGAAAACGGCTGCTACCTCATCGAGAGCAACCGCTGGGGACTGGAGCGTGGCGTCCAGTTCAGCGGAGGCAGCTGCATCATCGAGCCGGATGGCCGGGTGCAGGCGAGTCGCGACGAGGGCGATGGCGTCGTGCTGGGCGAGATCGATACCCAGCGCGTCGCGGGCCCCCTGGCGCGGGAACGCCGTCCCGACCTCTATCACGAACTGATGCAGGCCTCCTATGCCTGGAATCCTCTCGACTTCTTCGGCCTGTACGGCCACCAGCCGCTGCCCATGGGCAAGGCGAGCCATATCGCCGTGGCCCAATTCACGCCACAGTCGGCCCTCGACGAGAATCTCCGGCGCATGCTGGCGCTGAGCGAGGAAGCCAGGCGGGCCGAGCTGATCGTGTTTCCCGAGCTGTCGCTGACCGGACTCGATGCGCCGGGCGCGAGCGCCGTGCCCGTCGACCATCCGGTCTTCGCCGAGCTGGGCCGGGCGGCCGCCGCGCGAGGACAGCATTTCGTGGTCGGCTTCGCCGAACGAGACGACGACAGGTGCTACAACGCCGCAGCCCTGGTGGGCGCTGGGGGCATCCTGACGGTCTATCGGAAAATCCACCTGAGCGACGCGGACAGGTCCTGGGCCAACGCCGGAGACCGCTGGCAGACCTGGGATCTACCCCTGGGACGGATCGGCCTGCTGATCGGGCACGATGCGGACTTTCCGGAGGCGGTCAGAATCCTCGCCCTGCGAGGCTGTGACCTGATCGCCTGCCCGGCGGCACTGCCGGGGCCCTTCCATGCCGCCCACGCCGGCACCCGCATCGCCCACGGCGAGCCGATCCCCACCGGGGAGGATCCGTACCATTGGCACCATTACCGGGTCCGGGGCGGAGAGAACAACTGCTACTTCGCCTTCGCCAACGTCCAGGATCAAGAAAAGAATCTGCCCGGACTGAGCGGCATCTTCGGACCGGAAACCTTCCGTTTTCCCCGCTGCGAGGCGCTGCTCGCCGAGCCGATGGGCGTAGCCCTGAGCCAGATGGATACCTCGAACCTGGAGACGCCCTATCCCACCAACGTGGTACGGCGCAAGGATCTGCTGCTGATGCGCCTGGCGCACCATTACGCGCCCCTGCTGCAAGGCACGGCTGGCGGCCAGGGGGCAGCGGCAGAAGCCGGTTGAGCCACCCCTGCCAGTCTTTCTGTCCGAGCAGGTCGCCGGGCCCCTCCCGCGAGCAGCGCAGGGACGGGCCCGGCCAGTTTCAGACGAACCCGATCCAGCGTCCCGCCACCAGCACGCTCGGCCAGAGCAGCAGCGACAGCGCGCCATGCAGACGCACCGCCGGCGATGGGCGCTCCTGCGTCCAGGCGCGGCGATGCAGCCACAGCGCGTTGAGCACGGCCAGGGCGATCAGTCCCAGCTTGATGCGCAAGACCGGGTTGGCCGCATAGTCCACCGCATTGACCAGGAACAGCCAGGCGCCGGTCAGCATCGCCAGCAGCAGGCCGCAGGCGGCCATGCGCGAGAGCAGCGGCCCGAGCAGCGCCAGCGGCACCTGCCGGAAGGCGCCCAGCAGGCGCAGGTCGAGGGTCACGATGGTGCCGATCAGCAGGCCGAGCGAGGCGATGTGCGCGGCGTTGACCAGCAGGTAGGCGGTGCCGTTACTCTGCAGGAACACCGCCGGAGGCAGAGCCGACAGGCCGTGCCAGAGCTCCTGCCCCATGGCTTCAGGGCGACTGGATGCGTTCGGGATAGATGTCGTAGGTCTCGCCGCCCACCTCGATCTGCACGGCCTTCATGCGTTTCTCGGACTCGTCCTTCGAGCGGTTGCCGATGGCCGTGATGGTGTCGCCCTCGCTGGCGGACTCCGCGGTGAAACCCGCGCGCTGGGTCTGGCTGGGATTGCCGAGCTCGACGCGCCAGGTGCCATCGGGCGCTTCCACATCCAGCCAGGGATGCGGCGGGGCGATCTGCACCCGGGTGACGGTGCCGGTCAGTTCCATCTGCTCCGACTCCGCCCAGAACCAGCCGTGGTGGGCGAAGGCGGCCGAGGCGGACAACGCCACGCCGGCGGCCAAGATTCGGGAAATCGGTGCTCGAAAGGACATGGTCCGCTCCCATTGCGCTGAAGGACAAGGCTCACTATAGAAACGAAAAGCGCACCTCTCCAGGCGCAAATGCCAGCGCAGATTTCACCGCTGCGCTCCGAGCGGCGTACAGGCGCGGCGAAACGGCCGGCCCGCGACAAGGCGCTTGCGCCTGTCCGGCGGGGCTCGTTACGCTCGCGGCCCTTGCCTACCCTCATGGGGTCTCGTCGCTCACGGCGAGACGGATCAGGGCAGCTCAAGGACAGCAGAAAGAGGCAATGGCGAGGAATATGTATTCGCGGCTCTGGTGGATGGCGAGAACCTCAGCAGCGCGCTGCTGGGCTCCATTCTCCTGGAGGCCGAAAAGGCCGGTATCGCCGCGATCCGCAAGGTCTATGGCGACTGGACGAAGCCGGGCATGGCCTCCTGGATGCAACCCCTGCAGGAAAAATAAATCTGTTCCCTTTTCTCGCCAAGCGGCGGCATGGCCATGAGCGAATGATCCGCCCCACAGTTAGGTTGGCGCTAAGTGCAGCGAAGCCCAACAACCCGTGGACAGCACCGCGATATCGGCGAGCCGAGCTGCTGGAGGCACGACGCCCCCCGGACGGGAAATGAAGAAGAAAACGAACGACGCGGAGGGCTGTTGAGACTCCGCCACAAGCTGCACGGCCGCGTTCACTGCCGTGCACGGGTTTTTCGTACGTTGGAACCGTCCCGGGTATCGGAAGCGATGCTTGCTTCACGGGCCTGGCGGAATCTCGACAGCCCTTAGTCGGAGGGCCGCATGATCTCCAGGAAGGCATCCTGGCGGCGCCCGCTCATGCAGCGAAAGCGTTGCAGCAGATCGAACTCGCGCTCATCGTGGATACGCCGTGGGTCGTGCACGTAGGCACCCGCCAACTCGCTGAGCTCGAGCCCCTCCTCGTTGGGCCAGCCATCCACCAGGACGTCCAGAGAAACCTTCAGCACTTCGCGCAAGCGCAGCAGCGCCGCGAAACTCGGCACCTCGCGCTCGTTCTCCCAGGCGGAGATGGATGCCTTGGTGACACCGACCTCGAAGCCCAACTGCTCCTGGGTCAGGCCTGCCGCCAGGCGGGTGCTGCGCAAGGTTCTACCGAAAGCACTCATGGGTCATTCGCCAACACTGTTGCGCAGCAGTGTAGGGAGACAGCCATGCACTGTCGTACGGCCATGCTTTACCCTTAATATATGGCAAAGCAATACCTGAAAATTTCACTTCACCACACGTCAGCGGACACCATGCCAGCGATCACACTCGTTCCCGTGGCCATTCCCCCGAACGCCATCGTCCGAAGCATGGCCCGGAGCCTCGCCGTGGGACTCGTCGCGATACCGGCATTCCTCGCCGGCGGCTGGCTAGCGATCGCCGCGCTGCCTCTCGCCCTGTACGCCCTGGCCGGCCTGCTCTGGTACCCCTGGACGGAATGGCGCATCCGCCGCGAGCGGATCGTATTCGGCCGCGAGGCCATCCAGTGGACGGATGGCCGCTCGACCGCCTACCGCAACATCCAGGCGCTCCGCTATCGCGGTAACGGCCACCGCCTCCAGCTACTGGCCCGCGACGGCGACTGGCTCATCGCCCTGCACCACTACAGCTTGTCCGGCGCGACCGACGAGCATGACCTGCTGAAGACGCTTGTCGACAGGGTACGCAGGGAAAATGCCGAGGCGTTGATTGATGTTCGGGGTTGAGGCGTAGGCGTTCACGGCTGTCCATGTCAGACCCGATCATGAACGGAGGAGGCCTGCTATCGCCGCCGAATGCATGAACCCCATCAACGCTGCCTTTGGCGAGAGGCGCAATCAGCAAACCCGCCATCATCCGGTAGCCAATCACCGCTCACAGACAAACGGGATAATGCGTATGCATCTGCACTTTGAATGAGATGCCAAGAAGGCGACCTGCGCAAACATGGGGCCAGCTTCGAAGAAGCCGCGGAGTGTTTCGCGATCCACGGGCCCTCAGCCTCTTTGATGAGAACCACAGCCAGAGCGAGGAACGCTGGATAACCCTGGGCCAAACCGGTGGTCGCAAACTGGTCGTCGTGGTGCGTACTTGGCGAGAAGATGACAGCAACCATATCCATGTCCGCTTGATCTCAGCCCGCTTGGCCACGAGCCACGAGACACAACAGTATGAAGGGTGAATACCATGCGTGAAGAGTACGATTTCAGCAGAGCCGAGCGCGGCAAGTTCCACCGCCCCGATGCAGAACTGCACCTGCCGGTGTACCTGGTCAACGATGTGCTCAATTATTTCGAAGAGCGCGCACGCAGTAAGGGCGTCGCTTTGACAATCCTCATCAACGATTTATTGCGCAAAGACATCGCCCTCATTGAGAGCGTAAAGTAAATTCCAAACGCCAGCACTTTTTCAGCGCGATTGAATTCTGGAGATAACGAACTCGACCACGAGGCCGAGAGCGCCACTAACAGAGATAACCTTGTTCCAGTATTCAAACTGCTCCGCCTGGAACTGGCCCACGCCTATCCCTGTCAAGAACAACATGGAAATCCAGAAAGGCCATGCGCGCGTACAAATCTTAAAGAGTCTCCAAAAACTTGCCCGCTCTAGCAGCTCGTCTACGTATTGGCGATACGCCTTACCAAGAAAAAAGCCGACGCCAAACGCCAGCGTTGCAAACCCCATTGCTACCAGTGGAGACAATGGGTAATACTTTATGGCGATCCCAATAGCCCCCATAAGGACACCACCCAACACGGCTAGGCTACGCATATACGCTATAGCTACATCGTAGCCATTCCAATGGATCTCTGGATCGAAGTGGGGTAGGTGCCTCATAGTTTCTCCTTGTACTGAAGTCGTATCCGGGGCAACCGCAGGGGATATGCGCCGTGGTGTCTGACGCAATAGTCCGTCGATCAGTTCAGTACGCCGGCAACCTGGTCGGAGTTCAGCAATTCCTCGAGCTTTCGCTTGAACGCCTGCGGAACTGCGCTTTTTGCGTGACCAGGAGGATTGAATGCACTACCTCCGAGATTATCTCGCCCGGTAATGACGCCTTCCGCAATCACCTGCCCCTGCGCGTCGCATACATAGGCCTTCACATCGTAAAGAAGCGCGGTGTTGTTGTAGGTGTCGGCTTTCCACTCAGTGAAATTGAGCAATAGCAACCTATCTGCACCTGAGCCTCGTAGCTCCGCAACCGCTCGGTCCTGGCTCACCGAAGAGGAAAGCGAAACCGGTGATGCCTGAGCACCGCCTTCGGTGAGTGACCGCGCCACGGATGCAGCTTCTCGTCCGTGCACCTCACACAGCACGCCTGAGAAGGTTTAAACTCGTGTGCATCTGTACGGGAGATCCACCATGAGCGCTCACCTTTCCCCCATCGTGTCCGAGTTCGAGACGCAGGAGCAGGCAGACAGCTACGATCACTGGTTTCGCGCAAAGGTGCAGGAAGCCATGAGCAGCGCTAAGCCGCGCCTACCTCATGACGAAGCAATGGCGAAAGTACAAGCGGCCCTGGAAGAGCGCAGGAAGAATCGTGCAAACCGTTCGCTGGACTGACGAAGCCGCCTCCGACCTGGTCGAAATCATCGACTACATCGAGCAACGCAACCCTCTCGCAGCTCAGGCCTTGCACACCTCCATCCTGCGAGTTGTCGAGGGGCTTCCATCTGCCCCCTTTCTTTTCCGGCCTGGCCGCGTGGCCGGAACCCGGGAGTGCGTTGTGCACCCCAACTACCTTGTGATCTATGAAGTCAGGACGGACAGCATCGATGTCCTACGCGTACTTCACGCTCGCCAAGAGTATCCCTGACGGCGCCTCATGCTAAAGCGTTGATCTGGTCGGCGCAGAACAGGACAGGTGAGGCATGGAGCCAATCAATGCTCCGTGTCGCCTTCCGCTTATCATAGCGTCGGCATGCCGGGACTTATGATTTCGCGGCTCAATGGCTGGCCTGTCGTTTCCCCTGCCAACGCTTCGCTACCCGTCTCACGACGACCAACGCATGACTCGGGGCCAAGATGATGCGCCACTTCGTTCTCGTATCGGACTTACACCGACTACCTCTTGCCAGTAGCACCAACTCGCCATTCACTTCGTACTCTTCCAGCCAGACGATGTCGTGGG
>NZ_JADDIX010000057.1:15075-17998 GCF_015070855.1 Pseudomonas lopnurensis
TCGTCGCTGGTCAGCCCGGCCAGGTAGCGCTGGCCGGTACGCGCGACCACGGCTTCGCGGATCAGGCGCTGCTCGTAGAGCCCGTCGCCCAGGCGTTTCTGCGCCTGGTCCGGGTCGTAGCCGAGGTTGCCCAGCAGGTAGTCCGAGCCCATGAACTGCTTGAGGTCGGTCAGCGCCGGGTTGGTTTCGATCAGGTATTTGTGCGGTTGCGTGGCCGGGGCGACCGCCACGCCCTGGGCGTGGGAATGTTCTGTAGAAATGCCGATCAAGCAGTGAAGCGTCAATTGACGCCTCACCGTGATCGTTTTATCGAGTTTTTAAAGAGCGGTGGATAAGCAAAGCGTTATCCACCCTACTTCCAAGCTACTTGCTGGCGAGCACAGACCAAGATTTACCAGAAATTAATCGTGGTCTGCCCCCCTATTACTCCTATTATTCCTATTATTCCTTTGCCCCCTATTATTCAATGTTTACATGCTAGATCAAGAGCAACTGCCAACTTAAGTCTCTGCTGACGTGAACGAAGCGATCTCTCGTACTCCTTTACACTAGTAAATTGAAAATCCACTAGCTCACCGCTCGATCTTAGAATCTCAAGCCAAACCACTTCAGAACCATTAACTAAGATCGAATATAAGTCCTCAGCTTGCTCAGGAGTCCAGTTCAATACAAAGGCGCTGCTAACCAAGCCAAGTCGACTCTCCAAGATAGAGAGCAACATATTCCCCGGCTCTCTAAGAGCACTCCATGACTTAGAAAGCTCGTCACGAAAAGATTGCTCCACAAGACTTCCAATCAGCTTCACTTAACAACCCCCGGAGTAGTCGTTATTAAGTTTCCAAACCTATCGGTAAGAACAGTTATTATAGACGTTGGCTGGCCACTAAATTTGTCAATACCGATAGGCTGACTGAGATTCACCTCTCGGACATATCGAATGCCTTGCGCGCTTTCTAATGTTCTCGTTATAGGCGCACTCACTACCTCTTTACTTTGAAGCAAACTACGAAGTTCAGCCTGCCCTATAGTGAATTGGCTTGCATTTACTTCCGGATTGAAGTGGCGACTCACAACGTGCTCCCAGCCCGAACTCTTGTCACCGGTCATCAAATTAACGCGTGACTGAACGCGGCCAGGCACTTGAATGGCCGTTTCAGCGGCACCAGTTCCTTTTGCCCCATCCCCCGCCGACCCAGAGCCCGTCTGGGATGTATTCAACTTCCCATCGACAGCCTTGGCAACACGCTCGATAGCCTTGCCACCGACACGATCCAACACCAGATCAGCCACTGCCGATACGACGAAATCGCCCACTTGGCCGCCCAGGCTCACATCGCCCTGATGCGTTTCCGGCCTGAAGGAGTCTATGACTTTCTGGCCTTCCGTGGAGGTATAGCCGTTGCTGAGGCGATCCAGGCCGTCGCTATACTCCGCCACACTACCTGCAACCCCCAGGGCACCCAATGCACAGCCCACCCCCATAGAAACGGTACAGCTCGCGCCCCCAGCAACACCTGAACCAATGGCTCCCGCCCCGCCACCAACGACACTGCCCACAGCACTGGTGTAGTGCAGTTCCTCTCCGTAGCGTGAAACGGTGTCGGTAAACCGCTCGCCAAGCGAGTAGGAAAACAGACCACTTTCCAAAAGGCTGGTCTGGAGATCCTGGTATTGCGCTCCCTCGGCCTGCAGAGCTACAAGAAACTCATAGTTGGGATCGCTCGGCGGCACTCCCGCGCTACAGGAAACCAGCGCACAAGCGGCGGCGTCCCAAGCCCTGGCACGCTCTGGATCACGTTGCGCTAACTCTTCCAGCAGCTTGGCTTCGGCACTGTGCAACTGCCGATTATACGCCGTGGCATTCTTCGCCAGTTCCGCCGCCTTCGCCGGGTCGCCACCGGTTGCCGTCGCCGCCGCAACGCCGATCAGCTGCGACACCGCCAGTTCCAGATTCTTGTCACCGTTGATCACGCCGGCAAGCTGTTCGACCAGCAGTTCGTTGGCGCCACCGGCCAGCGCTCCCGTGGCGAAATCACCTCCCGTCGCTTCGCTGAGCAAGCCACCCACCACCGCGTGCAAGGCGATCTTTTCCGGACTGCCTTCCTGCCATGTATTGGCTTGCGCGAGATCGCCCGTCGCATTGAAGGCCACCGCCTGCATCAAGTGGTACATCTGCCCGGTCAGGGCGGTTTGCAGATTGTCCGAGAGACTTCCACCCTGCAGCGCCGTCTGTGCGACCGCCTGTACGGCACCTTGAGCCCCCAGGTACGAACCGAACTTGGCAATATCGCCAGCCTTGCTCAGCTCGAAGCCCTTGGTGACTTTATTGATGTCGTCGCCAGTCACCCCGTAGGCGCTGTCCAGGACACCTGACGTGAAGCCCGCCGTCAGGGCCGAGGTGACGTAGCCCTTCAGCGCGTCGCTGGAGGTCACGTCCTTGAGCACCGCGCCCAGGTCGCCACGGTTGTTGATGGTGCTGATTACGGCTCCGCTGGTGGCGCCAGTTGCCGCTGCCGTCAACGCCACGTTGGCCCAGCCGGCTGCAACTGTTGACCCCGCAGTAGCACCAGCAGCCACAGCCGATGCGGTGGCCGTCCCTGATGCGGCCATGGCAGTTCCTGAGCCAGCGGCGGCGGTCGCGCCACCCAAAGAGCCAATGCCCTGACTAAGCATGGGGCCGGCAAAATAGGCCACCACTATAGCGATCACCAGTGCCGCCCCGGCCCCCAACCCCGAACTGCTGTACTTGAAGCTGTCATGGACTTCCTTGACCCGCTGCCAGTCGACGTCACCCCGGCTTTCCATTTCCTTCAGCCACGCCAGGTTCGGGTCGGCCTGCACCATGGCGTCGATGGTCTGGCTCACCGTCTGCTGGTTGACCTGCCTGACGTCGATCTGCAGCCCTTCCACCGCCTGGATGACC
>NZ_JADDIX010000057.1:18048-22157 GCF_015070855.1 Pseudomonas lopnurensis
TGCTTGAGGTCGGTCAGCGCCGGGTTGGTCTCGATCAGGTATTTGTGGGCACCTGCCGGACGGGAGGTGACAGGCAGGCCCTGGACCTGCTGCAGTTGCTGGGCCAACGGGCCATTGCCATAGCCGTCCATGGCCGAACCCTGTTCACCAGCCTGGCCACTCAAGCGGAACAGGCCATGCTCGCCGATGGGCAGGCTGAAACCGGGAAGGGTCAGCGGATTGATTTGTTGCTGCTGCAGGCCGGGCGGCAGTTGGGGGTTGAGGGTGATGTAGGTCGCGATCTCAGTGCCGGGGGTACTGGTATCAACACGGTTGCCTCCCCCCAGATAGGCGTAGCGCGGCCGAACGAGACTGTTCTCAAGGTTCTGGCTGGCCTGGATGTTGATATCGCCACCCGCCTGGAGGATCGCCGAGTAAGCTTCCCCAGCGCTGCCGGTTTGGTTCACTTGACGACCTTGCAGATACTCCCGCTCCATCATGCCGATGAAACGATTCAGGTCCTGTTCCAGAGTGGCCAACTGCGGCGATGGGGAATGCCTGGCATTGAAGGTGGCCGCGGCATCGGCGTAGTGGTAGTAGCTGGGTTTGCGACCCGATACGAAAATGCGGGTGGTTTCGATCTCGCCGGGCTTGACGCCTTTGTTCTCGAACGTCGTGAAATTCGCGGTGAGGTTGCCGCCCGCGCTGATCAGGCTGCTGTGGTTGAGCAGTTGCTGGCCGCTCAGGAACATGTCGCCCCCAGCCATGAGGTTCGATGCCGCGCTGCTGTCGACGATTTCCAGTTTGTCCCGTTCGACCACCTGCCAGACACCGACACGGCGGCCGTTACCACCCAGGTCGCAATCGCCAGTGGGATTGTAGGGGCCGCGACAGGCCAGTTCGGTAATGACGGCGCTGTACTTGCCGACATCGTTGACGACCAGTACGTCTCGGGCGTTGTTGACGATCGCGCTCCGAAGGCTGAAATCGCCCACGGCCTCCAGGGTTCCCGACAGGTTGTCGAACCGGTTGGCCTGAGCGCCCTGGTCATCCTTCGCCAGGTCCATATCCCCCAGGCTGTACACATCCGCAAACCTGTTGGTGAAGCTGTTCACCCGCAGCGCCATGTCGCCGCCGCTGAAGATCAGGCCATTTTCGTTGCGCAGGGTCGGTGCGTAGAGCCTGAGTCGCTCGGCGCTACCCAGGGTGCCATGGTTGTTCAGGGTGGCGGCGCGCAGGGTCAGGTCGTCGTTGGCGGTGAGTGTGCCGCGATTGGTCAGCAGGCCCGAGGCGATGATGTGGGTCAGCCCGCCCCCGGCGATGCTGGCACTGGCGGACAGGTCGATGTTGGCGCTCGTGAGGACCAGGTCGCCCAGGCTGGTGAGGCGACCGCTGCCGTCGTAGGCGCCGGTCAAGGTCAGGTCGAGGCTGCCGTCGCTGGCGATCAGGCCTTGGTTGGTCCATTTGCCGCCCGTGGCGCTCAGGCTCTGGGTCGCCAGCAGCCGACCGCTGGCGGTCTGGTTGAAGGTGCCGACATCGAGGGTCAGGTTTCGGGCCTGCAGGGTGCCGCTGTGGGTCCAGCTGGTCGCATCGAGGCTGAAGTCGCCATTGCTGACCAGGCTGCCGCCGGCCTGGACGGCATTGGCGCTGGACAGGCCGAAGGTGCCGTTGCCCACGTGCAGGATATGACCGTCGGCGTTGTGCAGGCCGGCGACGTCCAGGGCGAAGTCGAAGTTGCCGACCTCGATACGACCGAAGCGGTTGTCCAACGCCCCGCTGCTGGTGGCGATGCGGGTGCTACCGGCCTGGCCGAGGGCGCGCAGGGCGCCGTTGCGGTTGTCCAGGCTGGCGGAGTCGAGCAGCAGCGTGTCGCCGGCCTCGATCAGACCATGGCGGTTGTCGAGAGCACCGCTCAAACCGAAATCGATGGTCTGAGCGGCGACCTTGCCGCCCTGTCCGGCAGCCGCGCCCTGGTTGTCGAAGCGGCTCGCCGCGACATCGAGCCGCTGCGTGGCGTAGAGGCCACCACCCTGGTTGGCGAAGGCGTCGGTCACCACCTGGGTGTCGCCCGCCAGTGCGGAGATATGGCCGGCGGTGTTGTTCACCTGGCCGGCGGCGATTTCCAGCGCCTGGGCCTGGGTGGTGCCGCCGCGGTTGTCGAACAGCCCGGCGATATTCAACCTGAACCAGCCGACCAGGCTGGCGAGCACGCCTTGGGCGCTGTTATCCAGGCTGGCGGCGGTGATCTGGACGTTACCGCCCTGGCTGCTCAGCCGACCGCCGCGATTGCCCAGCGCGCCACTCACCTCGACGGCAAGCGCGCCCTGGCTCTGCAGGGTGCCGGCGCTGTTGTCGAGGCTGCCCGCCGCCACGTGCAGGTCGCCCTGCTGGCTGTAGATCAGGCCGTCGGCGCTGTTGTCCAGTGTGCCCTCGACCCGCAGGTCGAGATTGTCGTTGGCGGCCAGGGTGCCGCCGGCACTGTTGTCCAGGCTGCTGGCGAACAGTTCGAACAGGCCCTGGCTGGCCAGTTGGCCGCCACGGTTGTCGATACTGGCAGCCTTGAGCAGCAGCGGGCCACCGCTGGCCAGCCGACCGGCGGCGCCGTTGAGCAGGGCGGCGCTCAGGGTCACGTTCAGGGACTGGCCAGCGCTGAGGGTGCCGGCGCTGTTGTCGAGACTGGCGCCGTTCAGCAGTAACGCGCCGGCGGCGCTGATCTGGCCGCTGCGGTTAAGGGTCTGGCTGGCGGCGATGTCCAGCGTCTGCGCGCTGATCAGGCCCTGGTTGTCGTTATTCAACTGGCCGGCAATGGCCAGTTCGAGAGCGGCCTCGCTGGAAAGGATGCCCTGGTTGCGGTTGTCCAGACTGGCCGCGCCGATATGCTGCGGACCCTGGCTGACCAGCGCACCTGCGCCACTGTTGTCCAGGCCGCCACTCAGCGCCACGCTCAAGGCGCCTTCGCGGCTGGACAGGGTGCCCTGCTCACTGTTGTCCAGGCTGCCGCCTGCGAGGTTCAGGCCCTGCCAGCCTGAGAGCAGGCCACCGCTGCGGTTGTCGACCGTCTGCGCGGTGATGTCCAGGCGCTCGGCGGCGATGATGCGGCCGCCATCGCGGTTGTCCAAGTGCCGGCCGCGCAGGTGGATGCCAGCATTGCTGGAAATCTCGCCGTCACGGTTGTCCAGGCGACCGGCGTCGTTCAGGCTCAGCGGTCCCCTGGCGGTGATCAGGCCGCCCTGGTTGTCCAGCACGCCGTCGGCCAGGTCGAGGCGCAGCCCGGCTTCGCCGATCAGCCGCCCCTGCTGCTGGACCAGTTCACCCACCTGCAGGTGCATGTCGCCCTTGGCGGAGACTTCGCCGCCCTCGGAGGAGTCGAGCTTGTCGGCAGCGAGGTCGAGCCCGCCGGCGCTGTTGATCAAGCCGGTGCCACTATTGTCGACCTGCCCGGCATTCAGGCGCAGGCCCTCCCTGGCGCTGATCAGGCCGGCGCGGTTGTCCAGGCTGCCAGCTTGCACATCCAGGGCCTGGCCGGCGATCAGGCCATTCTGGCTGTTGTCCAGGGCGCCGGCGACCAGCCTGGTATCCTGCTGCGTGAGGATTTCGCCCTGGCGATTGAGCAGCTCGTCGGCGCTGACGATCTCGGCGTTGCCCAGGCTTTGCAGCAAGCCGGCCTGGTTGTCCAGGCTGGCGCCGCTGACCTTGAGTTGCTGGTCGGCGAGAATCCGGCCCTGGCGGTTGTCCAGATGCCCGGCGTCGACCTGGGTCAGGGTCCTGCCGCTCAGGGTGCCATCGCGGTTGTCTAGGCCCTGGCTGGCGCTGACCTGCAACTGGCGGTTGCCGATCAGGGTACCGCTGTTGCGCACCTGCTGGGCGCTGACGCTGAGGTCGGCATTGGCGTTGCGGCCGTTGTCCGGCTTGACGCCAGCTTCTACCACGCCGCTGTTGACCACCTGGGCACCCTTGAGCGCCACGTCGCCGGCCGCCGCCAGGCTCTGCTCGACGAGGAGCCGATCCTGGGCACGGATATCGGCCTTGCCGCCGGCATATGTGTCTGCGGACAGGTCTATCGATTGCGCCTTGGCCACCAGATCGCCGCTGGCGGCCGTGCGCGCCAGGGTCAGCTTGCCGTTGGCATC
>NZ_JADDIX010000058.1:0-17917 GCF_015070855.1 Pseudomonas lopnurensis
CCGCCGATATCTCGGTAGGTCGAACCGCGAGGCCAGACCGAATCTGCCAGCATCAAGGCGGAGAGGGGCTAGGGATGAACGGGTACGGCTAACACACGTGAACCTCATATAAACGTCGTCATAATAGCCAAGCCAAAGATGCTGACAGGCTTGTACCAAAAGGTGTGCGGCCAGGCAGGGGCTCTTACCGATAGCCCCTCGTGGATGTGGTGCCGCCGGCGAAGTCGAGGAGCCCGACCCGTTCGGAAATCCATGCGGAACAGGGTAAGCCCGTAGCGTTGCCGATTTCGGCAGGTGAGCTGTAAAGCAAGCTGTTGATGTTGCGGGTAAAGGAATGTGGAAAAAGCGAAGGTCGCCCTGTAATGGGACGAATACAGGTTGAAAGATCACTTGGCGCGAAAGCGAGCAGACTTCCACGCGGTCTTCCATGGCGAAATAACCTGATCAATCGTTGTACGGAGGGAAGCAGATGACAGTGTTCCTACCCCATGCTCTGGCAGCGGGGAGCACTGGTGCGCCTTCGAACTTCGCATCGGCCTGGCCCCACTGCTGGAGCCAGATCGAGGCGCAAGTGAAACGACTCCAGGTACGTATCGCCAAGGCAACAAGGGAAGGCAGATGGGGCAAGGTGCAAGCCTTGCAGCGGCTGCTGACTCGGTCGTACAGCGGCAAGATGTTGGCCGTGAAACGAGTGACGGAGAATAGAGGCAAGAGAACACCGGGTGTTGACGGCAAGATATGGTCAACGCCAGAAGCCAAATCCAAGGGAGTACACGCGTTACAGCATCGGGGCTACCGTCCCCAACCGCTGAGGCGCATCTACATACCCAAAAGCAATGGCAAGCAGCGTCCGCTGGGAATTCCGACGATGCAGGATCGTGCCATGCAGGCGCTTTGGAAACTGGCTCTTGAGCCTGTTGCCGAAACGCGTGCAGACCCCAACTCATATGGATTCCGACCGCACCGGTCAACGGCCGACGCCATCGCTTATTGCTTCGACGTTCTGGCAAAACGCAGCTCAGCGCATTGGGTGCTCGAAGGGGATATTCGAGGCTGTTTCGACAACATCAGCCACGACTGGCTGCTCGCCAACGTGCCCATGGATAAAGCGATTCTGCGTAAATGGCTTCGAGCGGGGTATGTCGATCAGGGAGCCTTGCTCGCAACGGAGGCGGGAACCCCGCAAGGGGGCATCATCTCTCCGGTACTGGCGAACTGGACGTTGGATGGACTGGAAGAGGTCGTCTACGCAAGCGTGGCTGCAACAGCACGCCAGCGTCAGCCATTCAAAATACACGTCGTACGGTATGCGGATGACTTCATCGTGACCGGCGCCACGCAAGCTGTACTGCAACATCAGGTTCGCCCCGCCATCGAGGCCTTCCTGAAACAGCGTGGCTTGGAGCTCTCAGATGAAAAGACTCACATCACGCATGTCTCACAAGGCTTCGATTTTCTCGGCCAGAACGTACGCAAGTACGCCGGCAAGCTGCTCATCACTCCGGCTCGCAAGAGTGTGAAAGCGCTGTTGGATAAGGTTCGGGAGATCACGAACGGAAACAAGGCGGCGACGCAGACTAACCTGATCTTGACCCTCAACCCGGTGATCCGGGGATGGGCCATGTATCATCGTCATGTGGTCGCGGCTAAGCGCTTCGCGTGGATCGACCATCGAATTTGGCAGGTGTTATGGCGCTGGGCTGTCCGCCGGCACCCCATGAAAAGTGCCCGTTGGGTGAAACAGCGATACTTTCGTTCTGTGGGTCAACGGCACTGGGTTTTTGCTTCCAAGGAAAAAACACGCGGCATGAACCAACCGGTTTGGCTTTTTGCCGCCGCCAGTGTTCCGATTGTGCGGCATATCAAGATACGCAGCGCAGCGAACCCGTTTGATCCGGCATGGACGTTTTACCTTGAGCGCCGAAGAGCGCGTCGTCTGGTAGCCCGGTCTTATTCAGGCTGTTGGAAGGCTTGAGCCGTATGAGGGGAGACTCTCAAGTACGGTTCTCAGGGGAGGCAGGGGTGGTAACACCCCTGCCTTACCCGACTGAAGGCCCACATCGGCGCCGATGCCGAGTCCGGCCTGGTGCACAGCGTGGTAGGGACGGCAGCCAACGTTGCAGACGTTACCCAGGTCGACAAGCTGCTGCACGGTGAGGAAAACATGGTGGGTGCCGACGCGGGTTACACCGGCGTCGAGAAGCGCCCGGAACATGAAGGCCGGGAGGTGATCTGGCAGATCGCGGCCCGCCGCAGTACGTACAAGAAGCTGAGTAAGCGCAGCGCGCTGTACAAAGCCAAGCGCAAAATCGAGAAGGCCAAGGCCCAGGTGCGCGCCAAGGTCGAGCACCCGTTCCGGGTGATCAAGCGCCAGTTCGGTTATGTGAAGACACGCTTCCGTGGCCTGGCGAAGAACACGGCGCAGCTGGTGACATTGTTTGCCCTGTCGAACCTGTGGATGGCGCGCCGGCATTTGCTGACGAATGCAGGAGAGGTGCGCCTGTAATGTGGGAAATGGCCGCTGAGAGGTGTTCGCGGCGGCTAAAAACTCAGAAATGAGCGGATGACTTGATCGATTTTGGTCGAATCGCCGCTTCTAAAATTGGCAAGGGCAGAAGTCGGCCGGAAACACAGGGCTACTTCAGACCATCCCTAGCGCTGCCAGTTGAGCTCGCGTGTATTGACCAACTCGCTGAGCACTTTCACTTGGATGAGAGTCTGCCGGAATTTCAATCAAGCCGAGATCGCTGACGGTGAATTGCAGATTTTCCCCGCGTTCTTCAAGCAGATCGACGCCGCGACTTTCAAGAATGTCCCATGCGCAGTTGTCGATCAGCACCGTTGCACGCAACATACTTGCTTAGTCTCCTGCTGTCCGGCCCTAGCGAATTCCAGCCAGAAGCGCACGCTTATTTCAGGAAAACAAATTTGCCCTCCTTCTTCACCAGAAGACCTTACCTTGTCAGGCGTGATCCCACTAGTGACTGGAATAGTTGCAGTATGTCGATTTTCGTTCGGCCGCTGCTAATAACTGAAAGGAACTTGTCAAAATCGAGCCGTACAGTCGTACCATTACGTGGGTTGAACAGCACGAAATCCTTCCACTCTGTACCGCGCCCCTCAATGGCAGCCGCGTAGCTTAACAGCCAGTAGATAGCCACCTGGCGATAGTCTGAAGAAGAAAAGCGTTTTGCAGTGCTCTTCACTTCGATCAAGCAATCCCCTATCGAAAAGTCGCCTTTCCCACTAGCAATCCACTCAAACCCAGGGATGCTAGGCCGAATCAGCAACGGCAGCCCACGATAGCTGCTCATCTGCCGAAGCGAGTCCACCAGATTTCTTCCAACTAGTTCCGCTACCTCCATATCAGGAGCATCCAGCTGTTCGGGAAGCTTGGCGTCAAAGTATGCCCGTTGACGCTCTAGTGTTGCCTCAAAGCAGACGCTCCAATCAATTGGTTCATCTCTAAGTAGGTTTTCAGCCACTGAGTACGCAAGCTCGAATAGCATCGCATGCTGCAGAGTAGATGCGTCCAAGAGCTGCTTAGGCAGGGGGCGAATCGGCATCGCTTCGGCCTGCATATTGAAGTGCATGACGATGCCAGGCGTTAGTTGCGGGAATATCTCGTCGAAAATTCCGGGGATGTTTCGCGCGACCGTGCGTGGGTCAATCTGCATCCTTCATCTCCGACGCCCAATCTTGATATAGGGTGGCGAAGCGGGGCTCGGCTCCACGCGGATGTGTTTTGAGCTTAGTCGCGTCTTTCTTCTCGTCGAGTGGCACCTCTACTCCCAGTGCCCACGCCTGTGGCAGAGCGTGCTTGAAATGGCGGCGAGCTGCATCACCCTCATCGCCGAATGCGAATGTGGTCAGCCAGAACACACGCTGGCTGTCGGGTGCCAGTTGATTCCATCGATTCCGCAAATGGTTGCAGGCAACGCGGTCCTTCCAGCTTCGCCAGCACTCTATGCAAGCGCGCTGCAGTACTTCTGATCTAGTCCGCTCAAAGAGAGCCTGTATGTACTTACGTCTCTGCTGCGTTACGCTGAACCTTAGGCATCGCAGGTAGTGAAGCCGGTTCGTGTCCACCTCCAATAGATGGCCAGAGTTCACTGGTACAGCATCAAGGAGTGAATCGATACCTGCATGTATAGCAGCGAAGTTTGAGTCTGAGCGAAGATGGGCTATGCCGCGCATAATGGTAGAAAAAGAAGATCGGAACGCATGCAGGTTCGAGGGGGTGAGCAAGGTCGTAGCGATCTCTAACGCCACGTCAGGCGAGTGCAAGCGCATGGTCCGTCCAATCTGTGCAACAAGGAAATTATCTGGCAGCGCTTTCTCTAGCTCCCGGTTCAGCAGTTGGCGAACTTGCAGGGACTCCACAGTTTCTTTGAGAGATTCATAGTCAACATGGGGCTTGTCAGAGTAGGGGTCGAATTTCAGATCTATACTGCGAAGCTTTATGGTTTCATTGTCGTCGCCCCCAAGCTGTGCTTGAACATAGTCCTGATAGTGCTTGGAGGACAGAAAAACGGTCTTTGACTTATTGAGCGACAAGCCATAGTCGAGCAGCAACTGGGAAAGCTTCCCAAGTGCTCGGTAGGCATCACCAGTGTTTGCCGCTATGAGAACGTAATCATCGACATACCTGTGCCAGTTCACTCCAGCTGCACTAAGTGCGTTGTCGACGTAGTTGAGGAAAAGCTCCGCGAGAATCCTCGCCGCTTGGCCACCAACGGGCAGCCCGAATGAGCGCTTGGCAGAAAAATGTCCCAGCAATGCATTGACCTGAGCAGCCATCACTTCGGAATCGCCCTCAAGGTCGTTGATGAAGTTCTCAAGGTAGTGATGCGAGACGTGTTCGTAGAAGCTTGATATGTCTGTCTGCACGACAACTGCATCCGCCCCTGCATTAGCCGCATGCTGGACAGTTGCTTCCTTAAATGCACGCCAAGACCTGTTGGGGTCAAACAAGCTTTCTTCGCTAGTAGGCAAGAATCGGTAGGAGTGCGCGTGCTCATCGCGAAGTGGCTCAAGCGCTTCGGCAATCGCGATAGCCAGTCCGTTCAGGTATACATTCCAGAACGGATGAATCTTCGTCACCACTCTAAACCCAGCTGGACCAGATGGAGCAATGAGTCGCTCGCTATAGACTCGCATGCCTTCGATCCGGCTCTTGTTTTCCTTTGCGGGGCCACTCTTGAGCTCCGAGTAAAAACCGAAAGCGATTGAAGCGAGCCCAGCCGCTGCCCAGCCAGTGAACCTCACATCCAAGTCAAAGGGCAGAGTATCGTTATCCCCGTGCGCAGCAATTTCGCGTGCGGCACGTTCAAAGTGCCGAAGTTCTGGCGTAGCCAACTTCGCTTCCTCCTTAAAATACAGCAACGTCGTTCTAACGCCGTGCACGTAGTTTGTAATCCTTTGGCTAGCCGGCATCGTACACAGATACAGTAGCTATGGGCGAGTCGGGTGCGACGTGGAAAAGGGAGGGAGATTGATATCTCAACTTCGGTAGCTTTGGGGCGACTCTGCCTCTCGTGACTGACCGCTTCTGGCCGCTTATTGCCGTCAAAACGGTAGTTTTGGACTGATCTAATCCACACGTTTCTCCCCCTCAACCCCCCCTCGCTTTCCCGATCCCGCTCGTCGCGCCCGTCGAACGGAAACCACGGCCTCACACCTGATGGCCCAGAGTTCATAGGTGGGCCCGGCTGGTTGAGGACGCCCAACGTGCCGACGCTCGGCCATGCACGAGAACACTGGCGATCTGTGTAGGTGCGGAGGGTAACCAGCATCTCTACCGCGCGCCCTAATTGTTGTGTGTTGCGCTCCGTGCTACGCCTATTCATTGACCAGTTACAGTTGCGCGATATAAAAGTTTTCGCTCTTCCTCAAGGCGACGCTGAACACGCAGAAGCTCTATTTGTTTCTCATAGGACTTTATTTTTGCATCAATAGAGTTGGCTGGTGAGTCGTTTAGGATCTGGGCAATTGCTTCCCGTTCGGTAGCTAAGTCCTTCTCATACCTGACTTGAGCCAGGCTGTCTTCCTGAGCTCCTTTGTTGCTTTCTCTTATGGAGGCATTTCGGTCATCGACATACTTCAGGACGGTCTCAGCACTTTGGAGCGCGGCCTGACGAGCAGCCTCGGATCTGGCTTTCGAGTCAAAGGCCAGTGTTTTGGGTGTACCATTCTCATGAAACACTAGATCTATTTGATTGTCGGCAAACATCCCGTTTCTCAAAGTGAGATTTCCAACAGTTCCATATTGAGAGACTGGAACTATTTGATTGGTTAACTCATTCCGTGAATTTGAACCGCTGCACAGCCCCTCACATATAACTAGCCTGGCTTCGCCAGGGGTTCTATAAAAAATACCATTACGCCCATCTTTCCCAGACACCTCTTTACCTTTTCCGCCCACGTTGTACTCAGTCGACGAAAGATTTTCAAGCACAACTTGAACTTCCGGATATTTTCTTATGCATTTAAAACCACTGCCGTTGAGACAATCCAGCGTCTTGCTCCCAGCCACTCCGAAATTTATCAAGGCGCCGATGGAGCTTTGATCTACGCTAATTGTTTTTGATATAAGCTTATCCGCCCCTGGCTGGATGTTAGCTTTTTTTGTGAATCGCAGCGCCGAATACTCCGAATCTAGCTGCGACTGTAACGCTGGCAGGCTGCTGGCGGATTTCTGAATAGAGACCAAGCTTGCATTATTCTTAGAGATTTCTGCATCCGTGTCTTTCAGCTTATCATTGTAGTATTTTTGCTGATCAGTGTTCTTATATTTGCTATGAAACTCTATTTCAGACTTCAGCCATGCTGCATCTGATTTTTTAGCTAAAATTTCTTGTCTTAACTTTTCTACCTTACCTGCATCTGTTTTAGCTTGGTGTAGCTCGCCTTTTATGCTTTCGATTTTCGCGAGCTTCTCCTTCATGGGAGTGCAAGGATCAATTTGCTTCGCTTTATCAATTTGCTGCTGCTGTCTTTTGGAGAACCCTTCTTTATCTAAGAAGGCTTGGAAATCTTCCATATTGGACATATTTAGGTTAAATGCCCTGACCTGTTTGGCATTGAGTGCCCCGATAGTACTGCTTACCAAATTCGTTACGTGCGCCTGTGGAAGGGCTATGGCTGTTGCAACATTCGCTACTGTTTTGACACTATCCACTATAAGCGGGCCAGATAAGTCGGCAGCCTTCGCCCCGGCGCTAGTGAGTAGTCCCGTTGGTGTTGTTGCGAGCTCCATTCTTGTAAGTTTTGTTAGTGCATCTAGTGCCTCGTAGTCCAATATGTACGATGCGTCTGGATCCCCAGACTCGATTTTGTCTATCTTGACCTTCGCCGTGTATAAGATTGAGAGCGTATTGTTAGACGGATCTATGGTGCAACCAGTGGCTTCAAAATCAGCGGTAACATCAAATGATGTTTTAGGAAGGCGGTATTGATACCCAGGCTCGATGTTGATTTTGGCAGCTGAGGTTGCGTGCTTGCTGGATATATTACTTGTGCATCCTGCACTGAGTGCAGCAAGAAAAGAGAGAAAAATTGGATAGTGCAGCTTGCTCATGCTTATCAATTCCTTTTGGTAGGTAGCCATTCAATGATGAATGCGGCAACGTCGTCGACGTAAGGCTCAGCGGCACTGGAACACGGCCATTATCGATCACTAAAGACGACCATTGGCTGAAGCGCAAGAGCGTTACTCTTAAGCTGGGAGGCAATCACCGACGCAATGTCTGCCCCTGGCCGGTCAGCGACCACCGCTCTGGCTAGCCACCCTTGTTCTCCCACACGTGGAGGACTTGCCATGAACGCCATCGCTACCTGCAGCCGTCAGCCCTGGAACAAAGGAAAACTGGTCGGGCAGAAAACCCCGATCCGACTTAGAGATATTGGGCCATCCGAGTAAGGCTGCAAATTGCAGAAAGAACTCGGGATCTGGCTCTCTTCGATCTGGCCCTCGACAGCAAGCTTCGTATCGAGTCGCCCTTTGAAAACGCTACTCGGGAAAGTCAATCATATCCTCAGTTACGCGTTCTGCAGGGAGCTCAATTGACGTCACCTCCTGGAGTAACTTCTCAGCCCTAGCAACAACATCTGCATCGATGCTGACAAAACCCAATGGCACTGCGTGTCCATTTATTGCCTGAACAGGCAGATGTACCACTACCGCCACAGATAATCCGGGTATCAAGAGAACCTCTATTGACGAAGGTAACGCACTCGTATTGATCTCCAGCACCTCGGAGAAAGCGCGTTCTGGTCCTCGAGTATGGGCTTCGCGAATAAGCACCGGGAGGGGGGGAGGAGCATCCTCCCCCACCTTTGTTGCAAGGTACTCTGAGATTCCGTCGCACAATTTTGGTAGGGAACGGCTCAGGCCCCAGTGTCGGTTGGAGGGTGCCCTCCAATAGAACTTATGTGGAATGCAGTTGATTTGGCTGTTTGCACAGGTCCGATTGAGGCCATCTAGGAGGAGCCTAGTGGTTTTGACACTAATTAGAGGGCCCAGAATAGGAACCGTACGTCGATTACGTCTGAACCCCGCGCCTTTGAGCGACGCGACTTCCCGATAGAAACGTTCCGCTGATATGCCGTCCTTATCCACATAATCACGCATGAGGTCTGGAGCCAAATCGGCAAGGATTTTGTAGTGCATGTTGGCGTCAGTTGGAAGCTCCATCCGCAGTTCATCCACGAATCGGGCGACTGCAGAGGTAATTTGATGACGGCCCTCAAGTTGCTCCTCAGATCGCCAAACCAGTAGATCTGGCTCCCCCTGAGCAGGATTCGCGAGGGTGGCCTTCACTACAACAGGGACAATCGCAGAGAAACGTTCAGTCGGAACGATTTCGTCAATGGAGTACAGTGATTTGCGAGCTGTGTGCCTGGAGTGGCGTCGTGAAGTGAGGTCGTTGAAATGGTGCTTGAACGACATCGGAACTCGATCCCTAGCGGTGCTAGCAATCGACGGATCAATAGGAAGTTCAGGCAGTCGATTGTCGAAATGTTCCATCCATGCTTTCTCCTCGGGAGAGAAAGAAAGCATGTCGAAGCCGACACTCATCGTCCTTGTATCAACGTTGTAAATCTGGGGCGCCTCATCCCATGGTACGAAGAGTTGACGGCCAGCTGTTGTTAGCCATAAGCGTCCTGCGTCGCGGTTGATATATCCAAGACTTACTGCGTCGTTCAGTAAGTAGGTCATCTCTTGTGGTTCAAAGTCAAAGAACTTCGCAACGGTGGCTTCCGGCATGCCGTCTACAGTGTGGATGAGACGAAGAAGAAACTCTGTCGTTAGCGACACTTTACCGACTTCTGCGAGCTTGAACGTCACGCGGTAGCGACGGCAAGGCAGCAGGACGTCATATATCCCAATGTCAATCGACGACACGTCCTCTTGATGAGCGTCGTACGGCGGGGATGCTGGAACTCTGCTCATGAAACCTCCTTGTTGCTTGGTTTCTTAGCACGCTTATCCACTGTGGGTGTGCTAAGGGCCGCTCGTTGTTCCTGAAGCATCTGACCTGCTTCGATGAATACCCCATGGCCGTCATTAACCTCTTGCTCAAATTGATCTCGCAATGTGGACATGGGGCCGCCGGCCGCCCAGCGATCTCTCGCACCGACTATTACAAGCCGGTCCATTGCGCGGCTGGCCGCTACGTTGATGCGGTTAGGACGTGACATGAAGCCTGGACGAATTGTCGGTTTCCCATCAATTCGAATTCCATCAGCGTTGTTCCGTACGAGCGACAAAATTATGATTCGGTTCTCCTTGCCCTGGTAGCTGTCGACGGTACCAACCTTGATGGCCGAACGCATCGTGTCGCTGAGGCGAGCAAGTTGAAGCTTGTGGCGGATGGCATTGGCCTGTGCAGCATATGAGCAGATGATGCCAATTGCAGGCTCTCGTTCGGTTTTGGTTTTTAACCATTCGACGAAAGCGGTGCTTTGGTCCCAATCCATCAACATGCCAGCAATGAGCTCGCACTCCACGCGGTTTAGAAGACTTTTCGAGCTCTTTTTCTGTTCTGGTTTCTGGAATGCTTCCTCTCGCATGTCATCTGTGTACACCCATGTAAGAGGGACGTTCAGTGCCGGTGGGTATGACGTGTCTGGTACATCCGATACCAAGCGTCCAGGCTGAAGCGCCTGACCGTAGAAGGAGTTGGAGACAACCCGCCCAATCGGAGGAAGAGAGCGGTACTGAGTGAGTAGCCGTTGGCTTATCAGGTCGCCGAAGCTGGACTCGAAAACTGTTTGGAATGCGCTCTCGGTGATGTGTTCTGCTGAGTAACCGGTTTTTTCAGCTACGAGCGAAAGTACTGTTTCGTCAATACGCGGTTGCAGCTGTGCCTGATCCCCTACCAAAACACACCATCGGCCAGCCTGCATCGGTACCGAGAGTTCGCTGGCGGTGCAGCGTGCAGCTTCATCAATGACAACAAGGTCAAAAGCCGTCGACGTCAGGCCCAGCGAGGAGCGTCCCAGTCCTACACAGGTACCCGCGACGATTTGTCGAGTACCCGCGAGAAAGGTTTCGAAGCTGCGCTCGCTGGTAGAAACACTGCTCACAATATCTCTAGTGAGTAGGGCGACGGCTCGCAGCTTCGCGATGCCATCTGGCGAGCAATCGGTTTGGTCCGCAATTGCACTGTAGATGGAGTCGAGCAGATATGAGCTAGGTAGATGACTTATCGGTGGCAGGTCAACGTCGATGTCCATGCCGGTGATCATGGTCGCTAGAGTGTCTAGCTGACTCTGCAGACGATCTGGAACGCCCTCTACCTCTGTGTCCTCTGCAAGCTTGTTAAGAGCTTCAACTACCGGACGCACCGAAGTCTCTACCCATATGACCTGTGTCGCGGCATGCTCGGAAAGCCCGATAGATGCCGCAGCGGTCATCAGTCTCGATTTCAATGTGGCTTTGAAGTTGTCTTTGTAGAGCTGCTCGACTCGCAGTACGTGGTAAGGGAGGAGTTGCTCAGATACATCATCTTCCTGACCAATGCGGAGAATGCTGGGCGCATCCTCACTGCCTGGAAACAATCTGAGGACGGCTTCTGCCGCGTTGTTCACGGCTTCATGTGACTGGCTGGAGAGCAGAACGTTGCGAACATATCCGCGAGTCAGCGCGTAATGAATCAATGCCCCAATGAACTTGGTTTTTCCCGTGCCAGGTGGTCCCTGAAGAAGGCCAAGGGGGCGGACCTTGAAAATTTGCGCAAATGCCTTCGCCTGTGTGTCGTTGAGACCATAGAGTTCCATGATTTCGTCTACGTTGACATCGACGGCCACGTCCTGAAGTTCTGGCGAGCATGCTGGATCGAAGTAGTCGATCAGATTCGGCACAATTGAGCGACGACCGAGAATCCTCTTCACCGCTGCGTCGCGCCTTGTGATGTTGGCGTTCTCCATCGTGCTAGTGAAGCGAAGCCGTTGATCTTGGTCCACAAGATTGCCTACAGCTTCTAGCCAGGCTGGAGCCTCAATGTGAATGAACTCTGCACTGGATCTGGCCAGGTCCAAGATACCGATCCTGCGCCATCGGCCATCGTTCCCTAGGCGCTCCACGTTGACGCGATCGCGCTTGTCAAATTCGAAGTGCCCACGCAACAGTTCGATGGGAACGGCATGAACGCCATTCTCACGACGGAGCGAACTTGGTCCGACCGCCCGCGCTTCGTTAGCTAGGCTGGCCTCGATATCGACCATGGATTTCCACAGATCCGGGATGCTGGACCGCTGTGTGCTGCTGCTCGACTCTACAAGCTCTGTGACTGCGTCTTCGTCAGTTTCGGCGGTGGTGGCTAACGTAAGCTCAGTTGGGTCAATGTCTTCAGCTTCTTCTGTTGGCTCTTCGACAGGTATTTTTACTGCACTAGCCGGCTTCATGAGCGCTGCGAAATCTGGCTCCTCCAAGAGCAATTGAAAGTCTTTATAGGACGGAGCGACGTTGCCACGTACTGAAATACTCGCACCCAGTAGTCCTACTTGGCGTGCATATAGGCGACGGTGTTCGACTTGCGGAGCAGTCGCGTGACGCGCAAAAACGATGCGTGAGTCCTTGATCCTGAAATACAAAATGTCTGTTAGTCCCCGGACGAAGAACTCTGAGCCTATGACGCCATACCCGAAGCCATCGTCGTCCGGGAGCATCTCTCCAGTAGGGGCGCTTGGCAGTCCAATGCTGAGCTGCCGCGTCCTTTGTTGGAGAGGAGGGGAGAGTGCGCGTTGAAGTGCGTCTTGCAGAGGAAGAAGGGTTGCGTTTGCGAGTGCATCGTCGCCGCGGCATTTTTTTACTCCAGCGGCCACGTCCGCTTGAACGGTGTCAGATAACTCTAGTCCGTGAAGCAATTCTTCGACGATCTTGGTTACAGCGAACCGATCCCGTTCAATGGTTCCCCCGGTAGTCGGAGCATATGCAGTTGTCTTTAGCTCCCCATCACTGCTGCTGCAGAAGTCAATGTAATCGACAAGGCATGGAGACGGAGTCTCGCCGCAGACGAGAATGTTTTGCGGCTTAAGATCGCCATGACTGACACCCGAATCGTGAAGAGTTATTACCGTTTGGACAAGCTCCAGGGCGAACCCTAAGGCTTGCTCCATGGGGACGGCGCTTTTATCTGCAAGCAAAGGGTGTTCTGGGAGGCTGGGGGCTTCGACGAAAGGTTGTACCAGTGCGAAGGCATCGTTCAGCCAGTACGCAGATTTGATAGGGACGCATCCGGGGGGATGGGTAATGCTGTAGTGACGAGCTCGCTCCAGGAAGTCGAGAATACGTGGCTGGTCAGTAGGGCCATCAGCCCAAGCAGCGCGCTTCCACAACTTGACAAGCATGGCGCCGTCAGCAGTTTGCGAACGCCAAATGGTCACAAAGTCATTGTCTTTGATTTCGTCCAGCATGGGGAACTGCATGAAGAACTTCATCTGTGACTGGACTGTTTTAAACAACTCGAGACGTTTTAGAATCTCCGCACCACTCTCTGGCGGCTCAGTCGCGGTATTGAAGGCCTCCAGCAACTCGATGGCACTCTTGTAACGAACGCCTACGTCCCAAGTGATTGCATGTGCGAGGACGTGATGGAGATTGGAATAGACCCCCTCAGCATCAATCGAAGGGGCCCAGTCTGGCGGAGTGCCAGCAGGTAGAACACCATAAAGGATCTGATGAACCAAGCAGCCAAGGTGGAAAACATCCCGCTGCTCCCCGGTTGACTCCTGATCAAAATATTCCTCTGGAGATTTCACACTAGATAGAAACTGATATCTTGTGTCACCAAGAGAGGTTGCCTGCGGGTATCGAGCCGCCATGAGATGAGACAGCTTGACCTCGGAAGGTAGGGCTACCCAGACGCTATGCCCGGCCAGGTCGAGATGAGCCGCGTTATAGGTATGCAGGTAGCTCGCTTGAAGTAGCAGTTGTCGAGCAATATCAATTCGCTCATTTGGCCGAAGCCGAGGGAGCTCACTCCGTACAAACTCCGAGAGTCGTTTCATCCGCCTGCGCTGGTCGTAAACTTCCCAGTACTCTGGCGCCCGCTCTTGATCTTCGGCTTTCGGCTGCAGAACTGCTTTTGCGCAATCCTCATTTCTGTCGTTCAACCACCCGATAATGGCGCGTTCGCGACCGGCAATTTCGAGTCTGCCGTCTCTTGTTTGAAATCTCGTTTCGGCCTTAGAGAAGTCCCATACTCGAAGGAGCCCAGTGGCCTTGGCTGATGTGTCGTCTTCTACGGCGAACTCCTGATAGATGCGAGATGGTCCGACGTACGTTGCAGCTCCTGAGCCCGAGGCTGCATAACCGCCGTACTTACGCATTCCGGGCACAAACACACCGCTCTTTACGTTCAGGAAGAGATCTAGATGGCGTCGCCATTCTTCGGAGTACACCGGAGTAGAAACGAATTCGGGAGAAACCGGGTGGAAGCGTCCTACCCGTAGCTTGGTGTCCTTCACGATGCTGCAGAAGCTCTTTGCAGTGAAGACACTTAGCTCTTCTGTTGGTGCAATACCGCTTAGGTCCGTGCTGCTCGTCAGTACGACTACGCCAACTACCTTCGGTGTGGGAAGGCGAGGGCGCTTGGTTTGACGTGCTCGATCCTCAAGGAATCTGTCGAGCCTGATCCACACCTCCCGTGCACTTTCCAGAATTTTTTTGACTGGCGACTGACCATTTTGTGGGGCGCCATTAAGTGACCAACCACCACCGACGCTTTCATAGCGGCCGTGGCCGTCTTTCAGATCAATCAAGAAAATGCGGTCAGCAGAGAACAACACTAAGTCGATTTCCCGTGACCCTTGAGGGAGGGAAAGGTCAAGGTTGGTATGGCCGACCCAGTCTGTGGGGAGACTTTTGTTAAGGAAGTCGATGCCCGGAATTTCCCGCTGGTGGATGCCGCTTCCATGGTTGACAATTTTCATGCTTTCAAATCCTTTTCGTGCCGCGTGTACAGGTTGCAACGGTACGCCAGGGGGATATCATTTGGCCAGCAAGCTATGGGCGCCATGCCCAGTGTATTTAACGTTCTAATCTAGCTGCGACGCTTGCACTCGCCCCTAAAAGAGCTTCTCTTTTCGAATCGATTTGAAAGGTAGCCGCAGAAGTGGCGATCGGCAGTTTCTGGCCGAAAACAGACGCTAACCATCATCAGGATCAGGCATCCCCCTCTCCAACCGCGGCCCCGCCCACTCCACGAATGCTCTTACGCGCGGCGACAGCTGCAACGAATGCGGATAGACCAGTTGGATCGGCAGATCCATCGGCTCGAAATCCCTGAGTATCCGGAGCAAACGACCGTCGGCGAGCTCGTCCGCCACTTGGTAGTGCATCAATCGCGTAATGCCCAGGCCTTGCAGGCAGGCCAGGCCGGCGGCTCGGATCTGGTTGCAAACCAGCCTCGGCGCGATGGGTTCGGCGGCGTCCTTTTCCTTGTGGCGGTAATACCAGTGCCGGCCTTGCGAGGCGAGCGTGATGCAGGCGTGTTTCCGTAGCGCTTCCGGGCTGTCGATGGCAGGGGCGCTGCGCAGGTAACCGGGGCTTGCGCAGGTCACCAGCCGCGTGGCGCCGAGCTGCCGCGCCACCATGGCCGAGTCGGGAAGGTGGCCGATGCGCAGTGCGAGATCGAGACGTTCATCGAGCAATGGCAGCACCTGGTCGCTCAGGCTCAGCTCGACCCGCAGTTCGGGATGCGCCTTGAGAAAGGCATTCACGAGCGGCGCGACGTAGCGTTGGCCGAACTCGACAGGCGCGGTCACGCGAAGCAGGCCGCGGACGGCGCCGTCGCGCGCCTCCAGCCGCTGCTCCATGTCGTCGAAGTCCGCGAGTACGCGGCGACTCCAGGCCAGGTACTCTTCGCCTTCATTGGTAAGGGCCATGCGCCGCGTACTGCGGTTCAGCAATCGAACCCCCAGATGCCGCTCCAGCGCCGCCAGCGAGCGTACGAGCGACGCCACGGATTGGCCCGTCGCGTCGGCCGCCGAACTCAAGCTACCGTTTTCGACGATCCGGACGAAATTGGCCATCGCCTTGAGCCTGTCCATTGCCACCTTCGATCTGTGCGTTTAGTGCACAAGTATTGTCAGGCTCGAGCCATTGGTGAAACGGGCAGACCGGCAGACACTTCGGCTTCCAACGTCAACCGGAGCTTCTGCCATGACCGAACGACCCAGCCCTGCGCGGATTCTTTCATACGACCACATCGGCATCCGTGTCAGCGACAAGAACCGGGCGATGGCCTTCTACCAGGCGCTCGGGTTCGTGGAGAGCGCGAGCTTTCCGCGGTTCGAGGCCAACGAGATGCTCAGCGCGGATGGGGTGCGTATCAACCTGATCTTCAACGGCGCTCGCTTGCCCGATGCGCACAACGCCTTGCTGGATGCCCCGGTGAAGCTGCCGGGCATGACCCACCCGGCCTTCATTGTCGATGACCTCCAGACACTTCAGGCATGGCTGGGTGAACGGGGGATCGTCATCACCGAGGGGCCACATCCCATCGGCCCCAGAAGAGTCGCGCTGTTCATCCGCGACCCCGACGGCAACGTCCTCGAATTCAATCAACTCGTCGATGGAGATGCGCAATGAAACTGTACGATCTGGGCGCCTCCGGCAATTGCTACAAGGTGAGGCTCTTCGCCTCTCTGGCCAATATCGAACTTGAACGCGTTCCGGTGGATATTCCGGGCGGAGCACACAAGCGACCGCCGCTTTCGGAGCTGAATCCGTTGGGTCAGCTACCGGTTCTGGAGGACGGATCGCATGTCGTCCGGGACTCGCAGGCCATCCTGGTCTACCTGGCCGGCGAGTACGGCGGATTGGCGTGGTGGCCTGCTCATGCGCGAGGCCAGGCGGAAATCGTCCAATGGCTGTCGTTCGCCGCCAACGAGGTCCAGCACAGCCTCTGTGCGGCGCGGCTGGTGCAGAAGTTCGGCTACGCACTGGACAAGGAAGAGGCGCTTGCGAAGTCGCCGGCCGTTCTCTCGATCCTCGACACGCATCTGGAGCGCAATGACTGGCTTGCGATGGGCAGGCCCACCATTGCCGATTGCGCGGTCTACCCCTACGTCGCGCTGGCGCCGGAAGGCGGTGTGGATCTCGAACCGTACGGCCATATCGCACGCTGGATGAAGCGGATGGAAGAACTGCCCGGTTATCTGGCCAAGCCCTGAGCAGGGTTCGGTGACGAGCGTACGCCCGTTCACGCTATGCAAGCGGTGGGCGTCGCCCCAAGCCGGCCCGATGGCAGGGATAAACGCTATCAGTACATGTCATGCTGACACTCGTCCGGTTCGGTGTGTTGACTGCCACCACGACTCCCCTGGACAGATTCTGGCGGCGCCCTTCGCTGCTGAAAACCCTGGATCGCGATAGCTCGTTAAAGCGGGTTCAACCTGCGAGCAACCTCTATCGCCACCTGCTTGCCGATACTTCAGGAGAGATCAAACGCGCAAAAGCGGGAGCCAGGGAACGAGCCCCTGGCTCCCGCGAAAATCACCCTCGTACAAAGGCCAGTAGATCGTTATTGATCGTCTCGGCGTTGACCGTCGGCATGCCGTGCGGGAGGCCCGGATAGAGCTTCAGGGTGCTGTTCTTGAGCAGCTTCGTCGACAGAACCCCAGCGTTCTCATGAGGGACGATTTGATCGTCGTCGCCATGCATCACCAGAACAGGGATCGTGATGCTTTCGAGATCTGCGCTGAAGTCGGTCTGGGAGAAGGCGACGATGCCGTCGTAATGGGCCTTGGCGCTCCCCATCATGCCTTGTCGCCACCAATTCGAGATCACCCCTTCCGATGGCTTCGCTCCAGGGCGGTTGTAGCCATAGAACGGGCCCGCCGGAATATCGCGATAGAACTGCGCGCGGTTGGCGGCGAGCTGGGCCTGGAGATCGTCGAACACTTTTTTCGGCAAGCCGCCCGGGTTGCTTTCGGTCTTCACCATCAACGGCGGAACCGCGCTGATGATCGCCGCCTTGGGAACGGGGTCCGCGGTATGCCGCGCGATATAGCGGATGACCTCGCCACCGCCTGTGGAGTGTCCGACGTGAATGGCTTGCTGGGCGTCCAGGTGACTGACGACCGCGGCGACATCGTCGGCATAGTGATCCATGTCGTGACCGTCCCAGACCTGGCTGGAGCGCCCATGGCCACGGCGATCATGGGCGATGACCCGGAAACCCTGCGCCAGGAAGAAGAGCATCTGGGCATCCCAGTCATCGGCACTGAGCGGCCAGCCGTGGTGAAAGTGGATTATCTGGGCGTCGCGTGGACCCCAGTCCTTGTAGAAGATCTCAACCCCGTCCTGAGGGTCTGTTCCCGTTTCGTACGCGGCCGCGCCGGAGCCTGTTTTTGCGCGAGGCAAGGCACGAGGAGCGAAGTTTGGTCATTCCAAATAAGCGACGAG
>NZ_JADDIX010000058.1:17953-18054 GCF_015070855.1 Pseudomonas lopnurensis
GGGTTGCGCGGCAAATGGCGCCATGCGGCGTTGCGGGACTTGGCAAGGGAACGACCATTACCTGCGTCCCGCGCCTTGCCTGGCGCCATTTGACGCGGCAA
>NZ_JADDIX010000058.1:18104-40825 GCF_015070855.1 Pseudomonas lopnurensis
AGGCAAGGCACGAGGAGCGAAGTTTGGTCATTCCAAATAAGCGACGAGAAACGCCGCATCGCGCAAAAACAGGCCCGGCCCTTCGGGTTGCGCGGCAAATGGCGCCATGCGGCGTTGCGGGACTTGGCAAGGGAACGACCATTACCTGCGTCCCGCGCCTTGCCTGGCGCCATTTGACGCGGCAACGCGGCTCGCGACGAAACGGGAACAGACCCTACTGTGACGTACCCCATAGTCGCTTCTCCTATGTGATGTGGAGACTGACGATCGGCCGTGTTCCGCTGATCGTGGTTCGCTCATGGCCTGAGCATTCGCTCCTTTACGATAGGCCCGGCGTGGGAATGCGATAGAAGGTGTCGCTGCTGAATCCGCCATCCTTATTCCCATCCGCCACGGCCCTGGCTGCACCTGGCCGCGTTTCGACTGTAGGTTTAAAGTAAGCTTCAAGGTCAATGCCTTTCGAGAGTATGGGATATGAAAATCGGAGAACTGGCGAAGCTCAGCGGCCTGGCGGCTTCGCGCATCCGCTTCTACGAGTCGAGCGGCCTGATCAAGCCGGTGGAGCGCAAGGCGAACGGTTATCGCGATTACGGCCCCGAGGCGGTGTGGATCCTGGAGATCATCGCCAGCGCCCAGAATGCTGGTTTCTCACTGGAGGAGATTCGCAATCTGCTGCCGGCTAGCGCCGATGCCTGGCAACATGGCGAGCTCCTGGATAGTCTCAAACGCAAGGTGTCCGAAATCGAAGTCCTGCAGAAGCGCCTGGAGCAGAACAAGGCGCAACTGCTCGCTGTCATCGAAGGTATCGAAACCAAGCCCGAGGGAATGCGCTGCGCCGAGAACACGCAGCGGCTGCTGAACCGCTTTCGCGAAGACGGGCAGGAGGAAAAGGCGAAGACCGGGGGTTCGACCCTGGCTTGAAATGCGTCTGCCCTAGGCGATCAGCGCAAGCGCAGGTACGCACCCGAGGCAAGAAAACAAGCCAGGCTGCTACGGCCTGACTTGTTTCTCGAATCCGCATGGATTCAATCGCGTTCCAGCATGGCCTTCAGGGGCTCGGGTGCATACAGGGCGCTCTGGAACTCCGGTACGTATTCGTACTTCATCATTTTTCCCAGATCCAGCGATTCGATGTAGGCGGACAGGCTGCCATCGCTCAGCGTGAGCTTCACCGACTCCTTGCTCGAACTGGATGCGTGGCTTTGTTGGCGCGAAATCGCATAGCCATAGGCCAGCTCACCGTCGTGGCCGATATTGGTGAAGCTGTTGGTGACCATATCGATCTCATCCGAGAGGTCGCTGAGTTTTTCGCCCTCGAAGATGGCGTCGACTTTCCCCGTTTCCTTGTCGATGATTTCAAAGACAACCGATTTGTCGGTTTCCTTGTAATTGATATCGGTCAGCCACTTCGGCAGGTTATAGCCAACCACGCCCCTGACTTCGGCCAGCTCGGTATTCACCGGGAGCTTGAGTACATAGCCCCAGAAGTCCTTGGACATGGACTGGCCGATCAGGGTTACGGGCCCCAGGTTCGAGCTGCCGGGCTTGTTGGTGACGATCGACAGCGCGATCTCGTTGTAGCTGTCGTTATCGCAGTATTCGTAGGCATAGGCGGTGAACGCCACCAGGCCCCTGCCCGGCCATACCTGAAGCGGCTGGACGTGTTGCAGAACCTCCGCGGGCATGAGCTCCCTCAGCCGATCTATGTCTGCCGTGAACACCGCCGTCACCCGGCTGTTCTTGTAGTACAAGTTGGGCGAATACGACTCGAAGCCCATGTCGACCTTGGTTTTCTTCAGCGCCCTGAACCAGCTGAGGTCGATATCCGGCGCCTCGGCGGCGATCACCGACAGCGGCGGGTTCGACTCATAGCGGTCATACAGCCCGCCCGCCGCCACGCTCACTTCGCGGCCGCCAAGGGTGGTCTTGCCGTCGACTTGCCCGGCCTCAACGGCGTTCTCCGCCCATGAGGATGCTGCGACAGCACTCAGGAGCACGCCTGTGATCACCGCAATATTTCCGAGTTTCATTCTCTGTCTCCGCTTGCGCTATGGCTGATATGCGAGCAGAAACCAGGTTGTCTGCGTCGCTCTGGCACACCTCTGAGAGGCCATCTGCGCGCACCCTAACGTTTAACTGAACTTTAAGGTCAAGCTTGTCGGCGTCACTTCCCAGGGCTTTATTCCTTGCGATTCGTGTCAGCAATCGGCGGCTGTGAATGCCGGCCCCGATGGCGTCCTTGACATTGAATTCAACTTGAAGGTTACCGTTCGACGCATACCTCACAGGCTGGAGCTGGCAATGGAAAAGCAGATGCGCTGGATGATCTACGGCACGTACGGTTACACCGGCGAGCTGATTGCCCGTGAAGCGGTACGGCGCGGGTACAAGCCGATACTGGCCGGCCGCAGTCGTGAAAAGGTCGAGGCGCTGGCCAGTGAACTCGGCCTCGAAGCGCGCCACTTCGGCCTTGACGAAGCGCGGCTGGACGCGCAGATCGAAGATTGCGAACTGGTGATGCACTGTGCCGGCCCCTTCTCCGCCACGGCGGCGCCGATGATGGAAGCCTGCCTGCGCGCTCGCGCCCATTATCTGGACATCACCGGCGAGATCTCGGTGTTCGCGCATGCCCAATCGCTGAACGACCGTGCGCGCTCCGCCGGCGTGGTGGTCTGCCCGGGCGTGGGCTTCGATGTGATCCCCACCGACTGCGTGGCTGCCGCGCTCAAGAATGCCCTGCCCGATGCGACCCATCTCGCACTGGGCATCGACACCCGCTCCAGCATGTCTCCCGGTACCGCCAAGACTTCCATCGAAGGGTTGGCGCAAGGCGGAAAGGTACGCCGCGACGGCAAGGTCGTTTCGGTACCGCTGGCCTATCGGGTTCGGCGCATAGACTTCGGTGACGGCGAGAAGCCTGCCATGACCATTCCCTGGGGCGATGTCTCCACCGCTTACCACACCACCGGCATCCCCACTATCGAGGTGTTCGTACCCGGCTCCCGGGGCATGATCCGCGGCGCCAGGTTGGCGAATCTGATCCGGCCCCTGCTGGGGCTGTCATGGGTACAGAAGCAACTGAAGGCCCGCATCGACAAGAACGTGACCGGGCCGGACGACGGCAAGCGCGCCGAGTCGGGCACCTGGGTTTGGGGAGAAGCCCGCAACGCTCGTGGCGAGCGCAAGGTCGCCCGGGTGCATACCGCCAATGTCTACAACCTGACCGTCAGCGGCGCATTGGCGGTGGTTGGATACCTGATGCAGACGCGCCCGGCTGGTGGGGCCTACACCCCGGCCAGGCTGCTGGGGGCCGATCTGGTAAGCAGCCTGCCCGGGTCGGGCGAGCTGCGGATCGATTGATGCACAGCCCCGTCACGCGGATGCCGCTGTCCGAGGCGTGGAGAAGGCCTTGACATTAAAGTGAACTTTAATCTTAAGGTCGGCCCACCATCACACGAGGTAGTATCCATGGGCGTTTTCGACGAGTTGATCCTCCCCAATGGTTCCCGCATTGCGAACCGTATCGCCAAGGCGGCCATGGAAGAGAACATGGCCGATGATGACCAGGCGCCGTCCGAGAAGCTGATGCGCCTGTACCAGGCCTGGGCCGATGGCGGCGCCGGCCTGATCATCACCGGCAACGTGATGGTCGACAGCCGCGCCATGACGGGCCCCGGCGGCGTGGTGCTGGAGGATGACCGGCAGTTGGAGAAGTTCGAGCGCTGGGCCCGGATCGGCCGCTCCGGGGGTGCGCAGTTCTGGCTGCAGATCAACCATCCCGGCCGCCAGATGCGAGCCAACCTGGGACAGAAGACCTGGGCGCCGTCGGCGGTAGCGCTGGACCTGGGCAAGATGTCCAGGCACTTCGACACACCCTATGAGATGACGCCAGAGGTCATCGACGAGGTGATCCGCCGCTTCGCCCGCACCGCCCGGCTCGGCGAGCTGGCCGGCTTTACCGGCGTGGAGATCCACGCGGCCCACGGCTATCTGCTGAGCCAGTTCCTGTCGCCCCTCACCAACCAGAGAACGGATAAGTGGGGTGGCTCCCTGGAGAACCGGGCCCGCCTGCTGCTGGAGATCGTCAAAGCCGTGCGGGCCGAGGTTTCCCCCGGGTTCTCGGTTGCGGTCAAACTCAACTCCGCGGACTTCCAGCGCGGCGGTTTCAGTGCCGAGGACGCCGAGCAGGTGGTGAAGCGGCTCAACGAGCTGGACGTCGATCTGGTCGAGCTGTCGGGCGGCAGCTACGAGGCACCCGCCATGCAGGGTGAAGCCCGTGACGGGCGCACGCTGGCGCGGGAAGCCTATTTCCTGGAATTCGCCCGCGATATGCAGAAGGTCGCGATGATGCCCGTGATGGTCACGGGCGGCATCCGGCGCCGGCCGGTGGCCGAGCAGGTGATCGACAGCGGCGTCGCCATGGTCGGCATCGGCACGGCCCTGGCCATCGACCCGAACCTGCCGCGCGACTGGCAACTGGGCAAGGACAGCGCCCCGCAATTGTCACCCGTAACCTGGAAGAACAAGGCCCTGGCCTCCCTGGCCAACATGGCCGTGGTCAAGTTCCAGCTGCGCAAACTCAGCCTGGACAAGGCGCCCAATCCACAAGTGTCGCCATTGCGCGCGCTGATCATGCAGCAGATGGCCAACGCCTCACGTACTCGCCAGTACCGGCGTTGGATGGCGCAGCGCCCACGCTGACATCCGCAGCGAATGCCGAGCCACCTATGCAGTACCGGCTCGGCTGAGGTCTGCTCCCGACAGCTAGCCTTCACCGAGCCCCCCTTACGTCCCGGCAACACCACCTGCGACCTGCAGCCGCGCCTGTTGGTGATCGGCCCGGCGCCCGAGCTGCCATCCCAGATAGCCCCACAGCAACGCGCAGAGCGCGCCGATCAGCGCGGCCAGGCCGGCGCCTTGCCCCAGCATGTCCAGCAGGCTCTTGGCCCAGCCGCTGATGGCGTCGCCGGCGCGATAGACCACCGTGTCGATGAAGTTCTTGGCCTTGTACTTGCTCTCGGCGTCCAGCGGCGCGAACAGCATTTCCCTGCCCGGCCGGACGAATGCGTATTCGCCGATACGGCGCACGATCATCAATGCGGCAAGCAGGGCGAACCCCGGCGCCAGGGCGAGGCCGATGAAACCGACGCACATCAGCAGCGGGACGATCGCCAGCAGCACGCGAACGCCCAGCGTCTGCGCGATGCGCCCGGTGACGAACAGCTGCGACAGCAGCGCGCCTGCCTGCACGATGAAGTCGATGATGCCGAAGACGCGGACCTGCGCCTCGCGGTCGGGGAAATGCTCGGCCACCAGCCGGGCCTGCTCGAAGTAGAGGAAGGTGGTGACCGTGGCCAGCAGCACCACGAACCCGGCGATCCCCAGCAGGTAGGGCGACCCAAGCACCGCGGTCAGGCCGCTGAAGGGGTTGCCGGGCAGCGGACGCCGGGTGCTTTCCGTCGGTGCGGCACCGGGGCGACCGGCACCGCCCTCCTCGCGCCAGCGCATCAGCGCCTGTTTCAGCACGAGGGTGACGCCGAGCAACACGGCGGCCAGCAGCAGCATCCCCGAAGCCCCCAGCGAGCCGATCAGCACCGCGCTGAGGGCCGGCCCGAGCAGGCCGCCGACACTGGCGCCAGCGGCGATGAAGGCGAACAGGCGCTTGGCCTGCTCGCTGTCGAACACGTCCGCCATCAGGCTCCAGGCCACGGACACGACGAACAGGTTGTAGACCGAGATCCACACGTAGAAGGCGCGCGCCAGCCAGGGGCTGTCCGGCTGCAGCTGGAACAGCGCCACGAACACCAGCAGGTTCATGCCGAAGAAGCCATACACCCAGTCAATGAAATGCAGGCGCGGCACGCGCGCACTGAGCCAGGCGAACAGCGGCACGGCCAGGAGCATGACGAAGAAGGTGGCGGTGAACAGCCACTGCAGGTTTTCCACGCCGGCCGCGACGCCCATCGACTCGCGAATCGGGCGCAGCATGAAGTAGCCGGCGAACAGGCAGAGGAACAGCAGGAACCCGGACAGCGCCGGGCGCAGCTCGTGGTCCCGGGCGTTGAGGGCGAGGCTCAGGCGGTGCAGGAGAGGCGTGCTCATGGAAGCTCCTGGAGGCAGGCAGCGGTGCGTCGGGCACGGGGCGAACTCGTGCCCGGTACGCCGTCAGGGGTAGGTCACGCCGGTGAGCTGCTCGGAGAGCCTCCAGAGTCGTTCGGCATCGGCCTCGTCGGTCGCGGCCGGCGGCGTCCTGGCGAAGCCCAGCGGCCCACGCCGTTCCTCGTCGCCGGTCGGACCGTAGTAGGCACCGCCGACAGCCTCCGGCGCGGTGGCGGCATAGAGCGTGGGCAGCGCCCCCTGCGCGGCCGAGTGGTACGCATCGCGGTCCTCTGCCCATTGTCGGCCGAACTTGCTGTTCAGGCCCGGCCCGCGTGCGATCAGCTCGGTCACGGCAACGCCGGGATGCGCGGCGATGCTGCGGATCCCCCAGCCGGCGGCCTCGCTGCGCCGCTGCAGCGCGAAGACCCAGTGCAGGATGGCCAGCTTGGACTGCGCGTAGCTGCCGTAGGGGTCGTACTGCCGCTCGGCCTGCAGGTCGTCGAAGTTCAGGCTGCCGCGGGCCGCGGCGATGCTCGACAGGCTGACCACGCGGGCGTCCGGGCTCTCGCGCAACAAGGGAACCAGCAGACCGGTCAGCGCGAAGTGCCCCAGGTAGTTGGTCGCCAGCTGCAATTCGAAGCCGTCGGCGGAGATACCGCGCTCGGGCGGCGCCATGATGGCGGCGTTGTTGACCAGCACGTCGAGGCGCGGCAGCCGCTCGTTGAGGCGCTCGGCCAGGCCGCGCACGGAGGCCAGGCTGGCCAGGTCCACGGCCTCGAACTGGACCTTGGCGTCGGGGACCGACTCGCGGATGCGCGCGATGGCCTCTGCGCCGCGCTCGGGGTTGCGCGCTGCGATGATCACCTCGGCCCCGGCACGCGAAAGTGCCAGCGCGTCCTCGTAGCCCATGCCGCTGGTGCCGCCGGTGACCAGCACGATACGCCCCTCCTGCGAAGGCATATCGTGGGTCGACCAGTCCGGCTTCGGCGCCACACGGCCTGACGCTTCGATGCCGGCCGCGCTCATCAGGGCGGCGCCGGCGGCCAGGGTACGGGCCAACTTCATCAGTCGGCTTGTGCTGCTTGCGGAGCCCGAAGCGGGCGTAGCGGGGGCGTTCCACATGGTTGAGTCCTCTCGTCGAATTGAAAACGCCGGCACTGCCGGACGAGGGATGATTATTTCCGTACGGCAAAGCGGTGATAAGCCGATTATTTCTGGATGCCCCGTACGGCAAGGCGTACAATCTCGCCCACTGAGAGGAGCCCGCATGCGCCAGCCCAACCTCACCGATGTCGCCCTGTTCGCCGCCGTGGTGGAAGCCGGCGGTTTCCGCGCCGCCGCGCAGAAGCGCGGCATGTCCGCCTCGTCGCTCAGCGACTGCGTGCGCCGCCTGGAAAGCGACGTCGGCGTGCGCCTGCTCAACCGCACCACTCGCAGCGTGACCGCGACCGCCGCCGGGGAGCGCCTGCTCGAACGCCTGCGACCGGCCCTGCAGGAAATCGTATCCGCCTTCAACGACCTCGACGACGACGCCCATCGCCCGGTCGGGACGCTCAGGCTGAACGTCCCGGTTCCCGTGGCGCGCTACATGCTGCCGAACCTGCTGGCGCGTTTTCTCGAGCTCTATCCCGGGGTCAAGGTCGAGGTGATGATGGACAATACCTTCATCGACGTCATCGCCGCGGGCTACGACGCCGGGGTGCGCTACGAGGAGAGCCTGGCCAAGGACATGATCGCCGTGCCCATCGGCCCGCGGCGCCAGCGCTTCGTCGCCGCAGCCGCGCCCGCCTACCTGGCCGCGCGAGGCAGGCCGCTCCATCCGGCGGAGTTGGAAGGCCACGAGCTGCTGGGCCACCGCTTCGAGAGCGGCAAGGTGGGTGTCTTCGAGTTCGAGAAGGACGGCCGGACGTTTCGCATCCCGCCGCGCGGCCAACTGCTCACGTCGTCGCACGACCTCAAGATCAGCAGCGCCATCGCCGGCCTCGGCATCGTCTACACCTTCGAGGACTTCCTGCGCGAAGCGCTGGCCGACGGCCGCCTGGTGCCCATCCTGGAAGACTGGTGGCAGGCCTTCGACGGCCCCTACCTGTACTACCACGGGCGCCGCCACATCCCCTCGCCGCTGCGGGCGTTCGTCGACTTCATCAAGGCCGAAGCGCAGGCGTAGCGAAGGCTGCCGCGGTCGATGGCACCTGTTCCGGCAATGGAAGGACACCGAGCCATTTCCTCGAATGGCGCCTGGATGAGCGGATGCACGCGGAACGGGCACGACTTCGATAAACCGCCAGTTCCATGGGGCCATGTTCGCAGCCGGGCATTTGCCGATGTGCGGGCGTGCTGCAGCGGGTCGGCACCGCTACGGCAAAACCGCGTTCAAAGGCACTGATTCGCCTGACCAGGCTGGCGCTGTTGTCCCGCTTCGTATCGACGCCCTTACAATGCCGGGGGCCTTCCAGGCGCTGCGTTTTACCAGGCGGGTGTTTTCATACCGCCGACCGCTCCGGGGCATCGACTGACATACGAGAAAGAGAGGCTGCGGCATGGCAGACGCCGATACGAACCTGCATGAATTCGATCGCCAGACGGTATGGGTCGGTTTCAGGCGACTCGCTCCCATTTCCCTGTTCGTTACGCTGTTCGGGGCAGCCTTCGGGCTGGCGGCGGTGCAGGCAGGCCTGGAGGACTCCGTGATCATGGCGATGAGCGCCCTGGTCTTCGCCGGCGCCTCGCAGTTCGCGGCACTGGAATTGTGGGGAACTCACGTCCCGGTCGTTACGCTGGCCGTCACCGTGTTTGCCATCAATGCCCGGCATCTGCTGATGGGCGCAACGCTCTATCCCTGGCTGCGCCATCTACCGCCGGCAAAGCGCTATGGCGTCATGCTGGTCGCGTCCGATGCCAACTGGGCGATGTCCATGCAGGCATTCGGCCGCGGGCAGCCCGGCATGGGGCTCCTGCTGGGCGGTGGCCTCGCCCTCTGGTCGTTCTGGCTGCTGGGAACCTGGCTGGGCATCTTCTTCGGCGGCACCCTTCATGACCCCAGGAGCCTGGGGCTGGACATGGTGATGGGCTGCTTCCTGCTGGCCATGGTGGTGGGTGGGGAAAAGAACCTGCGCCTTCTGCTGATCTGGATCGTCGCGGCCTGCGCCTCCCTGCTGGCCTGGCGCTACTTGCCGGAAAACAGCCATGTCGTGGTGGGGGCACTGGCGGGCGGTGTAGCAGGAACCCTGTGGACGGAGAAAAAAGTTGAACATTGAAACAGCGGGATACAGCGCACTGATCCTCGTGCTGATCATGGCCGTGGTGACGCTGGCGACCCGTTGGGGCGGGGTCTACGTCATGTCGTTCGTGCCCATCGGCGACAGGGTGAAACAGTTCATCGGCGCCATGTCCGGCTCCGTGCTGGTCGCCCTGCTGGCACCCATGGCGATCGAGGGAGACAACGGCGCGCGCCTGGCCTTGCTGACCACGGCGGCCACCGTGCTGCTGTTGAAGAAACCGCTGCCCGCGATTGCCGCCGGCATGCTGGCGGCGGCGATTTCCAGGCAATTCTGACTCAGCCATGGGCGACAAACGGATTCATTCGCCTACGCATGACCGCTTCGGTCGGAAGCGGCATTCAGGTCCGCTTCCGCCCCGGAAGCGGACGGCTAGATGAATGACTGCCGCGATACGCCGCGTGGGAGGCGATTTCGGCCCGGCAGTCGTTCCAGACGTTGCTGCCATTCGGCGCGCGGCGTCATGGCGCAATGAGGCTTGGCCGTTTCAGAAGCGGCTTTCGCTGACTTCGCAGCGGCTCTTAGCTCGGCAAGGCTTGGCGTCTTGCGTACAGGCGCAGCGGCTTTCTTTTCAACGGAGCGAAGGCAGAGCTTGCATGAAACCCGTGCCGCATCCGATGTGCTGTTCAGGCTCGACCCTGTGCGTCCGCATGCAACATTCTCTGGGGACGCGGAGTAATGAATGACCAACGTGTTGTCTCCTGCATTTTGGGCGCGGGATTCTACACGTTCATCCGGCAAGTACGGATAGGGAGCAACCGCCTCCATTACACCTTGTCGCCTTTGCGACAGCCCCCTGCTCCGCCCCGCCACTTTGTTCGTTGCGAAACAACGAATCCCGCCCCGCGCGCTGAAAACCCCTTCAAAAACAATGTATTGAAAACAGGCACGACCCTTGCTCAAGGTATCCGCGACAGACCTCTATTCGGAGACCGAACATGGAACTGAACGTACTGGGCCAGAGCGAGGCCGGGCAAGCCGCCGGGGGCGGTTGTTCAGCGGGTTCCTGTGGCAGCTCGGATGACCAGCTCGCGCACCTGCCCGAGCATATCCGCGAGAAAGTGCACAACCACCCCTGCTACTCCGAGGAGGCGCACCACTACTTCGCGCGCATGCACGTGGCGGTGGCACCGGCCTGCAACATCCAGTGCCACTACTGCAACCGCAAGTACGACTGCGCCAACGAATCGCGCCCGGGCGTGGTGTCCGAGCTGCTGGACCCGGTCCAGGCGGTGAAGAAAGTCAAGGCGGTGGCGGCGACCATCCCGCAGATGACGGTGCTCGGCATCGCCGGCCCGGGCGACCCGCTGGCCAACCCGCAGCGCACCTTCGAGACGTTCCGCATGCTGTCCGAGCAGGCGCCGGACATCAAGCTGTGCGTGTCCACCAACGGCCTGGCGCTGCCCGACTGCGTCGACGAGCTGGCCAAGCACAACATCGACCACGTGACCATCACCATCAACTGCGTGGACCCGGACATCGGCGCCGAGATCTACCCCTGGATCTACTGGAACAACAAGCGCATCCGCGGACGCAAGGCGGCGAAGATCCTCATCGAGCGCCAGCAGCAAGGCCTGGAAATGCTGGTCGAGCGCGGCATCCTGGTGAAGGTCAACTCGGTGCTGATCCCCGGCGTCAACGACGAGCACCTCAAGGAGGTCAGCCGCATCGTCAAGGCCAAGGGCGCCTTCCTGCACAACGTCATGCCACTGATCGCCGAGGCCGAGCACGGCACCTTCTACGGCGTGATGGGCCAGCGCAGCCCGGAACCGGAGGAGTTGCAGGACCTGCAGGATGCCTGCGCCGGCGACATGAACATGATGCGCCACTGCCGCCAGTGCCGCGCCGACGCGGTGGGCCTGCTCGGCGAGGATCGCGGCGACGAGTTCACCCTCGACAAGATCGAGACCATGGAGATCGACTACGAGGCGGCGATGGTCAAGCGCGCCGCCATTCATGCGGCGATCAAGGAAGAGCTGGACGAACGCGCGGAGAAGAAGGCGCGTCTGGCCACACCGGCCAGCCCGCCGCTCACCGGCGTGGTGGACAAGCGCCATCGCCCGGTACTGATGGCAGTCGCCACCAGCAGCGGCGGCCTGGTCAACCAGCACTTCGGCCATGCCCGCGAGTTCCTCGTCTACGAGGCCTCGCCGGCCGGGGTGCGCTTCATCGGCCATCGCAAGGTCGAGCAGTACTGCATCGGCAACGACAGCTGCGGCGACAAGGAAAGCGCACTGTCGGGCAGCATCCGCGCGCTCAAGGGCTGCGAGGCGGTGCTCTGCTCGAAGATCGGCTTCGAACCCTGGGGCGAGCTGGAAGCCGCCGGCATCCAGCCCAACGGCGAGCACGCCATGGAGCCCATCGAGGAAGCGGTGCTGGCGGTGTATCAGGAAATGATCGCCAGCGGCCGCCTCGACGCGGCAGCCCAAGCGGAGCAATGCCTGATGGCATGAGGAGGTGGAGCATGGCACTGCAAATCGTCGAATCCTGCGTCAACTGCTGGGCCTGCGTGGATGTCTGTCCGAGCGAGGCGATCAGCCCCGGCACTGCGTACTTCCGCATCAGCGCGCACAAGTGCACCGAATGCGACGGCGACTACGCCGAGCAGCAGTGCGCGAGCATCTGCCCCATCGAAGGCGCAATCCTGCTGGCCGACGGCAGCCCGGCCAACCCGGCCGGCTCGCTGACCGGCATTCCGCCGGAGCGGCTGGCCGAGGCCATGCGCACCATCCAGGCCCGCTGAGGAGGCACCATGTCCTGCATCATCTTCTACGAGAAGCCCGGCTGCGCCACCAACCGCCTGCAGAAGGAACTGTTGCGCTCGGCAGGCATCGAGCTGGAAGTGCGCAACCTCTTGCGCGAAGCCTGGACGCCGGAGCGCCTGCGACCGTTCTTCGGCGCTTTGCCGGTGACCGAGTGGTTCAACCCCTCGGCACCGGCGATCAAGTACGGCGAGCTGGACCCCACGGGGCTGAGCGCCGAACAGGCGCTGAAGCTGATGATCGCCCAGCCGCTGTTGATCCGCCGCCCGCTGATCCGCTGCGGCATGCACTACATGGTCGACTTCGACCTGGTGGGCATAAACGCCTGGCTACCGTGCCACGGCCGCCTGCCGGCGCTGGCGCCGAACATCAGCGGTTGTTCGCTGGGCACCAGCTCGGCGCTCGGCTGTCGTCCTGCCGCGAGCGTCCCGAGATGAGCCAGGCCGCGCTGCGCCTGCAGGTCGAGGCCGAAGCCAATACGGTCTGGCTGGCGCAGATCGTCCGGGCCCAGCGCGATGGTCGCAGCTGCCTGCCGAAGCGCCTCGGGCTCGACGCCGCGCAGTACACCGATTTGCTGGCGCGCCATGGCTTGCGAGCAGCCGCCCGTAGTGCCGACGATGGCCTGCGCGACGAACGCGATGCCCTGCGCGAGGAGCTGCTGGCGCTGCGCCGGGAGGAATGGCAGGCGCTGCACGATCTGCTGCTGTCCGGGCAGGACGACCACGGCGAGCCGGCAATGGCCGCCATCGTCGCCGCGGCGTGCCTGGGCGGCGAGCATCTATGGCGCGACCTCGGCCTCGACTCCCGGGCGCAGTTGTACGCACTGCTGATGCACAACTTCCCGCAGTTGGCCCTGCGCAACACCCAGGACATGCGCTGGAAGAAATTCTTCTACAAACAACTATGCGAACAGGACGGTGGCTACGTCTGCCGCTCCCCCTCTTGTGATACCTGCCCGACCTACCACGATTGTTTTGGAGAAGAGCAATGAGCGACTACCAACGCATCAGCGTCGAGCAGGCCCAACGGCTGCTGGCGACCGAAAACACCATGCTGCTGGACATGCGCGATGCCCGCGCCTACTGCCAAGGCCACGATCCGCGCGCCACCCGCCTCAGCGAGCTGAACCTGCGCACCCTGCTCAAGAGCACGCCGAATCACGTCCACCTGATCATCTGTTGCGAGCGCGGCCATGCCAGCCGCGACATGGCGCAGCTGTTCAGCGATTTCGGCTTCATCAACTGCTACAGCCTGGACGGCGGCTACGAGGCCTGGAAGGCCCGCCCGCAGCGCGCCCGGCCCAACCAGAGCGCGCACACCGCTCACTACGCACTGGCGATGGAGTGATCGCATGCAGATTCTCGATACCGAAGCCCGTATTCGCCAGCAGCTCGCCGAGCATCCGGTGCTGTTGTACATGAAGGGCACGCCAGAGGCACCGGAGTGCGGCTTCTCCCGCGCCGCGGTGGCGGCACTGAAGAACAGCGGCCGCCCGTTCGCCACGGTCAACGTGCTGCTGGCGCCGCACATCCGCGAGAAGCTGCCGAAGATCTCGCAATGGCCGACCTACCCGCAGCTGTTCCTGCGCGGCGAGCTGGTCGGCGGTTGCGACATCATCCTCGGCCTGGAAGCCGACGGCAGCCTGGCGGCGCAACTCGACGCCGCCCTCGCGGCGGAAACGTAGGCGGGAGCGAGCGCAGGCTGAACGTGCCGAGGCGAAGATGATCTCCGGGGCGTCGAAAGACCGATGGCGTGACGAATTCGTGGCCTGATACCTCGCTCGTTGGGCTTCGCTGCGCTCAACCCAACCTACGGCCCCAGGGTTGGATCGCGCAGCCTGGTAGGTTGGGTTGAGGAGCATGGCGACGAAGCCCAACATGACACGCCGAATTCAGGCCAGCCCAACCTACCGCCCCACTTGCAGCGCCAACCCCACCAACACCGCGCATTCCACCAGTTCGAGCAGCGCGCCGGCGGTGTCGCCGCTGGTGCCGCCGAGGCGGCGCAGCATGGCGCGGCGAGCGACGAGGAATGTCGCCGCGGCCATCAGCAGGGCGACCAGCCCGGCCATGCCGAACGGCAGGCAACCGAGAGCGACCGCTGCCAGCACGCTGCGCGCCCAGGGCCGTGGCAGATGCACCGCCAGCGCCTGGCCTAGGCCATCGGGCCGCACATAAGCCGTTGTCAGGAACAGCGCCAGCAGCGCCGCACGCCCCAGCACGGGCACCAGCAGCAGGACCACATATTGCTGGGCCTGCAACAGCGCCAGCAACGCGGCGAACTTGAGCAGCAGCAAAAGCACCAGCACCACCACGGCGACGGGACCGCTGCGCGGGTCCTTCATGATCGCCAGCGTGCGGTCGCGGTCGCCGAAACCACCGAGCCAGGCGTCGGCGCTGTCGGCCAGGCCATCGAGATGCAGGGCGCCGGTCAGGGCCACCCATAGCGTCAGCAACAGGGCCGCCTGCAACAGCGGCGGCGCGCCGGCCAACAGGATAGCGGCGAGCCAGAGCAGCGCACCCAGCAGCAACCCCACCAGCGGATAGTGGAGCAGCGAGCGTCCCTGTTGCTGCGGCGTGGGCATCGTGGGCAGGTGGATCGGCAGGCTGGTGAGAAACTGCAGGGCGATCAATAGCGGCAGCATGTCGATTCCCGATTCAGACGTTGCAGTCGTGCTGGCCACTCATGCGTGAGCATGATTGGCTCAGCGGCAGCAACTCGCCATGCGCTACCGTCACCTCCAGCAGCCGCGCAGGCGGCAAGCCCCGATCTCGTGCCAGCAGCAGGCGCATCACACCGGCATGGCCGATCAGCAGCAGGCGCTGGCCGGCGAAGCGTCGTTGCAGGCGCAGCAGGGCGACCAGCACCCGCTGCTCGAAATCCGCCAGCGGCTCGCCGCCGGGTGGGGTGAAGCCGTAGGGATCGGCCCAGAAACGGCCCAGCGCCTCGGCGCTGGTCTGCATCAGCTCGGCGGCGCTGTGCCCTTCCCATTCGCCGAAATGCAGTTCGCGCAGATCCGGCTCGAGATGCAGCGGCAACCCGCGTCGCTCGGCCAGTTCCCGGGCGAAGGCGGCGCAGCGCTGCAAGGGCGAGCTGACCAGCACGTCCCAGGGACCGGCGCCGTCCACGGCCTCGCGCATCTGCTGCCAGCCGCGGGCGGTCAGTGCGTCGTCGAGGCTGCCGCGAAAACCGCCGCCGCGTTCGGTTTCGCCATGACGCAGCAGATCGATGCGCGTGCTCATGCCGGCAGGTCCGAAACCGCCGCCTCGGCGAAGGTCGCCATCTCGTCGTGCAGCGCGCAGGCCTGTTGCAGCAGCGGCACCGCCAGGGCCGCGCCGCTGCCCTCGCCCAGGCGCAGGCCGAGATCGAGCAGCGGTTCGGCGCCCAGGGCATCGAGCACGGCCAGGTGGCCGGGTTCGGCGGAACGGTGGGCGAAAACCAGCCATTGCCGGCACCCCGGATTCACCCGCGTCGCGCAGAGCGCGGCGACGCTGCAGATGAAGCCGTCCACCAGTACCGGGATGCCGGCCTGGGCACAACCGAGATAGGCCCCCACCAGCGCCGCCACCTCGAAACCGCCCAGGCGGCGCAGGGCTTCCAGCGGCTCGCGGCAATGTGAGCCATGCAGCGCCAGCGCGGCCTGGATCACCCGTAGCTTGTGTTGCAGGCCGTCGGCATCCAGGCCGGTCCCCGGGCCGACGAGCAGCGACGGCGAGCGAGGCAGCAGAACGGCGGCCAGCGCACTGGCGCTGGTAGTGTTGCCGATGCCCATTTCGCCACCGATGAACAGCTGCGCAGCGCCGGCCGCCGCCCGTTGCGCGCTGTCGCGCCCGGCCGCCAGCGCCTGGCGCAGCTGTTCTTCGCTCATCGCCGCGGTGCGAGTGAAATTGGCCGTGCCCGGACCGAGGCGCAGATGCGTCACGCCGTCCAGTTGCAACGGCTCGACCGTGCCCAGGTCGATCACCTCCAGCAGGGCGCCCAGCCGCCGCGCCAGTACGCTGAGCGCCGCACCGCCGCGCACGAAATTGCGCAGCATCTGCCCCGTCACCGCCTGCGGATAGGCCGAGACGCCCTCCTCCACCGCACCATGGTCGCCCGCGAACACCGCGATGTGCACGCATTCGACCCGTGGCCGCTCGCTGCCCTGCATCGCCGCCAGCTCCACCGCCAGGCTTTCCAGCCGGCCGAGCGCACCACGCGGCTTGGTCAGTTGGTCCTGCCGTGCCCGCGCCCGGGCCCGGGCCGTCTCGTCCAGCGGCCGGCACGGCGCATTCCACCAATCGCTCATCACTGCGCTCCTTTGAGAACCATCGGCAGCCCGGCGACCATGAAGGTCACCCGCTGCGCCCGTTCGGCCAGCGCCTGGTGCAGCCAGCCGGCTTGATCCACATAGCGCCGGCTGAGCTCGCCCAGCGGCACCACCCCGAGGCCGGTTTCGTTGCTGACCAGGATGATCCGCCCCGGCAACTGGCCAAGGCTTTCCAGCAGGGCCTCGCGCTCGGTGGCCAGTCGCGCCGGGTCATCCAGCATCAGCAGGTTGGTCAGCCACAGGGTCAGGCAGTCGACCAGCAGGCAGCGCCGAGCATCGGCCTGCTCGTGCAGCACCCGCGCCAGTTGCAGCGGCTCCTCGACCAGCGACCAGTGCGCGGGACGGCGCTGGCGATGCTGGGCGATCCGCGCGGCCATCTCGCCGTCCAGCGGCTGGCTGGTGGCGATATAGGTCACCGCCAGGCCGCTTTCGGCCGCCAGGCGTTCGGCCAGACGGCTCTTGCCGGAACGCGCGCCGCCGAGGATCAGTTCAAGCATGTTGGTCTCCAGAGTCCTGTTTCGCGGGCATGGCCCGCTCCTACCCGGTGGGGGGTGCGATCTGCCATTGGCGCTCAGGCCTTGCCTTGCCCCTCTCCGGCGGCTTGCACCCGCCCTACGCCATCCACACCTGTAGGAGCGAGCCATGCTCGCGAACCATGGTGTGCCCGGCACTGCGGCAGCTTCGTAGGGCGGGTGAAACCCGCCATGCGAGTTCAGGCCTCGTCCATGTTCGGCGGGTTGCACCCGCCCTATGACATGCACGCCCATAGCCGCGAGCCATGCTCGCGAAGCGAAATGGCAACAGCCCCTAGACACCACAAAGCCCTCGCAACAGGCGGGTATCCAGATGCGTCTCGACCAGATCGGCCAGGCGCTCGATATCGCGTTCGCGCAAGGCGTGGTAGTCCACCGTCTCGACCGCGCCGAGCCCGGCCCAGCGCAGCAGCGCGGCGCAGGCCGCCGGTGTTTCGAACAGGCCGTGCAGGTAGGTGCCGAGCACCTGTCCATCGGCGCTCAAGACACCGTCACGGCGACCGTCGTCCAGCTCGACCGCGGCCTGGCGCAGCGCCGGCCCCTCGCTCACCCCGGCGTGGATCTCGTAGCCGCTGATCTCGGCGCCCTCCAGGCACAGCCGGCCACGCACGTTGCGCAGCTGCTTCTCGGCTTCGAGCAGGGTGCCGAACGCCAGCAGGCCGAGGCCTGCGCTGTCGCCGGCCGCCCCTTCCAGCCCGAGCGGATCGGCGATGCGCTCGCCGAGCATCTGCAGCCCGCCGCAGATGCCCAGCAGCTTGCCGCCGTAGCGCAGGTGACGCTGGATCGCCGCCTCCCAGCCATTGGCGCGCAGCCAGGCGAGATCGGCGCGCACGCTCTTGGAGCCGGGCAGGATGATCAGGTCGGCCGCCGGCACCGCCTCACCGGGACCGACGAACTGCAGCGCCACCTGCGGGTGCAGGCGCAGCGGATCGAAATCGGTGTGGTTGCTGATGCGTGGCAGCACCGGTACCACCACCTGCAACACCTCGGCGGCCTTGGCCGACTGGCGCCGGTCGATGGCATCCTCGGCCTCCAGGTGGAAATCCATCAGATACGGCAACACGCCCAGCACCGGTTTGCCGGTGCGTCGTTCCAGCCAGTCGAGGCCGGGCTGCAGCAGGGCGAGATCGCCGCGGAAACGGTTGATGACGAAGCCCCGCACCCGCGCCCGCTCACTTTCCGAAAGCAGGGCCAGGGTGCCGACCAGATGGGCGAACACCCCGCCCTTGTCGATATCGGCGATGAGGATCACCGGGCAGTCCACCGCCTCGGCGAAGCCCATGTTGGCGATGTCATTGGCGCGCAGGTTGATCTCGGCCGGCGAGCCCGCGCCCTCCACCATCACCACCTGGTAGCGCTCGCTCAGGCGCCGGTGGGATTCGAGCACCGCCTGCATGGCCACGCGCTTGTAGGCGTGATAGGCCACCGCGTCCATGCAGCTCTGGGCGCGGCCATGGATGATCACCTGGGCGCCGGTGTCGCTGTTGGGTTTGAGCAGTACCGGGTTCATGTCGGTGTGCGGCGCCAGCCCAGCGGCCTGGGCCTGCACCGCCTGGGCGCGGCCGATCTCGCCGCCATCAAAGGTCACCGCGCTGTTGAGCGCCATGTTCTGCGGCTTGAACGGCGCCACCGCCACGCCCTGGCGCGCCAGCCAGCGACACAGCGCGGTCACCAGGGTGCTCTTGCCGGCATCGGAGGTGGTGCCCTGCACCATCAGCGTGGTCATTCACGTTGCTCCCGGTAGTGCTGAAGAGCCTGCTCCAGTCTCGCCCAGCCCGACTCTTCGCCGGGCAGGCCGAAGCGCAGACCGAGCGGCATGAACAGCCGCGTAAGGATACCGGCGCGCGCCAGGTGCTCGTGCAATTGCACGGCGTCCGTATCGCACACCGTCTGGAACAGGGCGCAGCCCCCGGCCGACGGCAGGCCCTGTCCGACCAGCAGTGCCGCAAGCCTCGCACCCTCCTCGTTCAGCCGCAGGCGCTGCCTCTGCTGGCCTTCGTCATCAGCCAGCAGGGTGCTGCCCAGCCACCGCGTCGGGCCGCCGATCGGCCAGGGGCCAAGCAGTTCCTCGAGCGCGCGCAGCAGCCCGCCATGGGCCAGCGCGAAGCCCAGGCGCGCGCCGGCCAGGCCGAAGAACTTGCCGAACGAACGCAGCACGACGAGCCCGGGCAGATGGCTGTGCGCGGCCAGGCTGTGCTGCGGCGTGCAGTCCATGAAGGCTTCGTCGACCACCAGCCAGCCACCGTACGCGGCCAGTTGGGCATGCCACTGGAGCAGTTGCTCGGTGCCGATCAGCCGGCCGGTGGGGTTGTTCGGATTGACCACCACCAGCACGTCGAGCCGGTCCAGCGCCTTCGGCACGCTGGCTTCGCAGAGTTCGACCAGCCGGTGCCCTTCGCGCCGCCAGGCCTCGGCATGTTCGGCATAACAGGGCGAAACCACCCCGACCCGCGCCGGCCCGCGCAAGCGCGGCAGCGCCTGGATGGCCGCCTGCGAGCCGGCCAGCGGCAGCAGCGAGCGGGCGCCGTAATAGTGCTGCGCCGCAGCCTCCAGCCCGTCGCAGGTTTCCGGCAGACGGCTCCAGGCACTGGCGGGTATCTCCGGTATGGGCCAACCGTAGGGGGCGATGCCGGTGGACAGGTCGAGCCAGTCCGCCAGCGCAATCCCGTACCGCTGCGCCGCCTCGCGCAAGCGTCCGCCGTGTTCAAGCATTCAGCCAGCCTCCGATCAGCAACGCCAACAGCCAGATGCCGACGCCGGCCCAGACCAGATCCAGCGCCCGCTCGATATCGCGCGCCTGCGGCGGTTCGCCCTCGCCCAGCGGCGGCCGCGTGTGCAGTTCGCCGTGATAGATCGCCGGCCCGCCCAGGACGACGCCCAGCGCGCCGGCGCCGGCGGCCATCACCGGCCCGGCGTTGGGGCTGTCCCACGAGGGCGCCTGTGCGCGCCAGCAACGCAGGGCCTGGCGGGTCCGACCGAGCAGCGCGTAGGTCAGCGCCACCAGCCGCGCCGGCAGGTAATTGAGCGCATCGTCGATCCGCGCCGCGGCCCAGCCGAAGCGCTCGAAGCGATCATTGCGGTAGCCCCACATGGCATCCAGGGTGTTGCTCAGGCGATAGAGCACGACACCCGGCGCGCCGGCCACGGCGAACCAGAACAGCGCGGCGAATACCGCATCGCTGCCGTTTTCCAGCGCCGACTCGGTGGCGGCGCGGGCCACGCCCGGCGCGTCCAGCGCCGAGGTATCGCGGCTGACGATATACCCGACCCGCCGCCGCGCCTCGGGCAGATCGCCCAGGCGCAGCGCCCGCGCCACCGGCAGCAGATGCTCGCCCAGGCTGCGCAGGCCCAGGGCCAGGTACAGCAGCCCGATCTCCACCAGCCAGCCGACGCCCGGCAGCAGGCTGAGCAGCCAGGCCAGCGCCGTCAGCGGCAGTACCGCCAGGCACCAGGCCGTCACGCCATGGCTGCGCCAGCCGCGGGCGGCGGGGCCGTTGAAATGCCGCTCCAGGCGATCGGCCAGCCGTCCGAAGGCGACCAGGGGATGCGCGCGCTTCGGCTCGCCCAACAGCGCATCGAGGACAACGCCGGCCAGGCAGCTCAGCGCCAGGCTCATGGCCGCCGCCCCCATCGATCCTCGTACAGCAGCTCGGCCAGCGGTCGTCCGCGGGTCCAGCCTTCCAGCTCGAGCATCGGTGCCGGGTAGAAACCGTGCACCGGCCCGAGGCAGAGAATCGCCACCGGCCTGGCGCCGGCCGGCATGCCCAGCAGCTCGGCCAATGCCTGCGGCTCGAACAGCGACACCCAGCCCATGCCCAGCCCTTCGGCGCGGGCGGCGAGCCAGAGGTTCTGGATGGCGCAGGCCAGCGACGCCAGGTCCATTTCCGGCAGGGTACGCCGACCGAACACATGCGCCTCGCGGCCATCCATCAGCGCGGCGACCAGCAGCTCGGCGCACTCGCCGATGCCCTCGACCTTGAGCCGCATGAACTCGGCGGAGCGCTCGCCCAGGGCCTCGGCGGTACGCTGGCGTTCCTCCTCCACCAGCAGGCCGATGGATTCGCGCAGTTCGGGGCGGGTGATACGAATGAAACGCCAGGGCTGCATCAGACCGACGCTGGGCGCCTGGTGCGCGGCCTCCAGCAGCCTCGCCAACAGCTCCGGCGCCACCTCGCCACCCACGAAATGGCGCATGTCGCGGCGCTCGCCGATGGCGCGGTAGACCGCCGCGCGCTCCTCGGCGCTGAAGGCGTGTTCGCTCATGGCCGCAACAGCGCCGCAGCCGCCGGAGGATCGGACGGCAGGTAGAAATGGATATAGGACGCGGTCAGGCGTCCCTGCCGATAGACCGCCTCGGCGGTGCGCTTGTAGTTCGGGCATTCGCCACGCGTCAGCGGCTGCAACGGCGTCTCCAGCGCCGAATGATGGAAGGTATGCCCGCGCAGCCGCCCTTCCGGCAGTGCCACGTCCTGCAACGCCAGCGCGGTCAGGCGCGGCTGCAGGCGCGCCTCGCCGGGCAGCAGGCCGAGCATGGCGCCACGCGTGCCGCTCTTGTCGGTGAGACCGTCGAGCAGATAGAGCATGCCGCCGCATTCGGCGAGGATCGGCTTGCCCGCCGCATGATGGGCACGGATCGCCTCGGCCATCCCATGGTTGTCGCTCAATGCGTGCAGATGCAGTTCGGGATAACCGCCGGGCAGGTAGAGGCTGTCCAGCGGCGGTAGGGCCGTGTCGGCGAGCGGCGAGAAGAACACCAGTTCGGCACCCAACTCGCGCAACAGGTCGAGATTGGCCTGGTAGAGAAAGGCGCAGGCGGCATCGCGCGCCACGCCGATGCGCACGCCCTGCAGCAGTGGTTCGAGCGTGCGCGGCTCCGGCGCGGCGAAATCCACCGCCGGCGGCAGTGTCACACCGGCGCTGGCCTGCAGGGCATCGGCGGCGGCATCCAGGCGTGCATCCAGGTCGGTCAGCTCCCCGGCCTGCACCAGCCCCAGATGGCGGCTCGGCAGTTCGATCTCGGCGCTGCGCGGCAACGCGCCGTACCAGCGAATCGCCTCCGGCAGGCTGTCGCGCAGGATCTCGCCATGCCGCGCGCTGCCGACCCGGTTGGCCAGCACCCCGGAAAACGGCAGGTCCGGCTGGAAGCTCGCCAGCCCGTGGGCCAGGGCGCCGAAGGTCTGCGCCATGGCCGAGCCGTCGATCACCGCCAGCACCGGCACGCCGAAGCGCCGCGCCAGGTCGGCGGCGCTGGGATTGCCATCGAACAACCCCATCACCCCTTCGATAAGGATCAGCTCGGCTTCGCCGGCGGCCTGCCACAGCAACCGGCGCGACTCCGCCTCGCCGACCATCCACAGATCGAGCTGATAGACCGGCTGGCCGCTGGCACGGGCGAGGATCATCGGATCGAGAAAATCCGGACCGCACTTGAACACCCGCACGCGCTTGCCCTGACGCGCATGCAGCCGCGCCAGCGCGGCGGTGACGGTGGTCTTGCCCTGGCCGGATGCGGGCGCGGCGATCAGCAGCGCCGGGCAGCTTCTGCTATTCATCGCAGCCTCTCGTCATCGTAGGGTGGATGACGCTTCACCCATCCACCGACAACGCCGGTGGTGAATGAAAAAGACGTCATCCACCCGACGCAACTACCGGCGGACGTCATCCCGGCATGGATCGCACCTCGATGAACAAGGCCGGCGGCACCGTAGGGTGGATGACGCTTCACCCATCCACCGACAAC
>NZ_JADDIX010000058.1:40836-58747 GCF_015070855.1 Pseudomonas lopnurensis
ATGAAAAAGGCGTCATCCACCCGACGCAACTACCGGCCGACGTCATCCCGGCATGGATCGCACCTCGATGAACAAGGCCTGCGGCACCGTAGGGTGGATGACGCTTCACCCATCCACCGACAACACCGATGGTGGATGAAAAAGGCGTCATCCACCCTACGCAACTACCGACGGACATCATCCCGGCATGGATCGCACCTCGATGGACAAGGCCGGCGGCACCGTAGGGTGGATGACGCTTCACCCATGCACCGACAACACCGGTGGTGGATGAAAAAGGCGTCATCCACCCTACGCAACTACCGACGGACATCATCCCGGCATGGATCGCATCTCGATGAACAAGGCCGGCGGCACCGTAGGGTGGATGACGCTTCACCCATCCACCGACAACGCCGGTGGTGGATGAAAAAGGCATCATCCACCCGACGCAATCCGTGAGCGACGGCATCAGAACTCCACGCCCTTCTGTGCCTTCACGCCCGCCTTGAAGGCATGCTTGACCAGGCTCATCTCGGTGACGGTATCCGCCGCCTCGATCAATCCGGGCGGCGCGCCGCGGCCGGTGACCACGACGTGCTGCAGCAGCGGCCGCGACTCGATGTCGGCGAGCACCGGCTCCAGTTCCAGATAGCCGTATTTCAGCGCGATATTCAGCTCATCCAGCACCACCAGGCCGATATCGGGATCGGCCAGCAGCTCGGCCGCCACCGCCCAGGCCTCGCGGGCCTTGGCGATGTCGCGCTGGCGATCCTGGGTCTCCCAGGTGAAGCCCTCGCCCATCACGTGATAGCGCACCTCCCCGGGGAAACGCCGGAAGAAATTTTCCTCGCCGGTGCTGGCGGCGCCCTTGATGAACTGCACCACGCCAACCTTGATGCCATGGCCCAGCGCCCGGGCGACCATGCCGAAGGCCGAACTGCTCTTGCCCTTGCCGTTGCCGGTGTGCACCAACAACAGGCCGTATTCGTCCTGCGCCTCGGCGATCTTCGCGTCGACCACCGCCTTCTTGCGCTGCATCCGCGCCCGGTGGCGTGCATCGCGCGCGTCCATCAGCGTACCTGCCGCTGAAGGTACAGGCGCAGCGCCGAGACGATGCCGAGGTGCAGCACCAGCGCCGTGCCGACGTAGAACGCCAGGTTGCCCAGGTGACGCGGCAGGTACTCGGCGATGCGCGGCAGGAAGCCGGCCAGCGTCGGCTCCAGATAGCGGCCCGAGAAGAAATAGAAAGCCCCGCCGGAGATCAGGTAGGCGACGAAGCCCGCCGCCAGCAGCGTCAACACCAGTACGGCCAGGCTGCGCAGGTCGTCGCGCTGCCAGCCAGCGAACAGCCGCCCGGCCAGCCACAGGCTGCCGTAGGCCGGCACCAGCGCCCAGTAGGCCGGCGACAGGCACCAGTCGCTGATGCTGCCGCTGGCCAGGGAGCCGAAGTCCAGCACGGACGCCGCGGCGAACAGCAGCACGAACATCCAGCGCGGGCGCAGGTAGAAGCCGGCGAGGAAGAAGATCGACCAGCTTGCGCTGGGCAGGTTCTCGACGCTGGCGAAGTGCTGGCCGCGGGTCATGGCCATCAGCAGGATCAGCGCGCCGCCGATTGCCAGTTGGGCGCGGGTGGACAGGACGTGCATGGTGTTTTCCTCGGGTAGGTTGCCGGGTTACAGGGCCTGATAACGCAGGGTGAAATACACCGCGCGGCCGGGCTGCTCGTAGGTCTGGATCGTTTCGTAGTCGCGGTCGAACAGGTTCGCCAGCTTGACCTGCAGGCGCCAGGCCTCGTCGAGGCGGTACTCGCTGCGCAGGTCCACCAGGGCGTAGCCGGGCATGCGAGTGCTTTCGGCATTGCTCGCCTTGTCGAAGCGCTCGCTCGCCGCGTACAGCGAGGCGCCCAGGCCGACGGCGCCGAACTGGCGATCCAGATCCAGGTTGAACTGACGCTTGGCGCGGCGCTGCAGCAGGTGGCCATGGTTGGCCTTGCTGCGGTCCTGCGGGTCCATGAAGGTCAGGTTGGCGGCCAGCTCCCAGCCGGCCAGCACGGTGGCGACGCGGGTCTCGATGCCGCGGATACGCGCCACGTCGACGTTTTCCGGACGCATCGGGCTGGTGCCCGCCCAGACGATCAGGTCCTCGATCTGGTTTTCATAGGCGTTGACGCTCCATTCGCCCCAGCCGTGGCTGCCGCGGATGCCCAGTTCATAGCTTTCCGACTCTTCCGGCTGGACGTCCGGATTGCCGGCGGTGGAGCTGCTTGCCGGGTAGTACAGGTCGTTGAAGGTCGGCGCGCGGTAGGCGGTGCCATAGGCGGCGGTCAGCGTCAGCGCGTCGCTCAGGTCGAAGCTGTAGCCCAGGCTGCCGGTATCGTGCGAACCGAAGAACTCGTCCTTGTCGCGGCGCAGGCCGGCCTGCACGCCGTGGCGGCCGAAGGCGGCCTGGTACTGGACGAAGTAGCCCCTGTTGTAGCGGCTGTCCTTGAGGTAGCTGTCGCTGCTGTCGATACGGTCCGTCTGGTAGTCCATGCCGATGCTCAGCACCTGCGCCTCGGCCAAGTGGAAATCGTTCTGCCAGTTGAAGCTGTCGCGGCGGGTATCGAAGCGCGAATAGAAGCGGCCGTCCTGGAAGTTGTCCCCCAGGTCCTCGCTGTGCCCGGCCTGCAGGGTGACGTCCCAGAACGCCTGCGGCGAGAAGCGCGCACGGCCGCTGAGCGCCTGCAGCGAGCCGTCGCCGTAGGCATAAGTGCCGCTCGTCCTTCCCGTTTTCTCACTGTAACTGCGGCTGTCGAAGTCGCTGTGGTTCTCGCTCTGCAGCCAGCTGCCGTCGAGCTCCAGGCCGTTGTCGAAGCGATAGCCGGCGCGCAGCAGACCGGACAACTCGCGGTAGCCGTCGGCATCCGGCTCGTAGGCCCTGGGCGCGCTGCTGCGGTAGGCGCGGGCATTGATGCCGTCGGTGGACTCGCTGGCCACGCCGAGGTTGAACCAGCCGTTGCCGTGGCTGCCGGCCACGCCGGCCGATCCGCTGTAGCTCGAGCGCGAACCGGCACCTACCGAGAAGTAAGGCTTGAAGCCAGCGGCGCCACCGCGACGGGTGAAGATCTGGATCACCCCACCCATGGCTTCCGAACCGTACAGGCTGGAGCGCGGCCCACGGACGATTTCGATGCGCTCGATCTGCTCCACCGGGATACTCTGCAGCGCGGCGCTGCCGGAGGTGGCCGAACCGACCCGGACCCCGTCGATCAGCACCAGCACGTGCTTGTCGCTGGTGCCGCGGATGGACACCGAGGTGCTCTTGCCGCGCCCGCCATTGCTGGTGACGCTGACCCCGGCCAGGCGCTGCAGCAGCTCCGGCACGCTGCCGGCCTGCTGGCGTTCGATGTCGTCACGGGTAATGAGGCTGCTGGACGCGATGGACACCGGCGAATGGCCGGTGCGGCTGGCGGTGATCACCTGCTGGCCCAACAGCAGGGCATCGCCGTGATCGGCCAGGACACAGGAAGGGAGGCCCAGCAGCACCACGGCCAGGGGAAGGGAATTGCGCATCGATCGAGGTTCTCCGTCGTGCCCGCCGCACGACTCAGGGTCGGTAACGACAGACGGAGGAACCCGCATGAGGAGGGAATACCCGCAAGGGCATACACCCACTCAGCGCCCGCCGCACTGTCAGTGAAATACGACAGGCCGGTCTCCGGGCTTGCGAGTGGATGCTGCGTGGCATCCCGAAACCGCGCCTTCCCGTGCGTGAGCACAGTGGCCGTTGCGGTTTCTCGACTCGCCTACCGTTGCGGGGGCAGCGCCGGAATCTTCGTGAGAATGGACCGGCTTCCCTGTTTCACCACTGGCATTGAGCCAGTGGCACCTGAGGCGACGCGGAGGTTAGTCCAAGGCCGGGCGCCGCGCAACCATCGGGTTGTCGCAGCACAATCTCCATGTGCATGTTGCCGGCAATCGCTTGGAACGGCGGACGGCGGCAGGCTTCGAATGCAACAATGCCCCTGCACGCCATCGGCCATCGAGACATGCCCTGCCCCATGACCACGATCCTGCAGATCTCCGACACCCATTTCGGCACCGAACAGCCAGCCGTGGTCCAGGCGCTGGAAGACCACGTGCGCGAGCACGGCGCCGACCTGCTGGTCTTCTCCGGCGACATCACCCAACGCGCCCGCCGCGGCCAGTTCGCCGCGGCGCAGGCCTTCGTCGAGCGGCTACACGGCCATGGCATCACCGATGCCCTGGTGATTCCAGGCAACCATGACATCCCGCTGTACAACCTCTTCGCCCGCTTCCTCACGCCCTACGGCAACTACCGCCGGCACTTCGGCGACGAGCTGGAACCGGTCTTCGAGAACGAACAGATGCTGGTGATCGGCCTCAACACCACGCACCCGCGGCGCCACAAGGACGGCCGGGTGACGCCCGAACAGGCCGAGGCGGTGGCGCAGCGGCTGGCGCGCACCGACGGCGAGAAGGTGCGCATCGTGGTCGCCCACCAGCCCTTCGGCGCCATGGTACAGAGCGACCTGAGCAACCTGCAGCACGGTGCCGAACCCGCCCTGCAGCGTTGGGCCGAGCACGGCCTGGACCTGGTGATGGGCGGGCATATCCACCTGCCCTACGTGCTGCCGTTGTCCAGGCAGTACCAGGGATTGGCGCGGGAAATCTGGATGGTGCAGGCCGGCACCACGCTGTCCTCGCGGCTGCGCGGCACCTCGCCGAACTCCTTCAACCGGCTGAAGCTCACGCCGGGCGCGCAGAAAAAGGTCTGCGTCGAGCGCTGGGACATGCTCGACGACCATTTCGCCCTTGGCTCGCACTTCAATCTGGGCTGGTGAACGGCGCCCGGACGATACGTTGGTGCGCTGCACGCGCCGCCGGCTCATGCGCAAAACGCAGGTTGCAACCCACCGAACGGAGCAGACGCCAACGCCCTATCGGCGGGCTGCTCCGCCCTACGATGCGGCCAAAAGCTGAAGCCTGAAAGCATCGCCCCGACTCGGGCAATACCCAAGGATATGGTCGATGCCAGGCCGCCGGGAGCAGCCGCGGTCGCTCACGAAAACAGCAGGTGCACACCGAACCCTGCAGGAGGCGCGCCCTCGCGCCGATACAGGCCGGTCAGCCGGAACGCTCAGGGATTGCTGGCCAGGCGCTCGGTCTCGAGCAGGCGCTTGGCGCTGAGGTAGTTCTTCTGCCAGTAGCCGCTGGCCAGGCTGTCCAGCCGCACCGTCCCGCCGGTGGAAGGGGCATGGACGAACCGGCCTTCGCCGACATAAATGCCGGCATGGCTGACGCGGCGCCCGCCACTGGTGGCGAAGAACAGCAGATCGCCGGCCTGCAGGGCATCACGACCGACGTCGGAGCCGCGTACCCGGCTCATCTCGAGCGTGGTGCGCGGCAGGCTGATGCCGGCCGCGCCACGATAGACGTAGCCGATCAGGCCGCTGCAGTCGAAGCCGCTGTCCGGCGTATTGCCGCCGTAGCGATAGGGTGTGCCGACCAGCCCCAGGGCACTGAAGAGAACGTCCTCGGCCGTAGCGGAAACCGGCCGCTCGACCGGCGCGATGACCGGCGGCTGCGGTGCGTGACCGGCGCAGGCGGTGAGCAGAGCGATCAGCAGGATGATCGAGAGACGGGCCGAAAAAGGCATGGCAGAGCGGTCCTGGCGGTCGAGCCATCACTCTGCCGGCATGCGCGGGAAGACGCAACCCCGCGGCATCGGCAAATATTCAACGACGCTTCAGCGGCGGACCGTGGTCGAGCCCGTGTCCGGCGCCAGGGCCAGCACGCGCTTGGCTTCCATGTAGCTGGCGCGCCAGTACCTGTCGTCCAGGCTGTCGACCCGCACACCGCCGCTGCGGCTGCTGGAAGCATGGATGAACTGGTCGTCGCCGATATAGATACCGGCATGGCTGACCCGCCCGCGGCCACGGTTGTTGAAGAACAGGATATCGCCCGGCTCCAGCTCGCTGCGCTTGACCAGCGGCGCATCGAGGTTGATCAGCTCGCGGGTGGAGCGCGGCAGCTCGAGCCCGGCTTCCTTGCGGAACAGGAAACCGACGAAGCCACTGCAGTCGAAACCGGTTTTCACCGAGCTGCCACCGTAACGATACGGCGTGCCGACCAGGGTGAAGCCGCGCTCGAGAATGCTGTCGGCCAACGGCGGCAGCTCGTAGCTCCGTTCATCGGTGAGTTCGCGCAACTGCTGCTCGCTCGGCTCGTTGCTGTCGAGCTCGGCGGCCGCCTGGTCGAAATGGTACGACCGTTGCGGCTGGGGTTGCGGGTTGCTGTCGGGCTGGATCTGCTGCCCGGCACAGGCGGTCAGCAAGGCTATCAGTGCAAAAGGCACGAGGGGTGCGAAGCGTTGGCGCATGGGCACGGCCGTGTCGGTGATTTCAAAGTGCCGGCGACTATGCCTGCTATCGCTTCGATGATCAAATTTTATCGGATGAAATGTGACGGATCAGCTGCGGCAAAACGTCTGCCGCCCCGCCCTCGAGATGGACATCCACGAAGGCGGAGAGCTCGCCTGCCTGCGGATTGATCTCGGCGGTGAAGCCGCCGCCCCGCCGCGCACGCAGCACCGGCTCGACGATATAGGCGAAGCTGGCCGAGGTGCCGACCGCCAGCACCGCGTCGAAGCCCAGCGCCAGTTGCGTCTGCAGGCGGCCGAGTTCGGCCTCGGGCAGCAGTTCCTCGAACAGCACCACCGGCGGCCGCAGCACGCCACCGCAGCGATCGCAGCGTGGTGGCAGCGGGCGCTGCAGGTGCTCGGCCAGCTCAAAGCTGCGCTGCCGGCAATCCATGCAGAACAGCGGCGACAGCTCGCCATGGATCTCGATCAGCCTTTGCACCGGGCTGCCGGCGGCGCGGTGATAGCCATCGACGTTCTGCGTCAGCACCCAGCAACCGGGCTTGCGCCGCTGCAGTTCGGCAAGGGCGAAGTGGCCGGCATTGGGGCGGGCGCCCAGACAGGCGCGACCGATCTCGGCGAGATACTTCCAGCACAGCGCAGGGTCGCGGCGCAGCATCGGCCCGGACAGCGCCGCCTCGATCGGCAGTCCCTCCTCGGTATGGCCGTTGTACAACCCACCCAGGCCGCGATAGGTGGGCAGCCCGGAATCGGCGGACAGCCCGGCGCCGGTGATGACCAGAATCCGCTCGGCCCGGGCCAGTGCCTGGGCGACCAGTTGAATCTGCGCGTGCATAGGATCTCCGTAGCTGCGGGCATGGCTCCGGCGTGGCCGACGGAACGCCATGGATATCGGCATCATAGCGAAGCCTCGGTTTCCAAGGCTGCATTGCACGCATCGATGCTTGCGCATCAACCGCGGGCACGCGCAGCGCACCCGCTGCGTTCTTTACCGGTTGCCTCGCCGCGCCCGCCGCAATCAGCCCAAACGGGCATCGAACAGGATCAGATAGCCGAGCATGGCGAACGTCCAGGCAGGCAGCGGCCCGAGCAGCCAGCCCCACAGCCACAGCCGCGGAACGAAGCCGACGCCGTGTACGAAGCCAGCCGATACGCCCCACATCACCAGCATCAGCAGCGGATGGCTGTAGCCACCCCGGCTGTCGAGCATCGCCGCCGGGTGGATCAGCAATACCAGCGCCAGCGGCGTGGCCAGCAGCAGCGACAGCACACGGCTGGCCGGCCGGTAGAGCCAGGCAGTGGCCGTGCCGATCACGGCTCGTCCGCATCCAGATCCTGCGTGGCTTCGAGCCACAGCGCGTTGATGATACCGAAGCTGCAGGCCAGCAGCACACCGAGAATCCAGGTGAAATACCACATAGTCGTTTCTCCTTGGCGACGCGGGCGCGGGCCGCCCGCCCGCGCGATCAGTACAGCCCGTGGGGGTTGGCCTCGATGCTCCTGTCGTTCAGCCGGCCCCACATGCGGATGTAGCTCCACAGCGTGTAGCAGAGGATCAGCGGCACGAAGATGCAGGCCACGACGAACATGATGCCCAGGGTCTTGCGGCTCGACACCGCATCCCACAGGGTCAGGCTCGATGCCGGATCGAGGCTCGACGGGAAGACGAAGGGGAACAGCGCGAACCCCGCGGTGCAGATGCTGCCGACGATCATCAGGCTGGTGCCGAGGAAGCTCGTCCCACCGCTGTTGCGGCGAGTACCGAGCAGCGCCAGCAACGCACCGGCGATGCCGATGACCGGCGCGATCAGGGTGATCGGATACAGGCTGTAGTTGCCCAGCCAGCCGGCGTTGTTCTGCGCCACCTGCTTGTGCAACAGCGGATTGAGCGCCGCCCCCGGATCGGTGACCGACAGTTGGCTGAAGCCCTGGATGCCCAGCGCCAGCCACAGCCCGGCCGCCACGAAGCCGAGCAGGAACACCAGCGCGCACAGCCGGGTCGCCTGCCGCGACCGCTCGCCCAGCGCGCCGTCGGTGCGCAGCATCAGCCAGGCACCGCCGTGGGCGCCGAGCATGCTCAGGCTGACGATGCCGCACAGCAGCGCGAAGGGGTTGAGCAGCGCGAAGAAGGAACCCTGGTAGCTGGAACGCATCAGCTCGTCGAGCTGGAACGGCAGGCCGAGGAACAGGTTGCCGAAGGCCACGCCGAACACCAGTGCCGGCACCGCGCCACCGACGAACAGCGCCCAGTCCCAGGCGTTGCGCCAGCGCGGGTCTTCCACCTTGCTGCGGTAGTCGAAGCCCACCGGCCGGCAGAAGAGTGCGAACAGCACCAGCAGCATCGCCCAGTACAACCCGGAGAAGGCCACCGCGTAGACCATCGGCCAGGCGGCGAACAGCGCGCCGCCAGCGGTGATGAACCAGACCTGGTTGCCATCCCAGTGCGGCGCGATGGTGTTGATCGCCACCCGCCGCTCGTTGTCGGTCTTGCCGACGAAGGGCATCAGAGCCATGGCGCCCATGTCGAAGCCATCGGTCAGGGCGAAGCCGATCAGCAGCACGCCGATCAGCACCCACCAAATGAGTTTGAGAACCTCGTAGTCGAACATCTTGCTTACCTCACACGGCGGAAGGTTCGGTGGGGGCATCTTTTGCGGGCGCCGGCACGGCGACAACCTCGCGCAGCGTCTGCACCTGGTTCGCCGCGGACGCTTCCCGTTCGAAGTGATAACGGCCGGTATGCAGGCTGCTCGGACCGAGCCGCGCGAAGCGGATCATCAGGAACATTTCCACCACCAACAGCAGGCTGTAGAAGGCCACCAGGGCGATCAGCGAACCCCAGATGTCGCCTGCGGCGAGCGTCGAGGTGGAGAGATGGGTCGGCAGTACCTCGGCGATCGACCAGGGCTGGCGGCCGTGCTCGGCGACGTACCAGCCGGTCTGCGCCGCGATCCACGGCAGCGGCAGGCTGAACAGCGCGCATTTCAGCAGCCAGGGCTTGTTCTCGGCATTGCGCTTGATCGAGGCCCAGCTCGCCAGCGCGAACAGCAGCAGCATGAGAAAGCCTGCGGCAACCATGGCCCGGAAGGTCCAGAACAGGCTGAACACGTCGGGGATGGTGTCCAGCGCGGCGAGCCGGATCTGCTCGTCGCTGGCATCCACCACGTTCTCGGTGTAGCGCTTGAGCAGCAGCCCGTAGCCCAGGTCCTGCTTGACCGCGTCGAAGGCGGCGATGGCCTCGGGCGAGTCGTCGCCGGTGCGCAATTGCTGCAACCGCTCGTAGGCAAGCATGCCGTTGCGGATGCGCAGCTCGTGCTCGGCGAGCAACTGCTTGATGCCCTTGATCTGCTCGTCCACCGAGCGGGTGGCGATCAGCCCCAGCGCATAGGGAATCTTCACCTCGTAGTCGGTGCGCATCTCCTGCTGATTGGGCAGGCCGAACAGCGTGAAGCCGGCCGGTGCCGGATGGGTTTCCCACTCGGCTTCGATGGCAGCGAGCTTGACCTTCTGCACGTCGCCGATCTCGTAGCCGGACTCGTCGCCGAGGATGATCACCGAGATCGTCGAGGCCAGGCCGAACACCGCGGCGATGGCGAACGAGCGCCGGGCGAAACCCAGGTCACGCTTGTTCAGCAGGTAGTAGCTGGAGATGGCCAGGACGAAGATCGCCCCGGTGACGTAGCCGGCCGACACGGTATGGACGAACTTCACCTGCGCCACCGGGTTGAACAGCAGCGCGCCGAAGTCCACCAGCTCCATGCGCATGGTCTCGAAATTGAATTCCGAGCCCACCGGGTTCTGCATCCAGCCATTGGCGATGAGAATCCACAATGCCGAGAGGTTCGAACCCAGCGCCACCAGCCAGGTGACGGCCAGGTGCTGCACCCTGCTCAGGCGATCCCAGCCGAAGAAGAACAGCCCGATGAAGGTGGATTCGAGAAAGAACGCCATCAGCCCCTCGATGGCCAGCGGCGCACCGAAGATGTCGCCGACGTAGTGGCTGTAGTAGGCCCAGTTGGTGCCGAACTGGAACTCCATGGTCAGCCCGGTGGTGACGCCGAGGGCGAAGTTGATGCCGAACAGCTTGCCCCAGAATTTGGTCATGTCCTGGTAGATCTGCTTGCCGGTCATGACGTAGACCGATTCCATGATGGCGAGCAGGAAGGCCAGCCCCAGGGTCAGCGGCACGAACAGAAAGTGATACATCGCCGTCATGGCGAATTGCAGGCGTGATAGATCGACAACGCTTTCCGAGATCATCTCGGCCCTCCCTCGGGGATCGAGCCCCGCGAATCAAGCAAATATTCGGCAACCCGCGCCGAACCGTTCTCGGGAATGCTGGGAGCATCGAACCAGATGCTTTTTATGGTCATGAGGATCGCGACCTTGACCAGCAGAATCAGCACGACGTCCCGCCTGAGCGACGGCTTGAACATGCCTACCTCCCTGCTCGCATACTGATATGCACTGCCCCGGCGTTTGCGCCTTCGGCAGCATGCTGCGATTGAAGGCCCCCCTTGGGGTGGGGGCCGAAACCGGGCACTGCATCCCCGGCTCAATCGCTCCACCTCGAACCCACCCGTGGAAGCGCTGCTCGGGCTCGAGGCAACGAAAGTGTCCGGTCCGTTACCCGGGGCGACAACTGCGACAGCCTGCCCCACCCCATCGGTGCCGACTTCGGCGGCATTGGCCCGTCGGGCTTCGCCGCGCTCGGCGACAAGCCGTTCGAGAGGGTCGGACCGCCGGCCCATTGCCCTGCAACGCGTGATTGAGCGAGGGCCTTTGCCATGGCGCATCCGGGCGCCGGCCCGACACCGCGGCGAGCTGTCGCAGTCAGGGCACCCTGAGCCAGCGGCGGAAGCCATTGCCGCCGGTGCCGGAAAGCGGGCTCCAGGCGAAGTCCCAGGGCGGCGGGGGCAGCTCTTCCTCCTCGGCCGCAAACGGGCGAGCCCCCTGGCGTACACGCGGCTTCCAGTCGAAGACGTGTTCGCTGCTGCCACGCCAGCCAAGCACGATGCCGAGCGCCGGACTGTCATCGCCGCCAACCCAACGCGCCGCCGCAGCGATCAGCATCGCCTCGATATGATCCTGGTCGACCCGCTCGCGGTAGTCCGAAATCAGCAACCAGCGGCAGACGCCGAGGTGAAAGGTCCAGTTGAGCGCGAGCTGACGGGCATAGGCCCAGGTCATGAATGCGCGGAAGATGTTCAGCCCGTCCGGCGGGTCCAGCTTGAGCAGACGCGGGCAGACATCGAACAAGGCGTGCCAGTACGGCAGCAGCTTGGCATCCAGATGCACGAAGCTGCGGGCATTGCTGGGGTAATCCGGGAAGGGCAGCCGATAGCTGATGCGGCCTTCGGCGCGGGCGAATCTTTCCATCATGGTCATGTGGTGAGTCCCCTGTTTGACCGTGCCGTCGGAATGCTCCGACAGTTGCCAGTCCGGCGCGCAGCGCATGGCTGCGGCACCTGGACACCATGGATACGGCAGTTGGGGACTTCAGGGTGCGCGGGGATTCAGCGATGGCCAGTAATGACGCGGACCGAGCCGCTCCCGTTGCGGGACCGGCGTCGTGGTCGTCGCCCTGCGGCCCAGCCAGGCCAGGGCGAACAGCACGAGGATGCCGAGGAAGACCGAACCGCACAGCGGGCAGTCGAGCGCCTGCTCGGACAGGTCGTGAACGTCCGCGGGGAGCGCACCGCCGCCTGGCGACGCGCCGTCGCCGAGACAGAAGGCATCCTGCCCCATGGCCAGCCCGAAGCCCACGTGCGCTGCATGGTTCAGGCTACAAACGAAGGCATTGATCAGGATGCAGGTGAGGAGTACCCACACGATCCGCGCACGCTTGACGTTGACGATGGTCATGTTTCGACTCTACACCGGGTTCACGGCACCAGTGCTGCGCCAAACCGTCGCAGTGTGCCTGGCCGCCAGCCCAGTGGTGGCACTCGCTTGGGTGCGCGCCACGCACCGTGCGGCGTGCCCTGCCGATGGATTCAGTGATTGACGGTAAAAGCCAGCATCGCCGAAAGCTGGCACAACGGCCGCCCGCTTTCGACCTGCCACTGGTTGAACACGGCCTGCACCGCGGCCTGGTCGCGCTGGCTGCTGGGCACCCTGTCGACGATCTCCTGCGCCTTCAGCGCGGCGACCACGTCGTTGCTGGGAACGAAGGTGTCCTTGCCGGCCATGCGCAGCAGGCGCGGCGCCGACAACCCGCCGAGCTGGCTGCCGTACCTGGCGAGATAGCGCCACAGGCCAACGATATCCTCGCCCGGCCAGTCGGCCAGCAGGTTGCCGAAGCGGCCCTGCTGCCTCGCCACATCGAGCACGAACTGCGCGTTGCGTGGCACGCTCTTGAGTTTGCCGAGGTGGCGGATCAGTTGTGCGTTCTGCATCAGCCGCTCGATATGCTCGCCGCCCATGAGCACCACCTTCTCCGGGTCGAAGCCGAAGAAGGCCTGTTCGAAGGCCGGCCACTTGGCGTCCACCAGGCTGTGCTTGAGCCCGGCGCGGAAGATGCGCAGGCTGATCAGCGACAGGTAGCGATCGTCCGAAACGCTGCGCAACTCATCGGCACTGCGCGGCTGCGGCAGGCGCGCCTCCAGCGCCGCGGCCGAGCCGAAACGGTTGAGGCAGTATTCGTGCAGCCATTTGTAGTCATGCATGGGTGGTATCCGGTTGCGACGGCAGCGGCACAGGGTGCCGACGACCGGCCCGCCTCGCAAGCCCGTCGTCGCCCAAGCGTTTTCCACCCTAACTGCCGCAATGGTGCAAACGGTGGACACGCTTCGCGTTGTCCACCCTACGTGTCGTGCAGGCATTCGCGGAGCGCCGTGCAGCTTGTCGGACTCAGCCACGCAGGCGCCGGGCCGCCTCGCGCAGCAGCCGCTCCGTGCCACTCCAGCCCAGACAGCCATCGGTAATGGACACGCCGTAGCGCAGCTCGCCCGACAACGGCTGGCAGCCGTCGAACAGGTGGCTTTCGAGCATCACACCGCGCAGGCTGGCATCGCCGGCCAGGCGCTGCTCGATTACGCTTGCCAGCACGGCGGGCTGACGCAACGGGTCCTTGCCGCTGTTGGCGTGACTGCAATCGACCATGATCCGTGGCGCGATGCCCTGCTTCTGCAGCGCGGCGCGCGCGGCGGCGACACTGGCGGCATCGTAGTTGGGCGCGCGATGCCCGCCGCGCAGCACCAGGTGGGTATCCGGGTTGCCGCGGGTCTCCAGCAACGCCGGATGGCCCAGTGCGTCGAGGCCGAAATGCCGGTGCGGATGCGCTGCCGAGCGCATGGCGTCGCAGGCGATCCCCAGGCTGCCGTCGGTGCCGTTCTTGAAGCCCACCGGCAGATCCAGCCCGCTGACCATCTCGCGGTGGATCTGCGACTCGCTGGTACGTGCGCCGATGGCGGCCCAGCCGAGCAGATCGTCGAAGTAACCGGCGGCCAGCGGCTGCAGCAGTTCGCTGGCGAGCGGCAGGCCGGTCTCGAGGATGTCCAGCATCAGCCGACGTGACAGCCGCAACCCTTCGGCCATGTCGCCGCTGCCGTCCAGCTGCGGATCGTAGACCAGGCCTTTCCAGCCAACGGTGGTGCGCGGTTTTTCCACGTAGGCGCGCATCACCAGCAATAGCTGGTCGCTGACCTGCGGCGCCAGTTCGGCCAGGCGCTGGGCGTAGTCCAGCGCGGCGGCCGGATCATGCAGCGAACAGGGGCCGACGACCACCAGCAGGCGCGGGTCGCGGCCCTCGAGTACGGCGCGGATGGCGTTGCGGTCGTTGCGGATGCGTTCGGCCAGCACGGCGTCGAGCGGCAGCCGCTGACGCAACACGGCGGGGCTGGGCAACGGCTGGGCGGTACGGCGGGCGGGAAGCGAGTCGACCGCAGCGGATTCGGCGACGGCGAGCGGGATGGCGAGGTTCTGGGCGGTAGCGGATGCATTCATGATCTGGCGGTTCCTTCTGCCGGCGCGGGTGGTCCCGCGACGGCACTAGTCGAGTGTTCGTTCGCGTGGTGTCGGGGCAGCGGCGAAGCGGCTAAATCGCCAGTCGTAGCGGTAATGACGGTCGGTGCGGTAAGTGGTCATGGCGTATTCCTCGTTGCGTTGGGCCTTCGCTGGCCGAAAAAACAAAACCCCCGGTCGGGTGGCCGACCGGGGGTTCGAAAACATCTCTGGTGGCGACCCTGCTTGCTAGGGCGCCTGTGGGGTATCAGGCGCGCCAGTGGCTAAACCAATACCCGAAGTAATAACCGCCAGCGGCGACCACCTGGCCAAGCGCCGGCGCGGTGCGGACGGCACCGGCGTTGGCAAGGGACAGGGAAGCGAGGCTGAGGGACATGCTGTTCTCCGAAAGATGTCCTGAACCATACTCCAGCGCGCCGGCGGGTTTCAACCGCAATATCCGGCGGGATGGTGTCGGTTGGGGTGGGCGCAGGTGTGACGTTGGGCTTCGGCGCCATGCGCCTCAACCCAACCTACGGTCATCGCGCCGACACCGCGCGGCGTGGCCTCATGGTCGGGGCGCAATACGGTAGGTTGGGTTGAGCGCAGCGAAGCCCAACGAGCGGAATCTCAGGCAACCTCGGCATGACGCTGGGTTTCGGCGCTACACGCCCCAACGGAGCGCCGCCCGCCCCGCCCTACAGGCTCATCACATCGACGAAGCGCGGCGTGGCGTCGTTGTCGATGCGCAGGCTCTTGAAATCGAACAGGTTGCGATCAGCCAGTTGCGAGGGCACCACGTTCTGCAGCGCGCGGAACATGATCTCGGTGCGCCCCGGCGACTTGCGTTCCCACTCCTGCAGCATTTCCTTGACCACCTGGCGCTGCAGGTTTTCCTGCGAGCCGCAGAGGTTGCAGGGGATGATCGGGAATGCCTTCATCTTCGCGTAGGCCTCGATATCGGCCTCGCTGCAATAGGCCAGCGGGCGGATCACCACGTTGCGGCCGTCGTCGGAGAGCAGCTTGGGCGGCATGGCCTTGAGCGTGCCGCCGTAGAACATGTTGAGGAAGAAGGTCTCGAGGATGTCGTCGCGATGGTGCCCGAGCGCCATCTTGGTCGCGCCGATCTCGTCGGCGAAGGTGTAGAGCGTGCCGCGGCGCAGGCGCGAGCACAGCGAGCAGGTGGTCTTGCCTTCCGGGATCTTCTCCTTGACCACCGAATAGGTGTCCTTCTCGACGATGTGGTACTCGACGTCGATGGACTGCAGGTACTCGGGCAGCACGTGCTCGGGGAAACCCGGCTGCTTCTGGTCCATGTTCACCGCCACGATCTCGAAGCGGATCGGCGCGACCTTCTGCAGATACAGCAGCACGTCGAGCATGGTGTAGCTGTCCTTGCCTCCGGACAGGCAGACCATGACCTTGTCGCCGTCCTCGATCATGTTGAAGTCGGTGACGGCCTCGCCGGCCAGGCGGCGCAGGCGCTTCTGCAGTTTGTTCTGGTTGACCGAAAGGGTACCCATGGCGAAAGTCCGGAAGAGATGCGAAAACCGGGCATTTTACGCGCAAAGCGCGCCCGGCCCCAGCCCGTTCGCCGCCCGCTCGTTAATGTGATACGCAGCCGGGCCGCATGCTGGCACTGTGGTAGGGTCTGGCGATGATCGAAGACCTCTGCCCTGCCCTGGACCTGCCCGAGCAACTGCTGATCCTGCTGCGCGAACACCCCGAAGGCTGCAGCGAGTACCAGCTGATCCAGCAGCTCAAGCGCCGCCACAGCACGCATATCCCGAACCTGCCGCTGACCGACAAGCTCGTGCTGTTCCGCACCCACTTTCTGGTGTTCAACGCGCTCTATCTGTTGCGCGACCGCCTCCGGGAGCAGGCCAGCGGCCACCTGGAGATCAATCCGCTGAGCATCCGGCTGCAGCCCTATGCCGCCGGATGCACCGGGCTCAGCGAGCAGGACGCCCTGCGCGAGTATTACCTGGAGCTGAGCAACCTCAAGGAAACCGACGAGGACGACGTCGAGCGGCTGCTGGCCAGTTTCTGGACGCGGATGCAGGGCAGCGACGAGAAGCGCGCCGCGCTGGAGCTGTTCGAGCTGGACCGTTGCGCGCAGCCGCTCACCCTGGCTGTCATCAAGCAGCGCTATCGACAGTTGGTCGGCCTGCATCACCCCGACCGGGGCGGCAGCACCCAGCGCCTGCAGTCGATCAATCTGGCCATGGAAATACTGCAACGCTATTACCGCTGAAGGCATAGCTCCGAATTACTCTAATCCGCTGGCTGTAAGGGCGCACCGAATTCCTATACTGCGACATAAGGTCGCACGCGCCGTCCTCGATGACGACCGCCAGGCGAAGCGACCCTCCATAAACAGAGGAGACGCTGGCATGATCAATCACGTTTGGGGGCTGTTCACCCATCCCGGTCAGGAATGGAGAGAGATCCGCGGCGAAGAAGAAACTATCAGCCACATGTATCTGACGCATGTCCTGCTGCTGGCGGCGATTCCAGCGGTATCCGCCTACATCGGCGCGACCCAGGTCGGCTGGAGCATCAACGGTGGCGAACCGGTCAGGCTGACCCAGGCCAGTTGCATGCAGTTGGCGATACTCGCGTACTTCGCGATGCTCGCCGGGGTCGCCGTGATGGGCGGTTTCATCCATTGGATGGCGCGCACCTACGATGCCAGCCCGACCCTCACCCAGTGCATCGTGTTCGCCGCCTACACCGCGACGCCCTTGTTCATCGGCGGCCTGGCCGGTCTCTATCCGCACCTCTGGCTGGGCATGCTGGTCGGCACCGCGGCGGTCTGCTACACGGCCTACCTGCTCTATGTCGGGCTACCGAAATTCATGAACATCCCCGAAGAGGAAGGCTTCATGTTCTCCAGTTCGGTATTGGCGGTAGGCCTGGTGGTCCTGGTGGCGATCATCGCGCTGTCGGTGATCACCTGGGGCATGGGCATCGGGCCGGTCTACGTGCGTTGACGTCCCGCCTGTCTCTCGAGGCCGCCCACCGGGCGGCCTTTTCGTTTGGCTCCGTCTGAGTCAGCTGTTCAGGGAAAAGGCGCGTTCGATGAAACCCAGGGACTCGTAGGAGCCAGCTTGCGGGCGATCAGCCGCAACACCGATGATCGCCGGCAAGCCGGCTCCTACAGGGTGGGCTTCAGCCCACCACGCATTCGATGAAACCCAGGACTTGTAGACATCATGGATTGACCTGCCCCACCTCGAGAACGCGGGTTATGTTTTCGGAGTGGGAAACACCTTCAACACAGAGCCGCATCGAGGGGGACAGGTCATGAATGAGTTTAACCAAGTCTATGTGGGTTTGGACGTACATAAAGCGACGATTGCCGTAGCGGTGGCGCGTCCTGGGCGCGGAGAGCCGGAGTATCACGGCACTATCGTGAACAGTGACGCGGCGGTGCGCAAACTGCTCAAGCAGTTGAGCCGGCCGGGTGAGTCGCTGAGTTTTTGCTACGAGGCAGGCCCCTGCGGCTACGGCCTTTACCGTGATCTGACAGCACTGGGCCATGGCTGCGCGGTGGTGGCGCCCTCGCTGATTCCGCGCAAGGCGGGCGAGCGGTTGAAAACCG
>NZ_JADDIX010000059.1:0-11526 GCF_015070855.1 Pseudomonas lopnurensis
CAGGAAGTGCTGGTTCGCACATTGATGACCGATAAGATGCCCGACCAGCTCAAGCTCGGCTTTGCACTCTGGACGCGTGATGCCGTGCGCGAACTGATCCGCCAGCGCTGTGGTTTTCTCATGCCGGTTCGAACGGTTGGTGAATACCTCAAGCGTTGGGGCTACACCCCGCAGCGACCACTGCATCGGGCTTATCAGCAGAAACCTGAAGTGGTTCAGCGCTGGCTGGATAATGAATATCCACGCATCGCACAGCGGGCCAAGGCCGAGAATGGCGAGATTCAGTGGGGTGACGAAACCGGCATGCGCAGTGACAGCCATGCCGGTCGCAGCTACGCCCCTATTGGTGAAACGCCGGTGCGCCAGGTCAGTGGCAGTCGTTTTTCCACCAACATGATTTCCACCGTGACCAATCGAGGCAAGCTGCGCTTCATGCTGTATCGGGAAACGCTGACAGCCCCAGTGCTGATTCGCTTCCTGGGTCGACTGATTCGTGATGCGCAGGGCCGCAAGGTGTTCCTGATTCTCGATAACCTGCGCGTACACCACAGCAAAAAGGTGAGCGCCTGGGTCGCCGACCGCAAAGAGCAAATCGAACTGTTCTTCCTGCCGGCATACGCCCCGGAGTTGAATCCTGACGAGTATTTGAATTGTGATTTGAAGCATCAGGTGCGTGCGGGCTTGCCGGCGCGTAATCAGGACGAACTGGAAGGGCGTGTTCGCTCGGTCATGAGACGATTGCAATTACGCCCCCAAAGAATCCGTTCTTATTTCCGGCATCCACGTATCGCCTACGCAGCATGATAGGGTGTATTTGATTGCCGGGTTAATATCTTCGGTCGCGACGATCCGAACCCGACTTGGCTGAAGAAAACGGAAAGCCGGGGGGCGACGTGGACTGGCAGTGGGTCAAGGAGATTCACGACAGCTTCAAGTAGATCAGTTTGGGGTTGGGTGGGCCGGCGGCGATGGTTATCACCCTGTGGTGGCGTACTTCATATCCGGGCGACCAGTGGGTCGGCAGCCCCACTTCGTTGGCACCATGCGTGGACGCGACGAACCGGCGCCGTCGGCCACACCCTTGATGAGGCATTGATAGAGATGCGCGGCTCGGCATCGATCAGGAAATTACCGGTCTGGACGCAGGGCGACGAAGCCCGGCGGGCCCTGTCCACCGGCTGTTGGGCTTCGCTGCGCTCAGCGCCAACTTACCGCGTGGGGCAGGCCATTGGCGTTGGCACCCATTCAGAATCGTTTGATCTTGTGGCGTCCTGCCCTCTACCACGCACTCACATCAGGTTGCAGAACCCGTGCGGTTGCCCAGAACCATCCGGCGACTCATGGGTCATCAATTTCTGATGCGTGTCGACGACCGATGCGCCCCTTCCCGGGAGAACCACGATGCTCCTTGCCATGACTCATACCCTGCGTACTTTCCTGCTGCCTCTGGCGCTGTTCGCGGTCACGACGGTGCAGGCGCAGACGCGACAGCTGGATGTTCCCTATGTACCCACACCCGATAGCGTGGTGGCGCGTATGTTGGAAATGGCCGAGGTCGGTCCGGGCGACCGCGTCATCGACCTGGGCTCCGGCGACGGGCGCATCGCCATCGCCGCGGTGCGCGACCGCGGTGCGCATTCCGCCCTGGGCGTTGACCTCGACCCCGTGCGCATCGCCGAGGCCGAGCTCAACGCGCAGGAGGCGGGCGTGTCCGATCAGGTCGCCTTCGAGCAGGGCGATCTGTTCGAAAAGGACATCTCCGAGGCCGACGTGCTGACCATGTACCTGCTGCAGCGAGTCAACCTGCGCCTGCGGCCGGTCATTCTCGATACCCTGCAGCCGGGCACCCGTGTGGTCTCCCATGCCTTCAGCATGGATGACTGGCAGCCCGACCAGACCGATACCGTGGCCGGCAGCCGCATCTACCTGTGGATCGTTCCGGCCAAGGTGGAGGGCGACTGGCAGGTGGAAACCGACCAGGGCCGGGTGACGTTGAGCCTGACGCAGCAGTTCCAGGAGGTGCAGGGCAGTGCGCGCACCGCGGCCGGCGAGGAGCCGGTCCAGGGGCGGCTGCGGGGCGATGAGCTGCATTTCACGCTCGGCGATCGGGAATACATCGGCAAGGTGAACGGTGACCGGATCGAACCCTTGGCGAGCGACGGCACGCAGCGTCGCTGGTCGGCGCAGCGGTCCTGAGGTGCGCGTCCCGAGCGGGTCGCGGGGCGGCCTTTGCGTCACGGACGGCGTGGCGGTGCTGGTCGGCGTGGTCGTTGGCGTCGGCATCTTCGGCTTCCCCCCGCTGGTCGCGCAGCACGCGCCCAACGCGCTTGCCTATCTCGGCCTGTGGCTGGCCGGCGGCCTGCTGATGCTGGTCGGCGCACTGTGCTACGCCGAACTGGGTGCGACCTACCCGCACCGGGGCGGGGAATACCACTACCTGGCGCGGGCCTGGGGTCCGCGCGTGGCGCTGCTGTTCGCCTGGGCCCGCTGCGGGGTGATCCAGACCGGTTCGATCGCCGCGGTGGCGTTCATCTATGGCGACTATGCCCAGCGCCTGCTGCCGCTGGGCGAGGCCGGCGCCGCCTGGCATGCCGCTTTGGTCGTGACGGCGCTGACCGCCCTCAATGTGCTCGGTACCCGTGAATCGGGTCGTCTGCAGCAGCTGTTCACCGGGCTCACCCTGCTGGCCATTCTCTGCGTTTCCGGTGCCGGGCTGTATGCAGCCCTTGCTGGCGATGGTGCGCCGCCACAACCCGTGGCGCCTGCCGAAGGCGGTCTGGTCGGGATGCTCGGCATGGGCATGGTGTTCGTCCTGCTCACCTATGGCGGCTGGAACGAGGCGGCCTACCTGTCCGGCGAGCTGCGCCGGCCGGCCCGCGACATGAGCCGCGTGTTGCTGTTCGGCGCGGCATTGGTCACCGGACTCTACCTGCTGGTCAACCTGGCCTTCCTCGGCATCTTCGGCCTGCAGGGGGTGCGCGACTCATCGGCGATCGGTGCCGATCTGATGGGGTTGGTGGCTGGTGCCCGGGGCGAGACGCTGCTGGCGTTGCTGGTCTGCGTGACTGCGTTGTCCACCCTGAATGCCACGGTGCTCACCGGTGCCCGCGTTTACTACGCGCTTGGCCGCGACGTGCCCCGTCTGGCGGCATTGGGTGCCTGGAACGAACGGGGCGCCACGCCGCGCCGGGCGTTGCTGCTGCAGGCGGTCATCAGTCTGGGCCTGGTGGCCTTCGGCGCGTATCTCGGCAACGGCATCGAGACCATGGTCGCCTACACCGCGCCGGTGTTCTGGCTGTTCATGGCGCTGGTCGCCCTGAGCCTGCCGCGCCTGCGCCGCCGCGCACCGGTGGCGCGGCCGTTCAGCGTGCCCGGTTATCCGTTCACGCCCTGGCTGTTCGCGCTGGTCTGCCTGGGGTTGTGCTGGGCCAGCGTGCGCTACGCCGGCGAGGGGGCGCTGCTCGGCGTGGCGGTGCTGCTGGCCGGCCTGCCGCTGTTGCTGCTGCAACGCCGGGTCCCGCTGCCGGAGCCGGCCGGTGAAGGCGCCTGAGCGCAGGAGCCGCCGTCATACCTTTTCGCCGATGCGCTGCCCTGGGCTTGACTTGACTGGACATCGGTCGACCGCAACCGGAACCCCCGTCATGTGCCTTTCGCTCATCCGTCCTTGCTGTCCCACCCTCGCGTCCGGCGCCCTGTGGCTGGTAGCACTCCTTGCTGGCTCTTTCCAATCCCAGGCGCAACCGCGCGCGCTGCTGATCGAGGGCGCGCAGGTGATCAGCCTCGATCCGCAGCTGGGCGACCTGCCGCGTGCGGACGTGCTGCTGCGCGACGGCCGCATCGCCGAAGTCGGCGCGCAGCTCTCCGATGCCGAGGCGCAGCGAATCGATGGGCGCGGCAAGCTATTGCTTCCCGGGTTGGTGGATACCCATACCCATCTCTGGCTGAGCGCGACCCGTGGGCAGTTCCGCAATACACCGCAAACCGACTACTTCCTATTGAAGAAGCACCTGGCGCGGCACTACACGGCCGAGGACATCCGCATCGGCACCGCCTTCGGCGCATTGGAAAGCCTGGCGGCGGGCGTGACCACCAGCGTCGAGTTCTTCCACAACCTGCGTGGCCCGGAGCACCTGCAGGCGTCGCTGCAGGCATTGCGCGACAGCGGCATACGCGCCCGCCTGCTGTACGGTGCCCATGACGACCTGCCCGACGACCGCAGCATCGACCTCGAGCATCTGGCCCGGGTCGCGCGGGACTGGCCCGAAGGCCGGATATCGCTGGGACTGGGCTGGCGCGGCGTCGGCAGTGGGGAGGACGCGAACGTCCAGGCGGTCGGCCGCCGGGAGATCGAGGCGGCGCGGCGGCTGGGATTGCCGGTGTCGGTGCACTCCGGTGGCGCGCGCAACGCGGCGCTGGTGGCAAGCGGCCTGTTGGGCCCGGACGTGCAGATCGTGCATGCCACTGGCGCGACGCGCGAACAGCTCGCGGCTTTCCGCCAGGCCCGCGCCTCGCTGTCACTGACGCCGGTGACCGAGCAGCGCGTCGGCTACGGCCTGACGCGACTGAGCGATTACGCGGCGGTGGGACGCATCGGCCTCGGTATCGACGGGCCGGCCCTGGCCGGCAGTGCCGACCTGTTCGCCAACATGCGCCTGCTGGCACTGACCGAATCCGGCGCGCTCCGGGCCGAAACGGCGGTCGAGCCGCGCCGCATCCTCGAGCTGGCGACATTGGAAGCCGCGCGTTCCCTGGGCCTGCAGGACGAGATCGGCTCCATCACTCCGGGCAAGCGGGCCGACCTCATCCTGCTCGACCTCGATGCGCTCAACCTGGCGCGGCCCGGCGCTACCGATCCCGTGGCGCTGGTGGTCTATTCGGCGATGCCGGCCAACGTCGACACGGTGATCGTCGACGGCATCGTCCGCAAACGCGACGGACGCCTGCTCGACCTCGATCTCCCGCGCCTGCTCGACGAGGTGCGGGGATCGCTGGAGGCCATCCTCGAACGCGCCGGCGGGTTGCCGCCAGCGCCGGACGCGTACTGATTGGGCCTGCGAGTCTGTCGGTGGGGCAGTTGTGAGCGACCAGTTGAGCGCTCAGGTCGTGCCCGCCGAGACCAGGTCCGTTGAGATTCCGCCACGGCCAACGGGCCGTAGCCGTGAAGCAAACGTCTCTTCCGATACCCGGCACGCTACGTAGGGTGCGCTCCGCGCACCGCATGCACCGAGGCCCGGCGGTGCGCGCGTGCAACGGCCCGATGTTCGGGCGATCGGACGCACGCCGGTAGGTGGCGGCGAGCGCAGCGAAGCCCAACAGGGATCGGCACGAACCTGTTGGGCTTCGTCGCTTCGCTCCTCAACCAACCTACGCGCCCGACCCAACCTACTGGCCTGGTGCCTTGACGAGGTTCAGCGCGCCACCGAGCGCCCTTTCGGCTTGATCGACCGTCTGGTTCGCCGGGTGAGGAGCAAGCACGGACAGGGTCACGCGGTGCGGCTCTGCTCCAGGTGCGCCGCCAGGCGCAGCGCCAGTTGCACGATGGTGTAGGTCGGGTTGGCGAAGCCGCTGCTGGGGAACACTGAGGAGCCGGCGATATAGAGGTTGCGTTGGCCGAACACCTTGCAGTCGCGGTCGACGATGCCCTGCTCCGGCGTGCGGGCCATGCGGGTGCCGCCCATGTGGTGGCAGCCGCCGAGCTCGTCGTCGTCCGGGAACGGCTCGCTGCCGGACAGCCAGCCGTCCAGGCGCAGGCGGCCGAGGTCCAGGTCGGCGATGTAGCGGCCCAGGCGTCGGGCGCTCTCCAGGGCGGTGCGCTTGTCCTCGTCGTCCAGGGTCCAGTGCAGCGCCACCCGCGGGATGCCGAGACGGTCCTTCTGCGCCGCCAGCGCGACGCGGTTTTCCGCCCGCGGGCGCTGCTCCCAGCTGGCGCGCAGCAGCGCCCCGTAGCTCTGCCCCTGGCGATAGTCGTGCAGCGTCGCGCTGGCGAGCCGCGGCGCGACCCGGGCCAGCCGGCGAATGCTGTCGAGGGTCTGCGCCTCGCCGCCGCGGATGATCCGCAGGCCGCAATTGAGCAGTCGCTTGTGCGCCATCAGCTCTGGCGACGGCGATACGAAGCCGACGTCCTTTTCGTCGAAGTGCAGCCCGGCCCGGTGCCTGAGCAGGATCTCGCCGAGGGTGAAATGCGGATGCTCCATCCAGTAGCGGCCCAGCGTCGCCGGCTGCCTGATCAGCGCGCCCTGCGCCAGCTGGTTGCTCCACAGCAGCAGGCGGCTGTTCTCGATGCCGCCGGTGGCCAGGATGTAGCGCTGTGCGGTGAGGGTGCGGCGCACCCCACCGGCATCCACCTGCAGGCCGGTGACCGCCGCGCCGTCGGTCAGTATCGCCACCAGGCTGGTGTCCAGTGCCACCGCGACGCTCGCCGAGGCGAACAGGCGGTCCCGGTATTTCTCGCCGAAGTTCACCGTGGAATAACGGAAGCGGCTCTGTTTGAGCGGCGCGCCGGGCAGCGGAGGCTCGTCTTCGGGAGGGCCCAGCCCGAAAAAGTCGTCTGCCCGTACCGCATAGGGGGCGAGATCGCTGCGGCGGATCGGCCAGCCGCTGTCGGCCAGCCCCGGCTTTTCCTCGAAATCCACCGCATCCAGGGGGCGGCACCAGCCACCCCAGCCGTTGGAGGAGCCGCCGAAGGCGCGTATCCGGCAGCCGTCCAGTGGCCGGTAGGCATGCCCCAGCGTCTCGCCGCGGTAGAGTTCCTGGGAGGCCTGGGAAGGCGACTCGCCGCCGCCTTCGAGCAGCAGCACGCGCTTGCCGGCGTCTTCCAGCGCCAGGGCCAGGGTGATGCCGGCCGGGCCGCTGCCGACGATGCAGTAGTCGAACGGCGGCACCCCCGCGAGCTGCTCGACGGTGATTTTCATCAGTCGTCTTCCGGGCGCAGGATCCAGCCGCCCCGCTCGACGTGGCGTGCGACGTGCGCCCGTGCCACGGGAAGCCCGGCGAGCAGTAGCAGGTTCAGCATGCCGACCTTGAGCAGGCGTCGTCTTTTCATGTCCTTTCACCGCCTTTTCCGGGCGCGCTCGCCGCTGATCTGCCGATCGGGCGCTCGCGGTGCAGCGGGCTGCACGATCAGGCCGAGGCACCAGCGGCGCTGCGGACCTTCAGTGTTTGTGAAAAGCGCTACTGGCGGGAGTTCCGCGCATGTCGCTTCCGCGTCCTACAGCCCCAGCGCTTCGCGCAGCTCGGCGGCGGTCAGCATCCTCGCCGAAAGGCCGGAGCCGTAGTCGAAGCGCTTGGCGCTGCTCAACGGGCCGACGATCACCGGATCGAAGCCGGCATCGGTGACCAGCCGCGCGGCGACCTGCAAGGCCTCGTCATCGTCGCCGGCCAAGGGTATGGCCAGCCGCTCGCCGTCGCGATGGGCCTGGTTGCGCAGGTTATAGGCCGAGATGGCATTGAACGCGCGGACCAGGCGCACCTCCGGCAGGAAGCGCTGCGAGGCCAGCCCGGCGCCCAGTTCCCGCGCCGCCTCGGCCATGGGGCCGTCGCGTGCGGGGATGGGATTGCCGGCATCCAGCACGATCTTGCCCTCGAGTTCCGCGGCGTGGTCGCGGCCCACCTGCGGGGTGGCGGCATAGGGCACCGCCAGCAGGATCACCTCGGCGAACGCCGCCGCCTCGCGCGCGCTCCCGACGTGGGCGCGCTCGCCCAGCTCGTCGGCCAGGGGCTGCAGGCGTTCGGGATGGCGCGAGGAGATCATCACCGGGTGGCCGGCCTCCACCCAGAGCCGGGCCAGGGCGCTGCCGATATTGCCGGTGCCGATGATGCCGATGCGGATCGGCTGATCCTGCGCCAGGGACAACGAAGCGCTCAGCGCCAGAATCAGGCCCGACAGGCAAGCGGCAAGGCGGTGGCTGGCTTTCATCATGGCATCCTCCGGGGTGGCGGGTCGCGTACCGGGCAAGCATAGGCGACCCTGTCCCCTCGTGCCGCCGGGCGCGGGGCTGCCTTGGAGGCGGCCCCGCCCGGGTTCAGCGGGGCGCGACCGGCGCGCCCGTGCGCCGCCAGGTCGCACGGGCCGGCTTGTGCAACCAGGAAGCCAACAGACGGGTCGACAGCGGGATGAACAGGTAAGTCATCAGCGGGGTCAGCGCCAGGGTGCTGAGCAGGATGCGCAGCGTCAGCGGCAGTTCGCTCAGGGCGCCGCCGAACAAGGCGTGGAACAGCAGCGAGACGGGAAAGAATGCCAGCCAGATCGCTACGCTCTGCTTCCAGCGTGGTGGCAGGCGGTCGCCGTTGCCGAACCAGGCGTCGATGCCGCGGGCGCGGTGCTCGTGGGGCTGGGCGAAGAGTTCGCTGCCGCGTTGCAGCCAGGCGCGACGCGAGGCCGAATGCTCCCAGGCATCGAGGGTCGGTTCGTCGGCGAAGCGGAAGATCATCTGGTATTCGTCGTCGCCCGGTGGCGGGGCGAGCACGCCGGAGCCGAGGTAGCCGGGGAAGTCGGCGGCCAGTTGTTCGCCTTCGTGAAGCCAGGCGAGAAAGTCATGGTAACGGCCGTCGCGCACGCGGCGGGCCACCATCAAAGTGACGGGTTCGCTAGACATCGTGTATCTCCAGCATCAGGCCGGCGACCCGGATAGGGCGTTCGGCGGTACGCAGCGCCGGGGTGGTGGGCTGCGATGAAGGCCATGCGAGGATCGTTCCGGTTTGCGAAGATCCCCGTCCCGCGCGGCGTTCCGGGGTGAGGTCGGCAGCGCGGGCGCGCCACTATACGGGGAAAATGCCCTGTTGAGCCGCATGGCTTGCACCGCGATGGGCGTCGCTTCGTGCTACCCGTGCCGGCCGGCTGAACCATCGCCGCGACCCGGCGCCCAAGAAGAAGGCTATGTTCCCGTTACGTGTTGCAGGGGCTTGGTGACTTGTGCCTGCGATCGCCCGATGTTCGGGCGATCGGTCATACGGTAGGTTGGCGCTGAGCGTAGCGAAGCCCAACAGGCGCTGCATGACCTGTTGGGCTTCGTCGCTTCGCTCCTCGACCCAGCCTACGCGTCCTGCCCCAACGGTTTGTGCAACAAGCAGCTGGAACATGGCCAAGAAGAAACCCGGTGGAGTACGTCCATGACCTTTTCCCTCATTGCCCGTTGCCCGCGTACCGGCCAGTTCGGGGTGGCGGCGGCCACGGCGATGCCGGCGGTGGGCAAGCTGCTCACCCATGCGGCGGCGCAGGTGGGCGCGGTGGCGACGCAGGCGCAGATCAACCCCTATCTCGGCACCGACGGGCTGCGTTTGCTGCGCCAGGGGGAGTCCGCCGCGCAGGTGCTCGAACGGCTCGGGCACACCGATCCATGCATGGAGCTGCGCCAGTGCGCGGTGATCGACGGGCGCGGCGACGTGGCCTGCTGGACCGGACCGAAATGCCCGCCCTGGGCCGGTTCGATTGCCGGCGAGCAGTTCTGCGTGCAGGGCAATCGGCTGGCCGGGCCGGACGTGCTGGAGGCCGTGGCCGATGCCTATCGCCGGGCTGCCGCGCAACCGCTGGTGGAGCGCCTGATGGAGGCCATCGCCGCCGGCGATGCCTGCGGCGGCGACCGCTGCGGCGAGTCGTCGGCCACGATCTATGTGGTGGACCGCGAGGAATATCCGCTGTGGGACATTCGCGTCGATCATCACCGCGACCCGGTGGCGGAGCTGCGCCGGCTGCACCGGGTGTTCGCCCGCGACGTGGTGCCCGAGATACTGGCCATGCCGACCCGGGCGAATCCTGCCGGCAAGGCCGCCGAGCAGGTCATCTGAGCGCCGCTACGCCGCGGGCGTGAACGGCGGGACCGGCCGCATCCGGGCCTTCCGCTGCCGGCTCGAAACGCAAAAGCCCCGCCGGCGATGCCGAGCGGGGTGTGCTTGCGGCGCCGGCCCGCCCAGGCGGTGCCGGTCAGCCGTGGCGGGTCACTTCAGCATCGCGAGCACGCGGTTGCGCAGTTCAGGGTCGGTCTGCACCGCCTGGTTGATGGCGTTGTACTCGTCGACGCTGATGTCGTTCTCCTCGATCACGCCGAGCATCTGTTCGTTGGCCTGCTGCTGCAGCTCACGCGCCTTGTCGGCGTCCTCGGTCTGCTGCAGCTTGCCGGTGAACTCCTCGCGGATTTCCATGATCTCGCCGAGCGACTCGGCAAAGCTTTCCAGCTTGTCGTCGCTGAACTGCTGGGAACCTACAGCCGGCTGTGCGGCGGGCGCCGGATCGGCAGGGGCCTGCGCCAGGGCGAGCGGTGCGCCGAGGCCGAGGAACAGCGAGACGAGGCCGGCGAAGGCGAGGCGGGTGTTGTGCTGGGTCATGTTCATTCCTTGCTCGATTGAAGACGGGGGAATCGGTAGCAGGTGCTGTGCCAGTTTCGGGTTAATGAATTAACTTGTTGATTCAAAAGGTATTTTCCATTTCGTCAGGATGCGGTGGACCCGCCGGGTTCGGCTCTGTATTGTGCCGATATGACACATGTATCATTCTGGCAGCGACCTTCCAGCCTGCGCGGCGCCCTGTTGTTGAAGGTCGTGGTACCGCTGATGGCGATCATGTTCGGCTTCAGTTCCGTGCTGTTGTGGACGGTCGAGCGCCACAGCGAACGGCGCCTGCAGGCGGAGGTCGAGCTGGTGGCGCGGGCGGTGCGCCTGCCGCTGAGCGCCAGCCTGGAGAGGAACCACGAGCGCACCCTGCAACAGGTGCTGGAATCGGTGCTCGGCGTCGGCCGCGTCTATGGCGCCTACGTCTACGATCGCGAGGGCCGCCTGGCCGCCTCCGCCGGGGTGGTGGAGCCGGACCAGGACGAGGCGGCGATCCAGCAGCTCACCGCCGGCGGCGAGCTGACCGGCGCCTACCAGCGCATCAAGGGGCGCGCGGTGTACTCCTATTTCGTCCCGCTGGAGGAGAGCGGCGGGCAGATCAACGGCCTGCTGCAGGTCACCCGGCGCTGGAGCGACTTCGAGCAGGACATCCGCCGCCTGCGGCTGATCGCCGGCGGGCTCGGCGGGCTGCTCGCCGGCGTGGCGCTGGTGGTGATCCTGCTCGGTCATCGCTCGGCCGTCGGCAAGCACCTGCAGCAGCTGACCCGCAGCATGGCGCGGGTGGCCGGCGGCGACCGCGAACATCGCGCGCCGGGCGGCGGGCCGCAGGAAATCGTCGTGCTGTCCGCGGCACTCAACGAGATGCTCGACAGCATCGCCGCCGCCGAACGCCAGGTCGCCGAGCAGCAGGCCCGCGAGGAAGAATTGCAGGCGCGCCTGCGCCAGACCCAGCAGTTGGCCGCAGTCGGGCGCCTGGCCGCCGGCGTGGCGCACGAGCTGGGCAGCCCGCTGAGCGTGATCGACGGCAAGGCGCAGCGGGTCTTGCGCGATGACGCGCTGGCCCAGCCGCATCGCCGCGCGCTGCTGCAGATCCGCCAGCAGGTGGCGCGGCTGAGCGCCATCGTCCGCCAGTTGCTGGATTTCGGCCGCGCCGCCGGCTCGCCGTTGCGCCGCGTTCCGGCCGAAGTGCTGGTGCATTCGGCC
>NZ_JADDIX010000059.1:11568-57718 GCF_015070855.1 Pseudomonas lopnurensis
CCGCGGTCGCCGACGAACTGGCGGCGCTGCGGGTCGCGCTGGAACTCCGGGCCCCGCCGCGGACGCTGTATTGCCGGGTCGACCCGCCGCGCTTCGAGCAGGCGCTGACCAACCTGCTGCGCAACGCCGCCCAGGCTAGTCCCGGCGGGCGCGTGCGGCTGAGCTGGTGGCGGCAGGCCGACGAGCTGCTGCTGCAGGTCGAGGATGACGGTCCGGGCATCGCCGACACGCATCGCGGCGCGCTGTTCGAGCCCTTCTTCACCACCAAGCCGGTGGGCGAGGGCAGCGGCCTGGGCCTGGCGGTGGCGCATGGTGTAGTCGGCGAGTGCGGCGGGCGCATCGAACTGGTGGAAGGCAGCCTGCCGGGTGCGGCGTTTCGCATTGCACTGCCGCTGAGCGAAGAGGAGTCGGAACATGAATGAGTTGGTCGCCGAACGGGTCCTGCTGGTCGAGGATGACGACAGCCTGCGCCAGTTGCTGGTCGAGGAGCTGGAAGACCGCGGCCTGCAGGTGCGCGCGCTGGCCAGCGCGGAAGAAGCGGTGGGCTCGCTGGAAAGCTGGGAGCCGGCACTGGTGGTCAGCGACCTGCGTCTGCCCGGTGCCGACGGCATGGCGCTGCTGCGGCGGGTCAAGGCGATGCAGGCGGCACCGGCGTTCCTGGTGATCACCGCGTTCGGCAGCATCCAGCAGGCGGTGGCGGCGCTCAAGGAAGGCGCCGACGAATTCCTCACCAAGCCGCTGGATCTCGAGCACTTCGCCCTCGCCGTCGAGCGTGCGCTGGAGACCCGCCGCCTGCGCGACGAGGTGCGGCGCTTCCAGCAACTGCTCAGCGACGACCGCTTCCACGGCATGCTCGGCCGCAGCCGGGTGATGCGCGGGCTGTTCGACCAGATCCGCCAGCTGGCGCGGGCCGAAGGGCCGGTGCTGGTGATCGGCGAGAGCGGCACCGGCAAGGAACTGGTGGCGCGGGCGGTGCACGCCGAGAGCGAGCGCGCCGGGCGGCCGTTCCTGGCGATCAACTGTGCCGGGTTGCCGGCCGAGCTGCTGGAAAGCGAATTCTTCGGTCATGTCGCCGGCGCCTTCACCGGTGCCAGCCGCACACACAAGGGCCTGTTCCAGCAGGCCGACGGCGGCACGCTGTTCCTCGACGAGATCGGCGAGATGCCGCTGCCATTGCAGGCCAAGCTGTTGCGCGTGCTGCAGGAAGGCACCATCCGCCCGGTGGGCGCCGAGCGCGAACAGACGGTGGACGTGCGCATCATCGCCGCCAGCAACCGCCCCCTGGAAACCGAGGCCGGGCGCGAGGCGTTTCGCGAGGACCTGTTCTTCCGCCTGGAAACCTTCATCCTCCAGGTGCCGCCGCTGCGCGAGCGCGAGGAAGACCTGGAACTGCTCGCCGCCGCCTTCGTCGCGCATTTCGCCGCGCGCGGCGGGCGCCCGGTGCGCGGGCTGTCGCGCGCGGCGCTCGAGCAACTGCGCCGCTATCCCTTTCCCGGCAACGTGCGCGAGCTGCAGAACGCCATCGAGCGCGCCGTCACCTTCTGCCATGGTCGCAGCATCGAGCTCGAGCACCTGCCCAGCCGTATCGCCGGCTACCGCGACGACAGCGCGCGCCACGCCGGTGCCGAATTGCTCGCCCAACTCAGCGACGGCCCGTTGCTGCCGACCCTGGATGAGCTGGAGCAGCGCTACATCGAGTACGTACTCGAGCAGGTGGATGGCAACAAGCGCCGTGCCGCGGCCCTGCTGGGCATCGGCCGGCGCACGCTGTACCGGCGGCTGGGCGAGCGGGAGGAGGGTTGAGGAATGAGCGCGGAGTTCCTGTAGGAGCGCCAGGCGCTCGAATCGCGGCGCGCCGGCTGGGTGTCAGTGTCATCTGAGCCGCGTTAGCTGAGAGCCGCCTCGGGTGGTAAAGCGCGAATTCGGCGCTACGCTCAACCTGCGTAGGCGCCGTTGTCGTTTCCGAATCGACAGGGCCCGCAGCGTTCCCCCGGGGCGCGGCACGGATGCCGTCGTGGCCGTGCCGAAACCTCCCAGAACAACAATAACGACCGCCCGACGAGGTGGTCCCTCTCGCCGAGGTGCGTATATGAACAGCCTTTCCCTGACATTGATCGCTTCGCTCACCCTTGTAACCGCGAGCGCCAGCGCCGCGCCGACCAGCGACGAAGCGCTGGAACGCATGCGCGCGATGAAGACCACCGGCCAATCGCTGGACATGAAAACCGTGGCGCAGGACGGGCCCACCGCCGACGCCATCCGTGAAAACCTCAAGCGCATCAAACTGCCCGACGGCTTTCGCATCGATCTCTACGCCATCGTCCCGGATGCCCGCCACATGGCAGTGGGGCCGTCCAGCGGCGTGGTCTTCGTCGGCACGCGCAAAACCGATCTGTGGGCGGTCACCGACCGCACCAAGAACCGCACGGCGGACGAAGTGAAACGCTTCGCCCCGGCGATTTCCTTCACCCAGCCGGGGCCCTGCTTCAGCCCGGACGGTTTCCTCTTCGTCGCCGAGCACAACCGCGTGCTGGTCTTCCCCGCCGCGGAGTTCTTCTACGAGGGGCCGGACGTGGCGGCGGACATCGTCGTGCCGACCGGCGAGCTGATCCCGCGGGAGGAGGAAAGCTACAACCACGGCGCGCGGGTCTGCGCCATCGGCCCGGACGGCAAGCTGACCGTCTCGCTCGGGCAGCCGCACAACGTGCCGCCCAAGGACAAGCTGGATCTCTACGCCCAGCACGGCATCGGCGGCATCGTGCGCATGGAGCGCGACGGCAGCAAGCGCGAGGTGTTCGCCAGCGGCGTGCGCAACTCGGTGGGCATCACCTATCACCCGACGACCAAGGAGCTGTGGTTCACCGACAACCAGGTCGACGGCATGGGCGACGACATCCCGCCGGGCGAGATCAACCATGCACCCAAGGCCGGCCTGCAGTTCGGCATGCCCTGGTACGGCGGCGGCCAGGTGCGCACCAACGAGTATGCCGACGACACGCCGCCCGAAGGCCTGACCTTCCCGGTGGTGGAAACCGTGGCTCACGCCGCGGACATGGGGCTGACCTTCTATACCGGCAAGATGTTTCCCGAGCAGTACCGCGGCGGCCTGTTCAGCGCCCAGCGCGGCAGCTGGAACCGCACCGTGCCGGCCGGCGCGCGGGTGATGTTCACCCCGTTCGCCGCCGACGGCAGCGGCCCGTCCGGCGAAACCGTTCCCTTCGCCGAAGGTTGGCTGGACGAGGACACCGGCGAGTACTACGGTCGCATCGTCGACGTCGCCCAGCTCAAGGACGGCTCGCTGCTGGTCAGCGACGACACCGCCGGTGCGATCTATCGCATCTCCTACCAGGGCAACTGAGCCGTCGCGCCGCCCGCTCAGCAACCCTGGGCGGGTGGCGCCTACCTCGAGGAGAACGCCATGCCGATTGCCGGATACGACCGCCAGCGGTTCCGTCGCTATGCGCTACTGGCACTGCTGTGCCTGGCCTGGCCGGCGCAGGCGGACCTCGCCGAGGGCAAGGCCCGGGCGAAGATGTGCGCCGCCTGCCATGGCATCGACGGGCTGAGCAAGGTCGCCGACGCGCCGAACCTGGCCGGCAACGGCGAGCTCTACCTGAGCCGCCAGTTGCAGGCGTTCCGCTCCGGCGAACGCAAGCATCCGCAGATGAGCGTCATCGCCGCTGGCCTGAGCGAGCAGGACATCGCCGCGGTGGCGGCCTGGTATTCGGCGATCAAGGTGAGCGTCGAGCTGCCGGAATGATGCCGGCGCGCGGCTGCTGGAGCGGAATCAAGACCCTTGGGCGCCGGCCGCACAGGCCGAACGCCCTTCGGCCCGCCTAGCGGCCGGCCAGTCGGCTCTGATAATGCGGCGAACGCGGGCCGCTGAGAATGCCGTTGGGAATGCCTGCGCTGAGCAGGCGACGGCTGGTGATGCCGGCTATTTCATGGCCACGGTCACTGAGCGTGTTGACGATCTGATTGACCGCGGCGGTGATGAGCATGCCCACCAGACCGCCACTGCTCTGGTTCTGGTTTTCCGCCGAACTGGCCAGTGCCCGGCCCTCCCAGAGCAGTTGGCCGCTGCGCAGGTCGATGAGCTTGCCGTGCGCTTCCACCGCGACTTCGCTGGTCAGCACCTTGTAGCTGCTGCCATAGCGCGTGATTTCGATATAGAGCGCCGCGTCCGCGCCGAAGATCTCCCTGAGCTTGGCCGGCGGGGCCATGTGCATCTCGTCGGCGTTCATCAGGCCGTTCTGCTTGAAGGTTTCGTCCACTACTGCGACCGGCAGCACGTAGTAGCCGGCTTCGGCGAGTGGGTAGGTCACCTGCGAAAGCACACTGTAGCTGGCCTTGATATCCGGTGATCGGTTCACCGGCGGCAGCACCAGAATGGAAGCGGGATTGCTCCGCTCGAACGCGGTGTAGTCGTATGGCGTCGGGGTGGCGCACCCGCCCAGCAGGCCGAGTGCGGCAAGCACCAGCAGGGTTCTCAGACCGATGTTTGACGTCATGACCTCTTACCTCTCGAAGTTGCGCATCAGGAAGTCCATGTACGCTGCGGACTCGGGAAACAGGGTTTTTTCCGTCTCGAACTGCTGCCTGACCTGATCGGCCTTGCCGACTTCGGCGTAGAGCATGCCGAGATGGGCGTGGAAGCCGGGTGCGGGAATCTCGTCGCGGGCGCGGGCTTGCTGAAGACTGGCTTCCAGCGCAGCGATCTGCTCGTGAGGGCCTTTCTCGTTCTTGAAGTGTTCGTAGACCTGCTCTTCGTAGCCGGTCCAGTGGTAGAGGGGTTTGGGCTGGCTGACGCAGCCCGCCAAAGCGCTGAGCAACGCCAGGGCGATAGTGGCCGCGCCGGCTCTGAAGGTGAGGCTCATCGGGGTCTTCCTTGAGGAGGGGGGTTATCGAACGGGACGCCAGGCGCCGCTGTCCACGCCGGACACCAGGTTGTTGACGGCTTCGCGGATGGCCAGGTCCAACACCTTGCCGTTGAGCGTGGAGTCGTAACTGGCCGTGCCACCGAAACCGATGACCTCACGGTTGGACAGGCTGTACTCGCCAGCGCCCTGCGCGGAGAAAATCACTTCGGATGTGCTGACATCGACGATGTTCAGGTTGACCTTGGCGTAGGCGATTTGCGATTTGCCACGCCCGAGAATGCCGAACAGCTGATGGTCACCGACCTCCTTGCGGCCGAATTCGGTGACATCGCCGGTGACGACGAAATCGGCACCGCGCAACTGTGCGCGCTTGTTGGCGATGGCGCTTTCCTGGGCGATCTCGGACATGTTGTCGCGGTCGAGCACGTTGAAACGGTTCGATTGCTGCAGGTGGGTGACCAGAATGGTCTTCGCCTGGCCGCCCAGGCGATCGACACCATCGGAGAACAGGCCGCGCATGTAGCTGGAGCGGTTGTCGAACTTGCCGACCGCGATCGGGCTGCGCTGACCGTGATAGACGCTCTGGGCGGAGGTCACCTTGGCGACTTCGAGGGTGCGCGACTGTTCGCTGGCGCAGCCGCCGAACAGGAGGCTCAGACCCATCAGGGTCGCGGCTATTGACTGCTTCTTCATATGAGACTTCTCGAGGGAAGGAGATGGCGATAGCGAACTGCGCGCTGTCCGAAGTCGTGCGCGGCGGCTGCGATTGGTGCCGGGGAATGTTGAGCAAGGTCGCGGGCGCGAACGCGCAGGAAATAGGTGTTCGGATGCATCCATGTCCGCCGAGTCGGTGTTGACGCCAGCCCGACGGTGATCGCCGGGCATGTTCAGGAACGCTGCATTGCCTTGCAGGGTACCGGGGCGGGAAGTGTACAAACGCGAAGGGCAATGTGCCAGCACTGGAATGGCGGCGAGTGGTAGATGTCACGGATCGGGGCGCATACCTGGCTGCGGCGACCGGCGGTTGCGATGATTGGTCGCAGACCGTCGGCCGGTGGTGGATTCTTGAGCCAGACTCCTAGCACCGAGCAGCACCGAGCAGCACCGAGGAGGCCATCGCATGTCCTTGAATATTCCCTTTCCCCACCGGCCCCGGGCCGGCCAGGCGCTGGCCGAGCGGCTGGCGCAGGAGCGCGGCGCAGCAATGCGGCTTGCGCCGAAGCGGGAACAGGCCCTGCCCATGAGCTGCAGCGACGCGAGCGGGCTTGTCGCGGTGATCGGCCGCGCCCCGCAATCCAGGATCGTGCCCTGGTGGACGACGGCCTGGCCCTGGAGCAGTTGCCCGGCCGCGTCGTCCGCCTGCATCAACCCCACGACCTGTATGCCATCGGGCGCCGGTACGTGAACATCGACCAGGCGTCCGACCGGCAGGTGATGGACCTGCTGCAACGCGTCTGGGCCAAGGGAGGAGAATCTGCATGAGCCAATACCCGTCGACACCGATGCGCTTCACCCTCGGCAAGGCCCGCCTGCATGGCGACCTCTGCGTGCCGCAGGGCGCCACCGGCCTGGTGGTGTTCGTGCACGGCAGCGGCAGCAGCCGGCACAGCCCGCGCAATCAGAGCGTGGCGTGCTACTTCAACGAGCTGGGCCTCGGCACGCTGCTGTTCGACCTGCTCACCGCGGACGAGCAGCCGATCGACGAGATCACCCGCCAGTTGCGCTTCGACATTCCCTTGCTCGGCCAGCGCCTCAGCGGGGTGGTGGACCAATTGGGCAACGAGGCGAGCCTGCGCGGCCTGCGCATCGGCCTGTTCGGCGCCAGTACCGGCGCCGCAGCGGCACTGATCACCGCGGCGTCGCGCCCGGCGGACATCGACGCCGTGGTTTCCCGCGGCGGCCGCGTCGATCTGGCCGACCAGTCGCTGGCGCGAGTCAAGGCCGCCTCGCTGTTCATCGTCGGTGGCCGCGACCTGGAGGTACTGGAACTGAACCGCGAAGCCGCCGCGCGACTGCAATGCGTACATCAACTGGTGATGGTGCAGGGCGCGACCCATCTGTTCGAGGAACAGGGCACGCTGGAGGCGGTGGCGCGGCTGGCGGGCGACTGGTTCCTGCGCCACCTTTCCCGCCATGCCGATTGAACCGCGCAGCGCCACGGGTCCGCGCGCTTCGGCCGCTGCCGTTCGGCGCTGCGCGACGGCAGGCCGGCAGCGTTCGATGAGGGTCATGACGAAATCTGTCGTACCGCGCTCATCGCATTCCCCATCGGCAAGCCCAGCGGCAATCTGTTGAAACAACGGATCGCCGCCGGCGGTTGGACAGCGGCGAACTCTTGGCCTCGACTTGCAACAAACAACGGAATGACCGGAGGAAGACGATGGATCAGGCCGCAGTACGTCGCGCATGTGCCGACGGGCTTCGCTGGACGCTCCTGCATGCCGCGCTCTGGGCGCTGTTCGCTGGCGGGCGCGGCTGGACGCTGGGCATCCCGACGGTGGCGCTGGCCGTCGCCCTGAGCCTGTGGCTGGGGCTGCGGCCGCCGACCATGCGCGCGGCAGCCTTGCCCGCGTTCCTCGGCTTCTTCCTCAAACATATGTGGCTCGGCGCCTGGGACGTGGCGCGCCGCGCCTTGCAGCCGCGTTGCCCGCTGCAGGCGGCCTGGCACGAGGTGCCCCTGGGCGATTCGTCGCCGCGCCAGCGCCTGTTGCTCTCGGCCATGGTCGGCCTGCTGCCCGGCACGCTGGCGTCGCGTATCGACGGCGATTGCCTGCGCATGCACGTGCTGGACGAACGCCTGCCCTGGCGCGCCACCGTCCATGAGCTGGAGGACCATCTGCAGCGCCTGCTGGGCGGGGCGGGCCGTTGATGGCGCTGTTCTCGGCTTTGCTGTTGCTGACCCTGGTGATCGGCCTCGGGCGCGTGCTGCGCGGTCCGAGCCGGGTCGACCGGTTGCTGGCGATCCAACTGCTCGGCACCACCGGCACCGCGTTGCTGCTGGTGCTGGCGCAGTGGCAGGCGGCGCCGGCATTGCGCGATGCGGCGTTGGTGCTGGCGCTGCTGGCGGCGATGGTCAGCGCGGCGCTGGTGCAATTGCTGCGGCGCAGCCGGCATGACTGAATGGCTCGCCGTGCTCAGCTGGCCGCTGCTGGCCGGCGGCCTGCTGTTCTTCGCCGCCGGCAGCATCGGCCTGCTGCGCTTTCCCGATGCGGTCAGCCGGCTGCATGCGCTGACCAAGGCCGATACCCTCGGCCTCGGCCTGGTGGTGGCCGGGCTCGCGCTGCGCGCGGACGATCTGCTGGAGGTCGGCCAGATGCTGCTGATCTGGCTGCTGGTGCTGGCCTCGGGCGCGACCGCCTGCCAGTTGCTGGCGCGGCAGATCGAGGAGCCTCCGGCCGATGACTGACTGGCTGCTCGATGGCATGCTCGGCCTGCTGCTGCTCGCCCTTGCCGGCGGCGCCCTGCACGTGCGCCAGCTGTATGCCGGGGTGTTGCTGTTCATCGCCTTCGGCCTGGTCCTGGCGCTGGTCTGGGCGCGGCTGGGCGCGGCCGACCTGGCGCTGGCCGAAGCGGCCATCGGCGCCGGGCTGACCGGCGTGCTGCTGTTCGCCGCGCTGGCCCGCCAGCCGCTGGAGGGCAGCGAGCCGCACCTTTCAGGGCGTCGCCGGCTGGCGGCCGTGCTGGTGCTGCTGCCGCTGCTGATCCTGCTGCTGCCGCAACTGGCGCCGCTGGCCGAGTTGCGGCCGTCGCTGCCGGCGCGTATCGACGCAGCCATGCCGCACAGCGGCGTCGGGCATCCGGTGACGGCGGTCCTGCTGAATTTCCGTGCCTGGGATACGCTGCTGGAGCTGACAGTGCTGCTGCTCGCGCTGCTCGGCGCTCGCCAGCTGGGCCCCGCGCGGCTGCAACTGAGCGAACCCTGGCCGTTGCTGCAGGCCTGGGGGCGGGCGTTGGCGCCGCTGCTGGTGCTGGCCGGCGGCTATATTCTCTGGCGCGGGTCCGACGCGCCGGGTGGCGCTTTCCAGGCCGGCGCGCTGCTGGCGGCGGGTATCGTCCTGCTGCGCCTGGCCGGCGCGCTGCCGGCGCTGCGCTGGACGTTCTGGCCGCTGCGTCTGCTGGTTCTGCTCGGCCTGCTGCTGTTCGTCGCCGTGGCAGCGTTCGGCGCCTGGCTCGGCACGGGCTGGCTGAGCTATCCGACGGGCTGGGCCAAACCGCTGATCCTCGTCGTCGAGGCGGCGGCGACCCTGTCCATCGCCGCCAGCCTGAGCCTGCTGGTGATCGGCGACCAGCCGGAGCCGCGCCCATGAGCGCCACCGCGTTCTGGATCGGCGTCGGCCTCGCGCTCTGGCTGCTCGGCCTGCACGGGTTGCTGGTCCTGCGCCATCCGCTGCGGCGGATCATCGCCATCAACCTGATGGGCAGCGGCGTGTTCCTGGTGATGATCGCCCTGGCGGCGCGCAGCAACCCGATCGACCCGCTGCCGGTGGCACTGGTGGTGACCGGGCTGGTGGTCGCGGTCAGCGCCACGGCGCTGGCGCTGCGCCTGGCCGGCGCGCTGGCGCGGCGGCAGGGGGCGGACGAATGAATGCGGCGCTGCTCAGCCTGCTGCTGCCGCTGGGCGGTGCGCTGCTGCTGATTCTGCTGCGTCCGCGCCACGCGGGACGCTGGGTGATCGCGCTGACCTTCGCCAGCCTGCTGGCCGCCGCCATGGCCTTGCAGGTGGCGATGGAGCAGGGTGTGCAGCAACTGCGGATCGGCGGCTGGGAAAGCGGCCTGGCGATCCGCTTCCAGCTCACCTCGCTGGCGGCGCTGCTGCTGGTATTCAGCGCCGGGCTGCACCTGCTGGTGGCGCTATACGCGGCGCGCATCCCCCATGCCGCCGGAGGCGAGGATTTCTGGCCGCTGGCCTGCCTGCTGCACGCGGCGCTGGCGGCGTTGTGGCTGTCGGCGGATCTGTTCAATCTCTACGTGTCGCTGGAGCTGCTCAGCCTGGCGGCGGTGGCGTTGGTAGCCCTGGCCGGGCGCAAGGCCTGGCGGCCGGCGCTGAACTACCTGCTGCTGTCGCTGGCCGGCTCGCTCGCCTACCTGCTCGGCGTGGCGTTGCTCTACGGACGCTACGGGCTGCTGGACATCACGCTGCTGGCGGCGCTGGCCGAGGCCGACGCCGCGACCCGCCTGGCGCTGCTGCTGATGAGCCTGGGGCTGATGCTCAAGGCCGCGCTGTGGCCGCTGCACCTGTGGCTGCCGCCGGCCCATGCCGCGGCACCGACCGCGGTCAGTGCGCTGCTGTCGGCGCTGGTGGTCAAGGGCCCGCTGTACATCCTCTGGCTGCTCTGGAGCGAGATCGCGCCGGCGCCGCTCGGTCGCGAAGCCGGCCCGCTGTTCGGCGCGGCCGGCGTGCTGGCGCTGATCGCCGGTGGCTGGTCGGCCCTGCGCGCGCCGCGGCTGAAAAGCCTGGTGGCCTATTCCACCGTGGCCCAGCTCGGCTATGCGCTGCTCGCCCTGGGCCTGCTGCTGCATCTGCAGGAGCCGCGCCTGCATGCGGCGTTGTGGCTGTTCGTGCTGGCCCACGGGCTGGCCAAGGTGTCGATGTTCCTCGCCGCTGGCGAGCTGCAGACGATTCTCGGCAGCACCCGCGTGCAGGGCATGAAAGGCGCCAGCCAGAACGTGCCGATCGCGCTGACGGCGTTCGCCGTGGCCGGCGGTAGTCTGATCGGCCTGCCGCCCAGCGGTGGCTTCCTGGCCAAGTGGTTGCTGCTGCAGCCATTGTTCGAGCGCCCGCAACACTGGCCATGGGCACTGGGCGTGCTGTTCGGCACGCTGATGTCCGCTGCCTACGTGTTCCGCGTGCTGGCCCACGGCTTCGACCGCGCGCGGCCGAACCCGCCGAGCATCCACGCCGACCGCCTGGCGCAATGGCTGGCGCTGCTGCCGGCGCTGCTGGTATGGGGGCTGGCGCTGATCAGCGAACCGCTGCTGCTCTGGCTCGGCGGGCTCGGTCGATGAACTGGAGCAGCCTGCTGCCGCTGGGCATCGTGCTCAGCTCGCTGCTGCCGGGGCTGGTGATCTTCGCCCTGCGCGAGGAGCAGCAGCGCCTGCGGGTTGCGCTCAATCTCTTCGGCGTGACGCTGAAGCTGCTGCTGGTCGGCAGCATGCTCTACGGCGTCAGCCAGGGCGCGGAGTTCCGCTTCAGCGTGCCGCTGTTGCCCGACGCACCGCTGGTACTGCAGGGCGATGCGTTGTCGTTGCTGTTCGTCGCGCTGTCGTCGCTGCTGTGGGCCGCAACCACCGTCTATGCCATCGGCTACCTGGAGGATTCCCCGCTGCGCTCGCGCTTCTTCGGCTATTTCAGCCTGTGCGTCAGCGCGACGGTGGGGCTGGCGTTGGCGGGCAACCTGGTCAGCTTCCTGCTGTTCTACGAGATGCTGACCCTGGCCACCTTCCCGCTGGTGGTGCACCGCGGCACGCCGGAGTCGCTGCGCGCGGGGCGGGTCTACCTGGCCTACACGGTGGGCGGCGGCGCGCTGGTGCTGATGGGCGTGGCGCTGCTGCACAGCCTGGCCGGCACCCCGGACTTCCAGGCCGCCGGCTATCTGCTGGAGCAGGTGGGCGAGCAGGATGCGGCGCTGCGCGTGGCGTTCGTCCTGCTGATCCTCGGCCTCGGGGTGAAGGCGGCACTGATCCCGCTGCACGGCTGGCTGCCCCAGGCGATGGTGGCGCCGGCGCCGGTCAGCGCGCTGCTGCATGCGGTGGCGGTGGTCAAGGCGGGGGCGTTCGGCATCGTGCGGGTGGTCTACGACGTGTTCGGCGCCGAGGCGCTGACCCGTCTGGACCTGACCGGCCCGCTGCTCTGGCTGGCGGCGGCGACCATCCTCTATGGCTCGCTGCGTGCGCTGCAGCAGCAGGAGCTGAAGAAGCGCTTGGCCTACTCGACCATCAGCCAGGTGTCCTACGTGACCCTTGGCGTGGCGCTGCTCGGGCCGATCGCCGCGGTCGGCGGGCTGGTGCACCTGGTGCACCAGGGGCTGATGAAGGTGACGCTGTTCTACTGCGCCGGCAACTTCGCCGAGACCCTCGGTATCCACCGCATCCGCGAGATGGACGGGGTCGGCCGGCGCATGCCCTGGAGCATGGCGGCGTTTTCCGTCGGCGCGCTGGGGATGATCGGCATCCCGCCGATCGCCGGCTTCATCAGCAAGTGGACCCTGGGCCTGGGCGCGCTGCAGGTCGGACAGGACTGGGTGCTGCTGGTGCTGCTCGGCTCGGCGCTGCTGAATGCCGCCTATTTCCTGCCGCCGCTCTGGCGCGGCTGGTTCGCCGAGCCGGCGCACTGGCACGAGGACCGCTGGGCCGGCGAGCGCTTCGAGACTCACTGGATGCTGCTCCTGCCGCCGCTGTTCACCGCGCTGCTGTCGCTGCTGGTCGGGCTGCTGGCCGCCACCGCGCTGAGCCCGCTGGGCTGGAGCCAACTGATCGTCGAGCGGGAGTTCGCCCTGTGAGCGCCTGGCTGTGGTTGCTGGTGCCGCTGGCGCCCCTGTTCGCCGGCGCGCTGTTGCCGCTGTTGCGGGCGCGGCTGCTGCCGTGGCTGTGGCTGAGCTGCCTGCCGGCGCTGCTGGTGGTGTGGCAGCCGCCGCCGACGCTGGAGCTGCCCTGGCTGTGGGAAGGCGTGCGCTGGGGCGCGGGCGACCAACTGACCCGCGCCTGGCTGGGCTTCACCGCGGTGCTCTGGGGTTGCGCCGCACGCTTCGCCAGCAGCAGCCTCGACGATGCCAGGCGCCTGCGCTTCTGGTCGTTCTGGCAACTGGCGCTGGCCGGCAACCTGCTGCTGGTGATCGCCACCGATGCGCTGAGCTTCTATCTCGGTTTCAGCGTCATGAGCCTGTCGGCCTACGGGCTGATCGTCCACCGCGGTGGGCCGGGGCCGCGCCGCGCCGGGCGGCTCTATCTGCAGTTGGCGATCTGCGGCGAGATGCTGCTGCTGGCGGGGTTGCTGCTGCGCAGCCACGCCAGTGGCAACACGTTCGACTTCGCCAGCTGGCAGGCGCAGCCGATCGACGGCCTGACCCTGGCGTTGCTGCTGCTCGGCCTGGGCCTCAAGGCGGGTTTCTGGCCGCTGCACGTGTGGCTGCCGCTGGCCCATCCCGAAGCCCCGGCACCGGCCAGCGCGGTGCTTTCCGGGGCGATGCTCAAGGCCGGCATCCTCGGCCTCTGGCGCTGCCTGCCGGAGGCCGATCCGACGCTCGCGGCCTGGAGCGCGCCGCTGCTGGCGACGGGCCTTTTCGGTGCGCTGTATGCCGCCGCGCTGGGCCTGTGCGCCGGCAAGTCCAAGGCGGTGCTGGCGTATTCCTCGGTGAGCCAGATGGGCTGGATGCTGATGATCCTGGCGCTGGCCTGGAAGCGCGGCGAGCCGGCCGCGGCGCTGCCGGTGCTGCTGCTGTTCGGCGTGCATCACGGCCTGGCCAAGGGCGCATTGTTCCTGGCTGCCGGCATGGTCCACGAAGGCCGGCTGCCGCGCTACGCCTGGGCACTGCTGTGGCTGCCGGCGCTGACGCTGATGGGCGCGCCGTTCACCAGCGGCGTGGCGGTGAAATACCTGCTGAAGGATGCCTGGCAGCAAAGCGCCTTCGCCGCCTGGGCGCCCTGGCTCGTCGCGGCCGGCTTGGCCACCGCGCTGCTGTTGCTGCGCGCGCTCTGGCTGATGCGCCGCGACCAGCGGCAGGCCCCGGCGCACCGGCCGCCGTCTGCGCAATGGCTGCCCTGGGCGCTGCTCAGCGTGGCGCCGGTGCTGCTGCCGTGGATCTGGCCGGCGTTGCGCGAACCCTTGCTGGCCGGCTGGTATCCGGGCGCCCTCTGGGCGGCGCTGTGGCCGGTGCTGGCGGCGCTGGGATTGGCCGGCCTGGCGCTGCGGCGCGACTGGCGCTTGCCGCAGCGCCTGGAGAAACGGCCGAACCTGGCATTGCGGGGCTCGCTGGCGCTGACCCGGCTGTTGCGCCATCCACCGTTGCCGGAGCCGACGCTATGCCTCGACAAGGCTCGTTGGCGCCGCCGCGAACGGCGCTGGAACCGGCTCTGGGAAGGCGGCACGCTGACCATCAGTGCCTGGTTGCTGGTGGGACTGCTGTGGCTGGGATGGCTGTGGTGAGCAGGCGTGAGGGAGCCGCTATGGCGCCGGGTGGGCTTGCCGCGGGATGCTCCGTTGCACGCTGTCGTTTCAATCGGCCCTGAGGCGGATCCGGAAGGCGGCGCCGCCGAGTGCCGATTCGCCGAGGCTGAGTTCGCCGCCGTAGCTGTCGAGAATGTCCTTGACCACCGCCAGGCCGATGCCTTGGCCGGGATGCCGGGCGTCGAGGCGTTCGCCGCGGCGGAGGATACGCGCGCGCTGGTTGGTCGGCACGCCGGGGCCGTCGTCCTCGACGTCGAGCAAGAGATCGCCGTCGCTGCTCGCCGCGCTGATGCGCACATGCCCCAGGCACAGGCGGTAGGCGTTCTCCAGAAGGTTGCCGAGCAGCTCCATGAGCGCGCCCTGTTCCATCGGCACCAGACAGTCCTCCGCCAGCTGCAGTTCGACCTGCACCTGCTTGTCGCGGTAGACCTTGTCCAGCGTACTGCACAGGCTGTGCAGCAGCGGTTGCAGCGCGACGCGATGGCGTACCAGACCGCTCTTGCCGAGGCTGGCGCGCTGCAGCTGGTAGCCGATCTGCTGGCTCATGCGTTCGATCTGCGCGTGCATCACCTGGGCCTGCTCGCGGCTCTGCGGCTGCCCGCAGAGGCTTTCGCCGAGGCCCTGCAGCACGCTGAGCGGGGTTTTCAGGCTGTGCGCCAGGTCGCCGAGGGAGTTGCGGTACTGCTCGCGCTGGCGCCGCTCGCCGTCGAGCAGGCGGTTCAGCGAGCGGGTCAGGCGCAGCAGCTCGCGCGGGTGCTGCTCGCTGAGGTGTTCGCGGCGGCCGGATTCCACTTCGTCGAGCTCGGCGCTGACCCGCCTGAGCGTGCGAAAGCCCCAGGTCAGGCCGAGCCAGAGCAATGCCAGCAGCACCAGCAGGCCGCTGCCGAGCCACAGGTAGAGCTGGCGGCGAAATTCCTCGTAGAGGCTGCGGTATTCGCTGGTCGGCTGCATGGTGACGAAGCTGAATGCCGTATCGCGGTTGCCGGGCAGATGCAGCTCGACGTCGTAGACGAAGTATTCCAGGCCTTCGGCGTCGCGCACGCGGAGGAACTCGGTGACCCCGCCCTGGTAGCGCGGGCGGTAGTCGACGCGTTCGTCGGCCGCCGAGCGCGAATGCCAGAGCAGTTCACCGCGCTGGTCGAAGATGAAGCCGAGCAACTGCGCGTCCGGCAGGTCGAATTCCTCGTCCGGCAGCCGTTCGGGCATTTTCAGTCGGCCGCCTTCCAGTTGTGCCGCGCTGATCAGGGTGCTGGCATCGGCCGCCAGGCGCTGCTCGATGACCTTCTCGAAGGTCAGGCTGAATGCGCCCTGCAGCGCTGGCAGCAGCGCCAGCATGAACAGCACCGCCAGGCTGGCGGCGCCGAGCATCAGGCGCAGGCGCAGCGACATGGCACCGCCGAGGCGGGCCTGCAGCCAGCGCCGGCTCATCGGCAGCGCTCGGTGAACAGGTAGCCGAGACCGCGCACGGTTTCGATGGGCTTCATCGCACAGCGGGCCTCCAGCTTGCGCCGCAGTCGGCCGACCAGCACCTCGATCACGTTCGGGTCGCGCTCCTCGTCGCCGCTGTAGAGCTGTTCCATCAGCCGCTCCTTGGCCACCACCTGCTGCTGATGGCGCATCAGGTATTCGAGGATGCGGTATTCGTAGGCGGTCAGCGCCAGCGGCTCGCCATGGGCGGTGGCCTGCTTGCGGTTGAGGTCGAGCTTCAGCGGGCCGGCTTCGATGCTCGCCTGGGTGAAGCCGCAGGAGCGCCGCAGCAGGGCGTTCAGGCGCGCCTCCAGCTCCTCGAACTGGAACGGCTTGACCACATAGTCATCGGCACCGGCGGCCAGGCCTTCGACCTTGTCCTGCCAGTTGCCGCGCGCGGTGAGAATGAGGATGGGGAAGTTCCTGCCACGGCTGCGCAGCTGGCGGATCAGGTCCAGCCCGCTGATGCCCGGCAGGCCGAGGTCGATGACGGCGAGGTCATGGTTGAATTCGTGGCTCTGGTACAGGGCCTCTTCGGCGTTGGGCACGGCATCGACGACGTGCCCGCTCTCGCCGAGGCGGGTCTGCAAGTGGTGGCGCAGCAGCGCCTCGTCTTCCACCACCAGCATCTTCATGGCTCTGCTCCCCGTGCGAACGGCCGGGTGCTGGCCCGGCCGTCATTCAGCGTTTCTGTCAGAAGTGATAGTTCAGACCCAGATAGGCCTGCTTGCTGCTGTGCACGTCGATCGAGCCGAGCTTGCCGACGCCGCGCTCGGCCACTTCGGTGCCGGCGTTGCTGCGCAGGTAGCGGTAACCGGCCTCGACCGAGACATTCTCGGCCAGCGTCTGCAGGATACCGGCCTGCAGGCCGACCAGGTAGCCGATGTCGCTGTCGCGGCTGTAGCCGCGGGATTCGTTCTCCAGCTTGGTCAGGCCGGCGCTGGCGCCGCCGAACAGGCGGGTGCTGTCGCCCAGCGGGAGGAACAGGTCGTAGCTGCCGATCAGGTTCTGCTGGCGCAGCTTGAGGGTGCTGCCGTAATCGTCGGAGACGTTCTCGTAGGTCAGGTAGTAGCGGTTCTCGTCGGTCATCTGGCCGGCTCGCACGCCCCAGGTGCCGCTGTTCTTGATGACGTCATCGAAGTGGTCGCGGCCCATGTTCTGTTTCAGCGTGCCGGAACGGTCGATGTTGACGGTGCTTTCGCCCCAGGTGATGCCGGCGAAATTTTCCGCGGCATGGGCGCCGAGGCTGAAGAGGCCGAGGGACGTGGCGAGGGCCAGGGTGTGCAGCTTTTTCATCGGTGACTCCTGTTCGGACAGCGGGATTGACGGTCCCTAGCCTGAACGGTTGCCACTGAACGTCGGCTGAACTCGGGCTGAACCTGCGCTGAACGAGCGCCTGATGGTCTGCCGCTGGTCATCTGGCGCGAAACGGGGAAGCCGCCGTCAGGCGATCTGCTCCGGCAGGTGCTGCTCGCTCTGCTCGTCGTCGCTGCCGGTGTCATCCGGGTAGCTGCGCAGGATCGCCGGCTGCTCGGCCTCGTCGATCCACCACTGCAACTCGGCTTCGACCCGGCTGTCGGCGGCGATGCCGAGTCGGTTGCGCAGCGGGCATTGCGGCGCTTCGCCGGCGACCAGGGTGCCACTCTGGGCGGTCTGGCTGTTGCCCGCGGCGCCGCTGGAGCGCACCAGGAGGCGAAAGCGCACCCGCTGGCCGCTGCCCTTGAAGCACAGTGCGAGGGCGAGCCGCCGGGTTTCGATCGGCTGCAGTTCGAGGCTGGCTTCGACGGGGGTGGGGGTGGCGGCCAGCAGCCAGGTGGCGAGGGTCATTGTCAGCATCCGTTGCGCTTCCGTGAATGTTCGTCCTGCAAGTCCCTGTGCGCGTCTCGCCCCGCTATCGCTGGGTGATGCCGGCGCTGTTGCCGCTGCCGCTCTGGTGGATCGTCGCGACGCCCGGAGTATAGCTATAGGGGTCCACCGGCATGCTCTGGCGGATATGGGCCTGGTTGGCGCTGCCCTGCTGGGTGATGGTGGCCTGGTGCGCCTCGTAGACCTGCTCGATGCTGGCCAGGTTGTCGCTGCCGCTCTGCACCACCGCGGCACGGCTGGAGGCATACGACTGGTCGATCGCGACGCTGTTGCGGCTGCCGCTGGACGAGCCGACGATGCTGCCGCCGTAGCCGCTCTGGTCGACGTCGAGGCGGTTGCCGTCGCCGCTCTGGGTGAAGTCCAGCTCGTTGTGGTAGGCCGTCTGGCGGATCTCGGCGCTGTTGAGCGTACCGGCTTGCAGCAGGGCCAGGCGATTGCCGTCGCCCTGGGCGATGTTCGCCAGGTTGGCGGTGCCGTGTTGCTCGACGTTCAGCGCCGAGCCTTCGTAGTAGGTCTGCTGTGCGAAGGTCAGCGAGTTGTCGACGCCGGTCTGCGTGACCCGGGCCACGGCGAAGCCGGTCTGGCTGGCCGACAGCTGGTTGGCCGTGCCGGTGCTGCTGGCGCTGAGCTGGTTGGCGCGTCCGCTCTGTTCGATGGCGGCGATATTGGCGTCGCCCAGTTGGTGCAGGCTGGCGACATTGAAGTAGCTCTCGCCGGCCTGGGCGATGCTGGCCATGTTGTAGTGGCCGATCTGGCTGACGCGGGCCTGGCTGGCGTCGACGACGTCGCCCTGGTAGATCACGGCGTGGTTGCCGGTACCGATCTGTTCCAGCTCGACGCTGTTTTCCGCCAGCGCGGCGGTGCTGCCGAGCATGACGATGATGGCGAGCGGCGCGGACTTGAACATGGAGCTCTCCTAGCGGGATTGCACGATGTCGATGCGCTGGCTGGTGCCGTACTGGCTGACGGCGCCGCGCAGGCCGTCGCCGACCTGCTCGATCCGCGCACTGTTGTAGGCCCCGTACTGGCTGATCGAGGCCTGGTTGTCGCGGCCGATCTGGCTGATCGCGGCGAAATTGCCCTGGCCGACCTGCTCGATGACCGCCAGCAGGTTGTCGCCATGCTGGAGGATGAAGGCTTCCTGCGCGCTGCCCTGTTGCAGCATCCGCGCCTGCAGCGCCTGGCCGTTCTGGGCCAGTTCGGCGATGTTGCCCGCGCCCTGCTGCAGCACCTGGGCCCGTTGCGCGGTCGGCAACGGCGTCGCCAGCCCGGCTGGGGCCGTATTGTCGAACGGGCCCGCATCCGGCGCCAGGTCGCCATTGTCCAGCAGGTCGGCGGCATGCAGCCACGGGCCGGTCAAGGCGGCGAGAAGGACGACGATGCGGGTGGCGCATGACAGAACCACGGCAGCCTCGCTACATGCCTGGATGAGTGAGGCCGATTCTTGGCGGTACGGGGCGTGCTGAACATCCGTCGAAGGATGCAAAACACGCGGTTTCGCCAATACGTGGGGATTAATGCTGCGTTGGCGGCGGTTTTCAGCGGGGGCGCAACTGGCCGAAGCGGGCGTCTGGCCCGTTCGGCGGTTGCAACCCGCCCGTTCCGCAATCGCCGCGAGGGCATGCAATCCACATGAATGTGGTGAATGCCGCAGGCCGCCGGGAGCGGACGCGGCCTCCCACCGGTTCGGTGCGCTCCGGCCCGACCTCGGGACGATGCTTTTCGTTGGGGTTTCGTGACGTTCAGGCGCGGCAGGACTCGTCCCAATCGAGGCGGCTGCGCAGCAGGTAGGCCGCCTCGGCCCGATTGGACGCGCCGATCTTGCGCAACAGGTTGTGGATGTGGCTCTTGATGGTATGCGGGCTCAGGCACAGCTGTTCGGCGATTTCGGCGTTGGACAGGCCCTTGCCGGCCAGACTGAGGATCTCCCGCTCGCGCAGGGTCAGGCTGGCCTTGGTCTCGGCGAGCTGGCGCATCCGCCGCCATTGCCCGAGCAGGCGCTCGGTGAGCACGCGCGGCAGCCAGTCGCCGCCTTCGAGCAGCACGCGGATGCCTTCGAGCAGGTGTTCGCGGGTGGCGTGGCTGTAGAACACGCCGCGAATCACCGGGTGCTTGTCCACCAGTTGCTCGGCCTGTTCGGGCACGATATTCACCAGCGCCACCGGCGTGTGCTCGTCGAGCTGGTCGATCAGGCTGGAGATCTGTTCGGCCTGGGTGTGCCCGGCATCGACCAGGAACAGGTCGGCGCCGCGATGTTCGCCGGCTTCCAGCCCGGCGAGGGAGACTTCGAGTTGCGCCTGCTCGCCGAGAAAATGGCGAAAGAACAGCCCCAGCAACTCGTTGCCGGTGAGCAGGGTGACAGTTGGCGAGGGTGGGTCCCGCGTAAGATCCGCATCCATGTTCGGTACCTAGGCAGTCGGGCCTGATTGATTAAAAAGTTACTAAACGACCAGCACCTTGCAGCGAAGTTCAGCTACGCATCGGCGAACGGGCATTATCCCGGGGCGCATGTGCATGGCCCGACCGTGACCGGTGTTTTTTGCCGTGGTGCCTGCGCGTTTTTGCGCCTAAGGTAATGCGCATGACTGCCACTTCTCGCGTGCCACGCGAACTCAGCCTGCGCGCGCTGATGACCGGCTTGCTGCTGGGTGCCCTGCTGGCGCCATCGAATGTCTACTCGGGGCTGAAGATCGGCTGGTCGTTCAACATGTCGATCATCGCCCTGCTGATCGGCTTCGCCTTCTGGCGCAGCCTCGCGGCCGGGTTCGGCAGCCCGCGCTGGAGCCTGCTGGAAAGCAATATCAACCAGACCACCGCCTCGGCCTGCGCCTCGATCGTTTCCGGCGGGCTGGTGGCGCCGATCCCGGCCTATACGTTGCTCACCGGTCAGCAATTGGACAGCACGCCGCTGATGGCCTGGGTGTTTTCGGTGAGCTTTCTCGGCATCTGGGTCGCCTGGTACCTGCGCCCGTCGCTGATCGTCGAGAGCGGATTGCGCTTTCCCGAGGGCATGGCGACACTGGCGACCCTGCAGCAGATCTACAGCCACGGCGCCGAAGCCGGGCGCCGCCTGTGGGTGCTGGGTGGTGCGGCCGCGCTCGCCGCTGGCGCCAAGCTGAGCGATATCTTCCTCTGGTCGCTGCCGCGCTGGGCACCGTCGGCGCACCTGGAGCGCCTGACCTTCACCTTCGAGCCGTCACTGCTGTTGCTGGGCTTCGGCGGCATCATCGGCCTGCGCGTCGGCCTGTCGCTGTTGCTCGGCGCCGTGCTGGCCTGGGGGCTGCTCGCGCCCTGGCTGCTGGCCGAAGGGCTGGTGCGGCTGCCGCCCGCCGCGCCGGGGCCGCAATTCGCCGTACTCATCGAATGGCTGCTGTGGCCGGGCGTCAGCCTGATGGTCTGTGCCACGCTCACGTCGCTGGGGCTGCGCCTGTGGCGTGGGCGCAGGGCGCCGGCGCGTGGTTTGCCGCGGCTGCCGCGGCCGGCCGGGCTGCCCGCCTGCGGCCTGTTGCTGGCGGTGGTGCTGGTGGTGTCGCTGCAGGTCAGCCTGTTCGGCATCGATCCGTGGCTGGCGCTGCTGTCGATTCCACTGGCGCTGCTGTTGGCGGTGGTCGCCGCGCGGGTGGTCGGTGCCACCGGGATTCCGCCGATCGGCGCCATCGGTCAGTTGTCGCAACTGGGGTTCGGCGTGCTCGCTCCGGGGCAGGTGCCGGTCAACCTGATGAGCGCCAACACGGCCGGCGGGGCGGCCGGGCAGTGCACCGATCTGCTCAACGACTTCAAGGTCGGTCATGTCATCGGCGCGGCGCCAGGTCGGCAACTGGTTGCGCAGTGCCTGGGCATCCTGCTCGGCAGCATGGTGGGCGTGCTGGTCTACCGGGTGCTGATCCCCGACCCGCAGGCGATGCTGATCAGCACCGAATGGCCGGCGCCGGCGGTCGCGACCTGGAAGGCGGTGGCCGAGGCCCTGACCGGCGGGCTGGGCGCGCTCGCGGGCGATATCCGCTGGGCGATGCTGGCCGGGGCGCTGTGCGGCGTGCTGCTGGGTGCGCTGGAAGGATTGCTGGCGGAACGGCGGCTGCGCTGGCTGCCGAGCTCCGCGGCGCTCGGCCTGGCGTTCATCATCCCCGCCTCGATCTCGCTGATGATGACCGGCGGGGCGTTGCTCGCCTGGCTGTTCGCCTCGCGCTGGCGCACTCTCGGCGAACGCTTCGTGATCGTCGCGGCGGCGGGACTGGTGGCTGGGGAAAGCATGGCCGGCGTCGGCGCCTCGTTGTGGCAGTTGCTGCGCTGATACCGGGCCGGCATCGGCGTCATGTTTTGCAATGCCTCGTCGCGAAACCCTTTGCGCCGCCTGCTGCCGGATTCTGTGTACACCTGATAAAAGCAGGAGACGATCATGAACATCGACAAGATTGCCGCATTGATCTTCGCCGGGCTGCTGTCGAGCACGGCCTTCGCCGCCGGTGGCAGCGGCACGTCCGACGACGCCACCCATGATTCCATGGAGCACGGCACCATGGAGCAAGGCTCGATGGGCGGTACGGGCAGCGGTACCGGCATGGGCAGCATGCCGGATAGCGATGGCGGCACGACGACCGAGCCGGAGCATGCCGACACCGATGCCGACCTCGATACCAGTGCCGACGACGCATCACGGGGTGAGCAGGGCACCACCGGCACGGGCGGCGAAGGCGGCGCGCGCGGCGCCTACTGATCCGCTAGCCCCACGCTGAAGGCCAGGCCGGCCCGGCGGGCATCGAGTGCGCCGGGCCGCTTGTGTTCGCGTTGCGGCATCGCGTCCGCCGCGCTGAAACCTTCCCGGCGGCGGTTTGCCAAACCCGGTGAAGCTCCACGATCGGAGGTGTCGCATGTCAGCGCTGCGTTGCTGTGTCCTGCTCGTCGCCCTGGCGGGCAGCCAGGTGGTCTCTGCCGGAGGCACCGGGCCGACCCATCCGGAGAAGGCTCGTCAGCATCCGCTGGACAGCAGCGAGCCGCGGCAGGAGGTCATCGAGCGGCCGCGTGACGACCCGCAGGGAAGTGGGGTGCCAGCGGTGCCCGCGGGGCAGGCGCCGAGCGAGACGGATGGGCCGCCCTTGCCCGATCGGGAAGAAGGCTCGGCGGTGCCTGACGCGCGGGCTGGGGAGCGGCGAGGGGCGGGTAGTTAGGAGGCCTGCAAACGGTCATAAATATGTCCCACTTGCGTATTGCATGGGCGCCGTACGCTGTAGGTTGGGTTGAGGAGCGAAGCGACGTAGCCCAACATGTTCGTGCCGATCCCTGTTGGGCTTCGCTGCGCTCAGCGCCAACCTACCCGCGTGCGCCCGGCCCACCCTGCAAGGCTCCGAGCTTCCCCGGAACCGCTTGGAAACAGCTAACTCAGACATCGTCATGAAAAAGGGAGGCCGAAGCCTCCCTCCTTCACACCCTTCGTATCAGAACAACACCCGGCTACGAATGGTGCCATTGACATGCTGCAGCTTCTCCAGCGCCAGGTCGGAGTACTCCTTGTCCACGTCGATCACCACGTAGCCGACTTTCTCGTTGGTCTGCAGGAACTGGCCACAGATGTTGATGCCGTTGTCGGCGAAGACCTTGTTGATCTCGCTCATCACCCCCGGCACGTTCTGGTGGATGTGCAGCAGGCGGTGCTTGCCCGGGTGCGATGGCAGGGCCACTTCCGGGAAGTTGACCGAGGACACCGAGGTGCCGTTGTCGCTGTACTTGACCAGCTTCTCGGCGACTTCCAGGCCGATGTTGGCCTGCGCCTCGGCAGTGGAACCGCCGATGTGCGGGGTCAGGATCACGTTGTCCAGGCCACGCAGCGGGCTTTCGAACTCCTCGTCGTTGGAGCGCGGCTCCACCGGGAACACGTCGATGGCGGCGCCGATCAGGTGCTCGTCCTTGATCGCGGCGGCCAGGTGGTCCAGCTCGACCACGGTGCCGCGGGCGGCGTTGATCAGAATGCCGCCCTTCTTCATGGCGCGGATTTCCTTCTCGCCGATCATCCACTGGGTGGACGGCAGCTCCGGCACGTGCAGCGAAACGATGTCGCACATGCCCAGCAGCTCGTACAGCGAGCCGACCTGGGTGGCGTTGCCCAGCGGCAGCTTGGTCACCACGTCGTAGAAATAGACCTGCATGCCCAGCGCCTCGGCCAGCACCGAAAGCTGGGTGCCGATGGAGCCGTAGCCGATGATGCCGAGCTTCTTGCCGCGGATCTCGAACGAGTTGGCCGCCGACTTGATCCAGCCACCGCGGTGGCAGGAGGCATTCTTCTCCGGAATGCCGCGCAGCAGCAGGATGGCTTCGGCGAGCACCAGCTCGGCCACCGAGCGGGTGTTGGAGTAGGGCGCGTTGAACACCGCGATGCCGCGTTCGCGGGCGGCGTTGAGGTCGACCTGGTTGGTGCCGATGCAGAAGCAGCCGACGGCGATCAGCTTCTTCGCCGCGTCGAAGACCTCTTCGGTCAGCTGGGTGCGCGAACGGATGCCGATAAAATGGGCATCGGCGATCTTCGCCTTCAGCTCGTCGCCGGACAGCGCGGTCTTGAGGTATTCGATGTTCGAGTAACCGGCGGCCTTCAGGGTGTCGACGGCGTTCTGATGGACGCCTTCCAGAAGAAGGAACTTGATCTTGCTCTTATCGAGAGAGGTCTGGCTCATCTGCATTAAAACCTTTAAGGCCGGAGGTTATGACTGATGTGTCCAGCGAAGGCTGGCCGAACCGGCTGGAGCGGTGTCGGAAGTCTGCCGAGGCACGTTTCAAAGGGGGGCGTATGCTAGCATACGAGCCCCGCGAAACACCCCCACCCCTGTGCTGAAGCGTGCTCAGGGTGACCATGAATCGTATGAGAGTTCCCGTGATGACCGACTCCGCCCTGATCGATGAGCTGAAAACCCTGGTCGAACCCGGCAAGGTATTGACCGACGCCGATTCGCTGAACGCCTACGGCAAGGACTGGACCAAGCATTTCGCGCCGGCACCCTCGGCCATCGTCTTTCCCAAGAGCGTCGAGCAGGTCCAGGCCATCGTCCGCTGGGCCAACCAGCACAAGGTCGCGCTGGTGCCGTCGGGCGGGCGCACCGGGCTTTCCGCCGCGGCGGTGGCGGCCAACGGCGAAGTGGTGGTGTCCTTCGACTACATGAACCAGATCCTCGATTTCAATGCCACCGACCGCACCGTGGTCTGCCAGCCGGGCGTGGTCACCGCCGTCCTGCAGCAGTTCGCCGAGGACAAGGGCCTGTACTACCCGGTGGACTTCGCCTCCGCCGGCTCCAGCCAGATCGGCGGCAACATCGGCACCAACGCCGGCGGGATCAAGGTGATCCGCTACGGCATGACCCGCAACTGGGTCGCCGGGCTGAAGGTCGTCACCGGCAAGGGCGATCTGCTGGAGTTGAACAAGGACCTGATCAAGAACGCCACCGGCTACGACCTGCGCCAGCTGTTCATCGGCGCCGAGGGTACGCTTGGGTTCGTGGTGGAGGCGACCATGCGCCTGGAGCGCCAGCCGACCAACCTCACCGCGATGGTGCTGGGCACTCCCGATTTCGATTCCATCATGCCGGTGCTGCACGCCTTCCAGGACAAGCTGGACCTGACCGCCTTCGAGTTCTTCTCCGACCGCTGCCTGGACAAAATCCTCGCCCGCGGCGACGTGCCGGCGCCGTTCGAAACCCGCGCACCCTTCTACGCGCTGCTGGAATTCGAGGCCACCACCGAGGAGCGCGCCGAACAGGCGCTGGCGACTTTCGAACATTGCGTCAACGAGGGCTGGGTGATCGACGGCGTGATGAGCCAGAGCGAGCAGCAGTTGCAGAACCTGTGGAAACTGCGCGAGTACATCTCCGAGACCATCAGCCACTGGACGCCCTACAAGAACGACATTTCGGTCACCGTGTCGAAGGTGCCGGCCTTCCTCGCCGACATCGACGCCATCGTCACCCGCAACTACCCGGACTTCGAAGTGCTCTGGTACGGCCACATCGGCGATGGCAACCTGCACCTGAACATCCTCAAGCCCGAGGCGCTGTCCAAGGAAGAATTCTTCGAGAAATGCGCCGCGGTGAACAAGTGGGTGTTCGAGACCGTCGAGACGTACAACGGCTCGATCTCCGCCGAACACGGCGTCGGCATGACCAAGCGCGATTACCTCCAGTACAGCCGCTCGCCGGCCGAGATCGAATACATGAAGGCGGTCAAGGCCGCGTTCGACCCGAGCGGCATCATGAACCCCGGCAAGATCTTTAATTAAAGCCGCAAGCTCCAAGCCGCAAGCCGCAAGAAAAAGCAGGACGCGCGCTCACTTGCAGCTTGAGGCTTGAGGCTTGCAGCTACGGAGCAATCCTATGACCTACAAGCACATGTACACCGACGGCACGCCGATCCACTACCCGCTGGGCAAGGTGGTGTGCATCGGCCGCAACTACGCCGAGCACGCCCGGGAATTGAACAACCCGGTGCCCACCGAACCCTTGCTGTTCATCAAGGCCGGCAGCTGCACCGTGCCGCTTGAAGACGGTTTCAAGATTCCGACGGATCGCGGCGCGGTGCATTACGAGGCGGAAATCGCCGTGCTGATCGGCAAGCCCTTGTCGCGCAAGCCGAACGAGGAAGAGGTCCGCGACGCCATCTCCGGCTTCGCCCCGGCGCTGGACCTGACCCTGCGCGACGTGCAGGCCAGGCTCAAGGAGAAGGGCCATCCGTGGGAGATCGCCAAGAGCTTCGACGGCGCCTGTGTGCTCGCGCCTTTCGTGCCGGGCGATGCGGTGGAAGATCCGAACGACATCGGCATCCGCCTGAGCATCAACGGCGAGATCCGCCAGGACGGCAACAGCAGCCAGATGCTCAATGCCATCGTGCCGCTGCTGCAGCACATCGCCGGGCACTTCAGCCTGCAGCCGGGCGACGTGGTGCTGACCGGTACGCCGGCCGGCGTCGGCCCGCTCGAACAGGGCGACCAACTGGTGCTGGAGCTGGTCGGGCTGTCGCGGTTCGAGAGCCGCGTGTTGTGATCCGGCGCGGCGGGACGATCCCGCCGCGTTTCGCGTTTCCTCTGCGGGCGGCGCTCGTGGTGTAATCCGGTTCCTTTCGCCGGAACGATTCGAATGCCCATCGCTACCCGTACTGCCCGCTGGCGCCTGCTCGGCTACGCTCTGCCGTTGTTCGTCCTGGCCATGGTTCTGGTCGCCGGCCGCCTGCTGCACTGGGACGATCAGCTGCGGCTGTACTGGGACGAGCGTTCGGTCAGCCCTGAGCAGCGCGCCGCGGGCATCTGGCTGCCGGACTACGAACTGGTGCTGGAAACCGCCCTGGCCGGTCTGGAGAAGGACGAAACCTCCGGACTGACCTGGAATCCGCTGACCGGCACGCTGTTCACCGTGACCGGCAGGAATCCGCAGCTCGTCGAGTTCACGCCCTCCGGCGTGATCCTGCGTCGTATCGTCCTGAACGGCTTCGCCGATCCGGAGGCGGTCGAGGCGCTGGACGACGGGCGTCTGGCGATCGTCGATGAGCGGCGGCGCCTGGTGGCGGTGTTCCGCCTCGAGCCGGGCGTGGAAAACCTCGAACTGGACGACCTGGCCACGTACGACCTCGGCTTCGCCGATGCCGGCAACAAGGGCTTCGAAGGCCTGGCCTGGGATCCGCTTGCCCAGCGCCTGCTGCTGGCCAAGGAGCGCGATCCGCTGGGGTTGTTCGCGCTGCCGTTTCCCGGCGAGGACGGCGCCGTCGGCGCGCTGGAGGCGCTGCCGAGTCAGCCGTTGCTGGTGCGCGACCTCTCTTCGCTGGCCATCGACCCGCGCAGCGGTCATATGCTGCTGCTCTCCGACGAGTCGCGGCTGCTGGTGGAACTCGATCTGCAGGGCAAGCCGCGCAGCTTCATCAGCCTGTTCGGCGGCCTCAACGGGCTGGTACAGGGCATCGACCAGGCCGAAGGCGTGGCGATGGATGCCCAGGGCAACATCTACGTGGTGGGCGAGCCCAACCGCTTCTACGTGTTCAGCCGCCGGCCGAAACCGGCCCGCTGAGGGTGTCGGCGCGATCTTTACCCAAAGCTGACGAATCGTTACCCAGCCCTGACGCTCGCCGACACGCCGAATCCTTATAGTGGCGCCTCCCGAAGTGGCCGCCTGGCGCGGCTGGAGTCACCCATGCCACTCACACGCAAACATTTGCTGTCGTTCGTCCTCCTGGCCGCCGTCGTCGCGGGTGGCTGGCTGGCCTACCGCCAGCTGTACGCACCGGCCCCGGGGGCCGGGCTGCTGACCGCCGAGGTCCGTCCGGCCAACATCGAGCAGACGGTGGTGGCCACCGGCACCCTGGAAGCCTTCAACCAGGTCAGCGTCGGCGCCCAGGTGTCCGGGCAGGTCGAGGCGCTGCACGTCGATTTCGGCGACCAGGTGAAGGCCGGCGACCCGATCGCCGAGATCGATTCGCTGCCGCAGCAGAACGCCCTGGCCAACGCCAAGGCCTCGCTGGCCAACGTCAAGGCCCAGCGCGCCGCCCAGCAGGCCATGCTCAAGCAGGCGCAGCTGGCCTTCGAACGGCAGCAGAAGATGCTCGCGCAGAATGCCAGCGCCCGCGGCGACTACGAGGCCGCTGAGGCCGAGCTGGCGTCGACCCGCGCGCAGATCGTCGCGCTGGACGCACAGATCGAACAGGCGCAGATCCAGGTCTCCACCGCCGAGCTGGACCTGGGTTACACCCGCATCACCGCGCCCATCGACGGCACCGTGGTCGGCATGGTGGTCAAGCAGGGGCAGACGGTCAATTCCAGCCAGTCGGCGCCGACCCTGGTGAAGATCGCCCAGCTCGACCGAATGACGGTCAAGGCCGAAATCTCCGAAGCCGACGTGGTCAAGGTCAAGCCCGGCATGGACGCCCGCTTCACCATCCTCGGCGAGCCGGACAAGCCCTACCGGGTGACCCTGCGCATGATCGAGCCGGCGCCGGCCTCGATCAACACCAGCGACAGCACCTCCAGCAGCTCCACCAGCAGCACCGACAGCGCCATCTACTACCTGGGCGCGCTCGATGTGCCCAACGAGGACGGCCGGCTGCGCATCTCCATGACCGCCCAGGTGAGCATCGTGCTGGACAGCGCCCGGGACGTGCCGAGCATTCCCTCCTCGGCGCTGGGGCGCGCCGGTCGCGACGGCCTCTACACGGTGCAGGTGCTGAAAGCGGATGGCAGTGTCGAGCCGCGGCGCATCCGCATCGGCCTGGAAGACTCGATCAATGTGCAGGTGCTCGAGGGGCTGGAGCTGGGCGAGAAGGTCGTCCTCGGCGATGCGTCCGCCGGTTCCAGCACGGTGATGCGCGCGGGCCGCGGCCCGGCGATGAGGTTCTGAGATGAGCGCACCTCTTCTGGAACTGCGCGGCCTGCGCCGGGAATTCCCCGCCGGCGAGGAGACCATCGCCGTGCTCGAGGACATCGACCTGACCATCGAGCGTGGCGAGATGGTCGCCATCATCGGCGCCTCCGGCTCGGGCAAGTCGACCCTGATGAACATCCTCGGCTGCCTCGACCGGCCCAGCGCCGGCACCTACCGGGTCGCCGGGCGCGAAACCGCGCGGTTGTCGCCGGACGAGCTGGCCGAGCTGCGCCGCGAGCACTTCGGCTTCATCTTCCAGCGCTACCATCTGCTGGGCGATCTGGACGCGGTGGGCAACGTCGAGATTCCTGCGATCTATGCCGGCGAGGACACGGCCAGCCGCCGCGCCCGCAGCATCGAACTGCTCACCCGCATGGGCCTGGGCGAGCGCCTGACCCACAAGCCGTCGCAGCTGTCCGGCGGCCAGCAGCAGCGCGTCTCCATCGCCCGCGCGCTGATGAATGGCGGCGAGGTGATCCTCGCCGACGAACCCACCGGCGCGCTGGACAGCCACAGTGGTCAGGAAATGCTCAAGCTGCTGCGTGAACTGCACGCGGCCGGGCACACGGTGATCATCGTCACCCACGACCTGGCCGTGGCCGAGACCTGCGACCGCCTGATCGAGATCAGCGACGGCCGCATCATCGCCGACCGCCGCCGCCCGGCGGCCGGCGCCACGCCCATCGTCGAACCCGAGGCGGCGACCCCGGCACGCGCCTGGCGCGCCGACCTCGGGCGTTTCGGCGAGGCGCTGCGCATGGCCGTGCTGGCGATGCTGGCGCACAAGCTGCGCACCTTCCTGACCATGCTCGGGATCATCATCGGCATCGCCTCGGTGGTCTCGGTGGTGGCGCTGGGGCAGGGCTCCCAGCAGCAGATACTGGCCAACATCAGCGCCATCGGCACCAACACCGTCGATGTGTTCCCCGGTTCGGGCTTCGGCGACCGCCGCTCCTCGCGGGTGCAGACCCTGGTGCCGGCGGATGCCGAGGCGCTGGCCGGGCAATCCTTCGTCGACAGCGTCACGCCCTCGGTGTCCAGCTCCGGGACCCTGCGCTATCGCGAGCAGGCGCTGACGGCGTCGATCAGCGGCGTCGGCGAGCAGTTCTTCCGCGCCAAGGGCTACACCTTCGCCCAGGGCAAGGCGTTCGACGTCCGCGACGTGCGCGATTCGGCGCAGAGCGTGGTGATCGACGACAACACCCGCAAGAAGCTCTTCCCCAACGGCGACGCCCTGGGCCAGGTCGTGCTGCTCGGCAACGTGCCGGCACGCATCGTCGGCGTGCTCGATCCGATCCAGAGCAACTTCGGCGGCAGCGACCAGTTGCGCGTCTACCTGCCCTACACCGCGGTGATGAACCGCATGCTCGGCCAGTCGCACCTGGAGAGCATCACCGTGCGCATCGACGACACGGTCTCCAGCGACGCCGCCGAGCAGGGCATCATCCGCCTGCTGACCCGCCGCCACGGCGTGCAGGACTTCTTCGTGGTGAACACCGATACCATCCGCCAGACCATCGAGAAGACCAGCCAGACCATGACCCTGCTGATCTCGATGATCGCGCTGATCTCGCTGGTGGTCGGCGGCATCGGCGTGATGAACATCATGCTGGTCTCGGTCACCGAGCGCACCCGCGAGATCGGCGTGCGCATGGCGGTCGGCGCCCGGCAGAGCGACATCCTCCGGCAGTTCCTGATCGAGGCGGTGCTGGTCTGCCTGATTGGCGGCGCGCTGGGCGTGCTCGGCGCGCTGGCCTTCGGCGCCGTGTTCAGCCGCTTCACCAGCGAATTCAGCCTGGTGTTCTCCAGCGGCTCGATCGTCGCCGCCTTCCTCTGTTCCACCGTGATCGGCCTGGTGTTCGGCTTCCTGCCGGCGCGCAACGCCGCGCGCCTGGACCCTGTCGATGCCCTCTCGCGAGAATGACGCCGTGAACCGACCCCTGCTGCCCCTCGTTTTCGCCCTGGCCCTGGCCGTTTCCGGCTGTGCCAGTCTGAGCAGCGACTACCAACGCCCGACGACCCAGGTGCCGACCAACTGGCAGCAGCTCGCCGAAAGCCAGGCTGGTGCCAACGCCGACTGGTGGAAGGCGTTCGGCGATCCGACGCTCGACCGCCTGGTGGATGGAGCCCTGGCGCGCAACAACAGCCTGGGCAATGCTTTGCTCAATGTCCGTCGCGCCCGCCTGCAGGCCGGCCTGGCCCGCGATGCGCAATGGCCGCAGGCCAGCGCCGGGCTGTCCGCCGACCGCACCCGCGCCCTGCGTGGCGAGGGCAGCACCGCCCACAGCTACTCGCTGACCGGCTCGCTGGGCTGGGAAGTGGATTTGTGGAACCGCCTGGGCAGCGCCACCGACGCCGCCGAACTGGAAACCCTGGCCACTGCCGAGGACCATGCCGCTACCCGCCTGGCGCTGATCGGCACCGTCGCCGAGCTGTACTGGCAACTGGCCTACCTCAACGAACGCCTGGCCGCCAGCGCCGCCAGCATCGACTACGCCCGGCAGACCCTGGCGCTGGTGCAGACGCAATACGACGCCGGCCAGTCCTCCGCGCTGGAACTGGCCGAGGCGCGGCAGAGCCTGGAAACCCAGCTCGCCGCCGACGTCGCCCTGCGCCAGGAGCAGGTGGAACAACGCAATGCCCTGGCCGTGCTCTACGACGGCGCGGTGCCGGCCTTCGAGGCGCCGGCGAGCCTGGCTAGAGCCGAATTGCCAGCGGTGGCCGCCGACTTGCCGGCGTCCCTGCTGAGCCGCCGTCCCGACCTGCGCGCCAGCGAGCTGCGCCTGCGCGCGAGCCTGAAGAGCGTCGATGCGACCCGCGCCAGCTACTATCCCGATCTGTCGCTGACCGGCACCCTCGGCTACTCCAGCAGTGCCCTTGGCCAGTTGCTGCAGAACCCGGTCGGCGCCCTCGGCGCCGGGCTGACCCTGCCGTTCCTCCAGTGGAACCAGATGCAGTTGCAGGTGGACACGGCGCGCACCGACTACGCGATCGCCGCCAACGACTTCCGCCAGGGCCTCTACGAAGCCCTCGCCGAGGTGGAGAACACCCTCGCCGGGCGCCGCCACTACGCCGAGCAGGAGGCGAACCGCCAGCGCGCCCTGGACGCCGCCCGCGAGGCTGAGCGCATCTACCGGGTGCGCTACGAATCCGGCGCCGAAAGCCTGCAATCCTGGATCACTGCCCAGCAGACCCGGCGCAACGCCGAGATCACCCTGGCCGAGAATCGCCTGAACCAGTTGCTCAACCACATCGCCCTGGCCCAGGCCCTCGGCGGCGGCGCCGAACGGCCGGTAGATGCCGAGGCGTTGTTGAGCGAAGGTCGGGGGTAAAGCAGCTGGAAGCCTGAAGCTGGAAGCTGGAAGAGAAGAAAAGGCTCCATCCTCCGCTGTCGCAGCGGTAAGCGTGCTTTTCGTAGGAGCCCGCTTGCGGGCGATCGGCGCTGCACAGCATCGCCCGCAAGCTGGCTCCACAGGGGGTACACCCGATAGCGTGAATCCCGCCTGACGCTTTTCCAGCTTCCAGCTTCCAGCTGTTAGCGCTTCAGCGTCTTCACGCCGTCCTGGGTGCCGAGCAGCAGGATGTCGGCCGGGCGTGCGGCGAACAGGCCGTTGGTCACCACGCCGACGATATTGTTGATCTGGGCTTCGACGTCCGGCGCGAAGCCGATCATCAGGTTATGCACGTCGAGGATGACGTTGCCGTTGTCGGTGACCACGCCGTCGCGGTAGACCGGATCGCCACCGAGCTTGACCAGTTCGCGGGCCACATGGCTGCGCGCCATGGGAATCACTTCCACCGGCAGCGGGAAGGCGCCGAGCCGTTCGACCAGCTTGCTGCCGTCGGCGATGCAGATGAAGGTGCGCGCCACCGCCGCGACGATCTTCTCCCGGGTCAAGGCCGCACCGCCGCCCTTGATCAGCTCGAGGTGCTTGTTGGCCTCGTCGGCGCCGTCGACGTAGAACTCCAGCTCGCTCACCGAGTTCAGGTCATAGACCGGGATGCCATGCTGCTTCAGGCGCTCGGCGGTGGCCTCGGAGCTGGCCACGGCGCCATCGAAGAAACCCTTGTGTCCGGCCAGCAGGTCGATGAAGAAATTGGCGGTGGAACCGGTGCCAACGCCGATGATGCTGCGGTCGGTGAGCTTGGGCACGATGTGGTCGACGGCGGCCTGGGCTACGGCCTGCTTGAGCTGATCCTGGGTCATGGAAGGGTCCGGGCGGGGAAAGACGAGTTGCCGATTATAGCCCCGCGCCGCCGGTGGGTCTCGTCCTCCGGGCTGTACCGGCATTCCGGCGGCGGATTGCCGGTGGTCGAGGGGTTTTTCGCGGAGTAGACTCGGTGAATTGCCCGTAACGCCCGCCAAGATAGCCAGAATGCTCGAATACTACGTCAAGAAGATCCTCACCTCGCGCGTCTACGACGTCGCCATCGAAACTCCGCTGCAACCGGCCCGCCAGCTTTGCGAACGCCTCGGCAACCAGATTCTGCTCAAGCGCGAGGATCTGCAGCCGGTGTTCTCGTTCAAGGTGCGCGGCGCCTACAACAGGTTGGCGCAGCTTTCGCCCGAGGAACTGGCGCGCGGCGTGGTCACCGCTTCGGCCGGCAACCACGCGCAGGGTGTGGCGCTGGCGGCCAGGCAACTGGGCATCAAGGCGACCATCGTCATGCCGCGCACCACGCCGGAACTGAAGGTGCAGGGCGTGCGCGCCCGCGGCGGCAAGGTGGTCTTGCACGGCGATGCGTTTCCCGAGGCGCTGGCCTACTCGCTGAAGCTGGTGGAGGAGAAGGGCTACGTCTACATCCACCCCTACGACGATCCCGACGTGATCGCCGGCCAGGGCACCGTGGCGATGGAGATCCTGCGCCAGCACCAGGGTCCGATCGACGCGATCTTCGTCCCGGTGGGCGGCGGCGGGCTGGTGGCCGGCATCGCTGCCTACGTGAAATACCTCTATCCGCAGACCAAGGTGATCGGCGTCGAGCCGGACGATTCCAACTGCCTGCAGGCGGCGATGGCTGCCGGCGAGCGGGTGGTGCTCGAGCAGGTCGGGCTGTTCGCCGACGGCGTGGCGGTGGCGCAGATCGGCGAGCACACCTTCGACATCTGCCGGCGCTACGTCGACGAGGTGATCACCGTCAGCACCGACGAGATCTGCGCGGCGATCAAGGACATCTACGACGACACCCGCTCGATCACCGAGCCGGCCGGCGCGCTGGGCGTGGCGGGCATCAAGAAGTATGTCGAGCGCGAGGGTATCGCCGGCCAGGTGCTGGTGGCCATCGATTCGGGCGCCAACGTCAATTTCGATCGGCTGCGTCATGTCGCCGAGCGCGCCGAGCTGGGCGAGAAGCGCGAGGCGATCATCGCCGTGACCATCCCCGAGCAACCGGGCAGCTTCAAGGCCTTCTGCGAGGCGATCGGCAAGCGCCAGATCACCGAGTTCAACTACCGCTACCACACCGACCGCGAGGCGCACATCTTCGTCGGCGTGCAGACCCATCCGGAGACCGATCCGCGCGCGGCGCTGGTGGAGGGCCTGCGCGAGAAGGGTTTCCCGGTGCTCGACCTGACCGACAACGAGCTGGCCAAGCTGCACACACGGCACATGGTCGGTGGCCATGCGGCCGGGGTCAGTAACGAAATGGTGCTGCGTTTCGAGTTTCCCGAGCGCCCCGGTGCGCTGTTCAACTTCCTCAACAAGCTGGGCGGACGCTGGAACATCTCCATGTTCCACTACCGCAACCATGGCGCCGCCGATGGCCGCGTGGTCGCCGGGCTGCAGGTTCCGGAGCAGGAGCGCCACCTGCTGCCGGCGGCGCTGGACAAGATCGGCTACCGCTACTGGGACGAAAGCGACAACCCTGCCTACAAGCTGTTTCTCGGTTAAGCGGGCAGGAAGGAAAGCCAATGGAACACTATCTGACGCTGAGGATCGTCCATGCCGCTACGGCGGTACTCTTGCTGCTGGGCGTGATCGTGCACCTGCTCATGCTGTGGAAGGCCGGGCGCGGCGGCGACCAGGCCGTATTGCAGCGCAAACTGCAGCGCACCCGTAGCCTGTCATTGCCGTTGCTTGCGGTGATCGGGCTGTCGCTGCCGGTGACCGGCTGGTGGCTGGCGCATCTGGCCGGCTGGCCGCTGGGGCAGCTGTGGCTGCTGGCCAGCTCCGTGCTGTTCCTGGCGCTGATCCCGCTGACGCTGCTATTGGCGGGGCGCCTCGCCGCCTGGCAGGCGCCGGGCAACGCCACGGCCGCGCGAAACGCCGGGGCCTACGCCGTGCTGGTGCTGGTCGTGCTGATCGCAATCATGGCGCTGATGGGCGCCAAGCCGGTCTGATGCGCATCCTGCTGGTGGGTGGCGGCGGCTTCATCGGCCGGCACCTGCTGCGCAGCCTGGCCGCCGACGGCCATGATCTCATCGCTACCTCCCGCGCCGGTTCCGGCCAGCCGTTGCCCAGCGTGCGCTGGCTGGTGCTCGACCTGGAGCGGCTCGCCCTCGATCCCGGCAGCTTCGCTTGGCCGGCCGGCGTCGACCTGCTGATCAACGCCGCCGGCCTGCTCGACAGCGATGCCGAGCGCCTGGCCCGCACGCAGGATCTCGGTGCCCGCCGCCTGTTCGATCTCGCCGCCGCCGGCGGTGCTCGAATCCTGCAGTTTTCCGCGCTGGGCGCCGGCGCGCAGCCGGATGTGCCGTTCCTCGCCAGCAAGGCCGCGGCCGATGCCTATCTGCTCGGGCTGGGCGTTCCGGCGGTGGTCCTGCGGCCTTCGCTGGTCCTGGGTGGGGGCGGGGCCAGCAGCGCCTGGTTCGCGCGCCTTTCGCCCTGGCCGCTGATTCCGCTGCTCGATACCCGTGCGCGGGTGCAGCCGCTGCATGTGGACGACCTGGTCGCCGCCGTGCTGGCCCTGCTGCGCCATTGGCCGTCGGCGCCGATCGTGCTGCCGCTGGTGGGGCCGCAACCGATGACCGTGCCGCAATTGCTCGACCAGCTGCGCGCGGCGCAGGGCTGGCGGCCGGCACGCTACCTGGCGCTGCCCGGCATGCTCGCGCGGCCCCTGGCGCGAATCGGCGAGGGTCTCGGCTGGCGGGCGCTGAACCGGCAAACGCTGGGCCTGGCCGGGCGCGACAATCTCGCTTCGCCGGAGCCCCTCGCCATGGCCTGCGGCTACCGTGCCGCGCCGCTGCAGAGCCGGCTGGGCGACTGGCCAAGACGCGCGGAAAGCGTCGCGGCGACCCTGCGCCCGCTGATGCTGGCGGTGCTGGCGTTGCTCTGGCTGGGAACGGCGGCGGTCTGTCTCGGTCCAGGCTATGAGTGGGGCCTGCGCATCATGGCCGAACTGGGCATACGGGGCACTCCGGCAGCCGTGGCGGTGGTCGCTGGCGCGCTGCTCGACGCGCTGCTCGGCATCGGCCTGCTGTGGCGCCGCTGGCGTCGTCCGGCACTCCGTGCACAGCTCGGGCTGATGCTCGGTTACATGGCGATCATCAGTCTGTGGTTGCCGCATTACTGGTTCGATCCGTTCGCGGCGGTCGGCAAGAATCTGGTGCTGCTGGTCGCCACGCTCTGGCTGCTGTTGAGCGAGCCCTCGCCTCGGGAAGGCGAACGATGAGTCTGTACCTTGCGCTCAAGACCCTGCATATCCTCTCGGCCACCGTGCTGTTCGGCACCGGGCTCGGTTCGGCCTATTACAGCTGGCGCGCCTGGCGCAGCGGGCGTATCGAGGTGATCGCCGTGACCTTCCGCCACCTGGTGTTCGCCGACTGGGCCTTCACCGCCACCACGGCGGTGCTGCAGCCCGTGACCGGCCTGGCCCTGGCGCACCTGGCCGGCTTCGACCTGACCCAGCCCTGGCTGCTCTGGAGCATCGCGCTCTATGTGCTCGCCGGCGCCTGCTGGCTGCCGGTGGTGTGGCTGCAGATCCGCGTGCACAAGCTGGCCGAGCAGGCGCTGCGCGAAGGCACGCCGCTGCCGCCGGCCACCTACCGCTACATGCGCTGGTGGTTCGCCCTGGGCTGGCCGGCGTTCATCGCCTTCATGGTGATCTTCTATCTGATGGTGAGCAAAGGCATGTAATGGCCACAGCGGCAAGGAAAGCACCGAGGGATGTCGTGGCCGTGGCGCTGGTCACGGCGCTGTGCCTGACCGGCGATTCGATGCTCTACATCGCCCTGCCGATCTACTGGCGCGAGGCCGGGCTGGACGCGCTCTGGCAGGTCGGCGTGCTGCTCGCGGTCAACCGGCTGGTCCGCCTGCCTTTCAATCCGCTGATCGGCGCGCTGTACGCACGCATCTCGTTGAAGACCGGCCTGCTGGTCGCGGTCGTGCTCGGCGTGGTCACCACCGCCGGCTACGCGCTGGCCAGCGGGTTTCTCGCCTGGCTGGCGCTGCGTGCGCTCTGGGGCGTGGCCTGGTCGTTCTTCCGCATCGGCGGACTGTCGGCGGTGGTTTACTGCGCCGCCGACGATCAGCGCGGGCGGGCCATGGGCCTGTACAACGGGCTGTACCGCCTGGGTAGCCTCGCCGGCATGCTGATCGGCGGGCTGCTGGTGCCGGTGTTCGGCCTGCCGGCGCTGGCGCTGGCCTTCGGCGCGCTGGCGCTGCTCGGCATCCCGCTGTTGCTGTTGGGCTTTCATCCGCCGGCCGGGCACGAAAGTGCACCCAAGGCGACGGCGAGCCGGCCGACGGCGGCCGCCGCGATTCCGCGTCATTGGCGGCGCATCGTGTTCAACGGCTTCAGCATCGCCCTGCTGGTGCAGGGCGTGCTGGCCGCCACCCTCAGCGCGCTGATCGCCCATCTCTACGGGCCGCAGGTCGAACTGCTGGGCGTACTGCTCGGGGTCACTGCGCTGTCCGGCCTGCTGCAGGCGGCGCGCTGGAGCTGGGAAACCTGGCTCGGCGGGCGGATCGGCGCGCTCAGCGACGGCCCACGCGGGCGCCTGCCGCTGCTGGTGGCGGCGCAGGCGGCGATGGCGCTGGGGTTCGGCAGCCTGGCCCTGAGCCTGCCGCTGGCGCTGTGGTTGCCGTTGTGCCTGCTGGTGATGCTGCTGTGCACCGCGCTGACCACCCTCGGCGATGCCCTGGCCGCGGATGCCGCGCGCCAGGGCGACGTGGTGCGCTCGATGACGCGCTACTCGATCGCCCAGGACCTGGGCGCCGCGCTCGGTCCGGCGCTGGCCTTCCTGCTGCTGACGACCCCGGGCGGCTTCGCCTGGCTCTATGGGGGTGGGGCGCTGCTGCTGGCGGGGCTGGCCGCGCTCTGGTGGGCCACCCTGCGCGACCAGCGCCAGGCCTCAGCGTAGCGAAACGATCTGCCAGCCGCGCGCTTCGGCGATTGCGCGCAGGGTCGGGTCCGGGTCCACCGCCACCGGGTGGCTGACGCGCTCGAGCAGCGGCAGGTCGTTGCGCGAATCGCTGTAGAAGTAGCTGTCGTCCAGGGTCTGCCCATTTTCCGCGAGCCAGCGCTCGATGCGCGCCACCTTGCCTTCCTGGAAACAGGGGATGTCGGTGAGGCGTCCGGTGTAGCGGCCATCCTGCATGCCGCATTCGGTGGCCAGCAGGGTGTCGACGCCCAGCCGTGCGGCGATCGGGCCGGTGATGAAGCGGTTGGTGGCGGTGATGATCACCACCCGGTCGCCGGCTTCGAGGTGCTGGCGCAGCAGCGCTTCGCCCTTGGCCAGCACGATCGGCTCGATGAAGTCACGCATGAATTCCGCGTGCCACTGCTGCAGCTGCGGCATTTCGCTGCGGCCGAGCAATTCCTGGCAGAAGTTCTGGTAGGCGTGCACGTCGAGGGTGCCGTTGAGGTAGTCCTGGTAGAAGGCGTCGTTGCGCGCCTTGTAGCTGGCGGCATCGACGATGCCGCGCTGGCACAGGTATTCGCCCCAGGCGTGATCGCTGTCACCGGCCAGCAGAGTGTTGTCGAGATCGAATAGGGCCAGACGCACGGATGGTTTCCTCGGGGTTGTGGGGCAGCGCCAAGCATAACGGTTGGAGCGCCTGCGCGGCAGCCTCGTCGAAACGGAGCGCCGAGGCTCTCCCGCGCCGGATGGCCGCTTGCCGTGCTTTCGGCTCGTTGCGGTTTTGTGGAACAATGCCATGACATGCGTTGCGAGGTTGTATGCCATGATCGATTCGGATGGTTTTCGCCCCAATGTCGGCATCATCCTGACCAACGATTGCGGTCAGGTGCTGTGGGCCAGGCGGATCAATCAGGATGCCTGGCAATTTCCGCAGGGCGGGATCAATGCCCGTGAAACGCCGGAAGAGGCCCTGTTTCGCGAACTCAACGAGGAAGTCGGCCTGGAGGAGCAGGATGTGAACATCCTCGCCTGCACCCGCGGCTGGTTGCGTTATCGTTTGCCGCAGCGCCTGGTGCGTACCCACAGCCAGCCGCTGTGCATCGGCCAGAAACAGAAATGGTTCCTGCTGCGCCTGACCGGTGCCGAGGAGCGGGTCCGCATGGACCTGACCGGCAAGCCCGAGTTCGACGGCTGGCGCTGGGTCAGCTACTGGTATCCGCTGGGGCAGGTGGTCACTTTCAAGCGCGAGGTCTACCGTCGCGCACTTAAAGAACTCGCCCCGCGTCTGCCGGTGCGGGACTGAGACGGGGAGAAAGCCTCTGAGCATGCTCGGCACGCTGCGCAAGATCGTCCAGGAAGTGAACGCCGCCAAGGACCTCAAGGCGGCGTTGGGCATCATCGTGCTGAGAGTCAGGGAGGCCATGGGCAGCCAGGTCTGCTCGGTCTATCTGCTCGATCCGGAAACCGAACGCTTCGTCCTGATGGCCACCGAAGGTCTGAACAAGCGCGCCATCGGCAAGGTCAGCATGGCGCCCAACGAGGGCCTGGTCGGCCTGGTCGGCACCCGTGAGGAGCCGCTCAACCTCGAGCACGCCTCGGAACACCCCCGCTATCGCTATTTCGCCGAAACCGGCGAGGAACGCTACGCCTCGTTTCTCGGCGCGCCGATCATCCACCATCGGCGGGTGATGGGCGTGCTGGTCATCCAGCAGAAGGAGCGTCGTCAGTTCGACGAGGGCGAGGAAGCCTTCCTGGTCACCATGAGCGCCCAGCTCGCCGGGGTCATCGCCCACGCCGAGGCGACCGGCTCGATCCGCGGGCTCGGCCGCCAGGGCAAGGGCATCCAGGAAACCCGTTTCGTCGGCATCCCGGGCGCGCCGGGCGCCGCGGTGGGGACCGCCCTGGTGGTGCTGCCGCCGGCCGATCTGGACGTGGTGCCGGACAAGACCGTCGACAACATCGACGCCGAGCTGACCCTGTTCGAGGCGGCGCTGGAGGCGGTGCGCGCCGACATGCGCGCGCTCTCGGAAAAACTCGCCACGCAGATGCGCAAGGAAGAACGCGCGCTGTTCGACGTCTACCTGATGATGCTCGACGACTCCGCCCTCGGTGGCGAAGTGGTCAAGGTGATCCGCACCGGCCAGTGGGCCCAGGGCGCGCTGCGCCAGGTGGTCAACGAGCATGTACGGCGTTTCGAGATGATGGACGACGCCTACCTGCGCGAACGGGCGTCGGACGTCAAGGACATCGGCCGGCGCCTGCTTTCCTACCTGCAGGAGGCCCGCCAGCAGACCCTGACCTACCCCGACAAGACCATCCTGGTCAGCGAGGAACTGTCACCGGCGATGCTCGGCGAGGTGCCCGAAGGCAAGCTGGTGGGCATGGTCTCGGTACTGGGTTCGAGCAATTCCCATGTCGCCATTCTCGCCCGCGCCATGGGCATTCCCACGGTGATGGGCGCGGTGGACCTGCCGTATTCCAAGGTCGATGGCATCGAGTTGGTCGTCGATGGCTACCGCGGCGAGATCATCACCAACCCCGGCAAGGTGCTGCGCGAGCAGTACGAGGTGCTCGCCGAGCAGGAGCGCCAGCTCTCCGAGGGGCTCGACGTGCTGCGCGAGCTGCCCTGCGAGACCACCGACGGCCATCGCATTCCGCTGTGGGTCAACACCGGGCTGCTCGCCGACGTGGTGCGCGCGCAGGAGCGCGGCGCCGAGGGCGTCGGCCTGTATCGCACCGAAGTGCCGTTCATGATCAAGGAGCGCTTCCCCAGCGAAAAGGAGCAGATGGCCATCTACCGCGAGCAGCTGGAGGCCTTCCACCCGCTGCCGGTGACCATGCGCAGCCTCGACATCGGCGGCGACAAGTGCCTGCCGTACTTCCCGATCAAGGAAGAGAATCCCTTCCTCGGCTGGCGCGGCATTCGCGTCACCCTCGACCATCCGGAAATCTTCCTGCTGCAGACCCGCGCGATGCTCAAGGCCAGCGCCGGGCTGAACAACCTGCGCATCCTGCTGCCGATGATTTCCGGCATCCGCGAGCTGGAGGAGGCGCTGCACTTGATCCATCGCGCCTGGTGCGAGGTGCGCGACGAAGGACTCGACGTGCAGATGCCACCGGTGGGGGTGATGATCGAAGTGCCGGCGGCGGTCTATCTGACCCGTGAGCTGGCGCGGCTGGTGGATTTCCTCTCGGTCGGCTCCAACGACCTGACCCAGTACCTGCTGGCCGTGGACCGCAACAATCCGCGCGTCGCCGATCTCTACGACTATCTGCATCCGGCCGTGTTGGAGGCGTTGCAGCGGGTGGTCAAGGAAGCACACGGCGAAGGCAAGCCGGTGAGCATCTGCGGCGAGATGGCCGGCGACCCGGCGGCGGCCATGCTGCTGTTGGCGATGGGCTTCGACAGCCTGTCGATGAACGCCACCAACCTGCCCAAGGTGAAATGGCTGCTGCGCCAGATCAGCATGGATACCGCCCAGCAACTGCTGGCCCGGGTCATGCTTCTCGACAGTCCGCAGGTGATTCACAGCACCATACAGCTGACCTTGCGCAATCTCGGCCTGAGCAAGCTGATCAATCCCTCCGCGGCGGTCTGAGCAGCCGTCCGCCGCCGCTCAGCCGAGCGGCGGATGGCGATGGCGCACCTCGCCCAGCGGGCCTTGTGGGCCGAAGCTGCGTTCGACGATTTCCAGCGACCCGTCGGCCCGGCGGATCAGCGCGGTGCTGGCGCGGGTGCCGTATTCCGGGCTGGCGATGAAAATGCTCGACAGTCGCCGTTCCCACTCCAGCGATACCCCGGTACGCGGCAATTCATGCTCGGCGGCCGGCTGCGCATCGGCGAGCAGCTTCAACAACGGCACCGGGTCGGGCTGTTCAAGCAGGCTGGCCAGGGCCGTGCGCGCCCTCGTCAGTTTCGGCCAGGGTGTATCCAGGCCTGCGTTGGACAGCCCGTAGAGGCCGGGCGCGAGCGGCTGCGGCTCGCCCGTGGGCGAGTGCAGGTACCAGAGCTGGCGGTCGTCGCCGACCAGCAGGTTGAAGCCGGTATAGTCGCAGCGCCTGCCTGCCAGTTCGGCCAGATAGTCGCCGGGCGCCAGCTCGCCACGCAGGTAACGCTCCGGCAGTTCGCCGCGCGAACGCCGGCCGAGCGGCTGGCCGGGGGCGCGGATATTGGTCAGCGCGGCGAAACGCCCGCCGGTCGTGACGCCCATCCAGGTGCCGCCGGCCTGCAGGTCGCGCCCGCCGATGATCCGGGGCGCATCTTCCCAGCACCCCAGCGGCAGGCAGGGGCGCGCATGGTATTCATCGCGGTTGGCGGCCACCACCAGCGGCAGCGCATGCCCGGGGCGCCAGGCGAACACGATCAGGCACATGGGAACTCAGCTTGAAGCTCGAAGCAGTAAGCTTGAAGCCAAGCGACTGTTTCGGCAACCTCACCAGCTTCCAGCTTCCAGCTTCCAGCTTCCAGCTTCCAGCTTCCAGCTTCCAGCCTCCCGCCCGATTTTCAGCTACCATGCCGCCTTTGTCTTGCGGGATGGGTGCACATGGAGTTTCTGCTGTATCTGCTGCTGGGTGGGTGCGCCGGCGTGCTGGCCGGTCTGTTCGGTGTGGGTGGCGGAATGATCATCGTGCCGGTGCTGGTCCTGAGCTTCACCGCGCACGGGTTTTCGGAACAGGTGCTGACCCACCTGGCCGTCGGCACCTCGCTGGCGACGATCGTCTTCACCTCGATCAATTCGATCCGGGCGCACCACCGCAGGGGCGCGGTGCGCTGGCCGATCGTGCTGTGGATGACCGTTGGCATCCTCTTTGGCGCCGCGCTCGGTTCGCTGACCGCGGCGGCCATCCAGGGCCCGCTGCTGCAGAAGATCATCGGCGTGTTCGCCATCCTCATGGCGATCCAGATGGTGCTCGACATCAAGCCCAGGAGCTCGCGCGGCGTGCCGGGCCGGCCGGGGCTCACCGCGGCCGGCGTGGTGGTCGGCTGGGCCTCGGCGATCTTCGGTATCGGCGGCGGTTCGTTGACGGTGCCCTTTCTCTCCTGGCGCAGCGTGCCGATGCAGCAGGCGGTGGCGACCTCGGCGGCGTGCGGCCTGCCCATCGCCATCGCCGGTGCGTTGAGTTTCATGGTGGTCGGCTGGAACGATCCGCAACTGCCGCAGTGGAGCTTCGGCTTCGTCTACCTGCCGGCGCTGCTCGGTATCGCCATCACCAGCATGTTCTTCGCCCGCATCGGCGCGAATCTCGCGCATCGGCTATCGGCCAGGGTCCTGAGACGGCTGTTCGCTCTGCTGCTGCTGAGCGTTGGCATCAATTTTCTGATTTGAGGAGACGCGGATGCTGCCCTACCCGCAGATCGACCCGGTGGCCGTCGCCATCGGCCCGTTACAGATTCACTGGTATGGCCTGATGTACCTGGTCGGCATCGGCGGTGCCTGGTGGCTGGCGTCGTTGCGGGTGCAGCGCTTCGCCCCCGAATGGCCCAAGGACAAGCTGTCCGACCTGGTGTTCTGGGTGGCCATGGGCGTGATCGTCGGCGGGCGCCTGGGCTACGTGCTGTTCTACGACCTGGCCGCCTACATCGACCAGCCCAGCCTGATCCTGCAGGTGTGGAAGGGCGGCATGTCGTTCCATGGCGGCCTGATCGGCGTATTGCTGTGCACCTGGATCTTCGCCCGGCGCAACGGCAAGCGCTTTTTCGAGCTGATGGACTTCATCGCGCCCTTCGTGCCGATCGGCCTGGGCGCAGGGCGCATCGGCAATTTCATCAATGCCGAGCTGTGGGGCAAGGCCAGCGATGTGCCCTGGGCCATGGTGTTCCCGACCGATCCGCAGCAACTGGCGCGGCATCCGTCGCAGCTCTACCAGTTCGCCCTGGAAGGCGTCGCGCTGTTCGTCATCCTCTGGTTGTATTCGCGCAAGCCGCGGCCGACCATGGCGGTCTCCGGGCTGTTCGCGGTGTGCTACGGCATCTTCCGCTTCATCGTCGAGTTCGTCCGCGTGCCGGACGCGCAGCTCGGCTACCTGGCGTTCGGCTGGCTGACCATGGGCCAGGTGCTCTGCGTGCCGATGGTGCTGCTCGGCGCCGGGATGATCGCCTGGGCCTATCGCCGCGACGCCGCCAAGGCTCCGGCCTGACGCGCCGTTGCACTCGGCTCGTCGCAGCGTGCGCGACAAGCCGGGCCCGGCCTTTTACTATTCGCGCAGCCTTTTCACCGCGCCCCGGCGCCTGCTTCGAGCCCATCGATGAAACAGTACCTCGACCTGATGCGCCACGTGCGCGAACACGGCACCTTCAAGAGCGACCGCACCGGCACCGGCACCTACAGCCTGTTCGGCCAGCAGATGCGCTTCGACCTGGCCGCAGGCTTTCCGCTGGTCACCACCAAGAAGTGCCATCTGCGCTCGATCATCCATGAGCTGCTGTGGTTCCTCAAAGGCGAGACCAACATCGGCTACCTGAAGGAGAACGGTGTCTCGATCTGGGACGAGTGGGCCGACGAGAACGGCGATCTCGGCCCGGTCTATGGCTACCAGTGGCGCAGTTGGCCGGCGCCGAACGGCGAGTCCATCGACCAGATCGCCAAGCTGCTGGCGATGATCAAAAAGAATCCGGATTCGCGCCGGCTGATCGTCTCGGCCTGGAACCCGGCGCTGGTCGAGCAGATGGCGCTGCCACCGTGCCACGCGCTGTTCCAGTTCTACGTCGCCGACGGCAAGCTCAGCTGCCAGCTGTACCAGCGTTCGGCGGACATCTTCCTCGGCGTGCCCTTCAACATCGCCAGCTATGCGCTGCTGACGTTGATGGTGGCGCAGGTCTGCGACCTCGAGCCGGGCGAGTTCATCTGGAGCGGCGGCGACTGCCACCTGTACGCCAACCACTTGGAGCAGGCCGACCTGCAGCTGTCGCGCGAACCGCTGCCGCTGCCGACGATGAAGCTCAACCCCGAGGTGAAGGACCTGTTCGCCTTCCGCTTCGAGGACTTCGAACTGGTCGGTTATGAGGCGCATCCGCATATCAAGGCGCCGGTAGCAGTCTGAACTTTGGTCGGGTTCGGCCTCGCGGATAACCTGACTGTCACATTTGCCGTATAGACTCGACCCCTCAGGGATTTTCGAGGGGCATGACATGCGCAGGGTGGTGTTCAATCAGAAGGGCGGAGTCGGCAAGTCGAGCATCGCCTGCAACCTGGCGGCGGTCAGCGCGTCGCAGGGCTACCGTACGCTGCTGGTGGACCTGGATGCCCAGGCCAACTCCACCCACTACCTGACCGGGCTCACCGGTGACGCGGTGCCCACCGGCATCGCCGATTTCTTCAAGCAGGTACTGGCCGGCGGCAGCGCCGGCAAGAAGGCGCGCCCGCCGATCATCGAGACGGCCTTCGACAACCTGCACCTGGTCAGCGCCACCGCCGAACTGGCCGACCTGCAGCCCAAGCTGGAGGCCAAGCACAAGATCAACAAGCTGCGCAAACTGCTCGACGGTCTGGCCGAGGAGTACGACCGGCTCTACCTGGATACGCCGCCGGCGCTGAACTTCTATACCGTTTCGGCGCTGATCGCGGCCGACCGCTGCCTGATTCCCTTCGACTGCGACAGCTTCTCGCGCCAGGCGCTGTACGGCCTGCTGGAGGAGATCGAGGACTTGAAGGAGGACCACAACGAGACGCTCGAGGTCGAGGGCATCGTGGTCAACCAGTTCCAGCCGCGGGCGACGCTGCCGCAGCAGATGATCGACGAGCTGCTGGCCGAAGGGCTGCCAGTGCTGCCGGTCAACCTGATGAGCTCGGTGAAGATGCGCGAATCGCACCAGGCCTGCACGCCGCTGGTGTATTTCGACCCGCGGCACAAGCTGAGCCAACAGTTCGTCGAGCTGCACGACCTGCTCGAAGGGCGCGGTTGAGTCGACGGGTAGGTCGAAGTCGATAAAAGCGCTGGAGGCGAGAGGCTGGACGGGAAAAGCGGCGTAGGGCCGCAGCCCGTTGTTGCGCGACGTTGAATGCTTGTAGGAGCGGGCGGACACGCGAGTTCATGCCCACGATGCTCCTGAGTGGCCGGGATTCGCGAGCATGGCTCGCTCCTACGGGAGATCGTGCGG
>NZ_JADDIX010000006.1 GCF_015070855.1 Pseudomonas lopnurensis
CTACCTGAAGCCGATCGATCGCGACGGCCTGATGGGTTTCGCCGAGAAGGGCCGCAACAACCCCGCCAGCCGGGGCACCAACAAAGTCCACACCGTGATGCAGGGGATGTACCGCAGCCTCAGCTACGTCGGCGAGCACACGCCGGTGGTGGTGGACGAACCGCTGCACCTGTTCGGCGAGGATACCGCCCCGGCGCCGGGCGAGATCGTGCTGTCCGGCCTGGGCGGTTGCCTGGCGGTGGGCATCACGGCGGTGGCGACCTGGAAACAGGTGAAGCTGAGCCGGCTGGAGGTGTTTCTCGAGGCGGACATCGGCAACCCGGCGGCCTGGGGCGCCGGTGGCGCAGAGATGCAGCCGGCGCAGATGGGTTTCCAGGAAATCCGCGTGAAGGTGCTGGTGGAGGGCGATGCGAGCCGCGAGGAGCTGGAGGAGATCGTGCGCCAGGCCAATTTCTACTCGCCGGTGGCCAACTCCATGCGCAATCCGATCCCGTTCAGCATCGGTCTGGTCGGCTGAGCCGTCCCATTTCGAATCCCGTGAACGGGCAGGGCGTCGCGCTGCCCGACAACGACACCAAGAGGAATCCCCAATGATTTCCAGCCGCGAAGACGTAACCAAGATGATCCTGGCCGCCAAGGTCAGCAAGGGCCTGAAGTGGAGCCAGGTGGCTGACGCCATCGGCCTGTCGAAGGAGTGGACCACCGCCGGTTGCCTCGGGCAGATGACCTTCGACAAGGCTCAGGCGGAAACCCTCGGCAAGCTGTTCGACCTGTCCGACGAGGCGGTAGCCTGGCTGCAGATCGTGCCGTACAAGGGCTCGCTGCCGACCGCCGTGCCATCCGATCCGCTGATCTACCGCTGGTACGAGATCGTCAGTGTCTATGGCTCCACCATCAAGGAGCTGATCCACGAGGAGTTCGGCGACGGCATCATGAGCGCCATCGATTTCTCCATGGACATCCAGCGTCAGGCCGACCCCAAGGGCGACCGGGTGAACGTCGTACTGTCCGGCAAGTTCCTGCCCTACAAGAGCTATTGAACCAGGCCCGCCCGGACCGCATGGTGCCGGGCGGTATCCCGAGGCATGGAAAAAGGTGCGCGCTCACGTTCGGCCGTGTAGCCCTTGCTCAGGGGCGGGGTAACCGGCCCATGGCCCTCACTCACCGAGGCGAATGCGCCACATGCCCTGGCTGCTCTCTTCCACCCAGAAGCCTTCGAGAAACGCCGAGCCCTCGAAGCGGTGCAGCGTGGCACGGCACTCCGGGTAGCCTTCGCAGCGCAATTGATAATGGCCTCCGCCATGGGCTGTTCCGCCGTAGGCGTAGCTTTCCCCGTCCTGGACGTACTCCACGCGTACCCGGTCGGCCTCGAGCCGAACGCTGCAGGGCTCGTCCAGGCTGACGCGACTGGCCGAGTAGGTTTCCATGCGCGAGTTGGGATAGAGCATTTCTCGATTCCTTTTTCCATTGACCCTTATCAAGACCCGACAAGCAGCCCAGACGGGCCGCTCATCATGACGTGGGGCACTGGCGAGAATCCAGAAAAGCAAAAGGGCCCAGGTTTTCACCTGAGCCCTTTCATATATGGCGCATCCGGCGGGATTCGAACCCACGACCCCTGCCTTCGGAGGGCAGTACTCTATCCAGCTGAGCTACGGATGCGTTGCGGGGCGCAATCATACGCATGTCCTCTGCGGGCGTCCATGCCGCTGGTGCGTCGGGCGTCGCGGCGTTCGCGCTTCGCTCGTGGCCATGGCGGCCTCGGTGCGAAATATGGTTGAGGGCTCTAAGACGGGACTTGCAGGGCTGATTCGGGGCGTCGCGGCTGTTACCCTTGCAGCGGTTGCGGCCACGGGCCGGGTTTCGCAAGCTGTCGGGGGAGTCGGGATGTCGAGTCATATCAAGCTCTGGGATGCGCCGCTGCGCGTGTTCCACTGGTCGTTCGCCGCTGCGGTGATCGCCGCCATCGTCACCGGCTGGGTCGGGGGCAATCTGATGCTCTGGCACGGCCGGCTGGGGCTCGTGGTGCTGGGGCTGCTGGTGTTTCGCCTGCTCTGGGGCTTCGTCGGTTCCACTTATGCGCGCTGGTCGCGCATCTGCGCCGCGACGGTAGGGGTGCGGGACTATCTGCAGGGCAACTGGCGGGAGGCCGGGCACAATCCGCTGGGCGCACTGTCGGTGCTGGCGATGCTGGGGCTGGTGAGCTTCCAGGTAATCAGCGGGCTGATGGCGACCGACGACATCGCTTTCCAGGGGCCGCTCTATGCGTTGGTCAACAGCGAAACCGGCAGCGCGCTGAGTGGCCTGCATCGGCAGGCGAAGTGGTTGCTGCTGGTGCTGATCGGCCTGCATCTGGCGGCGATCGCCTGGTACGGGCTGGTCAAGCGCAAACCGCTGGTGCGGGCGATGATCGCCGGGCGGATGCGGCGTGAACATCCGGCGCAGGAGGATGCCAGGGGTGGCTCGTTGGCCACGGCGCTGCTGACCGTCGTGCTGGCGATGGGCGTGGTCTGGGGCGTGCAGTCGGTGGCCGGCTGGATGACACCGCCGCCAGCGGCACCGGCGCCGAGCCTCGACTGGTAAGCACAGCCGGCGGACCTTCGCCGGCCGTGCTTGAGCGTCAGCCCACCGTGCGTTCGCCCGGCTTGGACCACGCTTGGTGGGCTAAAGCCCACCCTACGATACAAGCCCGGCCGGACCTCGGGTGGTCAGTCAGTCGGCGCGGAACTTGTCGTGGCAGGATTTGCACGAGCCGCCGACATCTCCGAAGGCCTTCTTGATCGCCGCCTGGTCACCCTCGGCGGCGACGCTGGCGAGCTGGTTGGCGGCAGCGGTGAAGTCGCGTCCGATGCGTCCGGCTTCGTCGAGGTTCTGGAAGAACTCGGGCTTGAGGCGGGTCGTCTTGCCCAGTTGCTCGGTAGTGGTGTCCGGACTGAAGAGGCTGCCCATGCCGGAGTTGGCGATGGCGGCGATGGCATTGGCGGCGGCGGCGACCTTGGCCTGGTCGTAGGGCTCCTTGCCGTCGATCACCTGCGCCTTGATCTTGCCCATGTTCCAGGCCATGAACTGGTAGCCGGCCTGGCGGGTTTCCACCATCTCTTCGGGTTTCAGTTGCGCCTGGGCGGCAGCGCTTGCCAGCAGGACGGCCGCCGCGGCGCCTGTCATCAATGCTTTCACGGTAACTCCTTATCGATCCATGGATGCGGCGGCGTTGGCCGCCGTTGTTTGGGGCTGGTGTCCTTTCGGCGCGGCCGCGAACGAAACGGCAACAGCCCCAAGACTATACCCCGACAAATGGTAAGGATTGGGTAACAAGACGTGACAGAGCGCCGCTGTTGCACAGCTCATCAGGTTGGTCTATGGCGTGACGACGTTCTGCGTCATGAGCTTGCCCGCGGGGCGACTGTGGTCCTAGCATGGTTGCTTTCCAGCTGGGTGGCGTGGCCGGAACCGGGCGTCGATGGACGGTTCGGATAGTCGTCGCGTCAGCCGATCGATCTGAAACGGGCCGGCGCCAGGCCGCACGCCCCGAGGAGACTGCCATGCAACTCAACGACCCTTCCCTGTTCCGCCAGCAGGCCTATGTCGACGGCGCCTGGCTGGACGCCGACAGCGGCCAGACCATCAGCGTGAACAACCCGGCGACCGGCGAAGTGCTCGGCAGTGTGCCGAAGATGGGCGCCGGCGAAACCCGCCGCGCCATCGATGCCGCCGAGCGCGCGCTGCCGGCCTGGCGCGACCTGACCGCCAAGGAGCGCTCGCAGAAACTGCGCCGCTGGTTCGAACTGCTGATGGAGAACCAGGACGACCTCGGCCGGCTGATGACGCTCGAGCAGGGCAAGCCGCTGGCCGAGGCCAAGGGCGAGATCGCCTATGCCGCCTCCTTCATCGAGTGGTTCGCCGAGGAAGCCAAGCGCATCTACGGCGACACCATTCCTGGCCACCAGAAAGACAAGCGCATCATCGTCATCAAGCAGCCGATCGGCGTCACCGCGGCGATCACCCCCTGGAATTTCCCGGCGGCGATGATCACCCGCAAAGCCGGCCCGGCGCTGGCGGCCGGCTGCACCATGGTGATCAAGCCGGCCTCGCAGACGCCGTTCTCGGCGCTGGCGATGGCCGAGCTGGCCGAGCGTGCCGGCATTCCCAAGGGCGTGCTCAGCGTGATCACCGGTTCGGCCGGCGACATCGGCAACGAGCTGACCGCCAACCCCAAGGTGCGCAAGATTTCCTTCACCGGCTCCACCGAAGTCGGCGCCAAGCTGATGGCGCAGTGCGCGCCGGGGATCAAGAAGGTCTCGCTGGAGCTGGGCGGCAACGCGCCGTTCATCGTCTTCGACGATGCCGATCTCGACGAGGCGGTGAAGGGCGCCATGCAGTCCAAGTACCGCAACGCCGGGCAGACCTGCGTCTGCGTCAACCGCATCTACGTGCAGGACGGCGTGTACGACGCCTTCGCCGAGAAATTCCAGGCGGCGGTGGCCCGGCTGCGGGTCGGCGACGGCCTGGAGGAGGGCACCGACATCGGCCCGCTGATCGACGAGCGTGCCGTGGCCAAGGTCCGCGAGCACATCGAGGATGCGGTCGCCCAGGGCGCACGGCTGGTGGCCGGCGGCCAGGCGCACGCGCGGGGCGGCAGCTATTTCGAGCCGAGCGTGCTGGTCGACGTGCCGGACAGCGCCAAGGTGGCCAGGGAGGAAACCTTCGGCCCGCTGGCGCCGCTGTTCCGCTTCCGCGACGAGGCCGAGGCGATCGCCAAGGCCAACGACACCGAGTTCGGCCTGGCCTCCTACTTCTATGCCCGCGACCTGGGCCGCGTGTTCCGCGTCGCCGAGGCACTGGAATACGGCATGGTGGGCATCAATACCGGGCTGATTTCCACCGAAGTGGCACCGTTCGGCGGGGTCAAGTCTTCCGGCCTCGGCCGCGAAGGCTCCAAGTACGGCATCGAGGACTATCTGGAAATCAAGTACCTGTGCATGGGTATCTGAGTGTCCGTGCGTTAACCGGCCCCGTCACGGGGCTGGCTCTTTACCGGCAAAACGATCAGAATCGCCGCCCCCCCTGCGGCGGGCGCACGTTCATCGGGTGCGCGCCGTAGCTGCCCGAGCGCATGCTAGGGTCTGTTGACGCTTCATCGCGGGCCGCGTGGCTGCGAGCGAAACGTCAACATCCCCTAGGCGAGGCAGTGGCAACCCATCGAGCAGCGCAGTGAGCATCGCGTCCCACGTTTCCTTCGTCCTCGTGGCCTACAACGAACCCTGGCGTGCGGACCAGCTGTGCCAGCTGGTGCGCGAATTGCGCCCGGGTGCGCGCGTCTTGCCGGTGAACGATGGCCACGCGGCGCTGACGACGTGCAAGAGGCAGGTGCCGAGCCTGCTGATCGCCGACGGTGAGCTGGACGGTCTCGCTGGCGTCGAGCTGCTGCGCGAGCTGCGCCGCCAGCCGGCGACGCAACGCCTGCCCTGCGTTCTGATCAGCGAGCGCACGGATGCCGCCAGTGTGCGCGCCGCGTTGCCGCTGACGCCGGCAGCCTACCTCGGCAAGCCCTATGATCTGGACGACCTGCGCCAGCGGCTGGACAAGCTGTTGCCGCATTCGGCCGGGCGGGCGAGCCGGCGCCAGCGCGAGCCCGCCAACACGCTGGGCGGCTTTCTCGAACGCATGCGGCAGAACAACCGTGGCGCACCACTGCTGGAAGAGGTACAGGCTGCGCTGTTGCGCCTGCAAGCCTGCGACCAGGATCTCGGCGAGCTGGACGACCTGCTCGCGCGCGATCCGCAGGTGACTGCGCGGCTGATCAGCGTCGCCAGCGGCATCGACGCGCATCAGCATATCCAGTGTCACAGCCTGAGCCAGGCGCGACAGTGTCTCGGCAACAAGCGCAGTCTCAGTTTGGTGGCGGAGCTGGCCATGCAGCACAACGCCCGCCTGGCGGAGCCGCGGTTGGTCACGCTGGCCGGGCAACTCAGCGAGCAGGCGCTGCGTACGGCGAACCTGGCCGGTTGGCTGGCACGCCAGCTGCAGCTGGACGTCGAGCTCTGCTACACCGCTGGTCTGCTGTGCAACATCGGTGAACTGGCCCTGTTGCGTAGCCTGCAGGATTGGCTCGACAGCGGCGGCGAGTTGGCCGAGCCGACCCTGCGGCGCACGTTGCGTGAGCGCGCCGCTGGCTACGGTTCGGCGCTGCGCACGCAATGGCGCCTGCCGCTGGGGCTGCGTCAGGTGATCAGCGCCTACTACGCGCTCGGCGCGGGCGTGCTCAGCCGTGAGGCGCTGGTCCTCAACCTGACCCGGCTGCTGCTGGAGCTGCCGGCCGCTACGGCGCCGGCCAGCCTGGCGGAAGAACGCACAGTGCGCCTGCTGCGCCTCGATCCCGACCTGCTGGCCCGCGCCCCGCTGGGCAGAACCGCTCACGACTGAGCTGCCGCCTGCCTTCTTGGCAGCCATTCCGCCCGTTTATAACGACTGATCTGCCGACATCCGGTGAGCGGTCGTGCCCGCGCTCCGCCCCCGCCCTGCCTGGCAATCGGTCTTCTACGCTGTAGTGCTCGGCACACGTCTGGTGTGCACTCGCCGTCTATCGACATGAAGAAATGAGTCATTTATTCTGCAGTGCGAAACATGATTCCGTAAAATAACAACGCCAATCCATTCACAAAGCGGAGGCCTACATGACGGAAGTCGTACGGCTCGAAAATCGGGGCGAGATCGCGCTGATCATGGTCAACAACCCGCCGGTCAATGCCCTGGGACAGGCGGTGCGCCAGGGGCTGCTGCAGGCCTTCCGGGCCGCCGAAGCGAACACCGCGGTGCGCGCGGTGGTGCTGGCTTGCGAAGGCAACACCTTCATTGCCGGCGCCGACATCAAGGAATTCGGCAAGCCGCCGCAGGCGCCGGGCCTGCCGGAGGTGATCGACGCCATCGAAGGCTGCAGCAAGCCGAGTGTCGCGGTGATCCACGGCACCGCCCTGGGTGGTGGGCTGGAGGTCGCGCTGGGCTGTCATTACCGCATTGCCCGTAAAGACGCCAAGGTCGGTCTGCCGGAAGTGAAGCTGGGGCTGCTGCCCGGTGCCGGCGGTACGCAGCGGCTGCCGCGTCTGGCCGGGGTGGCCAAGGCGCTGGACATGATCGTCAGCGGTGCACCGATCGGTGCGGCTGAAGCGATGGCGCACAACATCGTCGATGAGCTGTTCGAGGGTGAGCTGGCCGAGGCGGGCATCGGTTTCGCGCGGCGCCTGCTCAATGCCGACCGCGGACCGCGTTGCAGCGGCGAGCAGACGCTTGGCCTGGAGGGCGCTGACAACGAGGCACTGATCCGCGCCAAGCGTGCCGAAGTGGCCGCGCGCATGCCGGGGCTGTTCTCGCCGCTGCGTTGCGTCGCCGCCGTCGAAGCCGCAGTCAAGCTGCCGCTGGCCGAGGGCCTCAAGCGTGAGCGAGAGCTGTTCGTCGAATGCCTGGACTCGCCGCAGCGCGGTGCGCTGGTGCGTGCCTTCTTCGCCGAGCGCCAGGCCAGCAAGATCAACGATCTGCCGGCCGACGTGAAGCCGCGGCCGGTCACTACCGCTGCGGTAATCGGCGGCGGCACCATGGGGGTGGGCATCGCCCTGAGCTTCGCCAATGCCGGCGTGCCGGTGAAGCTGCTGGAAATCAATGAAGACGCGCTGCAGCGCGGCCTGCAGCGTGCCCGCGATACCTACGCGGCGAGCGTCAAGCGCGGCAGCCTGACCGAGGAGGCCATGGAGAAACGCCTGAGCCTGATCACCGGTGTCACCGATTACGCCGCGCTGGCCGACGTCGACCTGGTAGTCGAAGCGGTGTTCGAGGATATGGGCGTCAAGCGGCAGGTCTTCGAGCGGCTCGATGCGGTGTGCAAGCCCGGGGCGATCCTCGCCTCCAACACCTCGTCGCTGGATCTGAACGCCATCGCGGCCTTCACCAAGCGCCCGCAGGACGTGGTCGGCCTGCACTTCTTCAGCCCCGCCAACGTCATGCGCCTGCTCGAAGTGGTGCGCGGCGCGCAGACCAGCCATGAAGTGCTGGCGACCGCCATGGCCATCGGCAAGCAGCTGAAGAAGGTGTCGGTGGTGGTCGGGGTCTGCGACGGCTTCGTCGGCAACCGCATGGTCTTCCAGTACGGCCGCGAGGCGGAATTCCTGCTGGAAGAGGGCGCCACGCCGCAGCAGGTCGACGGCGCGCTGCGCACCTTCGGCATGGCCATGGGGCCGTTCGCGATGCGCGACCTGTCTGGCCTGGACATCGGTCAGGCGATCCGCCAGCGCCAACGCCTGACCCTGCCGGCCGAATTCGAGCTGCCCGTCGTCTCGGACAAGCTCTGCGCCGCCGGCATGCTCGGGCAGAAGACCGGCGCCGGGTTCTACCGCTACGAGCCGGGCAACCGCGTGCCGCAGGAAAACCCGACATTGGCCGCGCTGCTGGACGCCGCCTCGCAGGAAAAGGGCATCCAGCGCCGCCCGCTGGATGAGGCCTATATCGTCGAGCGGACCATTCTCGCCCTGGTCAACGAGGGTGCCAGGATTCTCGAGGAAGGCATCGCCCAGCGTTCCAGCGACATCGATGTCATCTACCTCAACGGTTACGGCTTCCCGGCTTTCCGCGGCGGGCCGATGTTCTACGCCGACAGCCTCGGCCTGGACGTCGTGCTGGGCAAGATCGAGGCGCTGCACGCGCGTTGCGGTGCCTGGTGGAAGCCGGCGCCGCTGCTGGAAAGACTGGCCGCCGAAGGCCGCCGCTTCTCGGACTGGCAGCCCGGCCAGTGAGCCGCCGCTGCCGCAACTGCACGGAACAGGGGATTCATCCATGAACGTCAACTACACGGCCGAAGAGCTCGCCTTCCGCGACGAAGTGCGCGCCTTCCTGAAAAACGAGCTGCCGGCGGACATCGCCGCCAAGACCCGGCTCGGCAAGCACCTGAGCAAAGAGGACCATCAGCGCTGGCAGCAGATCCTGGTCAAGCGCGGCTGGTACGCGCCGGGCTGGCCGGTGGCGCTGGGCGGCACTACCTGGGGCCCGGTGGAGAAACACATCTTCGACGAGGAGTGCGCCGCCTTCGGTGCGCCGCGCACCGTGCCGTTCGGGGTCAACATGGTCGCCCCGGTGATCATCAAATTCGGTACCCAGCAGCAGAAGGACCATTACCTGCCGCGCATCCTCGATGGCACCGACTGGTGGTGCCAGGGCTACTCGGAGCCGGGTGCCGGTTCGGACCTGGCCAGCCTGAAGACCCGCGCGGTGCGCGACGGCGATCACTACGTGGTCAACGGTCAGAAGACCTGGACCACCCTCGGCCAGCACGCCAACATGATCTTCTGCCTGGTGCGCACCGACCCCGAGGCCCAGCAGCAGCGTGGCATCAGCTTCCTGCTGATCGACATGACCACGCCGGGCATCAGCGTCCGGCCGATCATCACCCTGGACGGCGACCACGAGGTCAACGAAGTCTTCTTCGACAACGTCCGTGTGCCGGTGGCGAACCTGGTCGGCGAGGAGAACCAGGGCTGGACCTGCGCCAAGTACCTGCTCACCCACGAGCGCACCGGCCTGGCCGGCATCGGCGCCTCCAAGGCGGCGCTGGCGCAGCTCAAGCGCATCGCCATGAAGGAAGCCTGCGACGGCCAGCCGATGCTGGAAGACCCGCTGTTCCGTGCACAGGTCGCCGAGGTGGAAATGCAGCTGATGGCCATCGAGATGAGCACCCTGCGCATCCTCGCCGCGGCGAAGGAGGGCGGCGTGCCCGGTGCCGAGTCCTCGATCCTCAAGGTCAAGGGCACCGAGATCCGCCAGGCCATCACCCATCTGCTGCGCAAGGTCATCGGCCCCTATGCGCTGCCGTTCCTCGAAGAGGAGCTGGACCTCGCCTACGACGGCGAGCCGCTGCACGCCGACTACAGCGCGGCGCTGGCCGGCGACTACTTCAACATGCGCAAGCTGTCGATCTTCGGCGGCTCCAACGAAATCCAGAAGAACATCGTCTCGAAGATGATTCTCGAGCTGTAAGGGGGCACCGCCATGGACTTCAAACTGACCGAAGAGCAGCAGATGCTGCAAGACACCGCGGCGCGGCTGGTGCGCGACGCCTATCCGTTCGAGCAGCGCGAGAAATTCAGCGAGTCGGAGCTGGGCTTCTCCGCCGAGTTCTGGGCGCAGCTGGGTGAACTCGGCCTGACCGCCGTGCCGTTCGCCGAGGAGATCGGCGGCTTTGGCGGCGGCGGCGTGGAAACCCTGCTGGTGCTGACCGAGCTGGGCCGCGGCCTGACGCTGGAGCCCTATCTGCCATCGGTGATTCTCGGCGGCGGGCTGATCCAGCAGCTCGGCAGCCAGGCGCAGCAGCAGGACCTGCTGCCGCAGGTGGCGGCCGGCTCGCTGCAGCTGGCGGTGGCCTTCGAGGAACCGCAGAGCCACTACAACCTCAACGACGTGCAGACCCGCGCCGAGGCGGTCGACGGCGGCTATCGGCTGTCCGGGCGCAAGGCCGTGGTGATCGGTGGGCACAGCGCCGGGCAGATCATCGTCTGCGCACGGACTTCCGGTGACAGCCGCGACGAAGCCGGCATCAGCCTGTTCCTCGTCGACCCGAACGCCCCGGGCGTCAGCCGCCGCGTCTACCCGACGATCGATGGGCGCAAGGGCTGCGAGCTGTTCCTCGACAACGTGCAGGTCGGCGCCGATGCCGTGCTCGGCGAAGTCGGCAACGCGCTCCCGGCGCTGCGCTACCAGCAGGGCCGTGCCATCGCCGCGCAGTGTGCCGATGCCCTGGGCAGCATGGACGAAGCCTGCAAGCTGACCCTCGACTACCTGAAGACGCGCAAGCAGTTCGGCGTGCCGATCGGCAAGTTCCAGGTCCTGCAGCACCGCATGGTCGACATGCAGACCGAACTGGAGCAGGCCACCAGCATGGCGATCCTCGCCGCGACCTTTGCCGATGGCGAAGACAACGACGAGCGCAGCCGTATCATCGCCGCCGCCAAGTACATCTGCGCCCGCGCCGCGCGCAAGGTGGCCGAGGAAGCGATCCAGCTGCACGGCGGCATCGGCATGACCTGGGAATACAACCTCGCCCACCACGCCAAGCGCCTGGTGATGATCGCCCACCAGTTCGGCGACGACGATCATCATCTGAAGTCCTATGCGAGGTTGATGCAGGTGGCGTGATGGTTGATCGTATGTGACGAAGAGCCCGCTCCCAGAGCGGGTTTTTTGTGTCTGGAAGGGCCAGGGATTCGCGAGCAAGCTCGCTCCTACAACTGCTCCGTAGGGTGGATGTCGCCTTTTACATCCACGCGGCGAGTGGACCGGCACCGAGTCCCGGTGGATCGGTGAAGCGTGATCCA
>NZ_JADDIX010000060.1 GCF_015070855.1 Pseudomonas lopnurensis
CCATCCTGCTCAACCGCCGCACCCGCGAGCTGTACTTCGAGCAGGACGGCGAGCTGTACCACACCCCCCTGGGACGGCATCGCCGCTGCCGCCTACGCCTACGGCAGCGTCGGCCCCTATACCGCCGGCATGCGCCATGCGGCGCTCGAAGCCCTGCTGCATCGCTACGGCCATCCCCAGGAGCAGGTGCTGATCAACCTCGGCTCGCCCATCGGCAAGAGCCTGGAAATGCAGCTGGGTTTCTGGGAATACCTGCGCGCCTATATGGACGACGGTCCCTGGTTCGACGAGCACGGTCAGCGCAGCGACTCGCCCGAGTTCAATCAGAGTCTGCTGGCAGTACGCAAACGCCGAGGCCATTGGGCGCGTCTGCAATGGAGAGACATCAAGGAGCAGTACGAGGCCAACGGAGGTCGCAACTTCCTGAGCGGCTCAGATTTCATACTGTTATTCGGCGGCATCATCCTCGCTCCGCTCAACGCCCTGCAAAACTTCACCTACGCCATCGCCAAGCGCCGCTCGCGCAGCCAGTGGCCACAGCCGATTCGCAAGCGCCTGCGTGCCGACGGCCCCACCAGCCAGCTGGCCGATCTGGAGCGGGAGCAGGGGTGAGCGAGCAGACGCTGGACATGCTCGGCAGGATCGACTGGATGCAGGTGTTGATCGATGTCGGCATCGTGGTCGGCACGGTCGTGGTGGCCTTCGTGATTGCCGGGGCCCTGGTCACGGCCGGCGTGCCTGCCGCAATCGTCGCGGGGCTGATGGTACTGGTTCGCCTGGCGCAACTGTCCTGGGCCTGGCTGGCCAGCATCCTGGGGGCCGGTGCGGTTGCCGGCGCCCTGAGCGCAGGCTGAGGAAACAGCGATGAATGCATTGGAAAAACTGAAAGAACAGGCGCCGAATCTGGAGTTCGAATTACCGGACGGCACGCCAGTGGTCAAGCTGGGGCTGATCGTCACCCTTTACTTCAAGGAAGGCTATACCACCGAAAGCAAGCGGAAAGTGATGGAGTGCTTCACGCGATTTAATCAGGAATTCGGTTCGTATCTGAAGGGGCACTATTCCGATCGTTACAAAAAGCTGACTCCCGGCAATTTCGACAAGACCCATGACAGGATCTTATCTTGCGGGTCAAACGAACAGTACGAATGGCATCTGAGTAGCGCGCCAAATGCCAAGGAGGCAGAGGATTACAGCCTTTCGACCCTGAACTCCTTTGAAGTTCATGGCGATAAGAAACGCTCATATATAAAGTTGGCAATACCTTGGGCCGCCCTCAACGAACCTAAAGGTTTCGAGTGTTATCAGGAGTGGTTGCTTTATCTCTGTAACCAAGTAAAAGCGGAGCACGGCTATGGCGGGCTGTCCAGCATCCTGCCTTATGATTACGACAGTTACATGCCAATGGAATACCAATTGGCTCAGCAGTATTCCGGATTGGAAGTGGATACATTTGCCTATTCTCTAGGGCGCGAGCTGCAGGAGCACATCAAAGGCGTCAACTGGTTCACCGTCCTTGGCAATACCTACGTGGAGCGCCTGGGGGGCGAAGGCGCTATCCGCCATGCCCTGAGCGGTCGCGGCGATATCGAAGTCCTGAACTACGACAATGGCCTGATCATTCGTGCGGGGGAATATCCCGAGCTAGGCGCAGTGGCCGATGGCTCGCCGGCGGCCTATGTCGCGGTCAACCGGGTGGCCAAGCCCGTGCGCATCCCCAATCCCGATCAGTTGCACAGCTACTCCCCTTATGGCGACTGCTTCGATGAAGAAAGCACTGCCCGCTGGTACGCCCGCTTCGATCAGGAAAGCAGGAAGAACACCCCACCCAGTATCCCGGCAGGCCAGCCCTGCACGCACGAAGGCTACTGGTACAGCCCCGCCCAGGCCAATTCGCGCCGGCACTTCAAACAGGGCGAACGGATGCCCGAGTTCAAGGAGTCGAGCTGGGGGGGCACCATCTGGTACTGGTCGTCCGAGGCCTGAAGTCTTGACGCAAGCTGGTCTAGGACAAGAGCTAAACCAACCTGCTAGCCGCGTATCGCTACAAGCCATGCGCGCCCTGCGTATCGCCCGTGCCGCCGCGCTGGCCGGCGAAGCAGAGGCATTGGCCACCGGTATCCGCGTGCTGTCCCTGCCGTTGCGCCTGAGCCTGGTGGGCTTGACCGCCACCCTCTTCATCGGGCTGATCTCGCTGATCTATACCTGGGACACCCCACTGGAACAATGGATCAAGCAGACCCGCTTCGGCATTCGCCCGGCGGACTGGTCCGGCGACTTCGCCGCCACCATGCGCGCCTTCTACCAGATCGTATTGCCGGTCAGCCTGAAGCTGGAGCGCTGGAACGATATCGATCCGCGCAGCGGCCAGTGGGTCAACGAACTGCGCCTGGTGCTGCGCCTGCCGGGCCAGCGCGAATACCGCCAGGGCATGGTCTGCTTCGACGGGCACGACGAATGGCAGCGCTCGACCGGCCTGCTCGGCTCCGCCAAACGCTGCGTGCCGCTGGTATGGGGCGAGGA
>NZ_JADDIX010000061.1:0-13281 GCF_015070855.1 Pseudomonas lopnurensis
GCTTTGCGCGCTGGAATATTCGCGGGCATGGACTCGGCGTCCCCGCCCTCTCCTACAGGGATACGTCTATCCGCAACAGCCAACTCGGACAGAGCCTATCCTTTTGCCCCACCATAGGCGCCCGCTTGCGGGCGATCGGCCGCAACGCCGATGATCGCCGGCAAGGACTCGGCGCCGCCCCGGGCTCCTACGGGCGCGGTGTGCACAGGCGGCTTTCCCGGGGCTGCACCCTGTTTGCTGCCCGACAGCGCTGCATCAGAGACGCGCAGGCGCCTCCTACAACTTAATGCCCAGTGAGTTGACAGACTAAGCAGACGGGACGCTGGCCGATTCGTCCGCTACCTTTCGTTGACCCGCAACTGCTTCCCTGCATCGGCCAGGGTATTGGGCAGGACGCGGATGGCGATGAACTTCGAGGTCGGCGTGTGGCTGCGCTCGCCGAAGCTCTCCAGCGGCACCAGCGGGTTGGTTTCCGGGTAGTAGGCCGCGGCCTGGCCGGGCGGGGTGTCGTAGGCGAGCACGGTGAAGCCGCGCACGCGGCGTTCGATACCGTCGTCCCACAGCGAGAGCAGGTCGACTTGCTGGCCCGCCTCGAGGCCGAGGCGCTGGATGTCGGCGGGGTTGACGAACACCACCTCGCGCATGCCTTTCACGCCACGATAGCGATCGTCCAGGCCATAGAGCGTGGTGTTGTACTGGTCGTGGGAGCGCAGCGTCTGCAGGATCAGGTCGGCGCTTGCGCCCGGTCGGCGTGCCTGCTCCGGCACCAGGTCCGACGGCAGCGAATGGGCCTTGAACTCGGCACGGCCGCTGGGCGTATTCCATTCGCGCCGCGCGGCGGCGTTGCCCAGGTAGAAGCCGCCAGGGCGGTGCAGCCGATGGTCGAAACCGGCGAAGCCCGGAATGGTCGCCGCGATCAGCTCGCGGATGCGCGCGTAGTCTTGCACCAGCCAGAGCCAGTCCACCGGGCGCTTGCCGAGGGTGGCGGCGGCGATGCCGGCGATGATCGCCGGTTCCGAGCGCATCTGCGCGGACAGCGGTTCGAGCTGCCCCCAGGAGGCGTGGATCATGCTGAACGAGTCTTCCACGGTGACCGCCTGCGGGCCGCCGGCCTGGCGGTCGATGTCGGTACGGCCGAGACAGGGCAGGACCAAGGCATTGCGGCCCATGGTCAGGTGGCTGCGGTTGAGCTTGGTGCTGATCTGCACGGTCAGGTCGCAGTTGCGCAGCGCCTGCTGGGTGCGCGGGCTGTCCGGCGTGGCCTGGGCGAAATTGCCGCCCAGGCCGATGAATACCTTGACCTGGCCGGCGAGCATGGCCTGGATGCATTCCACGGTGTTGTGGCCGGGCTGGTGCGGCATCGGCAGGTCGAAATGGCGTTGCAGTGCGTCGAGCAGCGCAACCGGCGGCCGTTCGTTGATGCCCATGGTGCGGTCGCCCTGCACGTTGCTGTGGCCGCGCACCGGGCAGGCACCGGCGCCGGGCTTGCCGAGGTTGCCGCGCAGCAGCAGCAGGTTGGTGATTTCCTGGATGGTCGCCACCGAATGCCGGTGCTGGGTGATGCCCATGGCCCAGCAGACGATGGTCCGCCCGGCGTTGCGGTAAACCTGCGCGGCATGGCGGATTTCCTCGCGGCCGAGGCCCGACTGCCGTTCGATCTGCGCCCAGGGCGTGGCATCCACCGCCGCCAGGTAGTCGTCGATTCCCTGGGTGTGTTCGGCGAGGAAGGCGTGGTCGAACACCGCCGGCGCACCGCTGGCCTGGGCTTCGCGCTCCCATTGCAGCAGGTACTTGGCGATGCCGCGCAGCACCGCCAGGTCGCCGCCGAGGTTGGGCCGCAGGTAGGCGCTGTGGGTCGGCGCGTCCTGGTTGGCGAGCATCTCGATGGGTTTCTGCGGGTGCTGGAAGCGTTCCAGCCCGCGCTCGCGCAGCGGATTGAAGCAGACCACCTGGGCACCGCGCTCCACCGCCTGGCGCAGCGGTTCGAGCATGCGCGGGTGGTTGGTGCCGGGATTCTGGCCGAGCACGAAGATCGCATCGGCGTGGGCGAAGTCCTCCAGCGTCACCGTGCCCTTGCCGACCCCGATGGATTCGCCCAGCGCCACGCCACTGGCCTCATGGCACATGTTCGAGCAGTCGGGGAAGTTGTTGGTGCCGAAAGCGCGGCCGAACAGTTGGTAGAGGTAGGCGGCTTCGTTGCTGGCCCGGCCGGAGGTGTAGAAGGCGGCCTGGTGCGGGCTGTCCAGCTCGTTCAGGTGCTCGGCGATGAGGGCGAAGGCATCGTCCCAGCTGATTGGAAGGTAGCGATCACTGGCCGCGTCGTAGCGCAGCGGTTCGGTCAGGCGGCCCTGGTATTCGAGCCAGTAGTCGCTCTGCTCGCGCAGCTGGGCGACGCTGTGGCGGGCGAAGAAGGCGGCGTCCACGCGGCGGCGAGTGGCCTCCCAGTTCACCGCCTTGGCGCCGTTCTCGCAGAACTTCACCGCGCCGGCTTCGGGCGAATCGCCCCAGGCGCAGCCGGGGCAGTCGAAGCCGCCGTTCTGGTTGGTCCTGAGCAGGGCGCGGATGTTCTTCAGCGCATTGCCACTGCCGAGCCAGGCGCTGGCCACGCTGCGCAGTGCGCCCCAGCCCCCGGCCGGGCCGGCATAGGGTTGGAAGCGGGTCGCGGGATGGAAGCGGGAGGTGCGGCTCATGGGAATCATCCGTTGTGGTCGGGCAGGGCCGGCGCCGGGCTGTAGACCCGCGGGGCGCTGCGATGGGGCAGGTGAATGAGGTTGAGGTTGTGCCGGCGCGCCCATTCGACGGTCAGGCTGGTCGGTGCGGACAGGCTGACCAGCGTGCCGATGCCGGCGCGCACGGCCTTGTGGATCAGTTCCAGGCTGCAGCGGCTGGTGACCACGGCGAAGCCGTCGCGTGCTTGCCGGCGTTGCAGCGCCAGCGCGCCGATCAGCTTGTCCAGCGCGTTGTGCCGGCCGATGTCCTCGCGGCAGAGGGCGATGGCGCCGCTGCCGTCGACGAACGCCGCGGCGTGCAGCGCGCCGCTGTCGCGGGCGAGCACCTGGGCTTCGGCGATGCGTTCGCGCAGGCCATGAAAATGGCTGTCGGGCGGCAGCGCGACCGGCTGCAGCGGCGCCAGTTGCGGCAGCGCCTGCTGCAGCGCCTCCACACCGCACAGGCCGCAGCCGCTGTGGCCGGCCAGTTGGCGACGCTGCTGCTTGATGACCCAGAAGGCGCGCGGGCTGACCTGCACCTCGGCATGGCGGGCATTGCCGCTGCCGTGCAGGCGCAGGTCGCGCAGGTCATCGATTCGCTCGATCAGCCCGCCGCTCAGGCTGAAGCCGACGACGAATTCTTCCAGGTCCTGCGGCGTCACCATCATCACCGCCTGGTTGAGGCCGTTGTAGGCGATGGCCAGCGCGCATTCCTCGGCCAGCACCGCGGCGCCCGGATTCCCTGGCGTGGCGGTCTGTGCGTAGTGGAGCGTGGCGTAGTGCATGGCGGCGGGCCTGCGACAGGTCGACGCAGGGGAGCCTAGGATTGCTGGGCGCGGCCGTCCAATCGCTATGTTCGATGGGGTGATCGAGCGTATCGATCAGAGGTCAGTCGATGCGCGCCTTCGGCCGTTGCAGCAGCTCGCGCGCCTCGTCGAAACAGGCCTCGCCCAGGGCCGAGCGGGGCGAGCCGCGGCGCAGGATCAGGCCCAGCGGCGCAAGCGTGCTGGCGCCCTCGATCGGAGTGAGCGTCAAGCGTTCGTCCAGCGCGTCGAGGCCGCTGTCCAGCGGCATGATCGCGCAGCACAGGCCGGCCCCGACCGCCTGCAGCAGGTGGTGCACGGCGTCGGTCTGCAGCCGGGGTGCGAGGGCGAGGCCGCGGCTGCGCAGGGCGTGGTCGATGGACTGGCGGAAATGCATGCCGCCGGTCAGCAGGCCGAGCGGCAGGTCGGCCAGGGCTTCCCAGCGCAGCGATGGTTCGGCGAAGCGGAAGTGGCGCTCGTCGTGGAGCAGGCCCATGCGGGTTTCGCCCAGCGTCAGGCTGGCGAAGTGCGCATCGTCCAGGCGTTCCAGATAGGACAGCCCGAGGTCCAGCAGATTGCGGTTGAGGCGTTCGAGGATCTGCTCGCTGCTCAGCGCGAACAGCTCGAAGCGCAGGCTGGGATGGCGTTCGGCGAATGCCTGGACCAGCTGCATGGGGTCGAAGCCGGCCAGCGGCACCACGCCCAGGCGCAGCGTGCCCACCAGTTGGCCACGGCAGGAGGCGGCCTCGGCGTACAGCCCATCCTGGGCCGCCAACAGGCTGCGTGCCCAGGCGAGGATCCGCTCGCCCTCCGCGGTGAAGCCTTCGAAGCGCTGGCTGCGGGTCACCAGTTGCAGCCCGAGCTCGTCCTCGAGGCCGCGCAGGCGCATCGACAGCGTCGGCTGGGTGACATGACAGCGCGCGGCCGCCTGGCCGAAATGACGCGTTTCGTCGAGCGCCACGAGAAACTTCAACTGCTTGATGTCCATGCCGGTCCGCTCGGGTCGAAGGTTGTGCGGGTCGAACCTTAGCATTTCCTCAGGGCGCATCGAACAGCGGCTGCAGGCCGCTGGGCGCCACGCCGGTCCAGCGCTTGAAGGCGCGGCGGAAGTTGGTGGTGTCGTTGAAGCCGAGGTGCCGGGCCACGGCATCGTTGCCCAGTCCCTGGCTCTGGTACAGGTAGAGCGCGACGTGCTTGCGCACCAGGTCGAGCTGTTCCTGGAAATGCGTGCCGTGCTTGGCCAGCTTGCGCTTGAGAGTCGCCGGGCTCATGGCGAATGCCAGCGCGACACGTTCGAGGCTCAGCGGCTCGCGGATATGCGAGTGGAGGTACTGGTAGAGCGTGTCGAGAAAGGCGCTGGGACCTTCCAGCGCATCGATCTGCCGCTGGCTCGCCTGATGGGCGACCTGGCCGACCGTGGCCGAGCCGTCCGGCCAGGGCCGATGCAGGTACTCGCGCGGCAGGCTGAGCAGGGTCAGCTGGCGGTCGAACTGCAGGTTGTCGCCCAGGTGCACCCAGTACTGCTCGACATGTCGCGGTTGCGCATAGGCGAACTGGAAGCGCCAGGGCAGGCGCAGGCCCGAGCCGCGCTTGCACAGCGCCACGACCGCGGTCAGGTGGGCCTCGATCAGAAAACGCTGGTGGCGCCCGGCGCTGCCGCCGTCCAGCCAGTAGAGATGCATCTGACGCTCATCAAGCAACAGGCGCGGGGCCAGCAGCGGGCAGAGCAGGGCGCGGAATTGGCAGAGTCGCTCCAGCGCCTGGATAAGGTTGCCGGCATTGGCCAGGGCGTGGCTGACGTCGCCGTAGTGGCCGGGCAGCAGGCGCTGGCCGAACAGGAAGCTGCTGTCCGCGGCGCCCAGCAGGCGCTCGGCGTTGCCGATCAGGACCAGCAGTTGCGCCGGGCTGATACGCGCTTGCCCGCTGGCGACATCCTCGTAGAACAGGCCGCTGCCGCGCAGCAGCGCGTGGCTGTCGATGCCGCGCGACAGCGCCAGGTCCAGCAGCACCGCCGGCTGATGGTGCGCGGCGATGAAGCGGGTGTCCCATTCGTACCAGCGCAGCGGGCCATTCATTAATCGCCGCCTCAGGCACAGCGCGACAGGGACTGCTTGGCCTTGGCCAGCCCGAGATTGAGGCGCCGGAGCAGTTGCTCGGCATCGTCGTCGAAGGCCATCGCCACCGCCGTGCTCGCATGCAGGTGCAGGCGTTCGCCGTGCTGGCGGGTCTTGTGCGCCAGGCTGGCGACGGCCGTCTCCAGCTCCTCGGCGAGCTGCCGCGCCTGCTGCTCCGAGGTGTCCGGCAGAAGCACGACGAAACGATCGCCCGCCAGCCGGCAGAGCAGGTCCTGGTGCCGCAGGTTCAGCACCAGCAGCTGCGCCACGGCTTGCAGCACGAGGTCGCCTTCGTCCTGGCCGTAGCGCTGGTTGACCCGGCTGAAATCGTCCAGGTCGACAGCCAGCAGCGACAGCGGGCGTTGTTCCTCGGTTGCCTGGCGCAGGGCCAGGTCGAGTTGCCGGCGCAGGTATTCGGCGGTGCCCAGCGGGGTCAGCTTGTCGAACAGGCGATGCTCGCGAAACAGCCGCTCGCGCTTGCTCATCTGCGCGTTGATGGCGCGCTGCTCCTGGTTGAAGTGATAGATGCCGACGGTCAGGAGGATCAGGCCGACCGGCATCGGCGCGGTTTCCAGCCAGTTGTCCCAGGCGATTGTCGCGGGCAGCCGGATGAATTCGTCGAGCAGATCCATCCACCACGAAAAACAGATGCAGGCCAGCCCCAGCGCCAGCAGCCGGGTCACGCGACCGGCGGGGCGGCTGTGCAGCAGCATGATCAGCCAGGCCAGCGCCAGGACCGCACTGCCGCCTTCGCCGGCTACGTCCATCCAGTCGATTTCGGCCCACGGCTTGATCTCGCCGGCGGCCAGCAGCAGCTGCAAGCCGGCGTTGGCGGCCAGGGCCAGGCCCAGCAGGGTGAGGGTGTGGAGCTTGAGCAGGGACTTCATCGAGGGTCTCCGTGGCCTGGGTTCGCGCCGGTGGCGTGCATGCACGGAAACAGACGGATGTGACGGTTCGATGAAGCGGCCGGGGGTCGATTCGGCTCAGGGGAGATTCGATTGGAGCGTGAATTGTCCGAGGCTCGGGCGCCAGAGGTGTGATGAAAGTTTTGCTTTCATTGGGTTTCAAGCCTCAAGCCTCAAGCCTCAAGCTGTAGGGCGGGTGCAACCCGCGCGGACGATGCTGGAGCCAACGCCGAAGCGGCGGGTTGCAACCCGCCCTACGCTACTTTTAGGCTTCAAGCTTCCAGACTTCAGGCTTTTATCCGGCCTGCCTCGCCCGCTACGCTCCGGGTCATATCGGCTCATAACCCCGCCGGAAACCCTCCAGATCCCCGTATTTGCGCCCTGACCGCCGCGCCTGTCACAGAACCGCCATCTGCCCCGCCTACCGTCCGCTGCAGTTCCGGGATGGGCCCGGCCAACACAGTTCGGGGGGATTGTTCATGAGCACATACCGCAGCGGCATCGGCGGCGCGGGGTTCCGCGTCAGCCTGCTGGCCCTGGCCGTCAGCGCCGGCTCGGCCTGGGCCGAGGAGCCGCTTGTCATGGAGCACGTCGAGGTCATCGGCCAGGCCGTCAGCATCGACGAGGCGCTGAAGGATCAACGCCGTTCCGACAGCGTCAAGAGCGTGGTGCACGCCGACGGCATCGGCCAGTTGCCCGACGACAACGCCGCCGAGGCGCTGCAACGTATCCCCGGGCTGTCGGTGGAGCGCGACCAGGGCGAGGGGCGCTTCGTCAGCGTGCGCGGCATCGCGCCGGACCTGAACAGCGTCACCATCAACGGCACCCTGGTGCCCTCGCCGGAAAGCGACCGCCGCGCCGTGGCGCTGGACGTGCTGCCCTCGGAACTGGTGCAGTCACTGTCGGTGGTCAAGACCCTGACCCCGGACATGGATGCCAACTCCCTGGGTGGCACCATCGAGGTGGAAAGCCTCTCGGCCTTCGACCACGACGGGCTGTTCTACAGCATCAGCGGCGAGGGCAGCTACGACGACAACGTCGACAAGACCAGCCCGAAATTCTCCGGCGCCATCAGCAACCGCTTCAGCCTGGGCGACGGCGTCGACAACTTCGGCGTCGCCGCAGCGCTCAGTTGGCAGAAGCGCGACTTCGGCTCGGACAACGTCGAGACCGGCGGCGCCTGGGACTTCGACGACGGCGCCCGGCTGGAAGAGCTGGAGCAGCGCGATTACCGGATCACCCGCGAGCGCACCGGTTTCGGCCTCAACTTCGACTACAAGCCCGACGATGTCAGCAACTACTACCTGCGCACGCTGTACAGCCGCTTCAAGGACAGCGAAACCCGCAACGCCGCGGGCGTCGAATTCGAGGACGCGCAACTGCCCGGCGAGCGCGGCGACGCCGAGGGCTGGCGCGAGCTGAAGTCGCGCGAGGAAACCCAGACCATCCAGTCCTACGTGTTCGGCGGCGAACGCATGATGGGCCTGTGGACCCTGAGCGGGCAGGTCGGCTACAGCCAGTCCCGCGAGCGCAACCCCGGCGGCATTTCCGCCGCCACCTTCGAGGGCGACTTCGCCGACGCCGGCTTTTCCGACACGCGCAAGCCGCGCCTGCTGGTGGACCCGTCCTTCTACGATCCGGCCGCCTTCGAGCTGGACGAGGTGGAATGGGAAAAGACCGACACCCGCGACCGCGAGAAGAACATCCGCCTGGACCTGGCGCGCGACTACGACATCCAGGGCCATGCCGCCCAGGCCAAGTTCGGCGGCAAGCTCAGCCGCCGGCACAAGGACAACGACACCGAGGTCTGGGCCTACGACGATTTCGACGACCTGACCCTGGCCGACTTCCAGGGCGGCAACGTCGATTACGCGCTCGGCCGCTTCGGCCGGAGCATCAGCGCCTCGGCGATCGAGCGCGCGATCGCGGGCCTGGACGCTAGCCAGTTCCACGACGAGGAGGAGTCGCGCATCAACGACTTCGACATGCACGAGGACATCAACGCCGCCTACCTGATGAACACCCTGGACATCGACCGCTGGCGCGTCATCGCCGGCCTGCGCTACGAGGGCACGCGCTTCCGCGCCAAGGGCACCGGGATGCGCGACGACCAGTTCGAGGCGACCTCCAGCCGCAACAGCTATCACCACTGGCTGCCGGGGTTGCATGCACGCTATCAACTGACCGACGACACCCTGATCCGCGCCGCCTGGACCAACACGGTCGTGCGTCCGACCTTCGGCCAGCTGGCGCCGGGCTTCGTCATCGACGGCGACGACGCCGAGTTCGGCAACCCCGACCTCGAGCCCCTGGAGTCGGTCAACTACGACTTGGGCATCGAGCACTACATGGGTCGCGCCGGCGTCGTTTCCGCCTACCTGTTCTACAAGGACATCGACAACTTCATCTACAACACCGACCTGGCCGGCACTGGCCAGTGGGCGGCCTTCGACGAGGCGCTGAGTTACCGCAACGGCAGCAGCGCCAAGCTCTATGGGCTGGAGCTGGCCTACTCGCAGAAGCTCGACTGGCTGCCGGCGCCCTGGAACGGCCTGCTGCTCGGCGCCAACGCCACCTTCAGCAAATCCGATGCGGACATCGAAGGGCAGGGCATGCGCCGCAGCATCGACCTGCCGAACCATTCCGACACGGTCGGCAACCTGATGCTCGGCTGGGAGAACGACCGCCTCAACCTGCGCCTGGCGGCCAACTACAAATCCGCATACCTGTACGAAGTGGCCGGTATCGACGACAAGGCCCACGACCTGTACGTCGACGACCAGCTGTTCGTCGACTTCAAGGCCGGCTACTTCCTCACGCCGAGCCTGCAGCTGACCTTCGAGGCGCTGAACCTGACGGACGAGTCCTACTACGTCTACGCCGGCCGTCGCGCCTACAACGCCCAGTACGAAGAGTACGGCCCGACCTACAAGCTCGGCCTGACCCTGACCCACTTCTGACCCATGCCGCTCCGCTGCCCGCCGTTCCCCTTTTCGGCGGGCAGCGGCCCGCGGCAGCCTGATTGGAATCGCGCTTCATGCATGCACCACTACACAAACCCCTGCTGCTGGCCTTGTGCATCACCCTGGCGGCCTGTCAGGCCGCCAGCCGCGACGACGCGCTCCCGGTGGCGACTCCGGGCCTGGCCGTCGCCGGGCAGATCGCCGGGCTGGAAGATGCCCAACTGCTGGAAAACGACGGCTTCTGGCCCGGCGCCGACCGGCTGCAGATAGGCGCTCGCGGCCTGCAACTGCTGGATCGCCAGCAGCAGGTGCTCAGCGAGTATCCGGGGCGTTTCGAAGGCCTCGATCACCGCGCCGACGAGAACGGCCTGTTGCTGGCCAGCGTCGAACGCAATCGCCAGCAGGCGCTGCTGGTCGGCCTGGATGCCCATCACGCCTGGAGCCAGCCGCTGTTCCTGCCACGCACCGCCTTCGCCATCGAAGGGCTGTGCCTGTACCGCGACAGCGCGCGCAACGACTTTCTCTTCCTGCTCGGCGAGGAGGGCGTCGGCGAGCAGTGGCTGGTCGCCAGCGAGGGCCGCCTGCTGAAGGATGCGCGGCGGGTGCGCGGGCTCGCCCTGCCGCCGGACAGTGCGTTCTGCCAGGCGGACGATGCCGCGGGGCAGCTCTACGTCAACGAGGAGAACGTCGGATTCTGGCGCTACCCGGCCGATGCCGAAGCGCCGCTGCAGCGCGAACCGCTGGACCTGCGCCGGCCGTTCGGCAGCTTGGCCGGAGCCGCGGCCGGCATGGCGCGGGTGCCGGGCGGCTTGCTGGCGCTGGACCCGCAGGCCCCGGCGCTGCATCTGTATCGCCAGACCGAAGCCGGCTGGCAGGCCGATGGCGTGCTGGCGCTGGAGGGCTTCGACGAGCCCGAGCGGATCAGCGCCCGCCGCAGCCGGGACGGCATCGAACTGCTGCTGGCCGACGAACGCGGCCTGCATGCGGCGCAGCTCGCCTGGCAGCCCGAGGCGCTGCCAGAGGCGGCCCCGATCACCAGCCTGCCGGCCGCGGTCGAGACCGGCCCGGTGCCGAGCCTGGGTGATGCGGCGGACGATCCGGCGATCTGGGTTAACCCTCATGACCCGGCGCAGAGCCGCGTGCTGGGCACCGACAAGAAGGGCGGCCTGGTGGTCTACGACCTCGACGGTCGGCAGGTCCAGGACCTGCGTGTCGGCCGGCTGAACAACGTCGACGTACGCAGCGGCTTCCGCCTGGGCGCACGCGAGGTGGACCTGGCCGTGGCGAGCAACCGCGACCGCAACAGCCTGCACCTGTTCGCCATCGATCCCGCCAGCGGCGTGCTCGCGGATATCGGCCAGGTCGCCACGCCGCTGGCCGATATCTACGGCCTGTGCCTGTTCAAGGACCGCCAGGGCGCCATCCATGCCATCGCCAACGACAAGGACGGGACCTTCGTCCAGTACCGCCTCGATGGCGCCTCCGGGCAGCCGCAAGGCGAGCTGATGCGGCGTTTCCAACTGGCCAGCCAGCCCGAGGGCTGCGTCGCCGACGATCGCGGCGAGCGGCTGTTCGTCGGCGAAGAGGACATCGCCGTCTGGGTGCTCGATGCCCGCGCCGAGGCGCCGGCGACGCCGGAACAGGTGATCGGCGTCGGCGGGCCGGTGTACGCCGACATCGAGGGCCTGGCGCTCTACCACGGTGCGCGCGGCGATTACCTGGTCATCTCCAGCCAGGGCAACGACAGCTACGTGGTGCTCGACGCCCAGGCGCCCTATGCCGTGCGCGGTGCCTTCCGCATCGGCCTGAACGCCGAGCGCGGCATCGACGGCGCCTCGGAAACCGACGGGCTGGACGTCACCTCGGCCAACCTCGGCGGCCTCTGGAGCCGCGGCATGCTGGTGGTGCAGGACGGCCGCAAGCGCATGCCCGAGGGCACGCAGAACTACAAGTACCTGCCCTGGTCGGCGGTTGCCGATGCGCTGGGCCTGGATTGACGTCATCGCCCGGTAACCGACCCGCCATCCAATAGCAGCTGCCCATGCGGGCAGGAGGAACGACTCATGCAAACGACTCTCGAGCACATGTCCGTCTGGGGGCTGGTCAGCGAAGCCAGCCTGGTGGTGCAGGCGGTGATGGCGATCCTGGTGCTGGCCTCGGTCTCCAGCTGGTTCCTGATCATCCGCCGCGGCACCGCGCTGCACCGCAGCGAGCGCCTGCTGCAGGGCTTCCTGCGGCGCTTCCGCGAGGACGCCGATCTCGCCCAGCTCTACCGCGAAGGCCAGCAACAGCCGCTGGCGGCCGAGGCCGCGCTGCAGCGCATCTTCCTCGCCGGCTACGAGGAGTTCAGCCAGTTGCGGCGCCAGCCGGGCATCGCCCCGGAGGTGGTGGCCGAGGGCGTCGAGCGTAGCCTGTACGTGGCCATCGCCGAACAGGAGGAACGCCTGGAAAAGGGCCTGCAGTTCCTCGCCACGGTCGGTTCGGTCAGCCCCTATATCGGCCTGTTCGGCACCGTGTGGGGGATCATGAATTCCTTCCTCGGCCTGTCGCAGGTGCAGCAGGCGACGTTGTCCACCGTCGCCCCGGGTATCGCCGAGGCGCTGATCGCCACGGCCATCGGCCTGTTCGCGGCGATCCCGGCGGTGATGGCCTACAACCGCTTCGCCGCCCGCGGGCAGACGCTGGTCGGCCGCTACTACGCCTTCGCCAACGAATTGCAGGCGCGGCTGCATCGCCATCTGCACGGCGCTTCGCCCAGCGTCGCCGCAGCCGCCTGAGGAGGCTTTCCATGCTAGTCAGGCCACAGCGCAAACACGGGCCCAAGGCGGAAATGAACGTGGTGCCCTACATCGACGTGATGCTGGTGCTGCTGGTGATCTTCATGGTCACCGCACCGATGCTGGTGCAGGGCGTCAAGATCGAGCTGCCCAAGGTGGCGGCCGAGGCGCTGCCGGCCGAGAACGAGCGGCAAATCCTCACGCTCTCGGTGAAGGCCGACGGCAGCTTCTATTGGAACCTGGGCCCCGAGCTGGACGTCGAGCAGCAGACCGACAGTGCCGTGGATCTCGAAGAGATGCGGGCCAAGGTCGCCGCGATCATCGCCGCGCGCGGCGACACCCAGGTCTACGTGCGGGCCGACGAGGCCGCCGACTACGGCCGCGTGGTCGCTGGCATCGCCGAGCTGCAGCGCGGCGGCGTGGTCGATCTCGGGCTGATCACCGAGGCGCCGGCCGAAACGGGGCGGCCCTGAGCATGATCAGTCTGACCCTGGATACCGTTCGCAACGCCAGCCACGCCGAGCGCCGCTGGCCGGGCGACCTCGGCGCCGCGCTGCTCGCCGTGGGGCTGCATGCCGGCGTACTCGGCCTGCTGCTACACGGCTGGACGCCGGAACTGAACGCGCCCGCTGCCAGCCGCGTGCTCAAGACCCAACTGGTCAGCCTGCCGCAGCCGCCGGCCGAACCCGTGGTCGAGCCATTGGCCGAGTCGCCGGTCGAGCCGGAGCCGCCGCAGGCCCGGCCGGCGCAGCCGGAGGTCGACCCACGCATCGAACAGCGCCGGCGGGAACAGGCCAAGCTGGCTCTCGAACGTGCCGAGCAGGCGCGCATCGAGCAGCAGCGGCACGAACGGCAGCGCCAGCGCGAGGAACGCCAGCGCCAGGAAGCCGAGCGCGAACGCCAACGGCAGGCCCGCGAAGCGCAGCAACAGGCCGAGCGCGCACGTCTGGAAGCCGAGGCGGCTGCCCAGGCCGAGGCGGCCGAGCGTGCCCGGCTGGCAGCGGCCGAGGC
>NZ_JADDIX010000061.1:13293-61640 GCF_015070855.1 Pseudomonas lopnurensis
GGCGGCGAGCCGGCAATACCTGCCGATCGCCAAGCAGCCGCCGAGCTACCCGCAGCGGGCGCTGGACATGGGCCTGCAGGGTGAGTGCACGGTGAGCTACAGGGTCGATCCGCAGGGCCGCGTCGAATCGCCGAAGGTGGTGGGCGACTGCCATCCGTTGTTCATCCGGCCCTCGCTGGTCGCCGCGAAGACCTTCCGCTACCAGCCGCGCATCGTCGACGGGCGCGCCGTGGCGGTGCCCGACGTGCGCAACACCTTCCACTACCGCATCGAGTGACGAGACAGGACCCGCTCTACATGAAACAGGATTTCAACGATTTTCACGCCAACCTCGCGGCGCATGACGACCAGGCGATCAACCCCAGCGGCAACGCCCCGCTGCAGGAACTGGTCGACCCGCGTCGCCGCGGCCTGCTCAAGGGCAGCCTGGGCCTCGCCGGGCTGGCGTTCCTCGGCGGCGGCCTGTCGGCCTGCAATGCCGTGGCGCAACGCGGATCGTTGCTGGGTTTCGAGGCGATTCCGCCGCAGCTCGACCCGGCGTTCGACAGCGTGCAGGTCGCGCCCGGCTACCGCGCGCGGGTGTTCTTCTCATGGGGCGACCCGGTGCTGGCCGATGCGCCGGCCTGGAAGCCGGATGCCAGCGACGACTGGCAGGCGCAGCTCATGCAGGCCGGCGACAACCACGATGGCATGCATTTCTTCCCGTTTCCGGACGCGCCCGAAGACCACGGCCTGCTGGTCATCAACCATGAATACGTCAACCCGCCGCTGCATCCGCACGGCATGAGCCTGGTCGACGGCAAGCGCCCGCTGGCCGAGGTGCGCAAGGAGCAGGCGGCCCACGGCGTGAGCGTCATCGAGCTCCGCAAGGATGCACAGGGCCAGTGGCAGCGCGTACTGCCGTCGCGCTACAACCGGCGCATCTCGACCCTGACGCCGATGACGCTGGCCGGGCCGCTGGCCGGCCACGCGCTGATGAAGACCGCCGCCGACCCCAGCGGCCTCGAGGTGCTCGGCACGCTGAACAACTGCTCCAGCGGTTTCACGCCCTGGGGCACCTACCTCGCCTGCGAGGAGAACTGGCACAACTACTTCGTCAACCACGACCCCGACGACCTGGCCGCGCGCGTCTCGCACAATCGCTACGGCATCGCCGGCAGCGGCCTGAGCAAGAACTACGGCTGGGAGACCGCCGACCCGCGCTTCGACGCCACGCCGGACCCGCAACAGCCGCATGGCGGCCATGTGCACGAGCCGCACCGCTTCGGCTGGGTGGTGGAGATCGACCCCTTCGATCCGGCGAGCACGCCGGTCAAGCGTACCGCGCTGGGCCGCTACTGCCGTGAATGCTCGGTGCTGTCGCTGGGCGAGGACGGCCGCATGGCCTTCTATTCCGGCGACGACACCAAGGGCGAGTACGTCTACAAGTTCGTGCCCGCCGGTCGCTACGTGTCTGGCGCGGACCAGACCAATCGCCGCCTGCTCGACAGCGGTACGCTCTACGTCGCGCGTTTCGACGCCGATGGCAGTGGCGAGTGGCTGGCGCTGGTGCATGGACGCAACGGCCTGACCGCCGAGAACGGTTTCCCCGGCCAGGCCGAAGTGCTGCTCAATGCCCGCTCCGCGGCGGACCGGGTCGGCGCGACGCCGATGGACCGCCCGGAATGGGTTGCGGTACATCCGCACAGCCGCGAGGTCTACGTCACCCTGACCAACAACGACGAGCGCGGCAGCAAGCAGCCGCTGGACAAGGCCAATCCGCGCCCGCACAACCTGCACGGGCAGATCGTGCGCTGGCGGGAAGAGGGCGGCGATCCCACGGCCACGCGTTTCCAGTGGGAAATATTCCTGCTCGCCGGCGAGCCGCGGGGCGCGCGTGATGCCGCGGACCAGCCGCTGGCGGCGAACTTTATCGGCACGGTCGAGGGCGACTGTTTTTCGTCGCCGGATGGCCTCGCCTTCGATGGCGAAGGGCGGCTGTGGATCGAGACCGACTACGGTGACGACGAACCGGCGATGCAGGCGATGGGCACCAACCAGTTGCTCTGCGCCGATCCCGTCACCCGCCAGGTGCGCCGCTTCCTGGTCGGGCCGCGCGGGTGCGAGATCACCGGCATCACCTGGAGCCCGGACTACCGCGCCATGTGGATCAACGTGCAGCACCCGGAACTGAGCTTCCCCGCCAGCGACGGCAAGACCCGCCCACGCTCGTCCACGCTGTTGGTCACCAAGGATGATGGCGGGGTGATCGGCACCTGAGCGGCTGTCGCAGGCGTAGGGCGGGTTGCAACCCGCCGCTTCGGCGTTGGCCCGGGCATCGTCCGCGCGGGTTTCACCCGCCCTATGCTCTTGGGGCTTGAATCATCGCCGCGCCGCAGGAAAAACATTTACCATATCAACGACATACCTAATGCCCTGGGTCGTTGCATGTTCTCTGCCGTCAAGCGCTACACATCCCTCGTCACGGGGGCGCTGGCGCGTTGTTTTCCCCGCACCACGGCCTATCTGCGCGACGAGGACGAGCGGGTGTTCCGTCGCTGGCCCGACGTGGGGACGCAGCAAGGGAGCGGCAGAGCGGCCAAGGCGAAGGGCAAGACGAACGCGAAGAAGCCGGCGCGCAAACCTGCCGCCAAGCGACGCAAGCCCGCCGCCGAGGGTATCTACGCGACGGCGCAACTGCCGATCGACGAAGCGCAGGTCCAGGCCATGCGCGAGCGAGTCGCGCAGGCGGTGACGGCCGGAATCGTCAACGCCCCCTCGCAAGAGCAATGGGCGATGATTCTCGGTCGCAGCCCGGTGACGCGGATCTTCGCCGGCGCGGGATCGGGCAAGTCGACCACCTTGCTGCTGCGCGTGGTGTTCATGCTCTGCCACCTGGGCATCGAGCCCGGGCGCCTGACGGTGATCTCCTTCACCAATGCCTCCTGCGCGCAATTGCGCGAACAGCTGATCGCGGTACTGGCCTTCTGGAACTATCGGTTCGACGCGGCGCAGGCGCGCCAGTGCGTGCGCACCTTCCATTCCGCCATGGCGGTGCTGGCCCGCGATGTGCTGGACAGGCCGGTGTGGTTCGAACAGCTGGATGACAAGCATGCCTCGGCCAGCGAGCCGGACAATGCGCTGACCGCTACGCGCCTGCGTCCCGCCCAGCAGCGCCTGCTCAAGCAGGCCTATCAGCGCTGCTATGCCGAGGATGCCGATTTTCGCGACCGCGTACACCGCCTGCTCGGACTGCCCGCGCCTGTTTCGGCCAAAGGCAAACGTGCAGCGCCCAAAGCGCCGCTGGACGCGTTCAGGCTGGCCGGTGAATTCGCCTCGCTGCCGTTGTACGAGGCCTTTCATGCCCAGGCCGGATTCATCGAGAGCATCGGCATCCGTGTCGATCGGATCGACACCGCGGCGCTGTCCTGTTCGCCGCCTGAGCGGCTGTTCGTCGAGGCGCTGGTGCCGTTCCAGCGGCACTTCGAGGCGTGCCTGCACGAGCGTGGCCTGCTGACCTTCAACGCGGCCTTCCAGCAACTCACCGAACGCCTTGCCAGTGGCGCAGAGGCGATCGCGACGACGAGCCTGGCGCCATTCAGCCATCTGCTGATCGACGAGTTCCAGGACATCTCCCCGCAGATCGTCCAGTGGCTGCAGGCGCTGCACCGCCAGCTGGCGCGACAGGGCGATGCGCCGAGCCTGATGGCCATCGGCGACGACTGGCAGTCGATCTACGGCTGGCGCGGCAGTTCGCCGGAGCTGTTCATGGACTTCGACCGCTACTTCCCGCGCAAGGGGGCGGCGAAGAAAAGCGCAGTGCTGATGCTGGAAACCAACTACCGCTCCATCGAACCGGTGATTCGTGACGGCGAGGCGGTACTGGCCGGCGTCGCGTTCAAGCAGGCCAAGACCAGCAAGGCCAGCAAATCGATGCAGCCGGGCGATCACGGCGTGAAGTTGGTGACGCGCTTCGATATGCAAACCCGCCTGCCGGAGCTCATCAGGGAGATCCAGGCACAGTGCACGCATGTCGCCGCGCGCCAGAGCAGCGAGCGCACCGCGGTGCTGGTGCTGAGCCGGCGTAACGAGCCGCTGCGGCAGATCCAGGCGCAGCTGGACCACAAGGTGCCGGTCAAGGCCTATACCATCCACCGCGCCAAGGGCCTGCAGGCGGAAGTGGCGATCATCGTCGATGACATCCTGCCGCCGGAGCCGCATCCGTTGCGCAATGCGCTGTATGCCTATTCGGGGTTCTTCCGCAACAGCTACGACCAGGCGATGGCCGACGAGAGCCTGCGCCTGGCCTATGTGGCGATCACCCGCGGCGTCAGCCGCGTGCTGTGGTTCACCCGCAAGCCCCAGGGCGCGGCACGGGTGCTGGCGGCGCGCGATTGACGCCGCTCCCCGTGCCTGTTGGGCTTCGCTGCGCTCAGCGCCACCCTACCCGCGTGCGCCCAGCGCCCGACCGAATGCCTGGCGCAGCAGTTCCGGCAGTTCTTCGCCGGCCGGGCCGCGCAGGACGAACTCCCGTTCCGCCTGTCGTGCAGCCGCCTGCGGGTTGATATGCACCACGACTGCACCTGACGTCCAGGCGAGGTGGGGCACTTCCGCCGCCGGATAGACCACACCCGAGGTGCCGACCGAAATCAGCAGGTCGCATTGGCGCGCGGCGTCGAACGCGGCGTTCAGCGCCGTGGCCGGCAGGCTCTCGCCGAACCACACCACGCCGGGTCGCAGGCGCCCACCGCAATGCGTGCAGCGCGGCGGTTCCACGCGGCGCCCGTCTTCGGGCTCGTTCGGGACTGCGAGCGGTGTGGTCGACGAGCGTGCGCAGGCGAAGCAACGCGGCTGCTGCAGGCTGCCGTGAAGATGGATCACCGCGTCGCTGCCGGCGCGCTCGTGCAGGTCATCGACGTTCTGCGTGATCAGGGTGAATTCGGCAACGTGCCGGGCCAGTTCGGCGATGGCATGGTGCGCCGGGTTCGGCTGCGCCTGCAGCACTTTCATCCGGCGCCATTCATACCAGCCCCAGACCAGCGCCGGGTCCCGGCGAAAGGCTTCGGGCGTGGCCAGCGCGGCGGGGTCGAAGCGTTGCCAGAGGCCGGTCAGTGCATCACGGAAGGTCGGGATGCCGCTTTCGGCGGAGACGCCGGCACCGGTGAAAACCACCAGGCGACGCGCCGAGCGCAGGGCGGTAAGCAGCGAGGATGGGATCACGGCCGGCTCCTGTGAGAGGAAAGGCGGTTATCAATAGCACCATGCCGAGCACTTTCCAAACCATGCAGCCCTTAGGGTCTGTCTTGGGAGTTCGTTTATTCATACGTTGCCTCGACTCGGGAAAAGCGCAAGAGCCTTTCGAGCGCAAGGGCTTGGGGGCACCTGGTCCTTGCTGGCGATCCCGACCACCATCGCCGATGATCGCCAGCAAGCTGGCTCCACAACATAATGCCCAGTGAGTTAACAAACTAACCAAACAGGCCGCTAGTAGTTGCTGGATGATGCTATCGAATGCACGCCGGCTGCGCCTATCAAGACCATTCGGCCGTTCCCGCGCCCCATTCGCTCCGTACTTGACGGGCGTCAAAGCCACCCGCTGCCGCAGCCGGATGATGCCAACGTAAAGCGATAGTCGATGCCGGAGGGGCTCCTTATGCTTGGCTCAGTGATCTGGGACGACAGCCTGGTAAAACGCTACGGACAGGTCGGGCAACTGCAGTGCGGCTATCCGACGACTGGCGATTTCAACGACCGGATCGCGCCACTGGATCTGCTACGTGCATTGCGCGACAGCCGCAAAGCCCAACGCCCGCTTTCCCTTGCCATCCGTCTGCCCGGTGCCGCGCTGCCGCACGACGAGCTGACGGCTTATCTGCGACGGCTGGAGCGAGAAATCGAACAGCTCGGCTGTCACGTCGGGACGTTGCAGCCGGTCGAGCGGCTGCAACTGAGCGCCGGCGCCCTGAGCATCGACGAGCTGCGCCGCCTGGTCGCTCTGCTCGAATCTCGTTTCCGCTTCGCCGAGCCCGGTGTCGCCAGTTTCACCGCCGAGGTCGAGCTGGCCTACGCCGATTGGTCACTGGTCGGCGCGCTGCACGAGCTGGGCTTCAATCACCTCAGTGTCAGCGTTCCCGATCTGCGTGCGGACGACGGCGGGACGGTGGAATACTTTCGCAGCTCGGCGCGTATCCGTGCGGTCATCGAGGCGGCGCATGCGCTGCACTACCGTTCGGTGAACGTCGACCTGGGCTATGGCCGCTCCTGGCAGACACCACTCACGTTTGCGCGGAAGCTGGCGACGATCATCGAGTTGGCGCCCGACCGGGTGACGCTGTTCGATTACCGCGATGCGCTGCAGGGCGCGCCGGCCAACGGCGCGCGGCTTGGACTGGCAGCGCCCGCGGATAGCCTGGCCATGTATCGCCATGGCGTCGAGCAGCTCGCCGCCGCGGGCTATCGCTACATCGGTCTGGGCAAGTTCGTGTTGCCGCACGACGATCTGGCGATGGCGCAGGAGACCGGCACGCTCGATCACGACGTCAGTGGCTACGCCGAGCGCGGGGGCTGCGATCACCTCGGCCTGGGCGTCGCTGCGCTCAGCCGGCTGGGCGATCTGTTTTCCCAGAACGCCAGCGACGTCCGGGCCTACCTGCGCTCGATCGACCAGGGGCAACTGCCGTGCAGCCGCGGTGTGCGTCCGGCGGGCGTCGACAGGCTGCGCCGCGCGATCTTCGGCAGACTGTTGTGCGACTTCCAGCTGGACTTCGCCGCACTCGCCGCGCAAACCGGCGTGGATGTGCGCCAGCGCCATGCGCAACATTGGCCGCGGCTGCGGCAGTTGCACGCCGAGGGCCTGATCCTGCTGGACGAGGACCGGCTGGAAATCCCGCCACGTGGACGTTTGCTGGTCGCGGCGGTCTGTGCCGCCTTCAATCGGCCAACGGCCGCCGCAATAGGGGACTCGGGCGGCCGCGGCTGGCTGCGCTGACCAATGGCAAGCGTTCACGCGGGGACCTTCTGCAGGTTGCGGAAGGCTTCCAGCACCCGCGCCCGGCTCATGCCCAGGTCGACGATCGGCTGCGGGTAGTCGGCCAGGGCGAACAGGCCGCCGAGCACGGCCGGATCATGGATGTCGCGCGGGCTCAGGCTGTGCAGTTCCGGCAGCCAGTGACGTAGGAAAAGTCCTTGCGGATCGAAGCGCCGCGACTGACTGAGCGGGTTGAACAAGCGGAAATAGGGCACCGCATCGGTGCCGCTGGAGGCGCACCATTGCCAACCGCCGTTGTTCGCCGCCAGGTCGCCGTCTATCAGGTGGCGCATGAACCAGCGCTCGCCTTCGCGCCAGTCGATCAGCAGGTTCTTGCTGAGGAACATGGCGGCGAGCATGCGCAGGCGGTTGTGCATCCAGCCGGTCTCCTGCAACTGGCGCATCGCCGCGTCGATGATGGGAAAGCCGGTGCGGCCGTTCTGCCAGGCGGCCAGCTCGTCCGGTGCGCGGCGCCAGGGCAGGGCCTCGGTCTCGGTGCGAAAGGCGCGGTGCATCGATACCCGTGGGTAGCCCACCAGAATGTGCTTGTAGAACTCGCGCCAGAGCAGCTCGTCGATCCAGCTGACGGCACCGGGATTGCCGCTCGCGAACTCGCCGCGATTGCTGGCCAGTGCGGCATGCAGACACTGGCGCACCGAAAGCACGCCGCATGCGAGGTACGGGGACAGCTGGCTGGTGCCGGGCTCCGCGGGCAGGTCGCGGCGTTGCTGGTAGTCGCTCAGGCCATCCTCGACGAAGCGCGCCAGGCGTTGACGGGCGAAGGTTTCGCCGGCCGGCCAGAGGCCGCGCAGGCGTTCGCCGGGAGGTGCGAAACCGGGAACCTGGAGCGGAACCGCATCACTGGCGATGGGGAGCGCGGCCTGCGCTGCTGGCGACGACGCACACTCCGGCAGGGCGATGCCGAGGCGCGCATGGCAGGCCTTGCGGAACTGACCGAAGACCTGGAAGTAACCGCCCGCCAGGGTGAGCAGGCTGCCGGGGGCGAACAGCAATTGATCGAGGTGACGCCGGCAGCCGATGCCTGCCTCCTGCAAGCGCTGGGCGACGGCCTGGTCGCGCCGCTGCTCGTCGATACCGTATTCGTCATTGAACTGTACGCAGCGCACGCGATGCTCGCGACACAGGCGCAGCAGCACGTCGGGAACCGCCCGCCAATCCTCTGCGTGCCGCACCAACAGCGGGACGTTCAGCGCGCGCAGCGTTGTCGACAGCTCGGCGAGGTTGCGCAGCCAGAAATCCACCTTGCAGGCGGCATCGTCATGCGCCAGCCACTGGCCTGGCGTGATCAGGTATATCGCCACGGTCGGGCCCGCGGCCATGGCGGCGGTCAGCGCGGTGTTGTCGCTGGCACGCAGGTCGCTGCGCAGCCACAGCAGCTGGGTCATGGCCAGCGCCCCCCGACGCACGGGGGCGCGCAATCTACGCCGCTCGGGTGCCGCTTTTCATGGCTCGGCAGCAAGCGGTTCCAGGGTGCGTTCATGTTCAGATTCCGTTGCGCAGGCTGAGTGTTTCAGGGTGCGGCTGCAGGTAGGCCTGGCGTGCGAGATAGCGGTCGGGGTGGTGGCGCAGGTGGTGCCTGAGCAGGGTCAGCGGCACCACTAGCGGAACGATCCCGGCACGGTACTGGTCGATGAGCCGGCGTATCTCGCGGCGGTCCTCCGGGCCCAGGGCGTGCTTCAGGTAGCCGCTCAGGTGCAGCAGCACGTTGCAGTGCGTGCCGCGGGTGGCGGGCTGCTTCAGCGCTTGCATCAGCTGGCCGAAGTACTGCGGGGCGAAGCTCTCCAGCGAATGCTCGGCGAGGCGGGCCACCAGCCGGCCGAGCACCTGGTACTGCAAGGGGTGATTGGCCATCAGCTGATACTTGTAGCGCGAGTGGAAATCGACGATCGCCTTGCGGCTCAAGCCGTCGTGCCGCAAGCGCTGCCATTCGGCATAGGCATAGACGCGGGTGAGGAAGTTCTCGCGCAGCACCGCATCGTTCAGCCGACCGTCTTCTTCGACCGGCAGTTCCGGACGCGCTTCGATGAGGGCCCGGGCGAACACGCCACTGCCTCCGTCCGGCAGGGTATGGCCATCGCTGCGGTAGACCTTCACGCGTTCCATGCCGCACGAGGGCGATTTCTGCATCAGGATGAAGCCGCTGATGTCATGCAACTGCCCGGCGACCTGCCGGCCATAGGCGGCGAGCGCCGCGGTGACGTCCCGCTCGGGCTGTAGCGTGCCCAGCGCCCGCGGCGACTCGGGGTCGCCCACCAGGCGAATGGGTTCGCGTGGCGTGCCCAGGCCAATGGCGACTTCCGGGCAAACCGGCACGAATTCGACGTGCGATGCCAGGGTATCGCTGCAAAGGCTGGATTTCTTGTGCCCCCCGTTGAAGCGTACCGGGTGTCCGAGCAGGCAAGCGCTGATACCGATCCTGGGTGCGACGATTTTGGCGTTCATGAGGGCCTCGCCTTGTACAGCAAGCTGTTCATCATGGTTGCTGATCTTGTACGAATAAATAGTACTGTACAAGTATTGTTTGCGCTGGCTCTACTGTGGTTGACCGTGGTAAAGCTGGATCTGGGCGTTATCGTATCGAACGAGTGGCGTTAAAAGCTATACATTAAAAATTCAATGTATAAGTGTATGCTGTTTAAAGATAACCAATGATGAGCGGGCGGGCGGGGAGGCATTCACCATGAACATTTTGCTGACTGGCGGTACCGGACTGATCGGCCGCGCCCTGTGCCGCCGCTGGGACGCCGAAGGGCACCGGCTGTGGGTCTGGAGCCGGACTCCGCAGCGGGTTGCGCGCTTATGCGGGCCACAGGTGCAGGGCATCGGCGAGCTGCAGCAGATCGCCACGGTGCCGCTGGATGCGGTCGTCAACCTGGCCGGTGCGCCGATCGCCGATCGTCCGTGGACCAAGGCGCGCAAGACGCTGCTGTGGGATAGCCGGGTGAAGCTCACCGAGCAGTTGCTCGCCTGGCTGGGCAAGCGTGAGCAGAAGCCGGCATTGCTGATTTCCGGTTCGGCGGTGGGATGGTATGGCGATGGTGGCGAGCATCGCCTGACCGAGGCGGACCAGGCGGTCACCAACGATTTCGCCAGCCAGCTGTGCAATGCCTGGGAGGAGCGGGCCGTCGAGGCAACGGTGCTGGGCATGCGCGTGGTGCTGGTGCGTACCGGGCTGGTGCTGGCGTCCGACGGCGGCTTCCTTCAGCGGTTGCTGCCGCTGTTTCGTCTCGGCCTGGGCGGGCGCCTGGGCAATGGCCGGCAATGGATGCCGTGGATCCATATCGACGATCAAATCGCCCTGATCGATTTTCTTCTGCATCAGCCTGCCGCCAGTGGCCCGTACAATGCCTGCGCGCCCGCGCCGGTACGCAATGCCGGTTTCGCCCGCAGCCTCGCGCATTGCCTGCACCGCCCGCTGTTGCTGCCGGTGCCGGCCGCGGTCATGAAAGTGACGCTCGGCGAACTCGCCGGATTGCTGCTCGGTGGCCAGCATGCGCTGCCGGCGCGCTTGCAGGAGGAGGGCTTTCGCTTTCGTTTCGGCGATCTGGATGCGGCGCTGGCCGATCTGTTGACGCAGCCCCGTCAGTAGGGTCTGTTGGCGTTTCAGCGCGAACCGCGTTGCGCGCCAAATGGCGCCAGACAAGGCGCGGGACGCCGGCAATGGTCGCTCCCTTGCCAAGTCCCGCAACGCCGCATGGCGCCATTTGCCGCGCAACCCTTCGGGCCGGGCCGGTTTTTGCGCGATGCGGCGTTTCTCGTCGCTTATTTGGAATGACCACAAAAACGCCTGGAGCGTTTTTGCGCGCAAGCCCCGAAGGGGTGAAGCACAGGGAAGTGCTGAACAAACTTCGCTCCTCGTGCCTTGCCTCGCGCAAAAACCGGCTCCGGCGCGGCCGCGAACGAAACGTCAACAGACCCTAAATTTCGTCCCTTGTGTGAAAATAGCCGCGCCTGCCGCCAGGCGCCGGGCGCATATCAAACAGTAGTCAGGAAACGTGCATGACAGAGCAGGCGTTGTTGTTGGTCAATCTGGGGTCGCCGGCCTCCACCGAAGTAGCCGATGTGCGCCGCTATCTCGACCAGTTCCTCATGGACCCTTATGTGGTCGATCTGCCGTGGCCGCTGCGGCGTCTGCTGGTTTCGCTGATCCTGGTCAAGCGCCCGGAACAGTCGGCACATGCCTATGCCTCGATCTGGTGGCCGGAAGGCTCGCCGCTGATCGTGCTCAGTCGCCGTCTGCAGGATGCGCTGCGTCCGCACTGGACGCAGGGGCCGGTGGAACTGGCGATGCGCTATGGCGAGCCGTCCATCGAGGGGGCGCTGGTCAAGCTGGCCGGGCAGGGCATCAGCCAGGTGACCCTGGCACCGCTCTATCCGCAGTTCGCCGACAGCACCACCACCACCGTCATCCAGGAAGCACGGCGGGTCATCCGCGAGCGCGGCCTGGGCCTGCAGTTGTCGATTCTGCAGCCGTTCTACGATCAGCCGGAATACCTCGATGCGCTGGTGGCCAGCGCCAGGCCGCACCTGCAGCAGGGGTTCGATCATCTGCTGCTGAGTTTCCACGGCCTGCCCGAGCGCCATCTGCACAAGAGCGATCCGACCGGTGCGCACTGCCTGAAAGGCGCCGATTGCTGCCAGCGAGCCGAGGGCGAGGTGCTCGCCAGCTGCTACCGCGCGCAGTGCCTGCGCAGCGCCGCCAGCTTTGCGGCGCATGCCGGCTTGCGCGACGATCAGTGGTCGGTTTCCTTCCAGTCGCGCCTGGGGCGGGCCAAGTGGATCGAGCCCTACACCGAAACGCGTTTGGACGAACTGGCCAGGCAGGGCGTGAAGAAGCTGCTGGTGATGTGCCCGGCATTCGTTGCCGACTGCATCGAGACCCTCGAGGAAATCGGCGATCGCGGCCGCGAGCAATTCATCGAGGCCGGCGGCGAGGAGCTGGTGCTGGTGCCGTGCCTGAACACCCATGAGGACTGGGTGAAGGCCTTGGCGCAGTTGTGCAGGCGAACGCCGCAGGCGCTTTGACGGTAGGAGGCTCCTGCGCTCGCCTCTGCTCACTCCTCCAGAAGCCGCAGGTGCGCACCGCGCCCGTAGGAGCCCGGGGGGACGCCGAGTCCTTGCCGGCGATCATCGGCGTTGCGGCGGATCGCCCGCAAGCGGGCTCCTACAGCGCGGCTGCCTGCCTTTTTCGGCACGTCACGGGTTCAGCCGGGCACCGCTTCCCTCGTTGCATACTCGCTGGCCAGATGTTCGAACTCGTCCACCGGCAGGGGTTTGCCGAACAGGTAGCCCTGGAACCGGTGACAGCCATTGGCCAGTAGCAGCGCGCGCTGTGATTCCAGCTCGACCCCTTCGGCAATGACTTCCAGCCCGAGCCCGGCCGCCAGCGCGCAGGTGGCGCGCACGATGGTCAGGCTGCTGGTATCGTCCGGCAGGCCACGGACGAAGGCCTGGTCGATTTTCAACTGATCCAGCGGCAGTTGCTGCAAGTAGCTCATCGATGAATAGCCTGTGCCGAAATCGTCGATGGAGAAGCGAATGCCATGCTCCTTGAGCTGGTTCATCCGGGCGATGGCCTCGGGCATGTTGTCCAACAGCAGGGTTTCGGTGAGTTCGAGCTTGAGCCGGGCGGGATTGGCGCCGCTGTGCTCCAGCAGTTCGAGCACGCGATCGACGAAATGCTCCTGATAGAGCAGATGCGCACTGAGGTTGACCGCCAGGGTGAGGTCGGCGAAGCGGGGTGATCCGGCCCAGCGCGCAAGCTGTTCACAGGCTTGCTTGAGCACCACGATATCCAGTTCCTGTATCAGACCCGCGCGTTCCGCCTGGCCGATGAATGCACCCGGCGTCAGCAGACCCCGTTGCGGGTGTCGCCAACGTACCAGCGCCTCGGCCCCGACTACGCCCCTGGTCTGCTCGAGCTGCGGCTGGAAATGCAGCACGAACTCACCGGCCTTGAGGCCTTCGCGGATCTGCTCTTCCAGTCGCAGGCGCTCCTGTACCGCCTGTTGCATGTGCGGGTCGAAGAAGCGCAGGGCGTTCTTGCCCGACAGCTTGGCCTCGTACATCGACATGTCGGCACGCTTCATCAGTTCTTCGCTGTGGCTGTCGTCTTCGCCGAACAGCACCACGCCGATACTGGCGCTGCTGTGCAGGCTCAGCTCGCCCAGGCGGTAGGGTTTGTCCAGCGAGGCCAGCAGTTTCACGCCGACGTGTTCGGCCTGCGTGGCGGCGTGTTCGGGATCGGCACCCAACCGCTCGAGCATCACCACGAATTCGTCACCACCCAGACGCGCCACGGTATCGCTGGCGCGGACCTCCTGGCTAAGGCGCTCGGCAGCCAGACACAGCAACTGATCGCCGGTCTGGTGGCCGTGCAGATCGTTGACGTTCTTGAAATTGTCCAGGTCGATGAACATTAGCGCACCGAGCTGGCCGCTGCGGCAGCTGGCGGCCATGGCCTGCTGCAGGCGGTCGAGCAGCAGGCGACGGTTGGGCAAGTCGGTCAGCGGGTCATAGAACGCCAACTGATGGATATGTTCTTCGGCAGCTTTGCGATCGGTGATATCGGTAAAGGCGGCGACGTAATGGCTGATATCGCCCTGGGCGTTGCGCACCGTGCTGATCGTCAGCCACTCGGGGTAGATTTCGCCGCTCTTGCGCCGGTTCCAGACCTCGCCTTCCCAGGCACCGGTATTGACGATGCTGGCCCACATCGCACGGTAGAACTCCGGGCCATGCTTGCCCGAAGCCAGCAGCCGGGTCGTTTGGCCCACGGCTTCCTCGGCATCGAAGCCGCTGATCAGCGTGAAGGCGCGGTTGACGCGGATGATGCGGTTCTCGGCATCGGCGATCAGCATGCCCTGTTGCGATTCGAAGGCGATCGCCGCGATCCGCCGCTCCAGTTCGGAGTTGATGCGCTCGGTGATGTCGCGGCTGAGCCAGACCACGGCGCGCTTGCTGCCTGCGGGGGTTTCCAGCGGCAAGGCGCGACCTTCGAATACCTTCGGGCCGCTCAGGGTCTGCTTGGTATATTCGATCAGTTGAGGCGTGTCGCTGCGCAGAGTCTGCTGAATGAAGGCGAGCAAGCGGTGTGCCTCGGGCGCGGGCATCACATCATGCAGGTGTCGGCCCAGTAGCCGGGTGGCGTCGTCATGATGCCGGCTTTGTTTGGAGCAGATGACGTCCTCGTAGCGGCCGTCCTCGTCGATGACCAGCAACAGGTCGGGGATCGCATGGGTGATGGCGCGCAGGCGTGCTTCGCTGAACCTCAGGGCCTGTTCGGTCTGGCTGCGTTCGAGCAGGTCGTTGAGCAGCAGGCCGAGCGCGGCGGTGGCCAGCGGCAACGCCAGCAGCACCGGTACGGCAGCTTGCCGCACCGTTTCCCATGCCAGGGGCTGCGGCAATAGCATGAGTACCGCCAGGACGCCGAGATGCAGCACCAGGCCGAATCCGAGCAGTGGCCAGAAACCGAGGCCCAACAGGCCGTGGCGGTAGGCGCGCCGATAGGCGAGGCCGAGCACGACCGCCAGCAGGATATTGACGAGGCCCGGTATCGTCCCGATGCCGCCCAGCCAAAGGCGATAGCCGGCGGCCATCGCGCCGGCTATGCCGGCGACCAATGGGCCGCCAAACAGTCCGGCCATGCTCAGCACCACGGTACGGGCGTCGAATACCAGACCGGTATGGATGGCGGTGGGAATCATCATGCCGAAGATGCAGGCGCTGCCGAACCACAGCCCGGCGAGGCACTTTGCGGAGAGCTTCGGGTGCTGGTTCCAGTCGCGGGTATTGAAAGCCAGCAACCAGCACAGCGCGAGCAGGATGACCGCGTTTTCTGCAAGGGCGTAGGTAGTCAAGGGTATCTTCCAAGGCGCCGCGGCGCCGACTGCAGGACTGTATGGCGGTTCGCCATTATTCCATATGGCCGCAGAGGGGTATATCGGCCCTTGGTCGGACAGGCTGGCGGGGGCGAACGGCGGCATCACCCGCGCTGGGCGAGCCGCGCCTTGAGATCGCGTACCTCCGTTTCCAGTTCGTCGACTCGTCGTAGCGCGTCGATTTCTGCCGTGACGTCCTTCTGAATGCCAATGAAGTAGGTCAGCCGATCCCCTTCGTTGAATACCGGGGAAATCGACAGCTCGTTCCAGAAGGCGCTGCCGTCCTTGCGGTAGTTGCGAATCACCTGGCGGCAGGGCCGCCTGTTGCGAATCGCCTCGCGAATGGCCTGCAGCCCGGGCTGGTCGCGATCGCTGCCCTGCAGGAAGCGGCAATCCTGGTAGAGGATGTCGTCGGCGGCATAGCCGGTCAGCCGCTCGAAGGCCGGGTTGGCGTAGATGAGGATGTTGTCGTCGCCTTCCTGCTCGGCAACCACGATTCCATCGTTGGAGGCTTCGATTACCAATTGCAGCAGCCTGGCGTTGATCATGCGGGTACCTCCTGGGGGCATGTGACGCATTCTAGAACAACTCGATAAAGGCGAAAGGGCTGGCATCCCACTGCCTCTCGGGGTTGTACAGGGTTTGTAGAGGCTGCTGGAAACGCTGGGTTACACTGTCGCCACCGTTCACCAGCGAGCCGCCCAATGACCCACGCTCCCGGCGCGTCGCCCCCGGCTTCGAATGCCCTCGAGCAGCAGGAGCTGTTCCCCATTCGTGAAGTGTCCCGTCTGACCGGCGTCAATCCGGTGACCTTGCGCGCGTGGGAACGCCGCTACGGGTTGGTTCGGCCTACGCGTACCGATAGCGGCCACCGCCTGTATTCGATGGCCGACGTCGAAGCGATACGCAGCATCCTCGCTTGGACCGAACGTGGAGTGGCGGTGAGCAAGGTCGGCAACATCCTGGCTCGCAGCGCCGCTGGCAGGGCGGCGGAGCCGCCCGTCGCGGACAGTAGCGAGCGGGGGCAGTGGCAGACCCAGCTGCGCCGTGCCGTGAGTCGCTTCGATGAGGCGCGCCTGGAACAGCTCTACGGCCAGATATTTTCCACCTATCCGTTGGCCGTCGTGTTCCAGGAGATACTGCTGCCCGTATGGCAGGAGCTGTTGCTGCGCCAGGACGAATTCGGCCGGACCAGCGAATGGTTGTTTCTCGATGCGTTCCTGCGCGCCCGGGTACTGCAGCGCCTGCAACTGGCCCGCATGGCAGCGGGCGAGCCCGTGCTGCTGGCGGCGATGCCCGGGCAGTGCCGCGAGCTGGAGCTACTGGTCGCAGGATTGCTGCTGAGCGCCGACAGCGTGACGATCGGCGTGCTGCCGATCGGCCAGCCGCTGGGGGAGCTTGCCCTGGTCTGCGACAGGGTCCGGCCGAAGGGCCTGGTACTGTTTTCCAACGTCCCGCCCGGCGAGGTGCAGTTGTGTCAGCTCAACAAGCTGTCGCTCACCCTGGATTGTCCGCTGGCATTGGCGGGCGAGGCGGCCGAAGTGGGTGAAAGCCTCGCGGGGACGTCGATCGCCTGCCTGGGTAGTTCCGGCAACCTGATGCAGCGCCGCCTGCTGCAGTTCCTCGCCGGCCAGGCCGATACCTGAACGGCGCAACCAGCGGCTGCGCAATAACGAGTGTTCGCCATGTCTTCAGCCAGCTTCGAGTTCTGTTCGCCTCCGCAGCGCCTGGTACTGCCCGATGGCTTGAGGCTGGGGTTCCTCGCGCAGCCGCCAGGGGCCCAGGCCGCAGCGCTGGTGCGGGTGCATGCCGGGGCGCACGATGCTCCGGCTGCCTATCCAGGCCTGGCGCATTTTCTCGAGCACCTGCTGTTCCTGGGCAGCGCTGCCTACCCGCCGGCACAAGGCCTGATGCCCTTCGTGCAGGGGTGTGCCGGCCAGTTGAACGCCTCGACCCGCGAGCGGCATACCGACTATTTCTTCCAGGTGCCGGCCGAGGCGTTTGCCGAGGCGCTCAAGCGTCTGCTCGACATGCTCGCCCGGCCGCTGCTCGACCCCGCCGCGCAATTGCGCGAGCGCGAGGTGCTGCAGGCGGAGTTCCTGGCCCGCGCCAAGGACCGGGAAACCCTCTGTGACGCCGCGATCGGTACGGCCCTGGCTGCGCGACACCCCTTCGCCGGCTTCCACGCCGGCCACCGTGACACCCTGCCTGTCGAGAGCGCCGAGTTCCAGCAGGCGCTGCTGGGCTACCATCAGCGGTTCTACCATGCGGGGCAGCTGGAATTGCTGGTCGCTGCGCCATGCAGCCTCGAACGACTGCAGGGGCTGCTGCGCAGCGATGAATGCCGGCTGCCGGCCGCGCCGGAGGTTTACAGGCCGCTCATCCCGCTGCAGGCGGCCGATGCTACACCTCTTTACTTGCAGGTCGAGGGTTCCCGAGCGTACCTCGACCTGGCGTTCGTCCTGGACGGCCTGCCGGATGGCACGGCCGTCGCGCTGGATATGCTGGCCACCTGGCTCGGTTCGCAGGCCTCCGGCAGTCTGTTCGCTGCGCTGCGCGACGAAGGATGGTGCGAGGCCGTGGCGCTGCGCGTGCCTTATTGGCATGCCGGGCAGGGTGTGATCATCGTCGAGCTGCAACTGACCGGGCAGGGCCTGTCGGCGCGTGCGCAGATCGTCGCGGCGGTGCGCGACTGGCTGGGATTCCTGACCCGGCAGGCGCCCTGGGCCGAGCTCTGGCACGAGTACGTGCGGATTCGCCGGCGCGGCCTGCTCGGCAAGGAGCCGCTGGCGTGCTTGCGCTACTGGGTGGAGCCCGCTGCCTGGCAACCGTCGACCGACGCGCATCAGGTGCAGCAAGCGTTACGGGCACTGGGCATGCAACTGAGCGACAGGGGGCCGATCGTGCTCAGCATCGGCCGGGCAGCCGCCGACGCGAGTCCACGGATCATCGCCGCAGACGCCGGGTTCCCCCTGCAATTGACAGCGGATCGCTTGCCGGACGCGGTTCCTCGCCAATGGCACTGGCGCCTGCCCGAGCGCAACCGCTGGCTGGACAGTCGGCTGCAGCCGCGCGTAGAGCCGTTGGTGCCGATGCTGTGCTGGCTGCAAGCGGACACTGCAAGCGGGCAGGGCGCGCTGTATGTGCGCTGGCGCTTCGACGACGGTCAGCCGATGGCGGGGCTCTGGCACGTGCTGCAGGCGGCATTGCGGCGCCACACCCTGGCCGCTGCGCAGGCTGGCGTCGAGCTGCGTTTCGAGAACCATGGGCGCAGCTGGTGCCTGGCGTTGTTCGGCCATGGCGAGGCGCTGCCGGTGGTATTGCGGGATCTGCTCGAGGTGCTGGCCATGCCACCCGCCTCGGCGTTCGACGAAGGGCAGCGGCTGGCGGTCGAGGCGCAGGAGCCATCCGCCGATGAATTGCTCCTGCGCCAACTGATGCGGCGGTTGCCGCTGCTGCTCGATCCCCTTCCGCATGCTGCGGGCTTGCAGCCTTTGGATCAAGCGGCCTTGACCCACGCCTGGCGGCACGCCCGCTGGGATGCCCTGGCCGTGGGCCTGTCGGCGCCTCTGAGCGGGCCGCTGCAGGATGCACTGCGCGTGACGCCCGGGATGCCGGAAACGCAGGCAACCCCGGCCGAGGCCGATGCCGCTGGCGCCCACTCCTATGTATGGTGCGGTTTCGGCGAGCCGGCGAGGGAAACCGCCTTGCTGCTGTTCTGCCCGTTGCCTCTGCGCGCAGCTTCCGTGGAGGCGGCCTGGCGGCAACTGTCGCGGCTGATGGAAGGGGCATTCTTTCGCCGTCTGCGCAGCGAGCTGCAGCTCGGTTATGCGGTGTTCTGCGGCTTTCGCCAGTTCGGTGAGCGGGCCGGAATGATCTTTGCCGTGCAGTCGCCCAGGGCGTCGGCCGGTGAGATCCTCGGACATATCGAAACCTTTCTCGCTGAGTTCGCCCGCGAGCTGGATGCCCGGCCGGATGCTCCTCCTGCGAGCGCCGACGTCGCTCGGCGCGGCGACCTGCGCGGTCGCGCCGAACAGGTCTGGCAGGCCCGGCTGGCAGGTTGCGACAGTGACTATCCGGCCCGGGTCGAGCTGGCCATGGCGGCGCTGCAGCCCGAGGACATCCGTCGTCAACTGCAGGCCCTGCGCGAGGCCGAGGGCGGCTGGTACGTGCTCGCCAATGCCGCCGCCCCGGATACCCGCTGGCTACGGCGCTAGGTCGAAACCGCCGATCCGTTCCGGTTGTTCACCAGGCGATCGGGACGCTGCGCGATGCTTTGGACGTACGACCTAAGCGCCGCCCCTCCGGCCCGCGGATGAATGCTTCCAATGCAAGACGGTCGCCACGGCCAAAGTGCCAGCCTTTCGCCGCTATCGCAGCGTATGTGCGCCGTGGCCCTCTTTCGATAATCGCTCCCGTCACGACTGCTTGTCGTCAATACCGCGGAGAGCGCCATGCACAACAACAAGAAAGCCGTTTCAACCCTGCTGCCGCTGGCCATGGCCAGTGCCGTCGCCATGAGCCTGAGCCAATCGGCGCTGGCCGAAATCGTGCTCTACGACGAGGACGGCACCACGTTTTCCACCGACGGATACTTCAACACCTTCTACGTGCACAGCGACGTGGACCGCGACGGCGAGCAGTTCGATCGCAAGCAGTCGCGGGTGAAGATGGGCTTTCTGCCCAACTGGATCGGCTTCAATTTCACCAGGCAGGTCGGCGACCTCGAGCTGGGCGGCCGTTCCTCGTTCTGGGTGACGATCAACGACAGCGACACCAACGGCACCGAAACCGGCATCGACGTCCGCCAGTTCTACGCCACCGCCGGCAACGAGCAATGGGGCGAGGTGCTGTTCGGCAAGGACTTCGGTCTGTTCGCCCGCTCCAACATCCTGCTCGACGAGATGCTCAGCGGCTATGGCCAGGTGAGCGATAGCCTGGGCCTGGTGGACGGCGGTGGCGTGTCCTTCGGCAACATCGGCAGCGGCTACCCGTACCCGTTCCCGACCGCGCAGATCACCTACCGTTCGCCCGAGATGAGCGGTCTGCGCATCGCCGCGGGCATCATGGACCCGGTGGACACCACCGAGGACACCCGCTCGACGCTGGACAAGGCCTACCAGGAGGCGCCGCGCTTCGAGGCCGAAGTGACCTACCGGTTCGAGCTCGGCGGCACCCAGTTCTACACCTGGGTCAACGGCATGCAGCAGAGCTCGGACAATACCGACAGCAGCATCGACGAGGTCACGTCCAAGGGCCTCGGCTATGGCGTACAGGCGAAGATGGGCAACCTCTCGTTGACCGCGTCCGGCTTCCAGGCCGAGGGCATCAACCCGTTCTTCACCAACAACGCCGGCGAGGCGCTGTTGCGCGAGGTCGACAGCGACGGCTACCTGCTGCAGGGTTCCTACCGCTTCGGCAAGAACCGCCTGGCGCTGTCCTACGGCAAGACCAAGGACGACGGCAATGGCCTGGGCAGCGCGGCCGACTACGAGACCCGCGGCGTGGCGCTGTTCCACAGCATCAACGACAACCTCACCCTGGTGGCCGAACTGAACCAGTTCGAGATCGCCGGCCGTGACGATTCGACCCTCGACGAAGACACCCGCACCTTCGCGGTGGGCGCGGCACTGAGTTTCTGAGCCGCGGACTCCGCTGCATCCCGAAATGGCTGGTTCCCCGCAAGGGGCCAGCCTTTTCGCCGTTCACCGGCAAGCCGCCATGGCTGAGCGCAGGATGGCGTGGGGTGGCGTGGGGTGGATAACGCCGTGCGGCTCATCCACCCTCCGGGGCGCAGGCAAAAGTCGCTGCGTGGCGCTCTGGCAGGAGCCTGGTTGCTGGCGAGCAACCGCCGCGGTTGTCCGCAAGCGGGCGTGCAAAAGGGTTGAACCGCATTCGCGCCCGCGCCGGTGGCGCCTGCGATCATGCGTCGCGTTGCTACCTAGGCAGGGCTTTTCCGGTACTCAAGTAGCATTTTCGCGCCCTATGCCCTGCCCAAGAATAGGGTCATCCGATTCAGGTGGTGCGGGGGGGGGGGCGGTGCGTGACCGAACAACAAGGTGAAGTGGTCCGCACGGCGATGTCCGAGGCCCGGCTGGCCGAAACGGTGGCGCAGGATCTGGCGCGCCAGCTGATGCACCCGCACCTGGGATTCGTGCTGTTCTTCTGTTCGGCCGAATACGACCTGCCGGCGCTGGGCGACGCGCTGCAGCAGTATTTCGGCGGGGTGCGCCTGGTCGGCTGCACGTCCGCCGGCGAGATCACCGCGCAGGGCTATGGCCGCAGTTGCGTCACGGCCATCGGCTTCGACCACCGCAGCTTCTCGATCGCCTGCGAACTGATCGACGAGATGGAGCGCTTCGGCCTGGTCGAGGCCCAGCAACTGGTCGAGCGCCTGGGCCGCGATTGCCGCAGCAATTCGCTGGCGCCGATCAAGGACCACAGCTTCGCGCTGACCCTGCTCGACGGCCTGTCCAGTCGCGAGGAAGTGGTGCTGTCCGCGCTCAGCGCGGCATTCGGCAGCATCCCGCATTTTGGCGGTTCGGCCGGCGACGACAACCACTTCAGCGATACCTACGTGTACCACGACGGCCGCTTCCACAGCGGCGCGGCCATCGTGGTGCTGGTCAACACCTGGCTGGATTTCGAGGTGTTCACCACCCACCACATCCTGCCGCGTGGCGAGAAGCTGGTGGTGACCCAGGCCGACAGCAACAGCCGCAGGGTCTACGAGCTGAACGCCGAGCCGGCGGCCGAGGAATACGCCCGGCTGATCGGCGTGCGCGTCGCCGAACTCGACCATCGCCTGTTCGCGGCGCACCCGCTGGCGGTGCGCATCAACGAGCACTACTACGTGCGCTCGATCCAGAAGGTCAACGCCGATCTCAGCCTGACCTTCTACTGCGCGGTGGAGAACGGCATCGTGCTCACCGCCATGCAGCCGGGCCCGCTGATGCCCAACCTCGAAGCGCTGTTCCAGCGCCTGGAGCAACGTCTCGGGCCGCCGTTGCTGACCATCGGCTGCGATTGCTTCCTGCGCCGTCTGGAGATCGAGGCCAACGGTGTCAGCGAACAGGCTTCGGATGTTCTCAGGCGCCAGCAGGTGATCGGCTTCAACACCTACGGAGAGCAGTTCAATGGCATGCACATCAACCAGACCTTCACCGGTGTCGCCATTGGCCGACCGGGAGGGCGGGGCGGTCGCTGAACTGCTGGCGCGTCAGGCCGAGCTCGAGCGCGAGAACCTCAAGCTCAAGCGCATCAACGCCGCGCTGATCGAGCGGGTCGAGTCCAGCGGCGCAGGGCGCGACGCCTCCTACGCGGCGTTCCAGCACTCGGTGGAACTGGCCGAGCAGGTGCGCGAACGTACCGACGCGCTGAGCCAGGCGATGGCCGAGCTCAAGGGCAGCAACCAGTTGCTCAGCGACGCGCGGCTGCGCGCGGAAACTGCCCACCAGCACCTGGTCGACGCCATCGAGAGCATTTCCGATGCCTTCGTGCTGTTCGACCGTGAGCAGCGCATCGTCCTGTTCAATCGACGTTTCAAATCGTTGTGGAGCCGAACCCGGGCGCGCATCAATGCCGGCACGCGACTGGCGGATGTGCGTCGGCTGGCCGAGAGCACCGGGTTGATCGTCGAGGAACACCGCGGCCGGGGCGACGAGCCGATGGTCTACCGGCTGAACAGCGGGCGCTGGGTTCAGGTCAGCGAGCGGCCGACGCGCGAAGGCGGGCTGGTGATCCTCTACACCGACATCACCGAGGTGAAGGTCAGCGAAACCATGCGCCGCGAACAGGCGCTGGCGCAGAAGTCGCGGCTGCTGCAGCGGGCCGTGGACAATCTGTCCCAGGGCGTGGCGATGGTCAGCGGCGAGGGCGCGCTGGAACTGTGGAACCGGCGCTTCCTCGAACTCTGCGGGCTGGCGCCGATCGAGGCGCACCGGCCGTTCGCGGAGGTCATGGCCGACAGCGAACTGAAACTGCTGACGCCCAACACCCGCGACGCCAAGGGCCACCCGGTGCGCGAACTGGAGCAGCGCCTGTTCGATGGGCGCATGCTGGAAATCCGCACCCATGCGCTGCCCACCGGCGGTTTCGTCAACACCTTCACCGACATCACCGAGCGCTACCGCCACGCCGAGGCGCTGCGCGAGAGCGAGCGCTGGATTCGCCTGATCACCGACCACGTGCCCGCGCTGATCGCCTATGTCTCGTCCGAGCTGACCTACGAATTCACCAACAAGGTCTACGAGCAATGGTACCGCTGGCCGAGCGACGGCATGCTCGGCCAGAGCCTGCGCGAAGTGCACAGCGGCGAGCACTGGCGGCAGCTGGAGCCCTACATCGACCGCGCGCTGTCCGGCGAGAGCGTCAGCTTCGAGATGGCCGAGCGCAACCATGCCGGCCAGCAGCGCTACATGCTGCGCTCCTACGTGCCGAACCGGCAGGCCAGTGGCGAGGTGGCGGGCATCTTCGTGCTGATCCAGGACATCACCGACCGCCGGCGCACCGCCGAGGCGCTGCACCAGGCCTATCAGAACCTGGAGCAGCGGGTGCGCGAGCGCACCGCCGAACTGACCAGCCTCAACGACCAGCTGCTGTGCGAGATCGACGAGCGCAGCCACGTCGAGGCACGGCTGCGCGAGGCCAAGCGCGAGGCCGAACTGGCCAACCTGTCGAAGACCAAGTTCCTCGCCGCGGTCAGCCACGACCTGCTGCAGCCGCTGAACGCCGCGCGGCTGTTCACCAGCGCGCTGCTGGAACAGCCGGCGGCACCCAGCGGCGGGCTGATCCGCAACATCAGCAACTCGCTGGAGGACGTGGAAAACCTGCTTGGCACGCTGGTCGACATTTCCAAGCTGGACGCCGGCGTGATCAAGCCGGATATCGCCCCGTTCGCCGTCAGCGAGCTGCTCGACAATCTTTCCACGGAGTTTCGTCAGATCGCCGCCACCGAGCGCCTGCAGCTGGACTTCGTGCCCTGTTCGGCGCTGGTGCGCAGCGATATCCAGCTGCTCGCGCGCATCCTGCGCAACCTGCTGACCAATGCCATCCGCTATACGCCGCAAGGGCGCGTGCTGCTGGGTTGCCGTCGGCGCCGGCAAAACCTGTCGATCGAGGTCTGGGATACCGGCGTGGGCATCGCCGAGGACAAGCTCGAGGAAATCTTCCAGGAATTCAAACGCGGCGAGGGCGTGCGGCCGAACCAGGATCGCGGCCTGGGGCTGGGGCTGGCCATCGTCGAGAAGATCGCGCGCATGCTCGGCCACCGCATCCTGGTCGGCTCGCGACCGGGGCGCGGTTCGCGCTTCGCCATCGAGGTGCCGCTGGCCCGGCGCGCGCCCAAGGCCCGCGCCGAGCCGAATACCACCGAACTGCTGCTGCAGCGGCTGCAGGGCGCCCGGGTGTGGGTACTGGATAACGACACGGCGATCTGCGCCGGCATGCGCACGCTGCTGGAAGGCTGGGGCTGCATGGTGGTGACGGCGCTGTCCGAGGAAGACCTGGCGCGGCAGGTGGACAACTTCCACGCCGAGGCCGACCTGCTGATCGCCGACTACCACCTGGACAATGGCCATACCGGCATCGACGTGGTCGCCTCGGTCAATGCGCGTCGCGCCAGTCCGCTACCGGCACTGATGATCACCGCCAACTACAGCAACGAACTCAAGCAGCAGGTACGCGAGCTGGGGCACACGCTGATGCACAAGCCGGTGCGGCCGATGAAGCTGAAGACCGCCATGTGCCATATGCTCGACCATGGCACGGCTGGGTGACTGAAGCGGTGGGGGCTGTCGGAGCTTCAAGCTTCAAGCCTCAAGCCTCAAGCCTCAAGCCTCAAGCCTCAAGCCTCAAGCCTCAAGCCTCAAGCCTCAAGCCTCAAGCTTTGGACTTCTAAGCCTCCGATCGCATCCAGATTCCTCGTCCCGGCAGGTGTTCGCGGTCATGGGAGCGGTCGAGTTCCAGGGCCGGGCCTTTCGGGACGATGCCGTTGGCGTTGATCTGTCGGTGGCTGGCGTAGTAGTGGCTTTTGATATGGATGAAATCCACCGTCTCGGCCACGCCCGGCCACTGGTACAACTCGCGCAGCCAGTTGGACAGGTTCGGATAATCGGCGATGCGCCGCAGGTTGCACTTGAAGTGGCCGAAATAGACGGCATCGAAGCGAACCAGGCTGGTGAACAGGCGCCAGTCGGCTTCGGTCAGGTGTTCGCCGGCCAGATAGCGCTGTTTGCCCAGGCGCTGTTCGAGCCAGTCGAGTTCGCGGAACAGCTCGTCGAAGGCTTCTTCGTAGGCTTCCTGCGTGGTGGCGAAACCCGCGCGGTAGACGCCATTGTTGATCGCCGGATAGATCCGCGCATTGAGCGCATCGATCTCGCCATGCAGGGCCTCGGGATAGAAATCCAGCCGCGAGCCGGTGAGCGTGTCGAATGCGCCGTTGAACATGCGGATGATCTCGGCCGATTCGTTGCTGACGATGCACTGGCGCTCGCGGTCCCAGAGCACCGGCACGGTGACCCGGCCGGAATAGTTCGGATCATCGCGGGTGTAGCGCTGGTACAGGTAGTCGAGGCCGTCCAGCGCGTCGCCGCTGGAGCCGGTGGCCTTGTCGAAGGTCCAGCCGTGTTCGGCCATCAGCCAGCTGACCACCGAGACGTCGAGCAGCGCTTCCAGCCCCTTCAGCTTGCGCAAGATCAGGGTGCGGTGCGCCCAGGGGCAGGCCAGCGATACGTACAGGTGATAACGCCCGGCTTCGGCCTTGAAGCCACCCTGGCCGTCGGGGCCGGGCGCGCCATCGGCTGTCACCCAGTGACGGCGCTTGGCCTGTTCACGTTCGAATGTTCCGTCTCTGCTTTCATACCAGCGGTCATGCCACTGGCCGTCGATGAGTAGTCCCATGCTGTCCTCCCGTATACGCATTAGGAGGCAGTCTAGGGACGATGGTTCGATCGATGCACCCGAACGGTCGGTGGATCCTATCGCCTAAATCGATGAATGACGCTGCTGCCAATAGCGGCGGGCCTGCTCGAATGCCGCTTCCCGCGGCTGCCCCAGGCCGCGCAAGGCGAGGGCCATGGTGGCGACCACCGCCAACTCGCCGTAAGGGTCTTCCTGCGTGCCGTTCCAGACCGCGAGCAGCTGCTGCGGGTCCAGCTGCGCCGGTTTGACGTGGCGGCGCTCGGACAGCGCCGGCCATTCCTCGTCCCAGGCGGCGCCAGCGCGGGTGCCGTAGAGGTGGGAAATGTTGTCCGGATTCATTTCCACTTCGCCGCCTTCGCCCTTGATGACGATGGCGTTGTCGCCCAGCAGCGTGCTGGCCTGGCGGTGGGTGTCCTGGTAGCCGGGGTGGAAGATGCTCTGCAGGCCGCAGCGGGCGCCCAGCGGGTTGAGCAGGCGCGCCAGCGAGTGGATCGGCGAGCGCAGGCCGAGCAGGTTGCGCATGTCGATCATGCGCTGCAGCACCGGCATCCAGGCGCCGAGGGGGATGAAGGCGATGCGCTCGCGCTCGATCGTCGCCGCGGCCTGTTCCCAGTCCTCGCAGCGGCGGATGCCGAGCAGTTCCAGCTGCTGCTCGGTATAGATGCGCCCGGCGGTATGCGCGCCGCCGCCATGCAGCAGGATGCGGACGCCGTTGGCGGCCAGGCACTTGGCCGCCAGCAGGTACCAGGGCAGGTGGCGTTTCTTGCCGGCATAGCTCGGCCAGTCCAGGTCGATCTCGATGGCAGGGGTGGGCAGGCGCTCGCGCACGGCTTCGGTGAAACCGGCCAGTTCCTCGGCGCTTTCCTCCTTGTGCCGCAACAGCATCAGGAAGGCGCCGAGCTGGGCGTCCTCGACCTTGCCGTCCAGCAGCATGCCCATGGCCTCGCGGGCTTCTTCACGGGTCAGGTCGCGGGCACCACGCTTGCCCTTGCCGAGGATGCGCACGAAGACGGCGAAGGGGTGTTCTGCTGGGGTTTCGAGGCTCATAGGCAATTGCTCGGTTTCGGCAGCCCGGCCAGCTTGGCGGCCAGCTTGGCGGGGGTGCCCTTGAACAGGCGGTTGAGGTGCAGGCTGTTGCCTTTTTCCGGCCCCAGCTTCAACGCGGTGTACTTGATCAGCGGCCGGGTGGCGGGCGAGAGCTGGAACTCGGCATGGAACTCGCGCAGCAGCCGGAGGATTTCCCAGTGCTCGGCTTCGAGCGCCAATCCCTCCCGCTCGGCCAGAGCCTGGGCCACGGCCTCGTTCCAGTCCTGCAGGTCGAGCAGGAAGCCATCCTGGTCCAGGGCGATGGCGCGCCCGTCGACGCACAACGTATTCATAGCCAGCTGTTGACCCGTTCGTAGCGACAGCTCAGCTCGACGAAGCCGGGGTAGTCCACCAGGGTGACCCGGGCGGGCAAGGCCTCCAGCGCCCGGGCCCGGACGTCTTCTTCCAGGGCGAACAGCGCGACCGTTTCGGGCAACTTTTCCAGCGCCTGGCGCTGGCGGGTGTTCGCATGTAGCGCGTAGACGGCATCGCCGCTCAGCAACAGCGCATCGTCGGCGCCCAGCAGCGGCAGGCAGCTCGCCAGCCGGTCGTCGGCGAACGGGGAGTGGGAAAGCAGGTGCAGGGTCGCCATCAGATCGTGATCACATGGTCGTAGCGGTTGATGAGGGCGCTCAGTCCGATATCGTCGAGCACCTCGACGGACAGTGGCAGCGCCTGTTCGTCGAGACCACGCTCGGCGAGGCTGCGCCGCGCCGCATAGAGCGATTCGACACCGAACAGCGGCAGCGCCTGCAGGTTGGCGGTCAGGTCCTTCTGTTCGAGTTGCGCCGGCTGCTGGGCGGCGGCGAGCTGGAACACGCCGTCATCGAGAAACAGCAGCCCCAACGGCAGCTCGAAAGCGCCGCCGGCCAGAACGATATCCAGCGCCTCGCGTGCCGACGGGCCGGACCAGGGGGCCTGGCGGCTGATGACGAGCATCGAACGGGCCATCAGTGACCTCCGAAGCAGACGAGGCGGTCGGCCTGTTGCGCCGCTTCGTGCAGCTGGCCGAGGCCGGACAGCTCCCAGCCCGCCGCCAGGTTCGCGGCCGGGCGCCGGTAGCGTTGCGCTTCGCCTTCGTCCAGCACGCCGCGGCGCAGCCCGGCGGCGATGCACACCACGCCGTCGAGCCGGTTGGCACTGACGAAGCGGCTCCATTCGGCGGCCACATCCGGCTCGTCCTGCGCCGCCACGACATTCGCCGAGGCGCTGTGCACGCCGTCCTGATAGAAGAACAGCCGGACGATCTCGTGCCCGCCGGCGAGTGTCGCTTCGGCGAAGCGCAGCGCGCGGCGCGCGGCCGGCGAATGGGGGGAGGCGAACAGGGCGATTGCGAATTTCATCGGAACACCATTGCGAGACAGCCGACATGATACGCCAGCTGCGGGCATGAAAAAGCCCGCCGAAGCGGGCTCGTTTCAGGCAGGGCCGATCAGTCGTCGCCGCCGAAGATGCCCAGCAGCTGCAGCAGGCTGATGAACAGGTTGTACAGCGAAACGAACAGGCCGATGGTGGCCATGATGTAGTTGCGCTCGCCGCCGTGGATGATGGCGCTGGTCTGGAACAGGATGCACGCCGAGGAGAACAGCACGAAGCCGGCGCTGATCGCCAGTTGCAGCCCGGTGATCTGGAAGAAGAAGCCGGCCAGCATGGCGCCGATCAATACGAAGAAACCGGCAGTGATGAAGCCGCTGAGGAAGCTCATGTCCTTGCGGGTGATCAGCACGTAGGCCGAGAGCCCGAAGAACACCAGCGCGGTCATCGACAACGCCGAGCTGATCAGCTCGCCACCGTTGGCGAGACCCAGGTACATGTTGAGGATCGGCCCGAGGGTGTAGCCCATGAAGCCGGTCAGGGCGAAGGTGGATACCAGCCCCCACACCGAATTGCGCAGCTTGGCGGTGAGGAAGAACAGTCCGTAGAAGCCGATCAGCACCACGAAGATGTTCGGGTAGGCGGCGTTGGCCTGCATGGCCATGTAGGCGACCAGGCCGCTGAAGGCGAGGGTCATGGCCAGCAGCCCATAGGTATTGCGCAGGACCTTGCTGACCTCACGCTGTTCGACCTGCGTGTGGCTAAGCGCGTATTCGTGTTCGTGCATGGCGACACTCCTTGGATGAAATCAAGCCTGAGACGATTTGTCCCGGATCATAGCAGAAGCAAGTTCGATGCCCAGCATCAGTGTTTGACAGTGTATTTCTATCCGGTACTATTGCGCCCGCTTTAATGGAAGTGTGGCCGAGTGGTTGAAGGCAGCGGTCTTGAAAACCGCCGAAGGGGAGACCCTTCCCAGAGTTCGAATCTCTGCGCTTCCGCCATATCCAATCCTGAAGGCCCCGTATTCCGGGGCCTTCGGCGTTTCTGGGGAGCGGAAAAGGGCGTTTGCGTGGTCCCAGTTTGGTTTCATGAGCCCACGCCTGCTTTTCCCCCATATGTCATCACGGCCACGCGCAGCGGCTATGGAGTGGAAGCGCCTTCATGCCGCTGAATAGCAGCTTGCTATATATTCGATACTGCAATACCGTACCGCATAGCAATTTGCGATACGAACGTCGAGCATGCATGTCATCACCCAGAAGCGCATCTGGGAAGCCAAGGAAAAGTGGCACCACTCAGCCACCGCACTGGATGCCTGGTACCGGTTGATCAGCAAGGTCGAGCCGAAGGACTTCGCCGCCATGAAGCAGCTCTTTCCCAGCGTGGAAAAGGTCGGTGACAAGCACGTATTCGACATCGGTGGTAACAAGCTGCGGCTCATAGCCACGGTGGATTACGTCTACAGGAAAGTCTTCATCAGAGCCGTCCTCGATCACAAAGAGTACGACCGCAACCAATGGTAGTGAGGTGCATATGAGCGCACTCCTCAAGCAAGCAACCGAGCACTGGCGCTACGTGGCTCCGCTGCTCACTCCGCCGGAAACGGAGGCCGACTATGACGCTCTGGTCGAAGCGCTGGACGAACTGCTGGACGAGATCGGTGGCGAGGAACGCCATCCGCTCGCCGCTCTCGCCTCGCAAATGGGCGACCTGATCGCTGCCTATGACGCGATGCACTACGCTCTGCCCGAGGTGCCTGGGCATGAGGTGCTGCGCTTCCTGATGACCGAGCATCAGCTCAGCCAGAGCGATCTCCCCGAGGTTGGCGCCCAGTCCGTCGTTTCGGAAATCCTCAACGGCAAGCGCCGGCTCAACGTGCGCCACATTCGGGCGCTGGCGCAGCGCTTCAACGTGCCGGCAGACGTGTTCTTTTGATCTTCGTTTCCGCGCCCCCGCGCTCCGCCGCTTCAGGACTGCGTGGGTGTCCTGACCATCAGCATGTCCAACAGGCCGTCGCCCAACTGCTCGGCCTGTTCCCGCAGGGAAAACAGCTTCGGCGAGAACAGCCAGGTGTGGGTGATACCCATCAGGCTGGAGTAGAGCAGCACGGCGAGTGAACGCGGGGGCTGCTGCGCGCCGATGCGTCGTTCGCGCTGGGCCTGTTCGATCAGTTCTTCCAGCAGTTGCACCATGTCGCGGGTCAGCTTGCGTTCGCGCTTGAGGGTGCTGGCCATCTGCGCGGTGAGTTCGGTCTTGTTCAGCAGGATCTCGAAGGACTGGCGATACCAGCGGTCTTCCAGCAGCAGGCGGAACCACTCGCGCACGAAATGCTCGATGGCGACGAGCGGCTCCTCGCCCAGCGTCCGGCTGCGCTCGATCAGGCGCTCCAGCGGCTCCTGGGAAAAGGTCAGCACCGCCTGGTAGAGCTCGTCCTTGTTCTTGAAGTGCCAGTAGATCGGGCCGCGGCTGAAGCCGGCGGCCTGGGCGATCATCGCCAGCGTGGTGTTCGAATAGCCATTGCGGCTGAACAGTTCGAGTGCCGCGGCGATGACCTTGAGGCGGGTCTGTTCGGCGTCTTCTTTGGTACGGCGCATGGGGCTCCTCGAAATGCGCAGCGGCCACGCAGCGTGCCGTCGGCGGGCGCTGCGTGGCAAGCCTTCATAGCGCGCCGTCGGCGGCCATCTGCATGTAAGTGGTGTCGAAGCGCAGCTTGAGGTTGCCCTGGTCGCCGAGTGTGCCGGCCGGCATGGCGATGCCGACGAAATCCGCCGAATCGGCGCCATCGCCCAGCAGCCCATGGTCGAAGGAGAACTTGCGCACGCTGTCCACGGCTTCATAGGCCTGCGCGCTGGAGATGAAGCTCACCGCTTCGGCCGGGGTGTAGAACATGTGCGTGCCCTTCAGCTGGGCCTCGTAACCGGCCTGGTCGGTGCCGGACGCGGCGCCGAGCTGGGCGCGCAGTTCGGCGCCTTCCGGCGTGTCGCTGGCCATGATCGCCATCACTTCGTACCAGGCGCCGGTGACCGCCTTGCCGAAGGCCGGGTTGTCGGCCAGCGTCTCGCTGTTGACGATCAACAGATCCTTCACATGGCCCGGCACGCTGGCCGAGTCGAACACCTGGTGCGCATCGGGTGCGGCGGCCACTTCCTGCAGCAGCGGGCTCCAGGTGGCGACGTTGCGCACGTCATTGGTGCTGAAGGCGGCGACGATGTCGGCATCGGAGGTGTTGACCACCTTCACGTCCTTCTCGGCGAGGCCGACGCTGTCCAGCGCCTTGGCCAGGATGTAGTGGGAAACCGAGAGCTCGACCAGATGCACGTCCTGACCCTTGATCTGCTCGAGGTCATCGGTGCCTTTCATCACCAGGCCGTCGTTGCCGTTGGAGTAGCTGCCGACGATCAGCGCGGTGGTGTCGACGCCGCCTGCCGCAGGGATCGACAGCGCGTCCATGCTGGTGGCGACCACGCCGTCGAACTGGCCGGCGGTGTACTGGTTGATGGATTCGACATAGTCGTTGATCTGGGTGATGTTCACTTCGATGCCGTACTTGTCCGCCCACTTCTTCATGATTCCGGACTCGTCGGCGTACTTCCAGGGCATCCAGCCGACGTAGATGGTCCAGGCCAGATTGAAGGTCGATTTCTCCTCGGCCTGGGCCAGGGGGATGAGGGTGGTCAGGGCGATGGCCCCGGCGCAGAGCAGCTTTTTCATGATCTTGCCGTGCATGGTGAGACTCCCTTTTAGAAAAACTTCAGGTAGCGCTGGATTTCCCAGTCGGAAACATGGGTGTGGTAGGCATTCCATTCGTCGCGCTTGAACTCGACGAAGGCCTGGTACATCGCATCGCCGAACACCTGGCGCGACAGCGGGTCGGCTTCGAAGGCGTCGATGGCTTCGTCGAGGGTGCGCGGCAGGGTTTCGATGCCCATCTGCGCCACTTCCCGTTCGCTGTAGTGGTACATGTTCTCGCGGTGCGGCTGGCCGGGATCGAGCTGCTCGCGGATGCCTTCGAGGCCGGCGGCGAGGATCATCGCCGCGCCGAGATAAGGGTTGCAACCGATGTCGGCCGCGCGGCATTCGACCCGGCCGCCCTGGGACGGAATGCGCAGCATGTTGGTGCGGTTGTTGTTGCCGTAGCAGCAGAACACCGGCGCCCAGGTCGAGCCGGACATGGCGCCCTTGCGGATCAGCCGCTTGTAGCTGTTGACCGTCGGCGCGATGACCGCGCAGATCGCCTTGGCATGCTTCAGCACCCCGGCGATGAAGTGATAGGCCAGCGGCGTCACACCGCAGCCATAGGGATCATCGCCGTCGACCTCGAAGAGGTTCTTGCCGGTGTCGATGTCCGCCAGCGACATGTTGTAGTGCGCGCCGCTGCCGGTGCGGTTGGCCGAGGGCTTGGGCATGAAGGTGGCGAAGGCGCCGTGCTTGCGGGCGATCTCGCCCGCCATCATGCGGAAGAACACGAAGCGGTCGGCCATGCCGAGGGCGTCGGTGTACTTGAAGTCGGTTTCGAACTGGCCGTTGGCGTCCTCGTGGTCGAAGGAGTAGACGCCCCAGCCCATCTCGTTCATGGCCTCCACCAGTTCGTCGACGATGGGCAGGTTGTCCATCAAAAGGCGCGGGTCGTAGCAGGGCTTGGCCATGTCGTCACGTGCGGAGATTGGCGCGAAGCCGCCATCCGGGGTGTCCTTGAACAGGAAGAACTCGGTCTCGATGCCGAGATTGAAGGTATAGCCCAGCGCGGCGGCCGCCTCGGTCTGGCGTTTGAGGATGCTGCGCGAGCAGGCGTCGAAGGGCTTGCCGTCGAGGTAGAGATCGCTGGCGAACCAGGCCAGGTCGCGGTTCCAGCTGCACTGGGTGGCGCTGGCCGGGTCCGGCATGGCAGCCACCTCGTTGTCGCTGATGTCCTGCGGCACGCCGTCCAGCGCCGCCCCGGTGTACAGCTCCGAACCCCGGAGCATCTGGCCTAGGTGGGCGAGGGGGACGAACTTGCCCTTGATCACGCCATGGATGTCGACGTAGCTGGCCATGGCGTATTTCACGCCCTTGTCCTGCAGCTGCTGTTTCAGCTCCTCGACGGAGGAGAGGGGAAAGCTGGTCATCGGCTTGCACTCCTTGGAGTCATGGGGGCGATGCGCTGGCACCGCTGGCACGATTCCTTCATCCAATATACATGCCAGCGTGTATAGAAACGGGCTGCGGCTGGCCTTGCCGACGCGCCCGTCCAGTGGTCCAGGAGACTTGCAGATGCTTGAAATCAGAAAGGAAAAGAAATTCCACGCACTGGGCGAGGTGAGCCTGGAAGGCGGTGAACGGCTGCGCAATGCACGCATCTGCTATCAGGTGCTGGGTACGCCGAACCGGGCGCGGGACAACCTGGTGCTGATTCCGAGCTACTACGGTGGTACACATTGGGGCAGCCTGCCCCTGCTTGGTGCGGATAGTCCGCTCGCCACCGGCGAACATTGCATTGTGCTGACCGACCTGCTGGGGGCTGGCTGGTCGACCTCGCCGAGCAACGCGGCGCCCGGCCAACAGGGCGCGGATTTCCCGCGTGTGAGCCTGCTGGACAACGTGCGGGTGCAGAAGGCACTGCTCGACCGCCTGTTCGGCGACGACTGGCAGCTCGCGCTGGTGACCGGCTGGTCCATGGGCGGCATGCAGACGCTCTATTGGGCGATGGCCTATCCCGAGCGGATGCGTGCCATCCTGCCTTTCTGCTGCACCGCGCGCTGCTGGCCGCATAATCAGGTGTTTCTCGAAGGAGTAAAGGCGGCGCTCTGCGCCGACGCCGACTGGCAGGGTGGGCGTTACGCCACGCCGCCCGAACGGGGCTTGCGGGCGTTCGGCCGTGCCTATGCCGGCTGGGCCTATTCCCAGGCGTTCTTCCGTCGTGAGCTGTGGCGCGGCCTCGGCTTCGCCAGCGTCGAAGCACTGCTCGATTACTGGGAGCGCGACCATCTGGAGCAGGACGCCAACGACCTGCTCTGCGTGCTGGATACCTGGCAGTGCGCGGACCCGGCTCACAGCTTCGGCGGTGGCTCGCTGGCCGAGGCGCTGGGGCGCATTCAGGCTCGCACCATCGTGATGCCCGGCAGCACCGACCTGTATTTCACCGTCGACGATGCACGCCACGAAGCGTCCTTGATGCCGAACGCCGAATTGCGCGTGCTGGAGTCCGATTGGGGGCATTGCGCCGGCGGCCCGGGACGCGACCCACAGGCCATGGCACAGATTTTCGCGGCGATGCGGGCGTTGCTCGGCAGGCAATGAGCGGTTCGTCCCGCGGCGGGGTACGGCCCAGACTGGATGCGTCCTGGCATGAATCGTTGGGCTTCGCTGCACCCAGCGCCAACCTACGCTTGGCGGATAGCCGATTCCATGGCATGAATCTGGCAGTGGCTTAATGCCATCCGCTTCTTCGACCGGGGGCGCGGTTTGGCGATCCCTTTTTCATGCGTGGACACATGATGCCAACAGCCTCGATCGATACCCTCTGGGTAGTGCTATGCGCCGGCCTGGTGTTCAACATGCAGATCGGCTTCCTCTGCCTCGAAGCGGGCCTTACCCGCAGCAAGAACGCCATCAACGTCGCGACCAAGAACATGGCCGATCTGTGCATCGCGCTGATGGTCTACTGGTTGTTCGGCTTCGCGCTGATGTTCGGCGCCAGCCACAACGGGTTGGCCGGGAGCGGGTTGTTCTTCACCTCCTTCGCCATCGACGAGAGCTGGTCGCTGGCGTTCTTCCTGTTCCAGGCGATGTTCTGCACCACGGCGGCGACCATCGTCTCCGGCGCCGCGGCGGAGCGGATGCGCTTCAATGCCTACCTGATCGTCGCCGCGCTGTCGGCCGGGCTGATCTACCCGCTGTTCGGCCACTGGGCCTGGGGCGGCGTCTTCCGTGAAGGGCAGGGCTGGCTGGCCGAGCGCGGTTTCGTGGATTTCGCCGGCTCCACCGTGGTGCACGGCGTTGGCGGCTGGATCGCACTGGCGACGGTGATGGTCCTGGGGCCGCGCTCGGGGCGTTTCGATCCGGCCTGGCGGCGCCGCAACATGCCGGGCTCCAACCTCCCGCTGGCGATGCTCGGCGGCCTGCTGCTGATGTTCGGCTGGTTCGGCTTCAACGGTGGCAGCACGCTGGCGTTCGACCTGCGCGTGCCGGGCATCATCGTCAATACGGTGCTGGCCGCCATGGCCGGTATCGTCGCGGCGATGATCGTGTCCTGGTGGCGTCACGGCCATATCGAGCCGGTGCTGCCGCTCAACGGCATGCTCGCCGGGCTGGTGGCGATCACCGCGGGCGCGCATGCCGTCAGCGGGCCGTCCGCGATCCTGATCGGCCTGGGCGGCAGCCTGACCATGTGCCTGGCCGAGCGGTTGCTGCTGCACTGGCGCATCGACGACGTGGTGGGGGCGGTGCCGGTGCACCTGGCCGCCGGCATCTGGGGCACCCTGGCCGTGGGGCTGTTCGGCGACCCGCTGTTGCTGGGTACCGGCCTCGACCGTGGCGGGCAGTTGCTGGTACAGGTCGAGGGTATGCTGGCCTGCGCCGTCTGGGCCTTCGGCGCGACCTATCTGCTGCTGCGGATGATCAATCGTCACTACCCGTTGCGGGTCGACCCGGAACACGAGCGCATCGGCCTGAACGTCAGCGAACACGGCGCGCGCACCGAACTGATCGAATTGCTCAGCGCCATGGACGAGCACCAGCGCCAGGGCCAGTTCCACCGCGAGGTCGAGGTCGAGCCGTTCACCGAGGTGGGGCAGATCGCCGCGCAGTACAACAAGGTCATCCGTGCGTTGCAGAGTGCTGTGGCGAAGACCCAGAGTATCGTTCGCGACATCCGCGACGGCATCGTCACCTACACCGGCGACGGCGTGCTGACCAGCTGCAATCCCGGTGCCGAGCGCCTGCTGGGCCTGCCCGCCGAGCGTATCGTCGGCCAGCCGCTACAACAGTTCATCGCCTGCGGCTCTTCCTGGTCCGGCTCGCTGCTGCCGCCGACGGGCGGCGAGGTCACCTGCGAGCTGTTGCTGCACGGCCGCGACGGCCAACCGTTCGCCGCCGAACTGACCGCGAGCCAGGGAGGCGCCCAGGAAGTCTACGTATGCACCGTGCGAGACATCACCGAGCGGCGGCGCATCGAGGAGCAGCTGTTCGCCGAGAAGCGCCTGGCCCAGGTCACCCTGGCGTCCATCGGCGATGGCGTGATCACCACCGATCGCGAGGGGCGCATTCGCTATCTCAACCCCAGCGCGGAACAGCTGACCGGCTGGCAACAGGAGCAGGCGCAGGATCTACCGCTGGAAGAGGTCTACCGGGTATTCGACGAGACGTCCGGCGCACGGCTGCCCACGGCTACCGGCGAAGCACTGCGTCGACGCAGCGATGCCAGCGGCCATACCGAGCGACCGCCGGGGATTCTCGAGCGGCGCGACGACACCCGCATCGCGATCCAGGATGCGCTGGCGCCGATCCGCGATTCGGACGGTACGGTCATCGGCATGGTGCTGACTTTCCGCGATGTCACCGTCACCCGCCAGCTGGCGCGCAAGCTGACCTTCCAGGCCAACCACGACAACCTCACCGGCCTGGTCAACCGCTCGGCCTTCGAACGCCAGCTCGAGCGCCTGCTGCGCGAACAGCCGGAGGATGGCCGTGAGCACGTGCTCTGCTACATGGACCTCGACCAGTTCAAGGTGGTCAACGACACCTGCGGGCACGCCGCCGGCGACGAACTGCTGCGTCAGCTGGGACGCCTGCTGAAGACCCGCATGCGCAGCACCGACGTGCTCGCGCGCCTGGGTGGCGACGAGTTCGGCATCCTCTTTCTCGACTGCCCGCTGCAACAGGCGGTGCTGATCGCCGAGGGCATTCGCCGCGCCGTGGACGAGTTCCGCTTCAACTGGGAGGGCAAGAGCTTCGCCATCGGCGCCAGCATCGGCCTGGTCGGTATCGACGCCAATGCGCGCAGCCTCGGCCCGCTGCTCGGCGCGGCGGACAGCGCCTGCTACGCGGCGAAGGAGGGCGGGCGCAACCGGGTGCACGTCTATCAGGCCGACGACCAGCAACTGCTGGAGCGCCGCGGCGAGATGCAATGGACCCACCGCCTGCGCCAGGCGCTGGATGGCGACCGCCTGCGGCTGTACGTGCAGCCGATCGTGTCGTCGCGCCAGCCGGACGACCTGCCGCGCTACGAAGTGCTGGTGCGGATGCTCGGCGAGGATGGCAGCATCATCCCGCCCGGTGCCTTCATGCCGGCGGCCGAGCGCTACGACCTGGCACCGGCGGTGGACCGCTGGGTGGTGGGCAACTTCCTCGCCTGGGTCGGCGACCTGTGCCGGCGCCAGAAGGGGGCGATCGGTCATTATTCGATCAATCTGTCGGCGATGTCGCTGGGCGAGGAGAGCTTTCTGGAATTCATCCTGGAGGCCATCGAGCGCCACCGGATACCCAGCGAATGCCTGTGCTTCGAGGTCACCGAAACGGCGGCCATCGCCAATCTCAGCCGCGCGATGAAATTCATCGAGCAGCTCAAGGCGGCCGGCTGCAGCTTCGCCCTCGACGACTTCGGCTCCGGGCTGTCGTCCTTCGGCTACCTGAAGACGCTGCCGGTGGACTACCTGAAGATCGACGGCGTGTTCGTCCGCGACATCGAGCACGACCCCATCGCGCGGGCCATGGTGGCCTCGATCAACGCCATCGGCCACGAGATGGGGCTGCAGACGGTGGCCGAGTTCGTCGAGTCGCAGGCCATCCTCGACTGCCTGCAGGAGATCGGCGTGGACTTCGTGCAGGGCTATCACCTGGGGCGGCCGCGGCCGCTGACCGAACTGTCCGGCGTGCGGATGATGCCGCGCTGAAGCAGGCGGTTCGCCGCGCCTTCAGCCGGCGACGGCGGTGAGCCTGGCCAACTGGTCGAGATCGGTCTGCATGCCGGAGGTTTCGCGGATGCGGCCGAGGATCTCGCGCTTGAGCGCGGTGAATTCCGGCGCGAGCTTCATGTCCTGGTTGCGCTGGGCCGGCAGCGGCACCTCGTAGATCGAGTCGATGCGACCGGGGCGCGGCGCCATCAGCACGATGCGGCTGCCCAGGTAGATGGCTTCCTCGACGTCGTGGGTGACGAACAGGATGGTGCTTTTCTCCAGCTTGTGCACATGGCGGATCAGGTCGTGCATGACTTCGCGGGTCTGCGCATCCAGCGCGCCGAACGGCTCGTCCATCAGCAGGGTGGCGGGCTTGGGCATCAGCGCGCGGGCGATGGCGACGCGCTGCTGCATGCCACCGGAGAGCTGGCTGGGGTAGGCGTCGGTGAAGCGCGTCAGGCCCATCAGGTTGAGCAGCGCGTCGGCGCGGCCGGCGGCGGTTTCCACGTCGCCGTCGTTGCGCACGGTGTCGCCGATCACCTTGAGCTGGCGGCAGAACTTGATGTTCTGCATCACCGTCAGCCAGGGGTACAGGCTGTAGTGCTGGAAGACCATGGCGCGGTCGACGCCGGGGCCGTCGATGGCCTTGCCGTCGAGCAGGATCTCGCCACGGCTCTGGGTTTCCAGCCCGGCGATGATGCGCAGCAGGGTGGACTTGCCACAGCCCGAGGCGCCGACGAAGGTGACGAACTCGTTGGCCTGGATGTCGAGGTCGATGGCGTCCAGGGCCTGCACTTCACGCTGGTCGCTGACGAAGGTCTTGCCGACCTGGCGGACACGGATCTTGCTATCGGACATGGTCATTTCCTCATCCAGGGGAAGGCGCGGCGGTGCAGCCAGCGAAAGGCCTGGTCGGTGAACAGGCCGATCAGGCCGATCAGCAGGATGCCGGCGAAAATCTTGTCGGTGTGCATGTAGCGCTGCGCCTTGAGGATGGCGTAGCCGAGCCCGGAGTTGGCCGCCACCAGCTCGGCCACCACCAGGTAGGTCCAGGCCCAGCCGCAGGTGATGCGCAGGGTGTCGAGCAGCGCCGGCTTGGCCGACGGCAGGATCACCAGCTTGACGATCTCGCCGCGGTTGGCACCCATGGTCTGTGCCGCCTCGATCTGCGCCATGGGCACGCGCCGCACGTCCTCGGCGACCATCAATACCATCTGGAAGAAGGTGCCGATGAAGATGATCAGCACCTTGGAGCCCTCGTCGATGCCGACCCAGAGCATCACCAGCGGAATGAACGCCACCGCCGGCATGTAGCGGATGAAGTCGGTGAGCGGCTCGAGAAAGGCCTGCACCGGGCGATAGGTGCCGATGTACAGCCCCAGCGGCAGGGCGATCAGCGCCGAGGCGCCGAAGCCCGCCATCACCCGCCAGACGCTGATGCCGATGTCGGTGAGCAATCCCTCGCCGGTCCACCAGCGGCCGATGCGCTCGAGCACCGCGCCGGGGCTCGGCATGAACATCGGGTCGGCCAGGCCGAGCGCGGTCCACAGCCACCAGAGCACGAAGGGCAGGCTCAGCCCGGCGCCGGTGAGCAGCCAGGCAGTGCGCCGCGAGAGTTCGCCGCGAATGCTCCAGAAACGGCTCTTGTGTCGGGGCTGCGGGGCGGGAGCCTGGGTGCCCGGCTGTTCCGCGGTGCGACTGGCGGCGGACGGGGCGATGGCGATCTGCACGGTCATGCGGGCACCTCCTGCGGGGCGGTGGGCGTGGGAAGTGCGGCGCTGACCCAGCCGGCGGCCGGGGTGTAGCGGCCCAGGCAGGCGAGATCCTCGCGGGGCAGGTTGGCTGGATCGGCGAAGCGCCAATAGCTGGGCAGCAGCGCATCGCCAACACGTCCCGGCAGCGTCGAATGGGTGATCTGCCAGGGGGTGGCGCCGTTGCGATGGCGGCCGAAGGACAGCTCGCAGGCCAGCCACTGTGGGCGCAGCGCGGGACTGGCGCCGGCCAGTTGCTCGCGCAAGTGGCCGGCACCGGCGGCCAGTGGCTGCGGGCGGTCGGCGGCGAACATGAAATAGTCGCCCGCGACCAGCAGGCAGGCCTGGCGCGCGGGCTGTTCGGCCGCCTGCAGCCAGATGCCCCAGTTGACCCCGTCAGATTCGGGCACGCGTTGCCATACTTCGTGGTAACTGCCATCCAGCCCATCCTCCAGCAGCCGGTCGGAGCCTTCGAAGCGCATGCAGCCGATATCGGCAGGGCCGCCCGGCGGCTGGAAGTCGATCAGCCGGTACCACTGGCAGATGTCGCCGTTGACGTCGGTGACGCCAGCGAACCCGGCCTGTTCGCACAGCGCCATCTGCTGGGCGTGGCTGCAGGTTTCCAGGGAGGCGGCCGGTGGCAGCGGCTGTGGCCGGGGCAGGCGCACATCGGCGTGCAGCCGGGCGGTCTGCAGCCAATAGACCTCGCTGGTTTCGTCGCGCAGGCCGGCGGTGGTGGTCAGCAGGCGTCGGCGCCACACGCCGAGGTAGGCATCGGGTACGGTTTTCATGCGTGGTACTCCGGGAAGCGTCTGAGGGTGCGCCAGAAGGCCATGTCGTGATTCGGCCAGACGTCGGCACCGGCCTCGCCGGCCAGCACCTTGAGTTTGCGGATGCTGGCCAGCGCCAGGTCGTCGCGATCCTGCCAGCAGAGGCCGGGGGCGACTTCATCGATGAGGTTCTCGCTCAGATCGGCGGCGTCCCCGGCGAGGATCACCGGTTTGCCCTGCGGCAGTTCGATCAGCAGTGACATGTGGCCGGCGGTGTGGCCTGGGCTATTGATCGCCCGCAGCCCCGGCAGCAGTTCGTATTCCTCGCGCTGCGGCTTCCAGCGATGGTCGCCGGCGAAGTCGTCGGCGAAGTAGGCATCGTCGGCCTGGGCGCGGGCTGCGGCGAGCTCGGCCTCGTGCACGTGCACGTCGCAGCCGCAGACCTCGCACAGGCCACCGGCGTGGTCGAAATGCAGATGGCTGAGGAACACCAGATCGATATCGGCCGGCGTCAGGCCATGCCGGGCCAGATGCGCGGGCAGGCGTTGGTCTTCGCGCATTTCGGGCGGGCCCATGGGAAATTCCAGCGGGTCGTACCAGCGTGCCCGCGCCGCCGGATCGCTGAGCTTGGCATAGTCGCAGCCGACGTCGAACAGCACGCGCCCCTGCCGGGTCTCGATCAGGAAGGCCAGGATCGGTGCGTCGATCAGCGTGCCCTGCCCGCGGTTGCGGGTGGAGATCGACTTGTCGTAGCGATGCGTGGCGGTCAGCAGCGGCCAGAGCCGCAGGACGTCGGTCATGCCGAACCCTCCAGGCGCTGCAGCAGGGTGGCGCTGTCGATCACGCCGCCGAACAGACCGCCTTCGACCTCGATCATCGCCAGCGCGGCGGCCTGCAGGCGCGGGTCGGCCGAGGCGCAGGCGTCGCTGACGGTCAGGCAGTCGAAACCCAGGTCGATGGCCTGGCGTAGCGTCGAGGACACGCAGACCTCGGTGGTCACCCCGGTCAGGATCAGCCGCTCGATGCCGCGCCGGCGCAGGATCAGCTCCAGGTCGGTGTGGGCGAAGGCGCTGTAGCCGGGCTTGTCGATGACCGGTTCAGCGGCGCGCGGCTGCAGCTCGTCGATCAGGCCGTGGCCGAATTCGCCACGGACCAGCAGGCGCCCGAGCGGGCCGGGGCTGCCGATGGGCGCGCCGGTCGCTTCGGCGCGGCGGCGCTTGGGCTCGGGCAGGTCGGAGAGATCGGCGCGGTGACCTTCGCGGGTATGCACGACGAGCATGCCGAGGCCGCGGGCGCGATCCAGCAGCGCCTGGATCGCCGGGATCGGCGCGCGCAGGCGGGTCACGTCCATGCCGGCCCGGTCGGCGTAACCGCCCAGCGCGCAGAAGTCGCGCTGCATGTCGATCACCAGCAGGGCGGTGCGCTGCGGTTGCAGGCCTGTCGCGGCGCTCACAGGGCGAACTCCTTGCGCACCGCGGCGACGATGCCGTCGACGATATCCTCCGCCAGCCGCTGGCCCTTCGCCGCGCTGGAGCCTTTCGCCGAGGACAGCACGCCGGACGGCGGTACCCACTCGATGCGGCTGGGGTACATGTCGTAGGGCGGGAAGTCGGCGGGACCGTCGTCGGGGATGCGCTCCAGCGCCACCAGACTGGGGTGGTAATGCAGCATCAGCGAGGTCTCGATGACCGCCGCATGCTCCAGGGCGAAGCCCGGAAAGCCCTCGGGGAAGACATCGGTGAGGGTCTGTTCGCGGCAGAAATCCCAGTGTTCCAGGCGCATCACGTCGAGGCCGGCATCCGGCCCCAGCTCACGCAGCGCCAGTTGGATGCCTTCGGCGACGAACCACTGGTTCTCGTAGTGGCCGACCACCAGCACCAGGCGGCGCACGCCATGGCGATGGAATTCGCGCACCGCGTCGCGCACCAGCGCGCTGAGAGTCGCGCCGTCCAGGCTGGTGGTGCCACAGAAGTGCTGGCCGCCGCCGCATTTTGGCTGCGACTTGTAGCCGTAGGACAGCGCCGGTGCGACCAGCCCGCCGACCTGCCGGGCGACGTCGGCGCTGATCGCGCTGGCCAGCAGCGCGTCGGTGCCCAGCGGCAGGTGCGGGCCGTGCTGCTCGGTGGCGCCGCACGGCAGCAGGACCACGGCGCCTTCGCGCACGCGGCGTTCGTAGTCGACCCAACTGAGTCGGTCCATGTGCACGATCATGCGCAGGTGCTCCTTATCGCGGCGGGGACGGGACGTTCGGGCCAGCCGGCGATCAGCGCGGCGGCGGTAATCAGTGCGGCACCGAGCCATTCGTTAGGGCCGATGGCATGGCTGCCGAACCAGGCGGAGGAGAGCACCGCGGCGATCAGCTCGAACACCACCAGCACGGCGGCGCGACCGGCCTCCAGATGAGTAAGGCCGTACTGCACCGCGGCCATGCTGACCAGCCAGATCAGGGCGAACAGGCCGAGCTGCCAGGCCAGGGTGAAATCGATGGGCGGCGGAACCTGTCGCAACAACAGGCAGAAGAGCGCGCCGAGCAGCGCGCTGCCGACGAAGCTGACCAGCGCCTTGCTCGCCAGCGGCACCCGGTCGGCGGCACGTGTCGCCAGGTTGTTGAGACTGAAGGCCAGCCCGGCGGATAGCGCCAGCCAGTCGTTGGCGGCGAGCGGCTCCAGGGTCGTGTCGCCGATGCCCAGGGTCAGCGCGATGCCCAGCATCGCCAGCGCCAGGGCGAAGAGCCGCGCAGCACTGAATCGTTCGCCCAGCAGCAGCCAGCCGCCGAGCATCGCCCAGACCGGAGCCAGGTAGAACAACAGCATCACCCGTACCACGTTGCCTTCGGCCAGGGCAGTGACCAGCGCAGCGGTGGCCCAGCCGCCGCACAGGCCCATGGTGATCACGTGGCGATACTGGCTCGCCCACTCCCGGCGTTGCTGCCAGAGCACCGGCAGTGCCAGCAGACTGAGCAGGCTGTAGGTCAGCAGCACCAGCGGCATGCCGGCCAGGCCGCGCGCGGCGAAGAACTGCAGCGGCAACCAGCCCAGGCCCCACATCACGGCGCCGCCGACCAGCATGCTTTGCGGCATCAGGCTGGTCATGCGCCCATCCAGGAGCCGCCGTTGGGCCCGAGCATCTGTCCGGTGAAATAGCTCGCCCGGGGCGAGAGCAGGAAGACGATGGTGGCGGCCACTTCCTCCGGGGTGCCCAGGCGCGCCATGGGGATCGCCAGCTCCTTGGCCATCCACTGCTCACTCATGTGTTCCGGGCTGACCATGGCGGTGGCGATCGGGCCGGGCGCGACGCCGTTGACCCGAATGCCGTCGGCGGCGAACTCGCGCGCCAGCGAGCGGGTCAGGCCGATGACACCCGCCTTGGCCGTGCAGTAGGCGGCGTAGTGCTCGCGGCCGAGAAAGCCGAGATCGGAGGTGACGTTGACGATCGCCCCGCTGCGGCGCGGTTGCATGTGCGCCAGCGCATGGCGGCAGCAGCGGTAGACCGCGCTGAGGTCGACCCCGAGTACCCGGGCCCAGTCCGCTTCGTCGGTGGCGAGAAAGGGTTTTTCCAGGATCACGCCAGCGTTGTTCACCAGCATATCCAGCGGGCCGGCGCCGAGGATGGTCTCGAACATCGCCGCCACCGCGGCCGGATCGCTGACGTCGGCCTCGACGGCGCAGGCGTCGCCACCATAGGCGATGATTTCCTCGACCAATTGCTCGGCCAGGTCCTGCTGTCCGCAATGGTTGATCCACACCCGCGCGCCCTCGGTGGCCAGCGCCAGGGCGGTGGCCCGGCCGATGCCGGTCGCGGCGCCGGTCACCAGCGCGACCTGCCCCTGCAGCGCCTGCCCAACCATCAGTGCATCACCTCGCCATGGCTGACCGACAGCGCCTGGCCGGTCAGCGCGGCCGCCAGCGGCGATCCGAGAAAGAGGAAGGTGCCGCCCAGATCGGCGGGAGTCAGCAGCTCAGGGATGGCCTGGTTGGCGAGGATCGCCGCCAGTTCGGCACTGTCGCTGCGGCCGTTGGCGTCGGCCATCACCTGCAGCGAACGCATCGCCGCGTCGGTGCCGATCCAGCCGGGGCATACCGCATTGACCCGGATGCGCCGCGGGCCCAGTTCCCAGGCCAGCGAACGGGTCAGGCCGACCACCGCGTGCTTGCTCGCCACATAGGCGGAAAAGCCCGGTACGCCCTTCAGGCCCCAGATCGAGGCCTGGTTGATCACGCTGGCGCCGGCGCGCAGGCGCGGCAACAGCGCGCGGGTCAGGCGCTGCATGGAGCCGACGTTGTTCTCCAGCAGGGCCGACCAGCGCTGGTCGGCCTCGAAGCTGCATTCGGCCAGCGGCGTGGCGTACTCGACGCCGGCGTTGTTGACCAGCACGTCGGCCTGCAGGCCGCGACAGGCGAGGTCGTCGGCATACTGCTGCACCGCCTGGCGGTCGCCGAGGTCGAGTGCCGTGCAGTGCAACGGCGTGTCGGCGCCGAGGGCGTCGGCGAGCTGGGCGAGCGCCTCGGCATCGCGGTCGAGCAGTTCCAGCGTGGCGCCGGCGGCGGCGAAGCTCTGCGCCAGGCCGCGGCCGATGCCCCCGGCGGCGCCGGTGATGACCACGCAGCGGCCGCGGTAATCCAGTGCCTTGTGCATGTCACACCGCCGTCAGGAAGGAGACGCCCACGGCGCCGTAGAAGTTGTCGGCCTTGTCCGGCCCTTGGCCGACCACGCCGTAGTCGTCGTCCAGCACGCGGCGCACGCGGTAGCGGTGGAAACTGCCGAGCAGCTTGCGCATCGGGATCACCTGGTTGTAGGTGCTGCCGTAGAGCTCGGCGTGCAGCTTGGGCAGGCGGTACCAGGGCGCCACCGGCTTCTCGTGGTGGGCGTTGTGGAAGGAGAAGTTGAGCAGCAGCAGGTTCAGCGCCGGCCAGCGCTCGGAGACCACGTTGCTGTAGGTGTTCTGCTGCTCGTAGCTGCGGTCGCGGCGCTTGTCCTCCGGCAGCTTGCCGCCATCTTCCAGCACGGCGAAGGCTTCATAGGTGTGCTGGTAGGCATCGGCGAAGCGCAGCACGCTGAGCATGATCATCCAGGCCACGGCATAGAGCAGCACCGCCTTGAGCGAAATCGCGGCCAGCCCGGCGAACAGCAGCATGCGGATCGCCAGCACGCGGGCGACCGCTGACCGGCGGGCGCGATGCTTTTCGTTGTCGGTGACGAAGGGCAGGGCGATCACGTAGAAGTGCATGATCAGCTCGACCGCCGGCACGTAGGCCCATTCCAGCGCCAGCACCAGCTTCTGCAGCCACATCGGGCGCGCCTTGAGAAACGCTTTGCTATCGAAGGTGATCACGTCGGCGCGGTCGACGTGATGGCGCATGTGCTTCTTGCGCAGGTCCTGGAATTCGGCGTAGCAGCTGCCGCACAGCCAGCTGCAAACGTTGCCGGCCCATTCGTTGTGCTTGGGCACGCTGAAGATCGCGCCGTGGGCGAACTCGTGGATCAGGTAGGCGGCGATGATCATGCCGTGGGCCAGCAGCAGCGTGCCCAGCGCGTTCAGCCAGCCGTTGGCGGCGAACAGCAGGGCCAGGCCGCCGAAATAGGCCAATGCGGTATAGAGAATGGCCAGCGTGTTGGGCACTCGGCCGTCGGCATAGCGGTACAGGGGTTTGGCGGTCATGGTGTTCTCCAGCCTGGGCGGGCGGCGGCCCGCCTGGCATCGGCTTACTGGGCGAGCGCTTCGGTGAACTGGGCGTCGTAGGTCTTGCTGAAGTCGGGGATGGTCGGGATTTGCCCGTTGTCCTTGAGCAGCTTGGCGATGATCGCGCCGCTGCCGTGGAACGAGTGGGTGTCGTCGCCGGGTGCGAAGCTTTTGGCCATTTCCTCCAGCGGCAGGTTGTAGGCGCCGGCCATCTGCTCGACGGCTTCTTCGGCGCTGACGCCGAGCACCTCGCCGATGATCTTGGCTGACTCGTCCGGGTGGGCCTGCATGTAGGCCAGGCCGTCCAGGTAGCCCTGGATCATTGCCTTGATGGCGGCGGGTTTCCTGGCGATCACCGCCTCGTCGAAGACCAGCACGTCGGTGATCAGGCCCGGCGCATCCTTGGACGAATAGACCACCTTGAACTTGTCGCCAGTGCCCATGGAGAGAATCTGCGAGACGTTGGGTTCATAGGTCACGCCGATCGGCAGGTTGCCCGAGGCCATGGCGCCGGGGATGCCTTCGGGGGTCATGTTGACCGCATCGATATCCTTCTCGCTCATGCCGTTCTGTTGCAGCGCGTAGGCCAGCAGGAAATCCGATGGCGACAGCGGGTTGAAGCCGATCTTCTTGCCCTTGAAGTCGGCGATGGACTGAACCGATGCATCGGCGACGATGGCGTCGCCGCCGTTGGAGAAGTCGATGGGCATCACCACGCGGTGCTTGAGGCCCTTGGCCACCGAGGCGACCACCTGGTCGTAGGTGAGCATGCCGCCATCCAGCGCGCGGCTGACCATGGCGGTGGGAATCAGTGCCGGGTCGTTGAAGAACTGCAGGTCGACGTCCAGGCCATGGGGCTTGAACAGGTCGAGCTTGTCCGCGACGTAGAAGGGGCCGTAACCGGCCCAGACGACGGTGCCGATCTTCAGCTTCTCGGCGGCCTGGGTGACCAGCGGCGAGAACAGAGCGGCAGCCGCGAGGCTGGCAGCAATGAGGGTCTTGTTCAGCGAGCGCAGTGTGGACATGGCGTGATTTCCCTACACATTGGAATGACAGGCACGGGATGACATCGCGTCTCCCGGGCTTTTATCCCTCCGTGTAGTCCCGTCCCTGGGACCGGAGAACTCTCGGACCAGCGCCCACTCCCTGTGAGCCGGAACCCTAGTTCTCCTTGAAGCAACTCCTGATTGTGCCAAGCGTCATGAGTGCCGGAGGCGACTCATCCCGTTCACCTGTGATAGAGCAGGTTGCGTGCCATTTTTCGTTTTTTGCTGTTTATCGTTTGGATTCATTGGCTTGGGATCGATGAGGCGGTTTTGTAGCGCCGCCGGGGCATGAGCCGTGTGCGCACAAATGGGGAGGGGTGCGCCGCGATGGTGCCGGTTGGCAGTGATGGGCTGCCTTGTCAGGTGGCGCTGGCCGGTTATTTTCGGCTGGGTGCCCATTGCGTCCTCCGCTCCCGAAGAACGTGATCCCAGTCATGCTGTCGCCCCTCCGTGATTGAACCGAACGCCATCATCGCTCACCCTCCGGCCTTCGCCGAACTCAAGGAAGGAGGCCAAGGCATGCAGGATGCCAACCAGGCGCATATCACTTTCGCCATCGCCAACCAGGAAACCGATCTGCAGGTAGTGGCCTTCGAAGGCCGGGAGGCGCTCAACCACCCCTATCGCTTCGACATCGAACTGGTCAGCGAGCGTCCCGACCTGGACCTCGATGCGCTGATCAACCAGCCCGCCTACCTCGCCTTCGGCCCCTCCGGCAAAGGCGTGCACGGCATCATCTACAGCATCGAACAGGGCGACTCGGGCAAACGCCTGACCCACTATGCCATCAGCCTGCGGCCGGTCCTCGCCTACCTCGGCCAGAGCGTCGACCAGCGCATCTTCCAGCACCTGACGGCACCGCAGATCATCGCCGAGGTGCTCGAAGACCATGGCCTGCTCGACGGCACCGACTACCGCTTCCAGCTCGGCCCCTACGTCTACCCCGAACGCGATTACTGCGTGCAGTACGACGAATCCGACCTGCACTTCATCCAGCG